>NZ_RXKV01000012.1:0-123443 GCF_016805595.1 Serratia sp. 4542
CTGCCAGGCATCAAACAAAGCCGAAAGCCCTGAACATCAGTTCAGGGCTTTTTGCTATGCGTAAAATGCAAAAAAGCGCAGCTACGCTGCGCCGTTCAACCACTCGACAATAAAATCGGCGATGCTTTCCGGTTGATTGAGATCCAATTGCTTAGCCGCGATGGATAGCGGCCGATCGCTGGCTACCGCCACGACAAACTGATCCAGCATGCCTTCCAACGGTCTGCCGATCTCGGCCCGATAAAGCAGGATCTTGCTGACCGGCTCATGTTTGAACCCTTCCACCAGAATCAAATCGACCTTATCGGCATCAAAACGTTCTGCCAGGTAGCGCAGGTCCAAAGGTTGTTGTTCCGGCGTTTCGGTCATTAATGCCCAGCGGCGATCGCTGGCGACCAGCGTTTGGTCGGCACCCGCTTTGCGCAGCTCATAGCTGTCTTTGCCCGGCGTATCCACATCCATGTCATGATGCGTATGCTTTATCAACCCAACCCTCACCTGGCGCTGTTTCAGCATCGGGATCAGCTGTTTGAGCAGGGTGGTTTTTCCCGTTCCGCTATAGGCACCGATAGCCAGCAAGGGGGGCAATGAACGATTCATTTCTTTAGCTCTCGTGCTTGCTGCCAATTCCGGCAGTCTTCCGGCGTATTCAGATTATGAAATGCCGCTTGTTGCCCGCTGAACACCACGCGTTGTGCGTTAATCTGATGCAAGAACAGCATCAGCTTGCGTTCACCCCGCGTCAGATAGTCAGCCAGCTGCGGCGCTGTTTGGGTATGCAATAACGCCAGCGTAGGGTGATCTCGTTCACCATCGCTGGCAAAGGCCGCTGGCGCTGCGCCTTTTTGCTGCCATAGCTGCGCGACTAAGTCGGCGGGAAAGTCGGGGACGTCACAAGGGACGAAGGCCACCCACTCGTTGGGAGATTGCTTGAGCCCGGCGAGCATCCCGGCCAACGGCCCGGCGAAATCGGGCGTCAGATCGCCAATCACCGGCAAACCGCTCGCCTGGTAGCGTGCCTGATTGCGGTTGGCGCTGATGGCGACGGAAGCCACCTGCGGCCGTAACCGGGCCAGAACATACTGATAGAGTGCGATACCGCCAATCGACACCAGGCCTTTATCCTCACCGCCCATGCGCGTGGCTCGCCCGCCGGCCAAAATTACGCCGCTGATTTCTTTATGCATCTCGTTTATCCCGCCTTGTCGATGCGCTGATTGTAGCGCTAAAGCCGGCGTGACATCAGGATTTACCTTTATTGACAAGCCGGTTCTTTCACTGCGTGGGTAAGCCTGTTACTTTGTGAGTTTATTCATGCTATTGGACGATATTGAGATGAAAACGCATCGCGTAAATGAGTTGATCGAGCTGTTGCACCCGGCCTGGCAGGAAGATCCCGATCTCAATTTGATGCAGTTTTTGCAAAAACTGGCGAAGGAAGCGGGCTTCCAGGGCGAGTTGTCCGAGCTGAGCGATGATATTCTTATTTACCACCTGAAAATGCGCGGCAGCGCCGGCACGGATCAGATCCCGGGCCTGAAGAAAGATTACGAAGAAGATTTTAAAACGGCGCTGTTGCGCGCTCGCGGGGTTATTAAGGACTGACCTTCGTGCGGTGCGAGAAAGCATAGCTCGTGAAACGCGCCATTAATGCTACTATTTCTCATTCCCGGCACCGTGCTGTCAGCGATCAAACGAACGTTATGAATAACTCTGCTTTTAATTTCGACACTCTGTCGCCCGACTTGATTATGGACGCGCTAGAAGGGGTTGGCCTGCGCGTCGACTCCGGTCTGACGGCGCTGAACAGCTACGAGAACCGCGTCTATCAGTTTATGGACGAAGATCGCCGGCGCTACGTGGTGAAGTTTTACCGCCCGGAGCGCTGGAGCGCTGCGCAGATCGGTGAGGAGCACCAGTTCGCTCTGGATCTGGCGAAGGCGGAGATCCCGGCGGTAGCGCCGTTGGCGTTGCAAGGCGCTACGCTGCATACGCACGCTGGGTTCTTCTTTACCCTGTTCCCCAGCGTGGGCGGGCGGCAGTACGAGATAGACAACCTGGATCAGTTGGAATGGGTGGGTCGTTTCTTGGGGCGTATCCATCAGGTCGGTGGTGAGCGTTTGTTCGCCGAGCGGCCGACGATGGGGGTTGAAGAGTATCTCACCGCCCCGCGTCAGGTGTTGGCCGGTTGCGAGCTGTTGCCGGCAGCGCAGCGTGAGGGGTTCCTGCAGGCGACGGATAACCTGATCGCGGCGATTAAGCCGCACTGGCATCTGAACTGGCAGCCGCGCCGTTTGCACGGTGATTGCCATCCGGGCAATATTCTGTGGCGCGACGGCCCGCTGTTCGTCGATCTTGATGACGCACGTAATGGCCCTGCGGTGCAGGACTTGTGGATGCTGCTGCACGGCGAACGCCGCGATCAACTGATGCAGTTGGACGTCTTGCTGGAGGCGTACGGTGAATTTGCCGAGTTCGATCAGCGTGAGTTGGCGTTGATCGAGCCGCTGCGGGCGATGCGCATGGTGTATTACCTGGCCTGGGTCGCCCGCCGTTGGCAGGATCCGGCCTTTCCTAAGAGTTTTCCGTGGATGGTGGAGTCTGATTTCTGGTTGTCTCAGACTGCGGCCTTCACCGAACAGGTTAAGCTGTTGCAGGAGCCTCCTCTGCAGCTGACGCCAATGTATTGAAGCTTTAACACAATGGAGAGTTTAGTCTTATGAAAAAAATATGGTTGGCGCTCGTTGGCATGGTGATGGCATTCAGCGCCTCGGCGGCACAGTTTAGCGATGGCGCTCAGTACGTGACCCTGGACAAGCCGGTGACCGGCGAGCCGCAGGTGCTGGAGTTCTTCTCCTTCTACTGCCCGCACTGCTACCAGTTCGAGCAGGTCTATCACGTGTCTGAAAACGTGAAGAAGGCCTTGCCTGCCGGCACCAAAATGACCAAGTACCACGTGGAGTTCCTGGGGCCGTTGGGCAAACAGCTGACTCAGGCATGGGCGGTTGCGATGGCGCTGGGCGTGGAAGACAAAGTAAGCCCGCTGATGTTTGAAGCGGTACAGAAAACCCAGACCGTGCAAACGCCGGACGATATCCGTAACGTCTTCGTGAAAGCGGGCGTGACCGCCGCTGATTATGACGCGGCCTGGAACAGCTTCGTGGTGAAATCTCTGGTGGTTCAACAGGAGAAAGCCGCGGAAGATCTGCAGCTGCGCGGTGTGCCGGCGGTATTCGTGAACGGCAAATACATGGTTAAAAACGATGGCCTGGACACCAGCTCGATGGACGCGTACGTGAAGCAGTTCGCCGACGTGGTTAAATTCCTTAGCCAGCAGAAATAAGCCTGATTCAGCATGAAAAACGCCGGCATTGCCGGCGTTTTTTTTACCCGTATTGCCGCTTCAATTTATCCAGCAACCGATCTTTTTCCTGCCACAGCGTATTCAGCCACAGCTGGAAGCGCCGCTTGAACTGTTTGTCGTTGAAGTAGTCCCCGTGCAGGGTTTCATCGATCGGCAGCGTTTCTATTCTTACCACGATACGCGTCAGCCGCCCACACAGCATATCCATAAAGGGCCGTTGGTTATTTTCCGGATAGAGCAGGGTAACGTTCAACACTTTGTCGAACTGATTGCCCAGTGCGCTGAGCGTAAACGCAATGCCGGCGGCTTTGGGCGCCAGCAAATTGCGATACGGCGAATTGCTTTTAATTTTCTTGGCTTCCGTGAAGCGCGAACCCTCGACGAAATTGACGATGGTGGTTGGACGCTGACGGAATTTTTCGCAGGAACGGCGCGTCGTTTCGATATCCTTGCCGCGTTTCTCCGGATGCTTGAGTAAATAGGCGCGGGAGTAACGCTTCATGAATGGCATGTCCAGCGCCCAACAGGCCAGACCGACAAAAGGCACCCAGGCTAACTGTTGCTTGAGGAAGTACTTATTCATTGGAATATGATTTCTGAACAGCACGCACAATACGACAATGTCCGACCAACTTTCGTGGTTGCTGATCAGCAGATACCAGTTTTTTCGATCCAGCCCCTCCAGCCCTTCAATATCCCAACGTAATTGCCCGTTAATGCGCAATAACAGCGCCAGCCCCTGACACCAGCACCACATCATGAAATCGGCAAAAGCCGAGATATATCGCCAAACGGCGGGAATGGGCACCAGGAGTTTCACGATGCCGGCCAGCGTGATGGGGATGGAGCACAACACCGTCACCAGAATCGTGAGTATGACGGAAATGATAAAGATAACAGGCGTTAACAATCTTGGCATGGTTATGGGCTGACGGTTGTTGAGAACATCGTTGCATGCCGAAGCGCATGAACAAAAACATATTTTAACAGAAATCGCCGGGGTAAAGCGCCGCTAAAAATGACTGTTTTTCGTCTCATCGGATAACCATTTGCTGAGTTTTCGTGCAACTTTCCCAGCTTGTGCTAGGGTAATTGAGGCGCCGAATTTGATTAATAGTGCGATTAAAATCCGGCGAAAGTTATATCCACAAATCCAATAAAAGCCAGTAATAAAGCGTCGCCGGAATTCGTTCTTTTAACGCGGTGATTTAAATAGGAATTTTATTCGCCGTTATAACGATAATCGGAGCGTTATAATTCGGTCTCTTTTCTATGCACAAAGTTATCCACAGGTAAGATCTTGCGGATCCTCACGCACTATCACATCATTTTCGTCCGTAATGCACGCTAAGGTTCGTCTCCGGCGGCCAGCTATGGCATGCTTACCCCTATGTCCGATCACGATAAAGAAACGCTATGGCCCAGATTGCAGAAAACCCACTAATCCTGGTTGACGGTTCCTCCTACCTCTACCGCGCTTATCACGCCTTCCCGCCGCTGACCAACTCGGCGGGCGAGCCGACCGGCGCGATGTACGGCGTGCTGAATATGCTGCGCAGCCTGTTGCTGCAGTATCAACCGAGCCACGTTGCCGTGGTGTTTGATGCCAAAGGGAAGACTTTCCGCGATGAGCTGTTCGCCGAATACAAGTCGCACCGGCCGCCGATGCCGGACGATCTGCGAGCGCAGATCGAGCCGTTGCACAGCATGGTCAAGGCGATGGGCCTGCCGCTGCTGGTGACGCCCGGCGTTGAGGCGGACGACGTTATCGGTACGCTGGCGCTGGAGGCCGAAAAGGCCGGCCACGCGGTGCTGATCAGCACCGGCGACAAAGACATGGCGCAGCTGGTGACACCGAACGTCACCCTGATCAACACCATGAACAACACGATCCTCGGCCCGCAGGAAGTGTGCGACAAGTACGGTATTCCACCGGAGCTGATCATCGACTTCCTGGCGTTGATGGGCGATTCATCGGACAACATTCCCGGCGTGCCGGGCGTGGGCGAGAAAACCGCCCAGGCGTTGCTGCAGGGCATCGGTGGGCTGGATGCCTTGTACGGCAATCTGGAGAGCATCGCCACGCTGAGCTTCCGCGGTGCCAAAACCATGGCGGCCAAGCTGGAGCAGAATAAAGAGGTCGCGTATCTCTCCTATAAGCTGGCGACGATCAAAACCGACGTCGAGTTGGATCTGACCTGCGCTGAGCTGACGGTGTCCGAGCCGGATGTCGATACGCTGCAACAGCTGTTCAAACAGTACGAGTTCAAACGCTGGCTGGCGGACGTGGAAGCCGGCGTATGGCTGGAAAACAAGAAAGGCGCGGGTGCGAAAGCTGCCGGCGCTGCCAAACCGGCCGCCGCGGCGGAAGCGCCGAAGGCGCTGGCGGAGGCCAAGCTGTCCCAGGAAGGGTATATCACTATCCTGGATGAAGCGACCTTTACCGACTGGCTGGCGCGGCTGAAAAAGGCCGACGTGTTTGCCTTCGATACCGAAACCGACGGCCTGGATACCCTGACCGCCAACCTGATCGGTCTGTCCTTCGCGATTGCACCGGGCGAAGCGGCTTATTTGCCGGTGGCGCACGATTATCTGGATGCCCCGCCACAGCTGGATCGCGCCTACGTGCTGGAAGCGCTCAAGCCGCTGCTGGAGGACGATAAAGCGCTGAAGGTCGGGCAAAACCTGAAGTTCGATATGAGCCTGCTGGCGCGCTACGGCATTGAGATGCGCGGTATCGCCTACGACACCATGCTGGAGTCCTATGTGCTGGACAGCGTCGGCGGCCGTCATGATATGGACAGCCTGGCCGATCGTTATCTGGGCCACAAAACCATCACCTTCGAAGAAATCGCCGGCAAGGGCAAGAACCAGCTGACGTTCAACCAGATCGCCCTGGAGCAGGCGGCGCCTTACGCTGCCGAAGACGCGGATGTCACGCTGCAGCTGCACCTGGCGATGTGGCCGCAGCTGAAGCAGAGCGCAGAACTGCTGACGGTGTTCAACGAGATTGAAATGCCGCTGCTGCCGGTGCTCTCGCATATTGAACGCACCGGGGTGCTGATCGATCCGGCCATTTTGTCGGCCCACTCCCAGGAGCTGGCCAAGCGTCTGGCGGAACTGGAGGCGCAGGCCCATGAGCTGGCGGAAGAGCCGTTCAACCTGGCGTCGACCAAGCAGCTGCAGGCTATCTTGTACGAAAAACAAAAGCTGCCGGTGCTGAAGAAAACCCCGGGCGGGGCGCCCTCCACTAACGAAGAAGTGCTGGCCGAGCTGGCGCTGGACTACCCGCTGCCGAAGGTGATCCTGGAATACCGCGGCCTGGCGAAGCTGAAGACCACCTATACCGACAAGCTGCCGCTGATGATCAATCCGGTCAGCGGCCGGGTGCATACTTCGTATCATCAGGCGGTGACCGCGACCGGGCGTCTCTCCTCGAGCGATCCGAACCTGCAGAACATCCCGGTGCGCAACGACGAAGGGCGACGCATTCGCCAGGCCTTTATCGCGCCGGAAGGTTACCGCATCGTCGCGGCCGACTACTCGCAGATCGAGCTGCGCATCATGGCGCATCTGTCACAGGATGAAGGGCTGCTGAAGGCCTTCGCCGAAGGGAAAGACATTCACCGCGCCACGGCGTCGGAAGTCTTCGGCGTGCCGTTGGATAAAGTGACCGGCGAACAGCGCCGCAGCGCCAAGGCGATTAACTTCGGTCTGATTTACGGCATGAGCGCCTTCGGCCTGGCGCGTCAGCTGGGGATCCCGCGTGGGGAAGCCCAGCGCTATATGGATCTGTACTTCGAGCGTTACCCGGGCGTGCTGGACTACATGGAGCGCACCCGCCAGCAGGCTTCCGAACAGGGCTATGTCAGCACGCTGGATGGGCGCCGCCTGTATCTGCCGGACGTCCGCTCCAGCAACGCCATGCGCCGCAAGGCGGCCGAGCGTGCCGCCATCAACGCCCCGATGCAGGGCACGGCGGCCGACATTATCAAACGTGCGATGATCGAGGTCGACGCCTGGCTGCAAGGGCAGGAGAAGCCGCTGGTGCGCGCGATCATGCAGGTGCACGATGAATTGGTGTTTGAGGTGCACGAGTCGGTGATCGAAGAAGCCAGCCAACTTATCCGCCAATTGATGGAGGGCAGCATGACGCTGGCGGTGCCGTTGAAGGTCGACGTGGGCGTCGGCATGAACTGGGATGAGGCGCACTGATCGCCGGTTTATCGCCGGATGTGCTAACTGGCGAGAACCTAAGCATTTTTCGTAATTAAGCTACAAGATGCGGCGATAGTTTCCCCAACTTCGCCGTTCTTGCGCCGCAAATTGTGTAAGTAAACTACAAAAAATTCTTTTGCCCTGTGAAAAAATAATGTAGAGTTACAGGCGTAGGGTACAGAGGTAAGATGTTCTATCTTTCAGACCTTTTACTTCACGTAATCGGATTTGGCTGAATATTTAGCCGCCCCAGTCAGTATTGACTGGGGCGTTTTTTATTGTAAAAACAGCAGCAAGCCATACGTTTTTCCTATCTCTTCGCACCGCTTTTCGTTCCCGCTTCCGCTCCCTCAACGCCGTGATTTGGTGAGATCAGCCTGCCCTGGCGATAAGTTTTTATGATGGCTTTATTTCAGAACTGTAATTAGATAACAAAAAATCCCGCCTGTGGCTGAACTGCGGGCATAAAAAAGCCGATGCGGTGAGGCATCGGCTCTGGCGTTCAGCCTGGGCTTATTCGCCGGCTTCGTCTTCCGGCAGCACTTCCGGCGGGATCTCGTTAAACCAGGTATCCAGCTTCTGGCGCAGCTTGTCGACGCCGATCTTCTTCAGCGACGAGAAGGCTTCAACCTGGATATCCCCCATAAACGGCAGCACCGCTTCACGCACCATATTGAGCTGCGCCTTGCGTGCGCCGGAGGCCAGCTTGTCGGCCTTGGTCAGCAGCACCAGCACCGGGGTGCCGACGTCGACCGCCCACTGGATCATCTGCTGGTCGAGATCTTTCAGCGGATGGCGGATATCCATCAGCACCACCAGTCCTTTCAGGCTGTTGCGCATCTGCAGGTATTCGCCCAGCGCGCGCTGCCATTTGCGCTTCATCTCTTCCGGCACTTCGGCGTAGCCGTAACCCGGCAGGTCGACCAGGCGGATGCCGTCTTCCACTTCGAACAGGTTGATCAGCTGGGTGCGCCCCGGTGTCTTACTGGTGCGCGCCAGGCTTTTTTGGTTGGTCAGGGTGTTCAGCGCACTGGATTTCCCGGCGTTGGAACGGCCGGCAAAGGCGACTTCAATTCCTGCATCCCCCGGCAGATGGCGAATATCGGGTGCGCTGGTGACGAAATGGGTCACATGATAGTTGTAGTTCTTGCTGGTCAAAATTTTTCGTCTCCGTGAGGATGGCTAACTGGTTGGCGATTATAACTGCATCAGCGGTAAAAATGGCGTGTTTCTCGGTTTTTAAGCGGTGGGACGCGATAAAACGACAGTTATGCCGCGCGTAGGTTGTGAGACATTTGCCATTCGAATCGCGGGTAATGTCGCTTTATTCGAAAGTGATATTTATGTTTTTATTTTAAAAACAACATGTTGTTTTTTCGTTGTAGGGAAATGTCATCCAAAACGGTGTCAGGTGCCTTGAGCCTTCGCAACAATAACGTAAAGTAGTCGTTAACGCAGGGTTGCGCAGGATTAGGGAACATCCGGGAAGGATGACAAATCTCAGGGAACGCACAGGGCGTGCAATGAGTGCCAGGATGAACGCAAAAGGAAGTGACCCTTTCGCACCGGAATAGGCGGCAGGCACATCGGATGGTGAAGTATCGGCAATTTGGATGCCCGCAGGAAGCGCGCTCGGGAAGAGCGGATGCGAATGGATTGCGCCATGGACGATTTTTCTTTCAGGATGAAGGACGTAGTGGCAGGGAATGCGGTTATAGCAGAGGGAAAAACCGGGATGTTGCATGTACGCAAGGAGCGCGTAACAGGAATACCCTTCGCGAGAAGGTGCGAAATAGGCGGCAGGTTTAACCTGCCGCCTTTTTTCTTTGTCCGCTTTCTGCTAGATTCCGCCGCAATTCTATACTGAATCTACATACCTAAGAGCACACGCTATGAACCAGCCATCAAAAGCACCTCGCGGCAGCGCGGCGAAGTCAAAAACGAAAAAGAAAAGCCGTATGGAGCTCGATCAGGAAGCGCGCGAGCGCAAACGCCTGAAAAAGCGCCGTGGCCTCGCTTCCGGTTCGCGCACCCAGGTCGAGTCCGGCAGCCAGAAAAATAAATCGGCGGCGGCAGCCAAAGATCCGCGTATCGGCAGTAAAGTGCCGGTTGCGCTGGTGGTCGACGAGACCAAAGTGAAGGCCAAACCGCAGCCGAAACCAAAGGCCGAAGCGAAACCGCGCCTGTCGCCGGAAGAAGAGCTGGCGAAGCTGGAAAATGACGAGCGCCTGAACGCGCTGCTGGATCGCATCGACGACGGCGAAACGCTGAACGCGGAAGAGCAAGCGTATGTCGACAAGACGCTGGATCGCATCGATGTGCTGATGGACGTGCTGGGCATCGAACTGGGCGAAGACGACGACGAAGAAGAAGAGAAGCAGGAAGATATTCTGAAGCTGCTGAAAGGCGGCAATCCGAAAGACGCCTTTTAACGCGCTATGTGGCTAATCCCGACAATAGCCCTACTCTTGATGTGTTATCTGCTGTGGTTATTCGGTAAACTATGGCGGCTGTCTAAGCGCAAAGCGCGTTTTCGCAGCGCTTCCGTGGCCAGACAGCGCAGACAACCGCCCCTCTCCCGGCCCGGTAGAAAAAGATATCGGAAGGAGTGAGCATGTCAGAGCAGACGATTGTCTGGGATTTGGCCCTGATCCAAAAATATAACTACTCAGGGCCGCGTTATACCTCATACCCCACGGCGCTGGAGTTTAACCAGCGCTACGACGAAGCGGCGTTTCAACGCGCCGCTGCGCGCTACCCTGAGCGGCCGCTGTCGCTGTACGTGCATATCCCTTTCTGCCATAAGCTGTGCTACTTCTGCGGCTGCAACAAGCTGGTGACGCGCCAGACGCACAAGGCCGACGAATACCTGAACGTTTTGGCGCAAGAGATCGCCTGCCGTGCGCCGCTGTTCGCCGGCCGTAAGGTCGGCCAGATGCACTGGGGCGGCGGTACGCCGACCTACCTGGATAAAGCGCAAATCAGCCGGCTGGTGGCGTTGCTGCGCGAACACTTTGATTTCCTGCCCGATGCGGAGATGTCGATCGAGGTCGATCCGCGCGAGATAGAGCTGGATGTGCTCGATCATTTACGCGCAGAAGGCTTTAACCGTCTGAGCATGGGGGTGCAGGATTTCGACAAGCAGGTGCAGCAGCTGGTCAACCGCGAGCAGGATGAGGCCTTTATCTTCGCCCTGATAGAGCGGGCTAAAGCGCTGGGCTTCCGCTCGACCAATATCGATCTGATCTACGGCCTGCCGAAACAGACGCCGGAAAGCTTCGCTTTCACGCTGCAGCGGGTGGCTGAGCTGAATCCCGATCGCCTCAGCGTGTTCAACTACGCGCATATGCCGAACTTGTTCGCTGCCCAGCGCAAAATCAAAGACGCCGATCTGCCGGGCGCGCAGCAGAAGCTGGATATCCTGCAGCAGAGCATCGCTTTCTTGACCGGCACCGGCTATCAGTTCATCGGCATGGATCACTTTGCGCGCCCGGACGACGAGCTGGCAATCGCCCAACGCGAAGGCAAGCTGCACCGCAATTTCCAGGGCTACACCACCCAGGGCGACAGCGATCTGCTGGGGCTGGGCGTGTCGGCCATCAGCATGCTAGGCGACAGCTATGCGCAGAACCAGAAAGAGCTGAAGCATTACTATGACAGCGTACAGGCGCAGGGTAATGCACTGTGGCGCGGGCTGGCGTTGACGGACGACGATTGCCTGCGGCGCGATCTGATCAAAACCCTGATCTGCAATTTCCGGTTGGCGTATCAGCCGCTCGAACGGCAATACGGCATCGACTTTACCGCTTACTTCGCCGAAGACTTGCAGCTGCTGGCGCCGTTTGAACGCGATGGGCTGGTGGAGCGGGACGAGCAGGGCATCCGCGTCACGCCGCGCGGGCGCTTGTTGATCCGCAATATCTGCATGTGTTTTGACCGCTATCTGCGGCAACAGGCGCGCAGCCAGCAATTCTCACGGGTGATTTGAGGATGAAAAAACAGCCGCTGATGCGGCTGTTTTTTTAACTGAAGAAGTTAATCAGCGCGGCGCACAACACCGCGGCAACCGCCGCCTGCGGGGTGTGACTGGCAGCGGAGCCCAGCTCCGCGCCCTGAGAAATGAATACGATGAAAGAGTCCAGCATCGTCAACCTCCAGAGTGTGCGACACGATCATACTGCGCCCGCACCGGCTGTAAAGCCTGCGATTGGCGTTTTTTTGTGCGCCGGACTGCGTTTTTCATCATCCATCCTGCTCCTATTCCATGCCCAGCTCTTTAAGCTTGCGGGTCAGGGTATTGCGCCCCCAGCCCAGCAGGCGCGCGGCTTCCTGTTTGTGCCCTTGGGTGTGGCGCAGGGCGGTGGTGAGCAGCGTGCGCTCCATTTCCGGCTGCGCTTCCGACAGCAGGTTTTGATGACCGGAACGCAGCGCGCGATCGGCCCACTGCGCCAGCAGCGTGGCCCAGCTGTCCGGCAGACTGTGGCTGGGGCTTTCCGGCGCGGCGGTTTCGAACAGCTCACCCGGCAGATCCTGGATCAGCACTTCCTGCCCGGCGGCCATCACCGTCAGCCAGCGGCAGGTGTTCTCCAGCTGGCGCACGTTGCCCGGCCAGGGCAGGCGGGTCAGCGCGGTTTCGGTTTCCGGGTGCAGGTTCTTGGCTTCGACGCCTAACTCTTTGGCGGCGATCTGCAGGAAGTGGCGCGCCAGCCGCGGGATGTCTTCACGGCGCTCGCGCAGCGGCGGCAGGTGTACGCGGATCACGTTCAGGCGGTGGAACAGATCCTCGCGGAACTTGCCTTCCTGCACCCGCAGCTCCAGGTTCTGGTGCGTGGCGGCGATGATGCGCACGTCGACTTTCACCGGCGCATAGCCGCCGACCCGGTAGAACTGGCCGTCCGCCAGCACCCGCAGCAGGCGCGTTTGCACGTCGAGCGGCATATCGCCGATCTCGTCGAGGAACAGCGTGCCGCCGTCGGCCTGTTCAAAGCGGCCCTGACGGATTTGGTTCGCGCCGGTGAAGGCGCCTTTCTCGTGGCCGAACAGCTCCGACTCGATCAGATCCTTGGGGATGGCGGCCATGTTCAGGGCGATGAACGGCGACTTGGCGCGCGGGCTGTGGCGGTGCAGCGCATGCGCCACCAGTTCCTTGCCGGTGCCGGATTCGCCGTTGATCAACACGCTGATCGACGAACGCGACAGCCGGCCGATGATGCGAAACACGTCCTGCATCGCCGGCGCTTCGCCGATGATGTCCGCCGCCGGATCGCTGGCCGGCTGGCTGCGCACCGGCTGCTGCTGCTCCTGATAATGGCTGATGGCGCGTTCGACCAGCGCCACCGCTTCGTCGATGTCGAACGGCTTCGGCAGGTAGTCGAAGGCCCCTTGCTGATAGGCGCTGACGGCGGCGTCCAAATCCGAATGCGCGGTCATGATGATCACCGGCAGCATCGGATGGCGCTGTTTGATCTGCTTGAGCAGCGCCAGGCCGTCTATACCCGGCATGCGGATATCGGACAGCAGCACGTCGGGGGTTTGCGTGGCCAAGGCTTCCAGCACGTCATTGCCGCCTTCGAAGGTGGCGCAGCTCAGGCCCGCGCCGGTGAGCGCACGCTCAAGCACCCAGCGGATGGAGCTATCGTCATCGACGATCCAGACTATCCCTCGTTGCATAGCAAACCTCACTGACGAATGGGCAGGTAGACCGAGAATTCGGTATGACCTGGCCAACTGTTGAATTCAATTTTTCCGCAATGCTGATCGATAAGATTGCGGGCGATGGATAATCCCAGGCCGGTACCGCCTTCACGGCCGCTGACCATCGGGTAGAACAGCGTGTCCTGCAGCTGCGCCGGTACGCCGGGGCCGTCGTCTTCGACGTCGATGCGCGCCGCCAGGCGGTAGCGGGTGCCGTGCAACGTAATCTGAAACGCGGTGCGGGTGCGCAGCGTGATGGTGCCGCCCGCTTCGCCCAGCGCCTGCAGCGCGTTGCGGGTGATGTTCAGCAGCACCTGTTCAATCTGATCCGGGTCGTGGGCCATTTCCGGCAGGCTCGGATCGTAGTCGCGCACCAGCGTGACGTTATCCGGCATTTCCAGCGACACCAG
This sequence comes from Serratia sp. 4542, assembly GCF_016805595.1. Taxonomy (NCBI): domain Bacteria; kingdom Pseudomonadati; phylum Pseudomonadota; class Gammaproteobacteria; order Enterobacterales; family Yersiniaceae; genus Serratia; species Serratia sp. 4542. The sequence continues at coordinate 13,687 of NZ_RXKV01000012.1, forward strand.
CTGGCAGACGCGCTCCGCGACCTGATGAATGCTCTGGGTAATGTGCTGGCCGGGCCGCTGTGGGCCGAGCAGGCGATCCACCAGATTGCGCAGCCGATCGGCCTGCTCAATGATCACCTTGGTGTATTCGGTCAGCGCCGGATCGGGCAGCGCCTTGGCCAGCAGCTGCGCCGCGCCGCGCAGGCCGCCCAGCGGATTCTTAATCTCGTGCGCCAAACCGCGCACCAGATCGCGAGCCGCCACCTGTTGAGCATGCTGCAGCTGTTCCTGGCTCAGGCGGCGCTGATTGTCCATCGGCGCCAGCTCGACCAGGATATAGCCTTCCGGCAGCGCCTGAGCGGTCAGGGAAAGGATATGCGCGCGGCCGTCGACCACCAGGGTCACTTCGTTGTCGGTGAAGCCCTGACCGGCGCGCAGGCTTTCGCGCATCAAAGAGACGTTCAGCGAAAAATAACCGAGCAAATCGGGCAGCGGCGTGCCGAACAGCTTGCGGGAGCTTTGTGCCAGCAGCTGCTGTGCCGCCGGGTTGGCGTAGTGAACCGCCAGTGAGTCATCCAACAGCAGGATGCTGTTGATGAGTGAATTGAGGATCTGCCCAGCATCGGGCAGCTTGCCAGTTGCCATACAGCAGACTCCTGCACCTTTTTAGTGCATCTATCCTACTCCATCCGGGATCGGCGCGGTATGGAATAGTTTTGCAGAAAATACGGTGGAGAAAAAAACCCATCCGAAGATGGGCTGAAAGTTTCCACGGCAACAAAAAAGCGATAACAAAAATGTGGGCGCCGCCCGCCTGTGCAGACGGCGCGGGTAGGGCTTAGACGCTGTAGTACAGTTCGAACTCAACCGGGTGTGGCGTCATGCGAACGCGGTCCATCTCTTCTTTGCGCAGTTCGATGTAGGCATCGATCGCATCGTCGGTGAACACGCCGCCGCGGGTCAGGAACTCGCGGTCTTCGTTCAGTGCGGCCATTGCTTCGTCCAGCGAGCCGGCCACTTTTGGGATCTCGGCTTCTTCTTCCGGCGGCAGGTCGTACAGGTTTTTGTCCATGGCGTCGCCAGGGTGGATCTTGTTGATGATGCCGTCCAGGCCGGCCATCAGCAGCGCGGCGAAGCACAGGTATGGGTTAGCCGCCGGATCCGGGAAGCGGGCTTCGATGCGGCGCGCTTTCGGGCTGGAGACCACCGGGATACGGATGGACGCGGAGCGGTTACGGGCGGAGTAAGCCAGCATCACCGGCGCTTCGTAGCCTGGCACCAGACGCTTGTACGAGTTGGTGGTCGGGTTGGCCAGGGCGTTGATCGCTTTGGCGTGCTTGATGATGCCGCCGATGTAGAACAGCGCGGTTTCAGACAGGCCGCCGTATTTGTCGCCGGCGAACAGGTTGGTGCCGTTCTTGGACAGCGACATGTGGCAGTGCATGCCGGAACCGTTGTCGCCGAACATAGGCTTCGGCATGAAGGTCGCGGTTTTGCCGAAGGCGTGCGCCACGTTGTGCACCACGTATTTGTAGATCTGAATTTCGTCGGCTTTCTTGGTCATGGTGTTGAAGCGGGTTGCCACTTCGTTCTGACCGGCGGTTGCCACTTCGTGGTGGTGCGCTTCAACCACCAGGCCCATCTCTTCCATGGTCAGACACATGGTGGAACGCAGATCCTGCGAAGAGTCGACCGGTGGAACCGGGAAGTAACCGCCTTTCACCGCCGGACGGTGGCCTTTGTTGCCGCCGTCGTATTTTGTACCGGAGTTCCAGGCGCCTTCGATGTCGTCGATGGCCACGTGGGAACCGCGGATGCTGCTGCCGAAGCGGATGTCGTCGAACAGGAAGAACTCAGGCTCTGGCCCGAACAGCACGGTATCCGCGATGCCGGAGGAGCGCAGGAAGTCTTCGGCGCGTTTGGAGATGGAGCGCGGGTCGCGATCGTAGCCTTGCATGGTGCCCGGCTCGAGAATGTCGCAGCGAATGATCAGCGTAGGTTCTTCGAAGAACGGATCCAGAACCGCCGTGCTGGCGTCCGGCATCAGCACCATGTCAGATTCGTTGATGCCCTTCCAACCACCGATAGAGGAGCCGTCAAACATTTTACCTTCTTCGAAGAAGTCGGCGTTTACCTGGTGAGCCGGGATAGTCACGTGCTGTTCCTTACCCTTGGTGTCAGTGAAACGCAGGTCTACGAATTTCACTTCATGCTCATTCAGCATCGTCAAAACGTGTTCAGCGGACATACTTAACTCTCCCGGTTTATCATTGTCGTCGTCGTGGAACGAATCTGTGGAACTGGCTTTTTTTCGCCTTGAAAAGACTAAAGCGAAAAGCGTGCCAACTTTTAGAAAAGGCTTTTATCGCCTCTCTGCGCGGGTTTTACCCAGCCACAGTATGCACCATCAACGATAAATTGCACTGTTATGGTGCAATAAGGGTGGGCGCGGGCACCGAAATGGTGCAAAAGTGCAACGATTGCGGCTTTTTGCACCGTGAAAGGGATCACAAACTGACCGGTACGCGGTTGTTTATAAGAGATGGTTGTGATCTTGTTTAGTCCCTCGCTTAATACGTGTACAATAGCGCGCTATTTCTAATGCCCGAGGCAAAGCTGTGATCGAAAATTTGCGTAACATCGCCATTATTGCCCACGTTGACCATGGTAAAACCACCCTGGTTGATAAGCTGCTGCAACAATCCGGTACTTTCGGAGAGCGTGCGGAAGCGACCGAACGCGTAATGGACTCCAACGATTTGGAGAAAGAGCGTGGGATTACCATCCTCGCAAAAAACACCGCCATTAATTGGAACGGTTACCGTATCAACATCGTGGATACCCCAGGACACGCCGACTTCGGCGGCGAGGTAGAGCGCGTGATGTCGATGGTTGACTCGGTGCTGCTGGTTGTGGATGCAATGGATGGCCCTATGCCGCAAACCCGCTTCGTGACCAAGAAGGCCTTCGCCAACGGTCTGAAGCCGATCGTGGTCATCAACAAGGTTGACCGTCCTGGCGCGCGCCCTGACTGGGTTGTGGATCAGGTGTTCGACCTGTTCGTGAACCTCGACGCGACCGACGAGCAGCTCGACTTCCCGATCATCTACGCTTCTGCGCTGAACGGCATCGCCGGCGTCGACCACACCGACATGGCGGAAGACATGACCCCGCTGTATCAGGCGATCGTCGACCACGTGTCTGCGCCGCAGGTTGAGCTGGAAGCGCCATTCCAGATGCAGATCTCCCAGTTGGACTACAACAACTACCTGGGCGTTATCGGCATTGGCCGCATCAAGCGCGGTAAAGTGAAGCCGAACCAGCAGGTCACCATCATCGACAGCGAAGGTAAAACTCGCAACGGTAAAGTGGGCAAAGTGCTGGGCCACCTGGGTCTGGAGCGTATCGACAGCACCCTGGCGGAAGCGGGCGACATCATCGCCATCACCGGCCTGGGCGAGCTGAACATCTCCGACACCATCTGCGACACCAATGCCGTAGAAGCGCTGCCGGCGCTGTCCGTCGACGAGCCGACCGTAACCATGTTCTTCAACGTCAACACCTCGCCGTTCTGCGGTAAAGAAGGTAAGTACGTAACGTCGCGTCAGATCCTTGACCGTCTGAATAAAGAGCTGGTACACAACGTAGCGCTGCGCGTTGAAGAAACCGACGATGCGGACGCCTTCCGCGTATCCGGCCGTGGCGAACTGCACCTGTCGGTGCTGATCGAAAACATGCGTCGCGAAGGTTTCGAGCTGGCGGTTTCCCGTCCGAAAGTTATCTTCCGTGAAATCGATGGCCGCAAGCAGGAGCCATTCGAGAACGTAACGCTGGATATCGAAGAGCAGCATCAGGGTTCCGTGATGCAGGCGATGGGTGAGCGTAAAGCCGACCTGAAAAACATGGATCCGGACGGTAAGGGCCGCGTGCGTCTCGACTACGTGATCCCAAGCCGCGGTCTGATCGGCTTCCGTAACGAATTCATGACCATGACTTCGGGTACCGGCCTGCTGTACTCCACCTTCAGCCACTACGACGACGTGCGTCCGGGCGAAGTGGGCCAGCGTCAGAACGGCGTGCTGATCTCCAACGGCCAGGGCAAAGCGGTAGCGTTCGCGCTGTTCGGCCTGCAGGATCGCGGCAAGCTGTTCCTGGGCCACGGTGCAGAAGTGTATGAAGGCCAGATCATCGGTATTCACTCACGCTCTAACGACCTGACCGTAAACTGCCTGACCGGTAAGAAGCTGACCAACATGCGTGCTTCCGGTACTGACGAAGCGACTACCCTGGTTCCGGCCATCAAAATGACCCTGGAGCAAGCTCTGGAGTTTATCGATGACGACGAACTGGTAGAAGTGACGCCAACCTCGATCCGTATCCGTAAGCGTCACCTGACGGAAAACGATCGTAAGCGTGCCAGCCGCGGTCCTAAAGACGCTTAATCGCTGATTGAGTGTCTCATGCTTAGGGCGCGGTTCTCGCGCCCTGAGTTTTTTCCTCTGTTGTTCCTCGTTTGTGCGGCGCGCTATGCGCTTTTCCGTTCGCTCCCTGTTCAGCTGTTCCTTTTCCCGCTACAGTGAAATCTCACCGGCCCATCAGGAGAGGACTATGCTGTATATCTTTGATTTAGGTAATGTGATCGTCGATATCGATTTCAAGCGTGTGCTGGGCGTGTGGAGCAATTTGAGCGGCACGCCGTTGGCGGTGCTATCCGATCGTTTCACCATGGGTGAGGTATTCCAGCAACATGAACGCGGTGAAATCAGCGACGAAGACTTCGCCGGCAAGCTGTGCGATGAAATGGGCATCGCGCTCAGCTTCGAGCAATTCGCCACCGGCTGGCAGGCGGTATTTGTCGCGCTGCGCCCGGAAGTAATCGACATCATGCAGCGCCTGCGCAACGAGGGTCACCGGGTGGTGGTGCTGTCGAACACCAACCGTCTGCACTGCAACTACTGGCCGCAGCACTATCCTGAAGTGGCCGCCGCCGCCGATCATCTTTATCTGTCGCAAGATCTCGGCATGCGCAAGCCGGAGGCCGATATCTATCAACATGTGCTGGCTGCGGAAAACACCGCCGCCGCCGACGCGGTGTTCTTCGACGATCACCCGGCGAACGTCCTCGCCGCGCAGGCGCTGGGGATCAAGACGGTGCACGTCACCGATCGCGACGTGGTGCCGGCCTATTTTGCCCAATGAGCGCAGGGCGCGTTAAGCTTAAGGCGTATCAACTGACATCAAGGAGTGACCATGTCGTTTTTCCGCCGCAAGAAGCTGCCCTCTGCGATTAAGCCCGGCGTCACCTTCGGACGGTTGCTGTACCAGCGTATCGATCACGATGGCCTGACGATGTTGGCGGGCCATCTCGCCTATGTTTCCCTGCTGTCGCTGGTGCCGCTGGTCACCGTGGTGTTCGCGCTGTTCGCCGCTTTCCCGATGTTTTCCGACATCAGCGAACAGCTGAAGAGCTTCATCTTTTCCAATTTCGTGCCGGCCGCCGGCAACGTCATACAGAACTACCTGGAACAGTTCGTCGCCAACTCCAACAAGATGACCGCCGTCGGCACCTGCGGGCTGATCGTCACCGCGCTGCTGCTGATCTCCTCGGTGGACAGCGTGCTGAACACCATCTGGCGCAGCAAGAACAAGCGGCCGATCGTCTTCTCCTTCGCCGTGTACTGGATGGTGCTGACGCTGGGGCCGCTGCTGGTGGGTGCCAGCATGGCCATCAGCTCCTACCTGCTGTCGCTCAACTGGCTGGCACAGACCGGCGTCAACGGTTTGGTGGATCAGGTGCTGCGCATCTTCCCGCTGATTTTGTCGTGCATTTCCTTCTGGCTGCTGTATTGCATCGTGCCGACGGTGCGAGTGCCGCCCAAAGACGCGCTGATTGGCGCGGTGGTGGCCGGATTGCTGTTCGAGCTGGGCAAGAAGGGATTCGCGCTGTACGTCACCATGTTCCCCTCCTATCAGCTGATTTACGGCGTGCTGGCGGTGATCCCGATTTTATTCCTGTGGGTCTACTGGAGCTGGTGTATCGTGTTACTCGGCGCGGAAATCACCGTGACCATCGGCGAATACCGCGACTACCGCCGGCAGAAGGCGGAGCAACAGGAACAGAAACCAGAAGGGCAGCAGGAATGATTGCGTTGATTCAACGGGTGTTAAACGCCAGCGTCACGGTGGGTGGCGAGACGGTAGGCAAGATTGGCCCCGGTTTGTTAGTGTTATTGGGCGTGGAGCAGGGCGATAACGAGCAAAAAGCGCAGCGCCTGTGCGAACGCGTGTTGGGATACCGCATTTTCGGCGACGAGAACGACAAGATGAATCTCAACGTCCAGCAGGCCGGGGGCAGCGTGCTGGTCGTTTCGCAGTTCACCCTGGCGGCGGACACCCAAAAGGGCATGCGGCCCAGCTTCTCGCGCGGTGCTGCGCCGCAGGAAGCCGATCGGTTGTATCAATATTTTGTTGGCCAGTGCCGCGAACGCGGCGTAGAGACCCAGACCGGCGAGTTCGCCGCCGACATGCAGGTGGCGCTGGTCAACGATGGTCCGGTGACATTCTGGCTACAGGTCTAAGCATTCGGAGAACAGGCGTCTATGTATCACCTACGAGTACCCGTAACAGAGCAAGAACTGAAGGAGTATTACCAGTTTCGCTGGGAAATGCTGCGCAAGCCGCTGCACCAGCCGGTGGGTTCGGAAAAGGATGCCTATGACGCCATGGCCCATCACCAAATGGTGGTGGACGAGGCCGGTAAAATCGTCGCCATCGGGCGGCTGTACATCAATGCCGACAACGAGGCGGCGATCCGTTTTCTGGCGGTAGACCCGACGCTGCAGGATAAAGGGCTGGGGACGCTGGTGGCGATGACGCTGGAGTCCGTTGCGCGGCAGGAGGGCGTGAAGCGGGTGGTGTGTAGCGCCCGTGAGGACGCGGTGGACTTCTTCGCCAAGCTGGGGTTCGTCAATCAGGGGGAGATCACTGCGCCGCAGACCACCCCGATCCGCCACTTTTTGATGATCAAACCGGTAGCGACGCTGGACGATATCCTGCATCGCCCCGACTGGTGTGGCCAACTGCAGCAGGCCTGGTATGAACATATCCCGCTGAGCGAAAAGATGGGCGTGCGCATCAGCCAATACACCGGCCAGCGCTTCGTCACCACCATGCCGGAGATCGGCAACCAGAATCCACACCATACGCTGTTCGCCGGCAGCCTGTTCTCGCTGGCGACGCTGACCGCCTGGGGGCTGATTTGGCTGCTGCTGCGCGAGCGCCATCTCGGCGGCACCATCATTCTGGCGGACGCGCACATTCGCTACAGCAAACCGATCACCGGCAGGCCGCGGGCGGTGGCGGATCTCGGCTCGCTGAGCGGCGATTTGGCGCGTCTGGCGCGCGGCCGCCGCGCGCGCGTACACGCCGAAGTACATCTGTTCGGCGACGAGGATAAAGGCGCGGTGTTCGAAGGCACCTACATGGTGTTGCCGGCCGAGCCGGATGTGCCGTTGGATCAGGGCGGTTCTGAAGCGCTGGAAGAATAAGGCGGCGGCCCTGCCCTGAGGGCGGGCCGCGCAGTGCATTACGGCAGTTGTTGGTTCACCGCTTGGCCGTCGCCGGCGGTGGCCTGCAGATTGCCCTTCAACGAGGCTTTGAACGGCCCGTCGCTGTTCAGCAGCCCTTTCAACTGCAGCTCAAGGTTGCCGTCGCCCGTCAGCGGCACCGGCTGCCATCCCCATTGCTGCAAAGTGTTGATCGGTACCGATCGGCCGTGCAGCGTCAGCTGGAACGGCTTGCCCGGCAGCTGATCGACGGTCGCTTTGGCCTCAAGCAACCCATTAGGCATAAAGGCGCTGAGCTCGGTGACGGCGATCTGATTGGCGTCGGCGTTCAGCGCCAGCGAAGGGCGCCGCACGTCTATCTTGTTGAAGGTCGCTTCGCTGCCGTTCAGGTTCAGCGAGCCGGACCAGATGCCCCATTGGCGATCGCGCGCCAGCAGCAGGTTGCTGCCGTAGCCGTCCAGCGCGGTGATCTGGAACGGGAATGCCGGGTTGATATCGATGATCAGATTGCGGTTGGTGGTCAGTTTAGTGACGTACACCTCCGCCAGCCAGTCCGGCAGCGGTTTCAGCCACAGCTCGTGCCAGTCGATCGGCAGGGTGTACTCCAGCGCCGCCATGGCCACTTCATCCAGCTGCAGGCGTTTGCCGGCGCGCAGCCAGTTGCCGGAGGTGCGCAGCAGCCCGCCTTCCCAGCGGGTGGTGAATTGCTGAATGGCGATGCCGGCGGAAGAGAGCCGCAGGGTGGCGATCGGGTCGATCAGGTGGAAACTGCCGTTGATCACGTCGCCGGCGTTGACGTTGAGCGAGCCGTCTTCGCTGCGCCAGTCGCCTTTTTCGATGCTGACGTTTTGCAACGACAGATCGAGATCGTTAAACGCCCATGCCTTGCCTTCCAGGCGCGCGTCGATCAGATCGAAACGCTTGAGGGTGACCGGCGGCAGCGTGGTAAAGCGCTGCATGAATTCCGCCAGCGTCAACGGGGTCTGCATGCGCACGCCGCTCAGCCGCAGGCGATCCACCTGCCAACTGCCGTCGGCGGCGCGGCTGGCCACGCCGGTCAGGTCGCCCTGCGCCAGATTGGCGCCGAAGTTGTTCAACAGCAGCTGGCCCTGTTTTTGCTCCCCCTGCACCAACACCTTCGAGGCGGGTATGCCGTTCAGCGTCATCGAACCGGCGCTGAACTGGAACTGGTTGTTGTCCCCCAGCAGATGGCCGGCCAGCGGGCGCCACGGCGTGATGCCGGCAGTGACCTGCTGCGCGTTGAGCTGCCACTCGCTATCGTTGGACTGCAACGCCATGTTGCTCAGCTGCAGCACGTCGGCCTGTACAGGCAGCGCCGCCGCCTGGGGCTGCACGTTCAACGTGCCGTCGCGCAGCGTGACGCTGTGGAAATAGCGCGGTTCGGTGATTTGGCGCAGGCTGAGGCCGAGATCGACGCGTTTGGCGACCAGCGCCTGCGGCTGGCCGTTGCGCGCCAGCTGCACGTCTTCCAGAGCGATCTGGTCCGGCTGGCTCCACGAATGGGTGATTTTTCCTATCGACAGGCGGTATTCGCTGTTGTCGCTGATCCAGGCGCTCAGGCGGCCTGCCGCCCAGCGAGTTTGCCCCACCAGGTACAGCACCACCACCGCCAACACGATCAGCAGCAGCAACGTCAGCAACAGCTTTCCGATAAATTTCATCGTCTACATCCGCATCGGTCAAAAAAGATACCCTGTTTATGCCGCAATTGGCCGGGCATCTCAAGGGCAATGGTCTGATAGACAATAAAAAACGGCCGCAAGCGGCCGTTTGAACATCAATGGACGGGTTACTTTTTCTCGTGTTCCTGCGGGAACACCAGGTTCAGCACGATGGCGGTAATGCCGCCGGCGGCGATGCCGGAAGAGAGCAGGGTTTTCAGCCAGTCCGGCGCGAACTGCAGGATCAGAGGTTGCTGGGAGACGCCCATGCCGACGGCCAGCGACAGCGCCATGATCATGATGGCGCGACGGTTCAGACGCTCGCGCGACACGATGCGCACGCCGGAGGCGGCGATGGTGCCGAACATCACGATGGTCGCGCCGCCCAGGACCGGCTCGGGAATGTGCTGTACGAAGCCGGCCACCGCCGGGAACAGCCCCAGCGCGATCAGCATCAGCGCCACCACGAAGCCGACGTAACGGCTGGCGACGCCGGTCAGCTGGATCACGCCGTTGTTCTGGCCGAAGCAGGAGTTGGGGAAGGTGTTGAACACCGCCGACAGCATCGAGTTCAGGCCGTTGGCCAGCACGCCGCCCTTCAGGCGCTTCATGTACAGCGGCCCGCTGACCGGCTGTTCGGAGACGTCGGAGGTGGCGGTGATGTCACCGATGGTTTCCAGCGAGGTGACCATAAAGATCAGCATCAGCGGCAGCAGCAGGTTCCAGTCGAAGCCCAGGCCGTAATAGAGCGGCGTGGGGATGGTGATCGCCGCCGTGGGGGCCGCCGGTGCGTCGGCGGGCAGCATGTCCATCGCCCAGGCCAACAGATAGCCGACCGCCATGGCGATCACCAGCGAAGCCACGCGCAGATAAGGGTTGCGCTGGCGGTTCAGCAGGATGATCACCGCCAGCACCGCGCCGGCCAGCAGCAGGTTTTTCGGCGAGCCGAAGCTGTGATCGTTCATCGCGGCGTAGCCGCCGCCGATCGAGGTCAGGCCGACCTGAATCAGCGACAGGCCGATGATCATCACCACGATGCCGGAAACCAGCGGGGTGATGATGCGGCGCGCCAGATGCAGCACGCGCGACAGCAAAATTTCGGTGCAGGAAGCGACCATCAGGGTGCCGAACAGCGCGGCCATCATGGTCGGCACGTCGGCGCCGCCGTTTTTCAGCGCCAGACCGCCCATGATCAGCGGCGAAACGAAGTTGAAGCTGGTGCCCTGAATCGACAGCAGCCCGGAACCCACCGGCCCCCAGGTTTTGATTTGCAGAATGGAAGCCAGACCGGAGGCGAACAGCGACATGCTGATGATGTGCTGGGTATCCTGTGCCGGCAGGCCCAGCGCCTGGCAGATCAGCAGGGCCGGAGTGATCACCGCGACGAACATCGCCAGCAGATGCTGGCCGGCGGCAAACAGCGTTTGCGGCAGCGGCGGGCGATCTTCCAGGCGATAAATCAGTTCACTGGCGCGGGGTTCTGAGGCGGCTTGGCGCGCGGCATCAAGCTCGGAGGATGACATGCTCATGGTGTGGCGTTTCCAGATACGGCAAAGCAGGCATTTTAATGCTCCGCCCCGCAAAAGCAAACGGTTGCGCGTAAATATTATGTTGCCGACTTTCTCGCTTATGTCGCATTTTCATTCATTTTTTCTTGTCATCTCAGCGTTTTTTACTTTTAATCCTGCACTCATCAAGTTTAAAAACTAAGTGGTTTTCTATAACTTATTATTTTTATTTGGATCTTTTCCCTTACATGGAGTACCTGGATGTTTCATCTTGATACTTATGGCACGTTAGTCGCGGCGACGCTGGTTTTGCTCCTCGGGGGCAAGTGCGTCAGAACCATTCCTCTGCTGCGAAAATATACCATTCCTGCTCCCGTCGCCGGCGGTTTGCTGGTGGCTCTCCTGCTGTTAGCCCTGAAAAAGCTCGTCAACTGGGAAATCAGTTTTGACATGTCGCTGAAGGACCCGCTGATGCTGGCCTTCTTCGCCACCATCGGCCTGAACGCCAACCTGGCGCGTTTGCGCGCCGGCGGCAAGGTGCTGGTGGTGTTCCTGTTCGTGGTGCTGGGGTTGCTTATCGTGCAGAACGCCATCGGTATCGGCATGGCGAAAATGCTGGGGCTGGATCCGCTGATGGGCCTGATCGCCGGGTCGATCACCCTGTCGGGCGGGCATGGTACCGGGGCGGCCTGGAGCAAGCTGTTCATCGAGCGCTACGGTTTTGAAAACGCGACGGAAGTCGCCATGGCCTGCGCCACCTTCGGGCTGGTGCTGGGCGGCCTGATCGGCGGCCCGGTGGCGCGCTATCTGGTCAAGCACTCCTCCACGCCGGAGGGCACCCCGGAAGACAGCGTGCAGCCGAGCGGCTTCGAGAAGCCGGAAAGCGGTCGCCTGATCACCTCGCTGGTGATGATCGAAACCATCGCCATGATCGCCATCTGTCTGAGCCTGGGGCAGCTGATTGCCGGCCTGCTGAGCGGCACGGTGTTTGAACTGCCGAACTTCGTTTGCGTGCTGTTCGTCGGGGTAATCCTCAGCAACACGTTGGCCTTCACCGGTTTTTATACCGTGTTCGAGCGGGCGGTATCGGTGCTGGGCAACGTCAGCCTGTCGCTGTTCCTGGCGATGGCACTGATGAGCCTGCGCCTGTGGGAGCTGGCCTCGCTGGCGCTGCCGATGCTGGCGATCCTGGCGGTGCAGACGCTGGTCATGGCGCTGTACGCGATCTTCGTTACCTACCGGGTGATGGGTAAAAACTACGACGCGGCGGTGCTGGCTGCCGGCCACTGCGGCTTCGGCATGGGCGCCACGCCGACGGCGATCGCCAACATGCAGGCGATCACCGATCGCTTCGGCCCGTCGCACGTGGCGTTTTTGGTAGTACCGATGGTGGGGGCGTTCTTTATCGATATCGCCAATGCCATCGTCATCAAGCTGTATCTGCTGCTGCCGGTGTTCCCGGCGGTGGGGTGATATCGCGAGTCATAATGAAAAGGGCGCCTGCGGCGCCCTTTTTTATGCGTTGGAGTAGCGTGCCTTCTCCGGCAGCCAGCGTTCTATCAGCGCCTGGGCGTGCTCCGGATAGTGCTGATGGAGATGGCGAGCGACGCGCTGCACTTCGGGGATCATCGCCTGGTCGCGCAGCAGGTCCGCCACCTTGAATTCGGCGCTGCCGGTCTGGCGGGTGCCAAGCAGCTCGCCCGGGCCGCGGATCTCCAGATCGCGCTGCGCGATGACGAAGCCGTCGTTGCTGTCACGCAGCACCTGCAGGCGCGTTTGCGCAGTCTTGCTCAGCGGCGTTTTGTACAGCAGCACGCAGTGTGAGGCCACGGCGCCGCGTCCTACGCGGCCGCGCAGCTGGTGCAGCTGCGCCAGGCCCAGCCGCTCCGGGTTTTCGATGATCATCAGGCTGGCGTTCGGCACGTCGACGCCGACTTCGATCACCGTAGTGGCGACCAACAGCTGCAGCTCGCCCTGTTTAAACGCCTGCATCACCGCCTGCTTTTCCTGCGCTTTCATGCGGCCGTGCACCAGCGCCACCTTCAGCTCCGGCAGCGCGGTTTTCAATTCTTCCCAGGTGGCTTCCGCCGCCTGCGCTTCCAGCAGTTCGGACTCTTCGATCAGCGTGCACACCCAGTAAGCCTGCCGCCCCTCTTCCAGACAGGCGCTCTTCACCCGTTGAATGATGTCGGCGCGGCGGGTATCGGGAATGGCGACGGTAGTCACCGGCGTGCGGCCCGGCGGCAGCTCGTCGATGACCGAGGTATCGAGATCGGCATAGGCGGTCATCGCCAGCGTGCGTGGGATCGGCGTGGCGGTCATGATCAGCTGATGGGCGTGGAAGCCCTGTTCTTCGCCTTTCTCCCACAGCGCCAGCCGCTGATGCACCCCGAAGCGGTGCTGCTCATCGATGATCACCAGCGCCAGGCCGTTAAATTGCACCTGCTCCTGGAAGATGGCGTGGGTGCCGACCACCATCGACACCTGACCGCTGGCGATGGCCTCCTGCTGCGCGATGCGCGCCTTGCCTTTCTGTTTGCCGGCCAGCCAGCCGACCTCCAGCCCCAGCGGTTCGAACCACTGGCGGAAATTGTTGGCGTGCTGCTCGGCCAGCAGCTCGGTCGGCGCCATCAGCGCCACCTGCTTGCCGTGCGCGATAGCGCGCAGCGCCGCCAGCGCCGCCACCAGCGTTTTGCCGGAGCCGACGTCGCCCTGCACCAGTCGCATCATCGGGAAGTCTTTTTGCATATCGGCTTCGATGTCGGCCACCACGCGCGTTTGCGCGCCGGTCGGCGAGAACGGCAGCTGGGCGAGAAAACGGTTTTTCAGCCGATCGTCCGGCAGCAGCGGCTGCGCCTGGTAACTCTGGGCGCCGGCGCGTACCGCCAGCATGCTGAGGTTATGCGCCAGCAGCTCTTCGAGGATCAGGCGTTTTTGCGCCGGGTGTTTGCCCAGCTCCAGATCCGCCAGCTGGATGTCCGGCGGCGGGCGATGCAGGGTGTGCAGCGCCTGCGGCAGGCTCATCAGGCCGCCGCTCAACTCCGGCGGCAGCAGTTCGGCGATGGCGCAGGTATCCAGCAGCTCCAGCGCCTGATCGGTCAGCTTGCGCAGCGTGGCTTGCCGCACCCCTTCGGTGGTGGGGTAGACCGGCGTCAGAGACTCTTGCAGCTCGACTTCGCTGGCTTCGCCCTGAATGCGGTATTCCGGATGGATGATCTCCGCGCCGTGGTTGCCGCGTTTGATCTCGCCGTAGGCGGTCACGCGGCGGCCGGTGGCCAGGCTGTTCTTCATCGCGGCGTTGAAGTTGAAGAACCGCATGGTGAGGATGCCGGTACCGTCGCTGATCTGGCAGGTCAGCATGCGGCGGCGGCCGAAGCTGATGTCGCTGCGCAGCACTTCCCCTTCTACCGTGGCGTAGATGCCCGGCAGCAGATCGTTGATCGGGTAGAGGCGAGTGCGGTCTTCGTAGCGCAGCGGCAGGTGCAGCAGCAGATCCTGAATGGTCTCGAGGCCAAGCTTGGCCAGTTTGCCCGCCTGGCTGGCGCCAACCCCGGAAAGCGTGGTGAGTGGGACAGCATCCAGCAGGCGGCCTTTCATTTGCGCACCGTCGCCTGCATGGCCGCCCACCATTCGGCGCTGGCGATCACCTGGCCCTGCTCGTCAATCTGCGGGCGTGGCAGCCCTTTGCGCTTGGCCACGTTGGCCAGCACCGGGTAGCCACCTTCGAACAGCAGACGCTGCTGCTCTTCTTCATCCAGCATGCTGTTGTCGCGGCGATACAGGCCGGCGTTCTGCCGCTGGCGCTGCGCTTCATACAGGATCAGTGCCGAGGCCACGGAGACGTTGAGCGATTGCACCATGCCGATCATCGGAATGACGATGTCCTGATCGGCCAGCGCCAGCGCTTCTTCGGTGATGCCGGTTTTTTCCTGGCCGAGCAGCACGCAGGTGGGCCGGGTGTAATCCACCTCGCGGAAATCGACCGCGCGCGCAGACAGATTGGTGGCCAGAATTTGCATGCCCTGCGCTTTCAGGTGACCGACCGCGTCGCCGATGGAGCGATGGGTTTTGACGCTGACCCAGCTGTTGCTGCCGGCGGCGGAGGAAACCAGGGTGCGCATGCGGGTGGTGGGCCACACGGCGTGGACCTGATGCACGCCGACGGCGTCGGCGGTGCGGATAATGGCGGAGACGTTATGCGGTTTGTGCACTTGCTCCAGGCAGACCGTCAAATCCGGCTGCCGGGTCGCGAGCATTTCACAAATCCGCGCATAGCGTTCAGGACTCATAAGCGCTAGTTTCGGTTGCGGTTAACTTTGATCACATCCGGCATGATACGGATTTTACGCATGATGTTTGCCAGATGGATGCGATCGCGGGTGGTCAAGCGGATAAAGGCGCTATAAACCCGACCGTCTTTCTCTTCGGTGTTCAGGCTCTGAATATTGGACTCGGCTGCGTTGATCGCCGCCGTCAGGTTGGCCAGCGCGCCCTGGTGGTTGAACATGTCCACCTTGATCTCGGCGATGAACTCCTGCTCGGTCTCTTTATCCCACTCGACCGCCATGAACTTCTCAGGCTCTTTCTGATAGCCGCGAATATTGCGGCAGGATTCATGGTGGATCACCAGCCCTTTGCCCGGGCTGACGTGAGCGATAATCGGGTCGCCCGGAATCGGACGGCAGCACTTGGCGAAGGTGATCAACACCCCGTCGGCGCCCTTGATGGCCAGGTTACGCACGCCGGAGGAAGCGCCCAGGCTGGACTGATCGCCCTGCAGGTTCTTCGCCACCACCACGCTCATGGCGTTGCCGAGGCCGATTTCCGCCAGCAGATCGTCCAGCGTCGCCAGCTTCATGCGGTCCAGCTCGTGCTGAATGTTTTCCTGCGGGATTTCGGCCAGCTTGCGGCTGCCGCCCAACGCGTGGTTGAGCAGACGGCGGCCGAGGCCGACGGAGTCGTCGCGCTTGAGATTCTTCAGCATCTGGCGAATTTTGGCGCGCGCTTTCGAGCTGACCACGAAGTTCAGCCAGGCGGCGTTGGGCCGCGCGCCCGGTGCGGTGATGATCTCGACGGTCTGACCGCTGGTCAGCGACTGCGACAGCGGGTAAGGCTGACGATCGACGCGCGCGCCGACGCAGGCATGGCCGATATCGGTATGCACCGCATAGGCGAAATCGACCGGCGTGGCGCCGGCGGGCAGCTCGACGATGCGGCCTTCCGGGGTGAAAACGTAAATCTCATCCGGGAACAGATCGGATTTGACGCTCTCGATAAATTCAAACGAACTGCCGGCGCTTTGCTGCAGCTCCAGCAGGCTTTGCATCCAGCGCTGGGCGCGGATCTGCGCCGTGGTGCCGGTTTCGCCCTGTTCTCTTTCCTTGTAAGCCCAGTGCGCGGCCACCCCCATCTCAGCCATCTGATCCATGTCTTCGGTGCGGATCTGCACTTCGACCGGCACGCCGTGCGGGCCGATCAGCGAGGTATGCAGCGATTGATAGCCGTTGGCCTTGGGAATGGCGATGTAATCTTTCACTCGCCCCGGGCGCGGTTTGTACAGGCTGTGCACCTGGCCGAGCACGCGGTAGCAGGTATCGACCTCTTTCACGATCACCCGGAACGCGTAGATATCCATGATGGAATGGAAACGCTGTTCTTTGAGGTGCATCTTGAGGTAGATGGAGTAGAGGTGTTTTTCCCGCCCGCTGACGCGGCAGGCGATGCCGGCTTCGGTCAGCCGCCCTTCGATCTCGGAGAGGATTTTTTGAATCATCTCTTTGCGGTTGCCGCGCGCGGCTTTCACCACTTCCTTGATCACGCGATAGCGGTTCGGGTACAGCGCCTCGAAGCCCAGCTCTTCCAGCTCGGTCTTCAGGTGATGAATACCCAGACGGTGGGCGAGGGGGCTGTAGATTTCCAGGGTTTCACGCGCGATGCGCCGGCGTTTGTCGGGGCGCAGCGAACCGAGGGTGCGCATGTTGTGCGTACGGTCGGCCAGCTTGATCAGCACGACGCGGATATCCTGCACCATCGCCATGATCATCTTGCGGAAGTTTTCCGCCTGCGCTTCTTTCTTGTCCTGGAACTTCAGCTTGTCGAGCTTGGAGACGCCCTCAACCAGTTCGGCGACGCTCTTGCCGAACAGCTGTTCCATATCTTGATAGGTGGCTGGGGTGTCTTCGATGACGTCGTGCAGCAATGCCGCCATCAGCGTCTCGTGATCGAGACGCATTTCCGCCAGGATGCAGGCCACGGCGACCGGGTGAGTAATGTAAGGCTCACCGCTGGAGCGTGTCTGGCCCTCGTGCGCGTCGCGCGCGACGAGGTATGCCTGTTTGAGGCGCTTAATCTGCTCCTCGGGCAGGTAACGTTGAATCAGCAGATTCAGGCTTTCAAACAGGTACAAGGCGGACTCGCAGTCTAATTAACGACGACCTTCAGCAATCGCGGTAACCGCTTGAATCTCTGCGGCTTCCTGCTCTTGCTGTTCCTGGCGCTCACGCACGTCGAGGATCTGGCTGGTGATCAGGCCTTCTTCGATTTCGCGCAGGGCGATAACGGTGTACTTGTCGTTCTCTTCCGGAACCAGTGCATCTTTGCCGCCGGTCTGGATCTGACGCGCCCGACGAGCAGCGACCAACACCAGGTCAAAACGGTTACCAATTTTCTCTACAGCGTCTTGAACAGTTACGCGTGCCATATTTGTGCTACTCCACAGGTGACGAAAAGACTGGGCATGATACTGAAACTGCCTTCAGTCTGCCAATAGTTTGCTGATTAAAGCGTCATGCCGCAGCAACTGGCGGCCCAAACGCAGGCGTTCGGCGCGAATGATGGTCTTCAGATCGGACAGCGCCAGATCGAAATCATCGTTCACAATCAGGTAATCGTACTCCGCATAATGCGTCATTTCCGCCACGGCCTGAGCCATGCGCTTGGCGATCACCTCTTCGGAATCCTGCCCGCGCCCGCGCAGGCGGCGGCCCAGTTCTTCCTTCGACGGCGGCAGAATGAAGATGCTGCGCGCCTGCGGCATTTTGGCGCGGATTTGCTGCGCGCCCTGCCAGTCGATATCCAGAAACACGTCTACGCCGGTCGCCAACACTTGTTCGATGGCGGCGCGCGAGGTGCCGTAATAGTTGCCGAACACTTCGGCGTGCTCAAGAAACGCGTCCTGCTCGATCATCCGGCGGAATTCGTCTTTCGAGACGAAGAAATAGTGTTCGCCGTGATTTTCACCCGGGCGGCTGTCGCGCGTGGTGTGCGAAACCGAAACCTGCGTGTCGTACAGCGGTTGCGTCTTTAACAAAGCCTGAATCAGACTTGATTTACCTGCGCCACTGGGAGCAGAGACAATATAAAGCGTGCCTTGAGCCATGATGATGTTCGTTGATAACGGTTGATATGCCAATAACAGCGGATGTGTATTTTCTCCGCACAGTATACACGGCTAACGCGCCGGGTGCAGCGTTAGCTCGCATTTTGCCCGCCGCTTTGCGCGGAAAAAGCGGCGAATGAGCGAATTTGCGCGTCGAAGGGCAACATTTCAGCTGTTTTGGCCTCGGCGGCGAGGCCATGTCAGATTACGGCGCGTCGGTAATGCGTGGGGCGGACGAAGGGGTTTCCCGTGCGGGGTGGCGGAGAAAGAGAAAGATAATGACGGCGGACGCCAGCGTCGTCAGGGCGAGTAGGTACAGCAGATTCTGGAAAGCCAGTTCGTAGGCGTGCTTCAGCCGTGCGGCGTCCGCATTGAGCAGGGCGGTCGCCCGCGGCATATCCCCCATGGCCAGGGCGTGCGCGCCGGCGGCGTTTGCGGTTGGGGGAGCGAGATGGCGCCCAACCAACAAGGCCAACAGGGCACCGACGATCGCCAATGCAATGCCTTCCCCCGCGACGCGAACGGTGCTGAAAATGCCGGTCGCCATGCCCGCTCGCTCTCGCGGCACGACGCTGACGGCTAAACCGTCCATC
The DNA here is from genome assembly GCF_016805595.1 of Serratia sp. 4542. Taxonomy (NCBI): domain Bacteria; kingdom Pseudomonadati; phylum Pseudomonadota; class Gammaproteobacteria; order Enterobacterales; family Yersiniaceae; genus Serratia; species Serratia sp. 4542. The sequence continues at coordinate 32,392 of NZ_RXKV01000012.1, forward strand.
AATCCCCAGGGCAAGCTGATACCGCAACCGATGGTCAGCATCGGTAGCAGTAGCCGCGCGAGCGATTGCCCCGGCGCATAGTGCGCCAGCCATGCCAGCCCGGCGGCGCAAATCAACAAGCCTAGGCTGGAAACGGCGCCGGCGGAAAAGCGGTGAGCGAATGCCCCGGTCAGCAGCGGCAGCGCCAGCATTGGTGCGGACAACGTCAGCATCATCATGCCGGTTTCCACGGTGCTGTAACCCTCGATGCCGATAAATCGGAGGGGAAGCAGCACCAGCAACACCACGTACGAATAGGCCGGCGCTGCCGCCAACAGCTGTACGCCGACAAAGCGCGGGTAGCGAAACAGCGACAGATCGAGCATCGGCCGAGCGGTGCGGCGTTCAATCAGGATAAAAGCCAGCATAAACAGCAGCGAGCCGGTCAGCGGCCTAATGACTTGCGCGCTGCTCCAGCCGCTGTCGGGCGCCAGCAGCACGGCGTAAGTCAACAGCGACAGCGCCAGCGTAAAGACGATGGCGCCGGGCCAATCGAGGCGAGAGGCGGCGGGATCGCGCGATTCGGGCATATCGCGCTGGCCGCTGAACAACGCAATGGCGCTGAGCAGCGCCAGGCAGAGAAAAAGTGCGCGCCAGCCGAAGAGCTGCGTCAGCGTGCCGGCCAGCAGCGGACCGAATGCCAGCCCGATGCCGAACGTGGTGCCCAGCAGGCTGAAGGCCTTGCTTCTCTCCGGCCCGTTAAATACCTGGGCCAGGCTTGCGGTTCCGCCGGCCAGTGCGGCCGCGGCGGAGATGCCTTGCAGCGCTCGTATCGCGTCGAAGGACATAATGTCTTGCGCCGCGCTCATGAGCAGAGCGCTGAGCGCGAGCGCCGCCAATCCACAGATAAACACGCGCTTGCGGCCAAAACGATCGGCGAGCGCTCCGGCGAGCATCAGGCTGCAGCCGAAGGTCAGCATAAACGCGTTGGTGACCCAACTGAGCGCGACCAGTCCGCCGCCCAAATCTTTAGCGATTGCGGTGAGCGCGACTGCGGGGCCGGTAAAGCTCAGCGGCATGATCAGGCCTGCGAGACACACGGAAAAGAGTATGAGCCAGCGCTGCGGGGGCGCATTCCGGGATGGATGAGCGTTCATGGGCGATTCCTGATGCGGTGGTTTCGATGGGTATGGATGATAAATAAGACTGAATAGGTTAAAAATAAGGCTGAATTCCACACTTTCAGGACAAAAACGCTCTAATGGGGGCCATATGGAAAGTTTGAGTGGGCTGCTGGCGTTTGTTCGCGCTGCCGAATCGTGCAGCTTTGTCGCTGCTGGGGAGCGATTGGGGGTGTCGGCCTCGGCGGTGGGTAAAAGCGTGGCGCGGCTGGAGGCGTCGTTGGGCGTCAGGCTGTTCAACCGCAGCACCCGGCGCATCAATTTGACGGAGGAAGGGGCGCTATTTTACGAACGCTGCCGGCGTATTGTTAGTGATATCGAGAACGCTGAAGCCGAGATGGCACGTATTTCAGAGGCGCCGCGCGGCAAGCTGCGCGTCAGCATGCCTGCCATCGGTTACCGCATGCTGGTGCCGCTGTTGGCTGATTTTACCGCGCGTTATCCTGAGATTGAGTTGGATGTGGACTTCAACGATCGCATCGCGGATCTGATCGCCGAGGGCGTTGATGTGGCGGTTCGCGGCGGAGAGCTGGCTGATTCCCGCCTGATGGCGCGGCGTCTTGGACCGTTTCGCCAGGTTTTGGTCGGCGCGCCGGACTACTTCCGCCGGCGCGGAACGCCGTTGAAACCGACGGATCTGCTCGAGCATGCTTGTTTGCGTTATCGCTTCCCGGGCGGGCAGCAGTTGCAGGCGTGGCGGCTGAGCGCCGACGATGAGGCGCTGTCGTTAAGGTTGCCGGTGACGATGAGTTTCAGCAGCGTTGAGGCGCTAATCCATGCGGCGCAGCAGGGATTGGGCATCGCCTACCTGCCGGATTTCACTTTGAGCCAGGCCCTGCGCGGCGGGCAGCTGACGGCGGTGCTGCAAGACAGCACGCCCGAGCGCGGCGCGTTTTCTGCCGTGTGGCCCTCTAACCGGCACATGTTGCCGAAAGTCCGGGTGTTCGTGGATTATCTGGCGCGGTACATGCTGCCGGACGATCAGTGATCCGGATGCTGGTAGTTGAACACCGGCAGGCCGAGGCGGAAGCGCAGGGCGATCAGGCGCGCGCTCAGGCCGGCGACCAGCGTGAGGATCACCACCAGATTGTGCGGCAGGCTGAGGTGCTGCAGGCCGATATACAGCCAGGCGGCGCTGAAGGAGATGCCGGCGTAGATCTCTTTCTGGAAAACCAGCGGGATACGGTTGCAGAACATATCGCGCAGCACCCCGCCGAAGACGCCGGTGATCACTGCGGCGATGGCGGCGATAATCGCACTGTGCCCCATATCCAGCGCCACCTGCGCGCCGATGATGGAGAAGACGATCAGGCCGACGGCGTCGAGCACCAGGAACAGGCGGCGCAGATGGCGCATCAGGGGGGCCACCCAGGTGGTGACGATCGCCGCTATCGCGACGATGACGATGTATTCCGGGTGTTTGACCCAGCCCAATGGAAAATGCCCGAGCAGCATATCGCGCACCGACCCGCCGCCGATCGCCGTGACCGAAGCGATGATGATCACGCCGAACATGTCCATTTGGCGGCGGCCGGCCGCCAGCGCGCCGGTCATGGCTTCGGCGGTGATGCCGATGATATAAAGGATGCTCAGTAACATAAGGGATTCACAGCGTACTTGCGTCAGAATGATGGCCGGCAGGGTAATCGCCGCCGATGGCGCGCGCCACTGAGTTTTTTTCACTGATGGTGTTTCGGATTAATTTAGCTAATCCAAACTCCGTTTTTATTGCCGATAACCAGCCTTTTTTAACATCTGGCTGTTGATAAAAGCATTAGAAATTTCGCGCTGGTTTCCATCGCTGACTATGCTTTTTGCAGCTAATCCTTCAACCGAGAAACCGAGACTGCAGATGAAAAACTCCCCGAAACTGGCCGCCGGCGCCGTGGTGGCCGCCCTGCTGCTGAGCGGCTGCGTGGCGCCAGGCCATCAGGCTGTGTCACCCGCTCCGGCTTGCCACACCGGCGATCCGATGATGCAAACAACGCTCTACTTCGGCCTGAATCGCCCGGCGGGGCCGGCGATCACCGCCGCCGAGTGGCAAACCTTCGTCGACAGCCAGGTGACGCCGCGTTTTAAAGACGGGTTGACGGTCTTTGATGCCAAAGGGCAGTGGCTGGGCCACGACGGCAAGCTGGCGCGCGAGAACAGCAAGGCGCTGCTGTTGATCCATGCGCCGGGCAAAGAGAGCGAGGCGAATATCGAGGCGCTGCGCAGCGGCTATAAGCAGCAGTTTGCGCAGGATTCGGTGATGCGGGTGGATGCGCCGGTGTGCGTGGCGTTTTAAAGCGAACTCCCGGCCATGCGGCCGGGAGTGGGGATTACAGCACCAGGCCGGCGATGGCCGCTGACAGCAGGCTCACCAGCGTCGAGCCATAAACCAGCTTCAGGCCAAAACGGGAAACTACGTTGCCTTGCTGCTCGTTCAGCCCCTTGATGGCGCCGGCGACGATGCCGATGGAGGCGAAGTTGGCGAACGACACCAGGAACACCGACAGAATACCTAGCCCGCGCGGCGACAGCTCCGCCGCGATTTTCTTCAGCTCAATCATCGCCACGAATTCGTTGGCCACCAGCTTGGTCGCCATGATGCTGCCCGCCTTCAGGGCCTCCTCCGCCGGGATGCCGATCAGCCAGGCCAGCGGATAGAACACATAGCCGAGGATCTGCTGGAAGCTGATGCCGAGCACCGCGGAGAACAGCGCATTGACGGCGGAGATCAGCGCGATAAAGCCGATCAGCATCGCCGCGATGATCATCGCAATTTTGAAGCCGGCCAGAATGTACTCGCCCAACATTTCGAAGAAGCTCTGATCTTCATGCAGTTTGTTCAGCTTCAGCTCCGGCTCGTCTTCGACCTGATACGGGTTGATGATCGACAGAATGATGAAGGTGCTGAACATATTAAGGATCAATGCCGCCACCACGTACTGCGCGTCGATCATCGACATGTAGGCGCCGACGATGGAGAGCGATACCGTCGACATGGCGGTCGCGGCCATGGTGTACATGCGGCGCGGCGAGATATCGCCGATGATGCCTTTATAGGCGATGAAGTTCTCCGACTGCCCCAGCACCAGCGTGCTGACGGCGTTGAACGACTCCAGCTTGCCCATGCCGTTGACCTTGGATAGCAGGGTGCCGACCAGGCGGATGATCAGCGGCAGGATGCGGAAATGCTGCAAAATGCCGATCAGGGCGGAAATAAAGATGATAGGGCACAAAACGCCGAGGAAGATGAACGCCAGGCCATCCTTGCTCATGCCGCCGAACACGAACTCCGATCCTTGGGCGGCGTAGGCGAGCAGGGTGTCGAAGAAGCCGGCGACGTGTTTGATCACGCTGAGCCCGCTGGCGGAGTGCAGGAAGAAATAGGCCAGCGCGCCTTCGATCACCAGCAGCTGGATGATATAGCGCAGGCGGATTTTCTTGCGATTATTGCTGACCAGCAGCGCCAGGGCGATGATCACCACCAGAGCCATAATAAATTGCAGAATTTGTGGCATAAACGGTCCGTACGGTTCACGGGCAGAGAAAAAACACATTTAGCCACAGCATCGACGTCCTTTCATTACCTTGCGTGATAATTAGAACAAAATACTTATGGCATGCGGGATATCTTGCCAAATGTCATCCACACGCGCTGTCCGGCAGTTTTTCATAAGCTTCCCGGTGAGCCGGTTCCCCAGGGGCCTGCCGGCTCGCAACCTGATGCAATCACTGTCACTCGCGTGCAAACGCCTGGAATCTGGCTCGCAACTGGTGCTTTTTCATGGCGTAAAGCGTGGTTTTCTCGAGGGAGGCAAAGAAAAATGCCTGAACAAGGCGCCATGATCGGCGCATCTTCTCGGATAAGGAGGCGAACAATGAATACCGGCATGTTGCTCAGGGCGCTGGCCAACGGGATTAATCCCGACACCGGCGAGCTATTGAGACCGGCTTCGGCGGCCTGCGCGCCGGAGGCTATCCGCCTGCTGTTCGCGTTGGCCAACGAGTTCGACGGTGAAGCCGAACTGCAGAAAAAAGCCCGGCTGACGCCGGAGGAGAAGCGGCAGAAGAATCTGGCCGAGGGGCGGCCGGCCAATGCCTACTTCCCTTGGCCGGAAGAGGAAAAGCTGAGGTTGCGCGAGAGCCATGCGGCCGGGGCGACGCTGGAAGCGCTGAGCGATGAGTTTGAACGCTCAACCTGGAGCATTGCGGTGCAGCTGCAGAAAATGGGGCTGATGGGCGAAGAACAGGTGGCCGCTTATCGCTGAGCTGCAGCCATAAAAAAGCCCGCTTGGCGCGGGCTTGATGGCGTGCGGGGCAGGATCACTCGATGTTCTGGATCTGCTCGCGCATTTGCTCGATCAGCACTTTCAGCTCGATGGCGGAAGCGGTGACGTCGGCATTGATCGACTTGGAGGCCAGGGTGTTCGATTCGCGGTTGAACTCCTGCATCATGAAGTCGAGGCGGCGGCCGACGGCTTCTTTCTTCTTCAGGATGTTGTGCGTCTCTTTCACGTGCGCTTCCAGACGATCCAGCTCTTCGGCGACGTCGATGCGCTGCGCCATCAGCACCAGCTCCTGCTCCAGGCGGGTGTTTTCCAGCTGTACCTGCGCCTCTTCCAACTTGCTGACCAGGCGTTCGCGCTGCCATTGCAGGATGTTCGGCATCTGGGCGCGCACTTTGACCACTTCGGCGCTGACGCCGTCGAGGCGTTGTTCGATCAGCGTTTTCAGCGCGGCGCCTTCGCTTTCGCGTGCGACGATGAAGTCATCCAGCGCGCCGTCCAGCGCCTGCATCAACTCGGCACTGATGGCGTCCAGATCCTGCTCCTGCGCGGACATCACGCCCGGCCAGCGCAGCACGTCGATCGGGTTGATTTCCCCTTCGTCGCTCTGCATTTTCACCCAGTTGGCGGCTTCAACCAGCTGTTTGGCCAGTTTTTCGTTCAGGATCAGCGAGCTTTGCGCGCTTGGATCCAGTTCGAAACGCAGGTTGCATTCGACTTTGCCGCGGGTCAGGCGGCCACGGATACGTTCACGGATCACCGGCTCCAGGCTGCGGAATTGTTCCGGCAGGCGGATGTAGGTTTCTAAGTAGCGCTGGTTAACGGAACGCAGCTCCCAGGCTGCGCTGCCCCATTCACCCTTGATTTCACGCCGGGCGTAGGCGGTCATGCTGCGGATCATTGATGCGTACCCGTAATAGGAAAAGATGGGGCGATTATAGCGTCGCGGCTGCGGGCAGGATAGGCATTACGTCACGAAGCCCGTATAATGCGCAGCCAATAGTTGATTTGAAGCCGGAGAGAGCCCATGCGTCCTGCAGGCAGAGCACCACAGCAAGTTCGCCCCCTGACACTGACCCGTCACTATACCAAACACGCTGAAGGTTCAGTGCTGGTTGAGTTTGGCGATACCAAAGTCTTGTGCACCGCCACGGTAGAAGAGGGCGTTCCGCGCTTCCTGAAAGGCCAGGGGCAAGGTTGGATCACCGCCGAGTACGGTATGCTGCCGCGCTCCACCCACAGCCGCAATGCCCGTGAAGCCGCCAAAGGCAAGCAGGGTGGCCGCACGCTGGAGATCCAGCGCCTGATCGCGCGCTCGCTGCGCGCCGCGGTGGATCTGAAAAAGCTCGGTGAATTCACCATCACCCTCGACTGCGACGTACTGCAGGCCGACGGCGGTACCCGCACCGCCTCCATCTCCGGCGCCTGCGTGGCGCTGGCCGATGCGCTGAACACGCTGGTGGCCAACGGCAAGCTGAAAGCCAACCCGATGAAGGGCATGGTGGCGGCGGTTTCCGTCGGCATCGTCAATGGCGAAGCGCTGTGCGATCTGGAGTATGTGGAGGATTCCGCGGCGGAAACCGACATGAACGTAGTGATGATGGAAGATGGCCGCATGATTGAAGTGCAGGGTACCGCCGAAGGCGAGCCGTTCAGCCACGATGAGCTGTTGGCGCTATTGGCGCTGGCCCGAGGGGGCATCGAAACCATCTTCCAGGCGCAGAAAGCGGCGCTGGCGGACTGATTTTTTAAGGCGACTGAGAAGTCGCCTTTTTTATGCCCGACGATCGGGCGGCAGTAATGACAAGACCCAAGCAGATTCAGACGAGGAGAAGCAGTAATGAAAGCCTATCAGCGCCAGTTTATCGAGTTCGCGCTTAACAAGCAGGTATTGAAATTCGGCGAGTTCACCCTGAAGTCCGGCCGCACCAGCCCGTATTTCTTCAATGCCGGCCTGTTTAATACCGGGCGCGATCTTGCGCTGTTGGGGCGCTTCTACGCCGAAGCCCTGATGGACTCCGGCATCGATTTCGACCTGCTGTTTGGCCCGGCCTATAAAGGTATTCCTATTGCCACCACTACGGCGGTGGCGTTGGCGGAACACCATGAGCGCGACGTGCCTTACTGCTTTAACCGCAAGGAAGCCAAGACCCACGGCGAAGGCGGTTCGCTGGTAGGCAGCCCGCTGCAGGGGCGCGTGATGTTGGTAGACGATGTGATCACCGCCGGCACCGCGATCCGAGAGTCGATGGAAATCATCGGCGCCAGCGGCGCTTCGCTGGCGGGCGTGCTGATCTCCCTCGACCGTCAGGAACGCGGCCGCGCGGATATCTCCGCCATTCAGGAAGTGGAACGCGACTATCACTGCAAGGTGATTTCAATCGTGACGCTGAAGGACCTGATCGCCTATCTGGAAGAGAAACCGGAAATGGCGGACCACCTGGCGGCGGTGCGCGCTTACCGCGAGCAGTACGGGGTGTAAGTAAAAACGCCGGGCATGCCCGGCGTTATCTTTATTGCAGCTGGGCCGCCAACAGCGGCCAGCGGGCGTCAAATTCCTGCGTTGGGCGATAGCGGAATTCCGAACGCACATAGCGCGACAACATGCCTTCGCAGAAGGCCAGCAGCTGGCTCGCCAGCAGCGTTTCATCGACGATAAAGCCTTTGCCTTCGCGCAATTTACGCTCTTTCAACACCTGGCGCAGCTGCGCCTCGATGCGTTCGAACAGCTGGTTGATGCGGCCCTGCAGGCGATCCTGTTCAAACATCAGCGCGTGGCCGGTCATGATGCGCGTCAACCCCGGGTTGCGTTCCGCAAAGCCCAGAATCAGCAGTAAAATCAGGCGCAGACGATTAAACGTCTCTTTCTCGTCCTGCAAGATCAGGTTGATGCGGGTGATCAGGCTGTCTTCGATAAACTCGATCAGACTGTCGAACATCCGTGTCTTGCTGGGGAAATGCCGGTACAGTGCAGCTTCAGAAACACCCACGTTCGCGGCGAGCTTGGCGGTGGTAATGCGTTGGCTGCCGTCGCTGGACTCCAGCATCTGGGCTAACGCCTGCAATATTTCCTCGCGCCGATTCCTTTTCGTCTTTTCTTTTTCTGCCATGTCTGATTAGACCCTTGCTAAAACTTAACTGACGGAAACCCGCGCACCGGCCGCTGCAGAGCAGGCTCTGTGCGGCTTATGTGATAGCTTTTTTACGATGCTGGGGTCAGCGGCCTTAACGGCCTTTTTCCGCGCTGCCTGGTGTGCGCTGCAATTGTCGCGGTAAAACCTTGCCGCAGAGACATCCTTCTCCCCGGAAAGGCAAGGTTCAGGCGACGTTTCCCTGCCGGCCATCGTGCCTTGGGTGGCGCTTAGTGGCGCCCCGAGTGGCCGAAGCCGCCTTCGCCGCGCTCGCTGCCGTCGAACTCTTCCACCAGGTTGAATTCGGCCTGCACCACCGGCACAAAGACCATCTGCGCGATGCGTTCGCCCGGCTCGATGGTGAAGTGCTTCTGGCCGCGGTTCCAAACGGACACCATCAGCTGGCCCTGATAATCGGAGTCGATCAGGCCGACCAGGTTGCCCAGCACGACGCCGTGCTTGTGGCCCAGGCCGGAGCGCGGCAGGATCACCGCCGCCAGGCCGGCGTCGGCGATGTGGATCGCGAGGCCGGTAGGCAACAGCGTGGTTTCACCCGGCGCCAGCTCCACCGCGCTGTCCAGGCAGGCGCGCAGGTCGAGACCGGCGGAGCCCGGCGTGGCGTAGGTCGGTAGCGGGAAATCCTGACCGATGCGCGGGTCGAGGATCTTAACGTCGATTTTTTTCATCATAACGGCTGACTATCTCGTCTATTAAACGTTGGCCAAGGAGTGCCTTGTCGCTCAGCGCCAGGCGCTTTTCTCCATCCTGCCAAAAAAGATGCAGGGCATTGGTGTCGCTGTTGAACCCGTGCTCTGCAAGCGATACATCGTTAGCGCAAATCAAATCCAGCTTCTTACGCGCCAGTTTTTGCCGCGCGTATTCTTCCACATTCTGGGTTTCGGCGGCAAACCCCACGACAAACGGTCGATTTTTGGTCATCGCCGCCACGCCGGCGACGATATCGGGGTTTTTTACCATCTTGAGGACGATTTCATCACCCTGTTTTTTTATTTTTTCATCGGCGATCTGCTCGGGGCGGTAGTCGGCCACGGCGGCGCAGGATATGAAAATCTGCTGCTGCGCGGCGCGCTGTTGCACCGCCTGCTCCATCTCCAGCGCACTGGTGACGTCCACTCGGGTGACCGATGGCGGCGTCGGCAGGCTGACCGGCCCGGCGATCAGCGTCACCTGCGCGCCGCGGGCGGCGGCGGCGCGGGCAATGGCGAAGCCCATTTTGCCGGAGCTGTGATTGCTGATGAAACGTACCGGATCCAGCGCCTCACGCGTCGGGCCGGCGGTGATCATAACCTGTAAATGTTGCAGATCCTGCGGGGCGGAGAAATGCGCGTTCGCCAGGTCGACGATGTCCAGCGGATCCAGCATGCGGCCCGGGCCGACGTCGCCACAGGCCTGGCTGCCGCTGTCCGGCCCCCAGAGCAGCATGCCGCGCGCCTGCAGCGTTTGCAGGTTGGCCTGCGTGGCGGCGGCGCGATACATCTGCTGGTTCATGGCCGGGGCGGCGGCGATAGGGGCGTCGGTCGCCAGGCAGACGGTGGTCAACAGATCGTTGGCCATGCCGGCGGCGACGCGCGCCAGCAGATCGGCGGTCGCCGGCGCCAGAATCACCAGATCCGCCCACTTGCCGAGTTCGATGTGGCCCATGGCGGCTTCGGCGGCGGGATCCAACAGATCGTCGGACACCGGGTAGCCGGAAACGGCCTGCAGCGTCAGTGGCGTAATGAACGCCTTGGCGGCGTGGGTCATCACCACGCGCACTTCTGCGCCCCTGTCGCGCAGGCGGCGCACCAGCTCTGGGCATTTGTAGGCGGCGATGCCGCCGCTGATGCCAAGCACAATATGTTTGCCGGAAAGTCCCGTCATCATCATTGTCCGATTGAAAGCCGAAAGATGCGCCATTTTAGCATATCCGCCGTTCAGGTGAGCGATTCCGCAATGGCTGCAGGGCGTTACATTGTGCTTTGCGAAACACTTCGCAATGTTATCAAACACCTGTCGAACGCGCCGGGCAGCACATGGCATGCTGTAGCCCTTTCAGGGAGGAACACGATGAGCAACCCGATTGTGGCGTGCTGGCCGGGCGCGCTGGCGCCGCGTGAAAAGCTGTTGATGCAGGGGGCGGCGGCGCTGTCAGACGCAGAACTGTTGGCCATTTTTTTGCGTACCGGGCTGCCCGGCGTGCACGTGATGCAGCTGGCGGAGCAGCTGCTGCGCCGGTTCGGCTCGCTTTATCACCTGATGTCGGCCGATCATCAGGCTTTTTGCAGCCAAAAAGGCCTGGGGGACGCCAGCTATACGCAGCTGCAGGCGATTGCCGAGCTGGCGCTGCGCTTCTTTTCCAGCCATTTGTCGCAGGAAAACGCCATGCTCAATCCGCGCGTCACCCAGCATTATCTGCAAAGCCTGCTGGCGCATCGCGAGCGTGAGGTCTTTTTGGTATTGTTTTTAGACAATCAGCACCGGGTTATTCGCCATCAGGAGATGTTTGCTGGTACCATCAGCAGCGTCGTCGTCTACCCGAGAGAAATTGTGCGTGAAGCGTTGAAGGCTAATGCCGCCGCGCTGATTCTCGCGCATAATCACCCTTCGGGTAAGGCTGAACCCAGTCATGCCGACCGTTTGATAACGGAACAGGTGGTGAAAGCCTGTCAGTTATTGGAGATCCGAGTGCTTGATCATTTGGTGATCGGTCGGGGTGAATGCGTCTCTTTTGCCGAGCGCGGATGGCTTTAAGCGATTTTTTCGCGATCCTTGTGGGATCTTTAGCTGTTCGGGACTTGAGCACTTACGCTTCAGAGCGTATACTACGCCACCTTTGAGAATCTTGGGTTTGGCGCAAGAGCCTATCTCAGCAGGTTTCTGACCTGATGTGTGGTTTCTACCTGATGACGAGAGTCTCCTCAGTATGAAGTTTGCTGAGATGGGCTCTAAAAGCCTGACGAGGCGGCCATACCCTATACGAAGCTCGAGCTGATTTGATTTTTGGAGAATAGACATGTCCCGAGTCTGCCAAGTTACTGGCAAGCGCCCGGTGAGCGGTAACAACCGTTCCCACGCAATGAACGCGACCAAACGCCGTTTTCTGCCTAACCTGCACTCACACCGTTTTTGGGTTGAGGCTGAGAAGCGCTTTGTAACTCTGCGTGTATCTGCTAAAGGTATGCGTGTTATCGATAAGAAGGGTATTGAGACGGTTCTGGCCGATCTGCGTGCCCGTGGTGAGAAGTATTAAGGAACTGAATCATGGCTAAAGGTGTTCGCGAGAAGATCAAGCTGGTTTCTTCTGCTGGTACTGGTCACTTCTATACCACCACGAAGAACAAGCGTACTAAGCCGGAAAAATTGGAACTGAAGAAATTCGATCCAGTTGTCCGTCAGCACGTAGTATACAAAGAAGCTAAAATTAAATAATTTTAGTGGATTAATGAAAAACCCGGCCTTGGCCGGGTTTTTTGTTTTATAAAGGGTAGAAAACGTCGGAGGGGAAGCCAGATGCCTGAATTACCGGAAGTTGAGACGAGCAGACGCGGTATAGAGCCTTATCTTGTCGGCCACAGCATTCAGTATGCGGTGGTGCGCAACGCGCGCCTGCGCTGGCCGGTTTCCGAGCAGATCCTGACGCTGAGCGATCGGCCGGTGCTCAGCGTGCAGCGCCGGGCTAAATACCTGCTGATCGAGCTGGAGAACGGTTGGATTATCGTGCACCTGGGCATGTCGGGCAGCTTGCGCATGCTGCGCGAGGAAAACGAAGATGAAGCCGGCAAACACGACCACGTCGATCTGGTGATCAGCAACGGCATGATCCTGCGCTATACCGATCCGCGCCGTTTCGGCGCCTGGCTGTGGTGCGAAGATTTGGCGACCAGCAGCGTGTTGGCGCACCTGGGGCCGGAACCGCTGAGCGAAGCGTTCAACGGCGACTACCTGTATGAAAAATCACGCAATAAGCGCACGTTGATTAAACCGTGGCTGATGGATAACAAGCTGGTGGTCGGGGTCGGCAATATTTACGCCAGCGAATCGCTGTTCAGCGCCGGGATCTTGCCCGATCGTCCGGCGGGATCCTTGAGCAAAGCCGAAGCGGAACTGCTGGTGAAGACCATCAAGGCGGTGTTGCAGCGTTCTATCGAGCAGGGCGGCACGACATTGCGCGACTTTTTGCAGTCGGACGGCAAACCGGGGTATTTCGCACAGGAGCTGCAGGTTTACGGGCGGGCGGGAGAACCGTGCCGCGCGTGCGGCACGCCGATCGAATCCGCCAAGCACGGGCAGCGCAGCACCTTCTTTTGCCGTCGCTGCCAGCGCTGAGCATCACTCGGCGGCGAGCTTCGCCATCAGTGCCTGGGTGACCACGTCAGGCAGGAAAGGTGCGATATCGCCGCCGTGACGGGCGACCTCTTTCACCAGTGAGGAGGAGATGAACGACCACTCTTCGGAAGGCATCAGGAACACGCTTTCCAGCGTCGGCATCAAATGGCGGTTCATGTTCGCCAGCTGCAATTCGTATTCAAAGTCAGACACCGCACGCAGGCCGCGCACCAGGATATTGGCATTTTGGTGAGCGGCGAAGTGCGCCATCAGCTCGCTGAAGCCCAGCACTTCCACATTGTCCAGATGCGAGGTGACCTGCGTCGCCAACGCCACGCGTTCATCCAGGCTGAACAGCGGCTTTTTACTCGGGCTGGCGGCGATGGCCAGAATCACGTGATCGAACATCAGTGACGCGCGCGTCACTAAATCCAGGTGGCCGTTGGTCATGGGATCGAAGGTCCCGGGATAGATGGCTTTGCTGGTCATGATTCACTTCTCTGAGTAGTTGCGGCCCAATGCCCATAATGCGGCATATTTATTGAAGGTATATTGCGCGTTGACCACCGCTAACAGCAACCCCTGTTTGCCATCCAGGAAGCCGGCGCGCAGCAGCCAGGTTTTGACGAAGGCGCCGAGCGTGTGGGTCAGGATAGACAGATAGCCGCAGCGCTTGCCGGCCCGGTGGCGCTGCGTGGCCCACTCTTCGGCGTAGCGCAGCTGTTTGCGCTGGAAGGCGAAGAAGTCGCGGCAGGTCAGGTGCAGCATATCACCGCTGAGGGGGATCACTTTGGCGCCGCCGATGTTCAGCGATTCGTGCACCAGATCGTCGTTATAACGATAGCGTTGGTTGGCGTACAGGCGGTTGACGCGGTCGGGATACCAGCCGCTGTGGCGCATGAAGCGGCCTAGAAACAGGTTGCGCCGCGCACAGCTGTAGACGGCGCCGTCGTCCGGCGCATTCAACACCCGCTCGATGGATTGTCGCAGCTCGGGCGTGACGCGTTCGTCGGCGTCGATCATCAAAACGTAGTCATGGCTGGCATAGCTTTGCGCCAGCTGACGCTGCTTGCCGAACCCTTGCCAGTCGGTGTGCGTGAAGACTTTGGCGCCCAGGCCTTCGGCGACGGCGACGCTGTCGTCCTCGCTGCCGGAGTCCAGCACGATGATTTCATCGGCCCATTCGACCGAACGCAGACAGTCCGGCAACAGCCCGGCTTCGTTTTTGGCGATCATCACCACCGACAGGCTTTTGCGGCTGCTCATTCAGTGACTCCGGGGCGGCAGGTGCGGTTCCAGCAGCTGCAGCAGACGCTGCAACGCTCCCTGATTCTGATACAACACTTCCACCGCATGGCGGCCGTAGTAGCGCCGGTAGTCTTCGTCGGTCAGCAGGGTTTCCACTTCCTTCACCAGCGAATCCACGTCGGTCACGGTGATCAGGCCTTCGGCCTGCGAGAGCTTGGCGCAGATGTCTTTGAAGTTGAAGGCATGCGGGCCCATCAGCACCGGGATGGCGTGCGCGGCGGCTTCCAGCGGGTTGTGCCCGCCGCGTTCCACCAGACTGCCGCCGACAAAGGCCAGATCGGCGATGCCGTACAGCAGCATCAGCTCGCCCATGGTATCGCCGATCACCACCTGGGTGCTGCCGGACGGGATTTCGCCGCTGCTGCGCAGGGTGTAGCTGAAGCCGGCCTTCTGCACCAGCTCTTTGGCGGTCGGGAAGCGTTCCGGGTGACGCGGCACCAGGATCAGCAGCAGATCGGGGTGTTTTTCCAGCAGTTTGCGGTGTGCTTCCAGCAGGATGGTTTCTTCACCGTCATGGGTGCTGGTAGCGATCCACACCGGGCGGCGCGGCGCCCATTGGCGACGCAGCGTAACGGCGCGGGCGGCCAGTTCCGGGGTGACGGAGATATCGAACTTCAGGCTGCCGGTTACGGCCAGCTGCGAGCGCTTCAGGCCCAGTTCGATAAACCGATCGCCGTCTTCCTGGTTCTGTGCGGCGATCAGCGTAATGCGGCGCAGCATATCGCGCATGAACCCGCCAATTTTCTTATAGCCGGCGGCGGAGCGGGCCGACAGACGCGCATTGGCGATCACCAGGGGGATCTGCCGCTGATGCAGCGCGTTAATCAGGTTAGGCCACAGCTCGGTTTCCATGATGATCACCAGCTTGGGATTCACCTGGTCGAGGAAGCGGTTCATGGAACCGGGCAGATCGTAGGGTAGATAGACATGATGTACGTCTTTGCCGAAAGCGGACTGGACGCGTTCTGAACCTGTTGGGGTCATTGTGGTCACAGTTATCGGCAAAGCGGGGTAACGGTGGCGCAGTGCCCGTACCAACGGGATGGCCGCCAGCGTTTCGCCGACGGAGACGGAATGCAGCATGATGCCGCCTGGCACGACTTTCCCGGCGCAGAAGCCATAGCGTTCCGCCCAGCGTTTACGGTAGGCTGGAGCTTTGCGGCTGCGCAGCAGTAAGCGGAGCCAGATCAGGGGTTGGATGAGGTAGAGTAGTACCTGATATAAACGCAGCAACATTCTATCAATTTCATTTATATGGGTTATTCGGAATAGTACCATAACTGGAAGGGAAAGGCGCTAATTTGGTAACCTTGGGTGTCAGTTTCAGACAACCGGCGAGCGATTTCGCCGACAGGCTCGGAATGAAGAATATTTTAATTATTCGCCGCGACAACATCGGCGATCTTGTTTGCACCACGCCTCTGATTGAAGGGGTGAAAATTGCCTATCCGGACGCTAAAGTTTATCTGCTGATCAATAAAGTCAGCCAGGACGTTGTTAAAAACAATCCTCATCTCGAGAAAGTCTTTGTCTATAAAAAGGCCAAGCACAAGGCCAAAAATGAAACGACGTTGGGCGTTTATTTCGAACGCTTGATGATCTTCCTGAAGCTGCGAAAAATAAAGTTCGATGCGGTCATTCTGGCCAACCCGGTGCCTTGCAAATACAGCCTGCGTTTAGCGAAAATGGCCGGCGCCACCCATATCATCGGCGCCGATTTGGGCACGAAAGATATCCATCGTCCGTTCCGCAAGGACGATTTCCACGGTCAACATCAGGTCGAACATACCTACAGCTATTTATCGGCGATAACCGACCAATCCATTCCGATCCCGCCGGTGCGGGTGTTTCTGACGCCTGAAGAGCGGCAATTGGCGGCGCAACGGCTACAGGAGCGTCTGCCGCCGGTCGAACGCGTATGCGCCGTGCACATCAGCAGCCGCAGCCCGAAAAGGCGTTGGCCGGTTGAACGCTATGCCGAAATCATCAACCGTCTGGTTGCCGATCCCCACACCGGCGTGCTGATCTTCTGGTCGCCGCAGGGCACGCTGGCGCCGGACGACATCGGCGACCAGCAGCGCGCCGAACAGCTGTTGGCGCTGTGCCAAAACGAACGCGTCGCGCTTTATCCGACGGCCTCGGTGCGCGAGCTGTTGGGTGGGTTCGATTTATGCGACCGGGTGCTGTGCAGCGACGGTGGGCAGATGCATCTTGCCGCCGCGCTGAATAAGGACATGGTGGTGTTCTTTGGCGATACCGATAAAGCCTCCTGGCATCCATGGACCGGCCGTCATCATATTTTGCAGAGTGAGTCGGGGCACTGTGAAGATGTTTCTGTCGATGAGGTTTGGCAGAAAATGCAGGCGCTCAGCTAACGAATAAAATAAGGCAGGTATCCCCTGCCTTATTTATTTCTCTATTATTTTTCTTTCAGCTCAATATATTGACGGCAAATAGGCTCCAGCCCATAACTCAGCAATTGCTGTTGATTTATCTGGGGCGGATTGGCGTAAATTTCCGCCATTTTTTCTGCCAGCGACGCTTCGTTTAATTCCGCCAGCGCGTTAGCCATGCCGGCTTTTTCCAGAATTTCCGCAGGGCCGCCCGGGCAGCGAGTGCTGACCACCGGCGTGCCGCACAGCAGCGATTCCACCAGCACGTTACCAAACCCTTCGCTGTCGGAGCTGAGCACCAGCAGCGAGGCATGGCGAATAAACGGGTAAGGATTGGCCTGGAAACCGAGGAAGAGCACGCGCTCTGCGATGCCCAGCTCTGTCGCCAGACGTTTGACCTCGGCGACTCTGGCATCATTCCCGGTGCCGATCAAGGCCAGCGGTGCCTGAATGCCCGAGTGCGCATAGGCTTTCAGCAGACGGTCATGCCGTTTGGTGGCGTGAAAGCGGCCGACGTGCACCAGATAGTCCTGGCCGGCCAGTTCGCAAGGCGCCGCCGCCTGTTGCTGGATGGCGTCGATGTCGAACGGGTTGTTGATGACCGCCAGCCGGCGTGGGCGAATCGGCAAGTTCTGCTGCAGATCGTCGCCAACCGCCCGTGAAACGGCGACGATATTTCTTCCTTGGTAAACGTTGGCGATTTTGCGCTGCTTCAGCCAGCGATCCAGGCCCTTGCGGTGGCCGAGATAGGAGGTGGAGAGAATGCCGTGAATGCAGAACCACAGGCGATCCGCGGCCAACCGCTTGCTGCGGCTGACGATGCGATCGGTTTTATGCAGATTGGAGAACACCAGATCGAACGCGCCGTGTTGGCGCTCGTGTTCGGCTATTGCCCGATCCAGCGCGGCGGCACGGCGCGACAGCTCGGTCAGCTTGCGCCAGGGGGCACGGCTGCGATCGGCCACCACCTGATAATCAATGCCTGACGGGATAGGGTAATTGCAGACGTCGCGCAGCGAGATCAGACTGACGTCATGCCCCTGTTGCTGCATGCCCTGGCATAGGGTCAGCACCACTTTTTCCGCGCCGCCTCCCGGCAGGCCGTCGATGATCATCAGAATACGCATAGCTAATCCAGTAACCGGTTATAGAGGGAAATCAGCTGTTCGGACAGATGCGCCGGCGTAGCCGTCATAATGCGCAATCTCGCCGCTTCGCCCATGGATGATCCCAGCGCCTGGCGCGGCAGCGCCCGAATGGCCTCCGTGATGGCCGGTACGTCGAGCGCGTCGGTCACGAAGCCGTTCTGGCCGGGGGTGATAAACTCGGCGCCGCCGCAGGTGGTGCTGGTGATAACCGGCAGGCCGCACGACATCGCTTCCAGAATCACATTCGGGAACGGATCGTACAGCGTCGGCAGGAGCAGCGCGTCCGCAGCCTGATAGAACGGCAAAGTCTGCTTCTGAACGCCCATAAAGTGAACCCGCTCGCCGCAGCCCAGCGACTGTGCCAGCGCCCGGTAGCGTTTTTCGGCCTTGTCTTTGCCGACCACCAACAGATGGCTGTCGGTCGCCGCCACGGCGCGGATGGCGGCGGCCAGCCCTTTGCGCTCGAAACCGGAGCCGACGAAGATCAGGCAGTGCGCCCGTTGTGGGATCTGATACTGCTCGCGCAGACGTTGGCGCAGGGCCTCGTCGGCGGGCGGGAACTTTTGATTGTCGATGGCGTTATAGATCACCGTGATTTTGTCGGCGGGTACGCCAAAGTCGGCGATGATTTCCTGCTTGATCATCTCGGCGTTGCAGATGACGGCTTTCAGCTCCGGCGCGGCGTACATGGCGCGCTCGGCGCACATCACATAGCGGTGATAGCGATTGGAGAACAGCCATTTGCGGCGCCATTCCGGCAGCAGACGCGCACGCTGCAGCAACCAGCGGCGGTGTACGCCGTCGCCGGCGCGGTAGATGTCGCAGCCGGGAATGCGCTCGTGGCTTTGCACCAGATCGAAACGCTCTTTCTGCCACAGCGCCCTGGCTGCCACGGCGAAGCCTCGCTCGCGGCTGATGCGGCCGAGTTTTAACGGGTTGCACAGGTGGATATGCCAGTTGGGATTGGCGTCACCCTGCCATTCGCGGGTGATGACGTTCAGATCGAGATCCTGTTGCTCCAGCGCCTCCAGGGCGCGGGAAACGAAACGTTCGGCCCCGCCGTCCGGGCGGTATTTTTGGCGAACGATCGCCAAACGAAATGCTTTCATGCCAGCGTGCTCCGCGCGGCTGCAATCACCGCGTCTGTAGGAATAAGGTCGAGATACCGTTCGTCGGTGCCGGTATCAATGGCGTCCGGATCGGGCAGTTCGCCGAAGTCGCCAGCCCAGATCACGGCGCCGGTAGCCTGCCATGGCCGCCAGAAAGTCAGCTTGGAAGGGCCGAACAGCGCCACACACGGCGTTTGCAGCGCGGCGGCCATGTGCATCGGCACCGAATCCACGCCGATAAACAGCTTGGCGTGGTCGATCAGGGCGGCCAGCTGGCGCAGCGTCAGCTGGCCGGCCAACGAGATCACGCCCTGCGGCGGGCAGAGCGCCAAAATGCGTTCTACCATGGCTTGTTCTCTGGCGTCGGGGCCGGAGGTGATCACCAACTGATGGCCATCGGCCTGCAAGGCGGCGAGGGTGGCGGCCATTTTCTCTTCGCTCCAGCATTTGAAGAACCAGCGCGAGGTGGGCTGCACCACAATATAACTGCCGGCGACGCCCTGTTTCTGCAACCGTTGCTCACAGGCCTGCCAATCCTGCGGATCGTAACCCATGGTCACATGATCACTGAGCGCGGGCAGGTTCAGCGGCGCCAGCAGCGAGAGATTTTGTTCGACGGTATGCAGGTGGGCGTGATTGTCGACCGGCACCAGCTGCGTGTGGCAGTGGCGCCACAGGAAGCCGCGGCGTTTGGGGAAATCGAAGCCCAGACGGATGCGCGCGCCGGTCAGGCGCGTGATAATGGCGCTGCGCCACTGATCGGCCAGGTTGACCACCAGATCGTAGCGCTGCGCCTTCAGGCGGCGCAGCAGCGCCAGCTCGTGCCCCAGATGCGCGCGGGTGCCCTGTTTTTTCCATTGGCGGTCGATGGCGAACAGCGTCGACAGTTCCGGATTGCTGGCCAGCATCTCCTGCGTTTCCTGATACAGCAGCACATCGATCTGCGCCTGCGGGTAGTTTTGCCGCAGGCTGCTGATGACCGGCGTGACCAGCAGCATATCGCCGTGATGGCGCAGTTTTATGATCAAAATACGCTGTACGGATGGGGCGGAAGTTGGGGCAGGCGCGTCGTTCATCATGAGTCGCTTTCTGGGAAACCAATCTTTGATTCTAAATGACCCGATCGCATGTGGCTACTGTTGCAAGGTTTTCTTGCCGGGCCGCAAAAAAATCGTCGGGCCGGGGACGAATGCGCTTCAACGTTGTCCAAACCAGGCAGCAAAGTCGTTTGCCCTGGCGAAACGGCCTGCGTAACATAGTGCATTCTGTTGATATCAGGCTCGATATTCATGACTAAACCGGCGTTTCTCATCACCATTGATACCGAAGGCGATAATCTGTGGCAAAACCACGATCGCATCGCGACCGAAAACACGCGTTTCTTGCCGCGCTTTCAGGCATTGTGCGAAAAATACGCCTTCAAACCGGTTTATCTCACCAACTATGAAATGGCGATGGATCCGGCTTACGTCGAGTTCGCGCGCGACGTGATCGCCCGCGGCGCGGGAGAAGTGGGCATGCACCTGCACGCCTGGAACAGCCCGCCGCTGACGCCGCTCACCGACGACGACTGGCGCCACAAGCCTTATTTGATCGAGTATCCCGCCGATCAGATCCGCGCCAAGGTCGATCACATGACCAAGCTGCTGGAAGATGCCTTCCAGACCAAAATGCTCAGCCATCGCGCCGGCCGCTGGGCGTTCAACGAATATTATGCCTCGCTGCTGCTGGAATACGGCTATCAGGTGGACTGTTCGGTGACGCCGCGGGTCAACTGGCAGTTTTCGCCGGGCAACCCGCAGGGTAACGGCGGTACGGACTATAGTCGGTTCCCGTCGCAGGCCTATTTCATCGATCCGCAGAATATCGCCAGGCCGGGCGCTTCGTCGCTGCTGGAAGTGCCGATGAGTATCCAGTATAAGCACTCCGCATTCGTTAATGCATTCAAGCAAGGGTACGATCGGCTGCGTGGCAAACGGCGCCCGACATCAGTCTATTGGTTGCGGCCAAGCGGCAGCAACCTGGATCTGATGAAAACTGTAGCTGAAGCATCGTTTTCTCAAGGTAATGATTTTGTTGAGTTTATGCTGCACTCCTCCGAATTTATGCCGGGCGGCAGCCCGACGTTCAAAACCGAGCAGGATATCGAAGGGCTGTACCGCGATCTGGAGCAGCTGTTTGACTGGCTGCAGCAGCGTACGGTGGGCATGACGCTGGCCGAGTATTATCAACTTAAAGCGAACTAAGCACGCACATGTCGAAGAAATGGAAAATCAAGGTTGCCGACTGGTTCTTGCGGCGCTATACGGCGAAGTACGGCCGTTTTCAGGACAAGGCGACGTTCGACGGCGCCCAGCAGTTTGACAATATCGTCATCTATTCCACCACGGCGTTGGGCGACTTCATGTTCAACACGCCGGCATTGAGGGCGATGAGGGAACGCTACCCCAATGCGCACATCACGCTGGTGGTGCACAAGAAAAACCGCGAGCTGGTGGAAAACGGCCGTTATTACGATCGCGTGGTGTATTGGGACAGCAAGATCAAGACGATACGCCCATTGCTGAAATCGCTGCGCGAGCATCAGCCGGATTTGGCGCTGATTCTGCACTCCCACCTGCCTTATGACATCATCAGCGCCGTACTGGCCGGGGCGAAGTACATTATCAGGGATAACTACAGCTCGGGCATTTGCGGGCTGGAGCCTTGGCTGACCAACTATATCTTCCATTATTACGGCCACTTTGTACGCCGCAAACTGGAGCTGATTTCCATCTTAGGCTGCCGCAGCGACGATCCGACGATGGAAATTCCCGTGGATTATCAGCGCGGCGTCAAAAGCAGCGAGCATCCCACCATCGGTTTTCAGCTGGGGGCGTCAACAGAGTCGCGTTGCTGGCCGGTTTCGCACTATGCGCGGCTGGCCGATGAGCTGGTGGCGAAGCACCCCAATGTGCGCATCGTGCTGATTGGCGCACCGTTCGACGACGGCAAGGCCAAACAGTTTATGAGCCTGATCGGCCCGCAAACGCAGGCCTGCGTGGATAACCAGATCGGTAAAACGGGACTGCAAGGCTTGCTGACGTTGATCGACAGTTTCCATGTTCTGGTCACCGGCGATACCGGGCCGCTGCATCTGGCAGTGGCGTTGAAGGTGAAAACCATCAGCCTGTTCGTGACCGCCGACTCACGCTCCACCGGCCCGATTCAGGATGCTGAACTGCACCGCATCATTCAGGTGTCGCGTACCGGCTATACGATGCCGCTGGAGGCGGAAAGCCCGATGGGGGTCATCCAGCCGCAGCGGATTTATGAGGAGCTGGTCGCGCACGTGCCTTTAGCGCGCTGAGGGAGCGACGACGCATCGGCCGCCCGGCCGATGCGGTTAGCGCGGCTTGCGCCCGCGCAGCTTCGAAAGAAAGGTATCCACTCGCGCATAGCGCATCTGGCGGACTTTTTTGCCCGGCACGTCGCTGTTGCGGCAGATATCGGCGGCGCGGCGCAGGATGTGCAGCGTTGCCGGCGCGTAATGATAATAGCCGTACACCGCCTTCGACATGCTTTTCACCTCGGAAAAGCAGTTGGCCAGCATCAGGGCGGCCAACCGGCGCAGCGGCTCATCCCCGGGATGCTGCGCCACAAAACGCAGCATCTTCTCCATGGCGAACAGCAGATCTTCAATATCTTTGGGTTTGATATTGCGAGTGATGCCTTGGCTGTTATCCCGATAGAAATAGAGCTCGCAGTCCAGATGGGCGATGCGGCGGGTTTTGAAATACTGAAAAGGCGTGAAAATCACGTCTTCATAGCGCCTGCCGTCTTCGAACGTTTCCCCTTCCAGCAGCGTGCGTTTATACACGCGGCTCCAGAGATGCCACATCGAGCGTGCGAACAGGGGTTGCAGGCAGCTCAGCCCCAACTGTGAAAAGTCGTAGGCTACGGGCAGCGCCGCGCGGTTATCCGGCGTCGGCGGTTGTTCGGTGAACTTCTGATAATTAAAGTCGATCAGGTCATATTCACCGGTGGTAAGCAGGGGCCGCAGGATTGCCAGATAGTCGTCGCTCAGCAGATCGTCGCCGTCGAGGAAGGTGAGATAGCGGCCGGTGGCCAGCCGTAAGCCGACATTGCGGGCGTGCGCAATGCCGCCGTTGGGCTGTGAAGTAAAGACCACGCGCGGGTGCCGCCGCTGCGCCAGATATTGGTTGACCTGCGCACCGGAGGCGTCGGTGGAGCCATCGTCGATGATCACCACCTCGATATCGTCGCTAATCTGCGCAAATAACGAATCCAGCGCAGCGATAACGAACGCTTCATTATTATAAAACGGCACGATAACGCTGAGCAGCGGCTCCTGAGGATTCACGGGGTGGGCTCCTGAACAGGGGGCTGTTTCGTGACGGAAAGAACGGCGGCGATCAGCGCCAGGCAGAACATGGCGGTGCCTTCCGTGCTGAAGAAGATGACGTCGCTCAGGCCGTAAACGAACAGGCTGACGCTAACGCTCAGCAGCAGCGCGTTGCGCTGTGGCCGGAACGAAGAGAAGAACAGACAGACATAGAGCGCCAGCAGCAGCAGTACGCCCCAGACGCCCTTGAGCGAGTAGGTTTCCAGCAGCTCGTTGTGCAGGTGGACGTTGATGTAGGGCATGACGCCAGACAGGCGAGGTTGCTGTGCGACCATTGCACGGATCTCTTCGCCGCGCTGTTCGGCGGATTGGCCCCAAGGGGCTTGTGAACCGGTGCGCCATGCCAGCGTTTGCATCGACAGCCGTGAAATGATCGAGTTTTCAGTCTGTGGCTGATCCATCAGACGCATATCGGTCTCAAAGGCCTGAATGCGTTCTTCTATCTGCGGTTTAAACACCAGGCCGCAGGCTACGAGCAGCAGCGGTACCGAGGCCACCAACGCGAGTTTGTGTTTCCTGGAAACCAGCTGCTTGGTCGCCAGCAGCGACAGGCAGACCGCTACCGGGTAGACCAACATGGCCGCGCGCGTGCCGGTGAGTACCAGTGCAGAGAAGGACAGCAGGAATGCCGCAATGTACAACACCAGGCGGTAGCGGGTGCGCAGCATCAGGATGGCTTGCATCATGACCAGATCGATGGCGGTCATCAGGTAGGCGGCGACCGTGGCGCGATCGAAGTTGAGCTCTACGCGCGGGATATCCAGACGCAGCCCCTGATAGAGGGAATAACCGTTGATCGCCAGGCCGGTGGCGAGAGCTACAACGATCAGCAGGCGCTGCACGCACAACCGCTCATTGAGTGCGATCAGCAAGATGAAGGCGGTCGCGAGCTGCAGTTTGCCGGTCGACATATAAGAGCGATAAATATTGATGTACTCACCCGGCTGTTTGAAGTGATGCATCCAGAGGATGGTTCCCATGCCCACGCTGAACATCAGCGCGGGCAGCAGCAGATTTCTCGCGTTGCTGAAGTAGTAGCGCGGGTACAGGCAAACGGCGATAAAGGCGATGTAGCTGGAAACGTAAAACAGATTGCGTCCGGTCGCGGAACCGAAAGGGATGGTGCAAAAAGCGATGGCGCACCCCAGATAGATCAGATAGCTGAAGGCAGGGTGCGGCGTTCTGTGTTTTAGCATCGGGCGTGTTTTCCGGCTCACGTTTCAATTAAGCGATAAAGGATCGCAGCGTGTCGTCGAACTCAGCTTTGAACTGAGCATAGTTGAAATGTTCCGCAGGATAGCGCTGCGCATTTCGGCTCAGAGTCTGGTAGGTTTCGCGCGCCAGCAATTTCTCAACCGCATCCGCACAGTCGAGATGCGACAGCAGCTTGGGCGCCACCAGGCTGTCGGTCAACGGATCGTAGACCTCATGCGGGAAGTCGACCTCGATATTGGTGAGCTGCCGGTGTTGTTCGACGGTGACCGACGGCGTCAGGCCAATGCCGCAGACGCCGTCCTTGACCGCTTCCGGCTGGCCGTCAACCTGCGGGAAAATGACCGGCACGCCGAAATAGAGCGATTCCATGCAGGACAAGCCGAACGGCTCGGTGATCGGCGTGCTCATGTAGATGTGCGTGCGATTGAAGAAGCCGGCGACGTCATCCTGATAACCGCTGAAGGTGACGCGGTCGCCGAGCTGAAGCCGGGCCGCCAGCGCCTCGAACGCCGCGCGATCCGGCCCTTTGCCGGCCACTTCCAGCGTGACGTCATGCCCGCGCCGCAGCAGTTCCTGCATCATTAATAATGAAACGCTGATGCCTTTCAGGCTGACCAGGCGTGAAGCGGTGCCGATCCTGACCGGCTGCGACAGCGTTTTCGGCGCAGTGTCGATCCCCGCCGGCGTCTTGATGCGGTTGATCACCACGTGATTTGGGCAAGGCAGATTAAAACGCAGCTCCATCACCCGCTTCGACGCGTGCGAGGCGGAAATGACGCCGTCCAGCATGGCGAAGAAACTCAGCGTCTTTTTATTCTTGGGGTAACGCCAGGAGCAGCCGTGATCGTAGTAAACCAGTTTGCCGCGTTTGGGTTTGGCCGCCAGCCCCGGCACCAGGTCCCAGACGATCACCACGTCGGCGTTCGCCCGCTCGATTTTCCACTTCAGCAAAAATTTGCGCAGGAACTGCGGGCAGCGTAACGGCAGCGCATTGATCAGGCGGTTGGCGAAGGTGACGGGCTGATGCGCAGGCAGCTGGCGGCGGATCTCTTCGCCAATGTCGCCGCTGATGCACAAGACCTGGTTGCTGCCGTCGGTGGTATCGTTGATGTACTGCAGGAACAGGCGTTCGACGCCGCCCATTTTACCCAGGTTGATAATATGCAGTTTTTTCATGCTATAACCTTTTGCAACGCCTGCCATGCCGTATCGGCGTCGATTGTCGCCATGCTTTTTTCCGGCGAAATCAGCGAGTGCTGATTTTGCCCGTAGCCGCCGATCAGGCCGGGATCGGTCGGCCCGAACAGCGTGATGTTGGGTTTGTCGAGCGCGGCGGTCAAATGGCTGAGCCCGGTGTCGACCGAGACCACGCCCTTGGCGCCGGCCAGCACCTCGGCCACCTGCTGCAGGCTGAGCTTCGGCAGCACTTCGACATGTGAAAAACCTTCCGCCAACCGCAGCGCGCGCTGATGTTCATGCTCTGCGCCCCACGGCAGTTTGATCTTCAGCCCGCTGTCGGCCGTCAGCGCGATCAGCTCGCGCCAGTTCTGCTCCGGCCAGTGCTTGTCGTCACGCGTCGTCGCGTGCAGAAACACCAAATACTGCCCGGCATCGGCCGGCGGGCGGCTGAGAAAGCGCGCGGCGATGGCGTAATCGCCGTAGCTGCCCGGTTTGTCGTAACCGAGGCTTTTGGCGAACAGCTCACGCGTGCGTTCCACCGCGTGCTGCTGTTTGTCTATCTCATGGCGCACGTTGTAGAACCAGCTGGCGAACGGCTCGCGCGCGCTCTTGCAGTCCGGGCCATGTTTGTTGCCTTTGGCGATGCGCGTGATCAGCGCGGCGCTTTTGATCAGGCCCTGAGCGTCGATCACCACGTCGTAGCGGCGTTCTTGCAGCGCGCGCTTGAAGTCGCAGCGCTGTTGCCGGGTGTCGTTGCCGAACCAGTTCTTGCGCCAGCGGCGAATGGCCACCGGGATCACGCGATCCACCGCTGGGTGCCAGGTGGGGATTTGGCTGAAGCCTTCTTCCACTACCCAGTCGAAGCGGATATCGGGAATGGCCTGCAGCGCGTCGGTCAGGGCGGGCAGCGTATGCAGCACGTCCCCCATCGAGGAGGTTTTTACGATTAACACCTGCATGACTATTCCTCGCTGGCGACAAGTAACGGCGTCAGCGCGTCCAACACTTGCTGCGGCTGAATATCGATCAAACTTTGGTGGTACCCCTGCTCGGCATCACCCTTACGCACCTTGTGGTAGCCGCTGATCAAGCGAATGACCCGCGCCTTGTCGGAGAGCGGCGGCGTGAAGTCGGGGCTGCTTGGGCCGTACAAGGCTATCAGCGGTTTGTTCAACGCTGCGGCAACGTGCATTAAGCCCGAGTCGTTGCTGACCACTGCCCGGCAGGCCGCGATCAGGATCACCGCCTGCTCCAGCTGGGTTTTTCCGGCCAGGTTAAGGCAGAAATCGCGCGCGTCTTCCTGCAGCGCGGCGCGGATCTGTTCGCCGGCCTCGTGGTCTTTCGCCGAACCGAACAGCGCTATTTGATAGCCGCTCTCGATCAGCCGCTGAGCCAGCGCCGCGTAGTGATAGTGCGGCCAGCGTTTGGCGGGGCCGAATTCCGCGCCCGGGCAGAAGCCGACGATCGGCCGGCTGCCGGTCAGGTTGAACGCTGCGGTGGTGTCGGCGATCTCTTCGTCGCTCACCTGCAGCTGCGGCCACAGCAGCGGCTGCGGCAGATCGTCGGCGCGCTGAATGCGGCCTTTGTCATAGGCCAGCGCCACGTAGCGCTGCACCATCAGCGGGAAGGCCGCCTTGTCGAGCACGCGGACGTCGTTCAGCAGGCCGTAACGCATTTCGCCCCGCCAGCCGGTACGCTGCGGGATATCGGCAAAGAAAGGCACCAGCGCGGATTTGAACGAGTTGGGTAGAACGTAAGCGCGATCGTAACGGTTGGCGCGCAGGGCCCGCCCCAGGCGGCGACGCTCGCCGAGCCCCAGCGCGCCGTGGCCCAGCGGCATCGCCAGCGCCTGATTGACTTCCGGCATGCGCGCCAGCAGCGGGCGGCACCAGGCCGGCGCCATCACATCGATCTCCGCCGACGGGTATTCGGCCTTCAGGGTGCGATAGAGACTTTGCGACATCATCATGTCGCCAACCCAAGAAGGGCCGATAACCAGTATTTTCATACCCAGCGTTAATTCCTTCAGCTTATGCGGTGCGGTTCAACCAGGCCATGTACTCTTTCACGCCTTCGGCGACCGTTTTGAACGGTGCGTCGTAGCCGGCGGCGCGCAGCTTGGTCAGATCGGCCTGGGTGTAAGCCTGATAGCGGCCCTTCAGCTTCTCCGGGAACTCGATGTATTCCACCGCGCCCTTCTGGTGGAAGTCCACCACCGCGTCGGCCACCGCCTGGAAGGTTTCCGCCCGGCCGGTGCCGCAGTTGAAGATGCCGGATTTGCCGGTTTCCCAGAACCACAGGTTAACCGCCGCTACGTCGCCGACGTAGATGAAGTCACGCTTGAAGTTTTCGCTGCCGGCGAACAGCTTCGGGTTTTCGCCGCGGTTGATCTGGGTATTCAGGTGGAAGGCGACGCTGGCCATGCTGCCTTTGTGGCCTTCGCGCGGGCCGTAAACGTTGAAGTAGCGGAAGCCGCAGATCTGCGAGTCTGCTTCCGGCAGGATCTCGCGCACGTACTGGTCGAACAGGAATTTGGAGTAGCCGTACACGTTGAGCGGCGCTTCATACTCCCGCTCTTCGATGAACTCTTCGCGGCCGCCGTAAGTGGCGGCGGAGGAGGCGTACAGGAACGGGATTTCGCGATCCAGACAGTAGTGCAGCAGGTCTTTGGAGTACTGATAGTTATTGTCCATCATGTACTTGCCGTCCCACTCGGTGGTCGCGGAGCAGGCGCCTTCGTGGAAGACCGCTTCGATATCGCCCAGATCGTCGCCGGCCACGATGCTGGCAATAAAGTCTTCTTTATCGATATAGTCGGCGATGTCCAGATCGACCAGGTTGACGAACTTGGTGCCGTCTTTCAGGTTATCCACCACCAGGATATCGCGATATCCCTTGTCGTTCAGTGCCTTAATGATGTTGCTGCCGATCATGCCGGCGCCGCCTGTGACGAGAATCATTGGGTTACCCCTGCTAAGCTGCTGGCGGGGCACAATGCCCCACGCTCAATGGCGGTTATCATAGCATTTCATGCCGCGGCAAACAGCGGAAGGGCTCCGAATATCCCGCATTGCCATTGAAGCCCGCCTTTTGCCGTGATATCTGCTGCAATTTTAATATTCTCTCCCGCGCATTCTCGTCAGTTTGGTTACAAATCAGTAAAATATGCCGCAAATAGCCCAATCCTGGAGATAACCGAATGTCAGCGTCTTTTTATCAGCAGTTGGAACAACAGCTTGCCGCCACTCGCAGTGAAGGGCTGTTCAAGGAAGAACGCATCATCACCTCCGCGCAACAGGCGGACATCGCCGTCGCCGACGGCTGCCATGTGATCAACTTCTGCGCCAATAACTACCTGGGTTTGGCCAATCATCCGGCGCTGATCGCCGCCGCCAAGTCGGGAATGGACAGCCACGGTTTCGGCATGGCGTCGGTGCGCTTCATCTGCGGCACCCAGGACAGCCACAAGCAGCTGGAACAGAAACTGGCGGCTTTCTTGGGCATGGAAGACGCGATCCTGTACTCCTCCTGCTTCGACGCCAACGGCGGGCTGTTCGAAACCCTGCTGGGCCCGGAAGACGCCATTATCTCCGATGCGCTGAACCACGCGTCGATCATCGACGGCGTGCGCCTGTGCAAGGCCAAGCGCTATCGCTACGCCAATAACGACATGACCGAGCTGGCCGCACAGCTGAAGCAGGCCAAAGCCGACGGCGCGCGTCACATCCTGATCGCCACCGACGGCGTATTCTCGATGGACGGCGTGATCGCCAACCTGAAAGGGGTCTGCGATCTGGCGGACGAGTATCAGGCTCTGGTGATGGTGGATGACTCCCACGCGGTGGGCTTTGTCGGCGCCAACGGGCGTGGCACCCATGAATACTGCGAAGTGATGGGTCGCGTCGATATCATTACCGGTACGTTAGGCAAAGCGCTGGGCGGCGCTTCCGGCGGCTACACCGCCGCCAAGAAAGAAGTGGTGGAGTGGCTGCGCCAGCGTTCGCGCCCGTACCTGTTCTCCAACTCGCTGGCGCCGGCGATCGTCGCCGCGTCGATCAAAGTGCTGGAACTGCTTGAAGAGGGCGACGCCCTGCGCGATCGCCTGTGGGCTAACGCGCGTCTGTTCCGCGAAAAAATGACCGCCGCCGGCTTCACATTGGCCGGCGCCGATCACGCCATCATCCCGGTCATGCTGGGTGAGGCGAAGCTGGCGCAGGAATTCGCCAATGCGTTGCTCAAGGAAGGCATCTATGTGACCGGTTTCTTCTATCCGGTGGTGCCGAAAGGCCAGGCGCGCATCCGCACCCAGATGTCCGCCGACCACACCCCGGAGCAAATCGAACGCGCAGTGGCGGCGTTTACACGTATCGGTAAGGATCTTGGCGTTATTGCATAAGGTAAAACCATGAAAGCACTGTCAAAACTGAAAGCGGAAGAAGGGATTTGGATGACCGACGTGCCTCAGCCGGAGCTGGGCCACAACGACATCATGATCAAAATCCGCAAAACCGCGATCTGCGGCACCGATGTGCATATCTACAACTGGGACGAGTGGTCGCAAAAAACCATTCCGGTTCCGATGGTGGTCGGCCATGAATACGTGGGCGAAGTGGTGGCGATCGGTCAGGAAGTCAAAGGTTTCAGCATTGGCGATCGCGTGTCCGGCGAAGGCCATATCACCTGCGGCCACTGCCGCAACTGCCGCGGCGGCCGCACGCACCTGTGCCGCAACACCGTCGGCGTGGGCGTGAACCGTCCGGGCAGCTTCGCGGAATACCTGGTGATCCCGGCGTTCAACGCCTTCAAGATCCCGGATAACATCTCCGACGAACTGGCTTCGATCTTCGATCCGTTCGGCAATGCGGTGCACACCGCGCTGTCGTTCGATCTGGTCGGTGAAGACGTGCTGGTCTCCGGCGCCGGCCCGATCGGCATCATGGCGGCGGCGGTGTGCAAACACGTCGGCGCCCGTCATGTGGTGATCACCGACGTTAACGAATACCGTCTGGAACTGGCGCGCAAGATGGGCGTGACCCGCGCGGTGAACGTCAGCAAGGAAAACCTCAACGACGTGATGGCCGAGCTGGGCATGACCGAAGGGTTCGACGTCGGTCTGGAAATGTCCGGCGCGCCGCCGGCGTTCCGCACGCTGCTCAATGCGATGAACCACGGCGGGCGTATCGCCATGCTGGGCATTCCGCCTTCGGACATGTCGATAGACTGGAACCAGGTTATCTTCAAAGGGCTGTTTATCAAAGGGATTTACGGCCGCGAAATGTTCGAAACCTGGTACAAGATGGCGGCGCTGATCCAGTCCGGCTTGGATTTGACCCCGATCATCACCCACCGCTTCTCGATCGACGAGTTCCAGCAGGGCTTCGACGCCATGCGCTCCGGCAAGTCGGGTAAAGTGGTGCTGAGCTGGGATTGATCCCGGCAAACGTGAAAAGGGCCGGCATGCCGGCCCTTTTTTATGCTTGCGGTTTGGCTTGCGTCCAGTGCTGCCAATGACGCTTGATGAAGGTCACCGGCGGTGAGCTGGCGATGCTGTCGGCGATGACGCCCAGCGCGGTACCGGCGTTGGTTTTTTCCTTCGGCGGTTTGACCTTGCACTGCTTGATGCCGCCGCTGAACGGGTTCTTCGGCTGCGGTTTTTGCGGTTTGACCGGCGGCGGGACGTAGCTGCCGCCAGCGTTGCCCTGCGGTTCGTTCAGCAGCGCGCTCGGTTTGACCAGCACGATATCGGCGGGCAGCGACGGCAGCATCAGCTGCAGCACCTTTACCGTCGCCGGGCGCGGGTGGCCGATGGCGATGGCGGAGCCGTTGCGCCGCGCCAATTCGACCGCGCGGTTGAACTGGCGGCGGATGTCGGCTTCGTTCGCGGTATCGTCGAGAAACACCTTGCGTTTGATCACTTTCACGCCGGTGCCGGCCGCGGCGCGGGTCGCCTGGCTGCTGCCGATGGTCATGCTGTCGAGGAAGTACAGGCGGTAGCTTTCGAGCGCCTGCATCACTTTCTGCATGCCCGGCAGGCTGGAGGTCATGGCGCTGCCCATGTGGTTGTTCATGCCGACCGCGTAGGGCACGTTGTTCACCGCATTGCGGATGATGCGCTGGATCTCGTCGCTGCTCATGGAAGGCTGCAGGGTATCGCGCTCCAGCGGCTGCTTGCTGAGCGGCGCCATCGGCATGTGGATCAAGACTTCGCGGCCCTGGCTGTGGGCGCGGGTGGCCATCAGGCGGGCATGCGGTGCGTTGGGCAACACCGCGACCGAGATCGCCGTCGGCATTTGCAGCACCGCGTTTTCTTCGTGAGGGCGGTAGCCCACGTCATCGATGACGATGGAGAGTTTTCCTGCCTGCGCAGCGTAAACCTGCAGCAGACAGCCTATTAACAGAGCTGTTCGGGTTTTGACATAGCGCAAATCTATCTTCCCAACCACGGCAGTGGGTTAACCGCCTGTCCCTGACGACGGATTTCGAAATAGAGCGACGGCGTTCCCTGGCCGCCGCTGGTGCCGACCAGAGCGATCGGCTGGCCGGCGCGCACCTGCGCCCCGACGTTGACCAACGCGCTTTGGTTGTAGCCGTACACGCTCATGTCGCCTTTACCGTGTTCGACCACCACCATCAGGCCATAGCCTTGCAGCCAGTCGGCCAGCAGCACGCGGCCATCGGCGACGGCTTTCACTTCGCTGCCTTCGCGGGCTTCGATCACCATGCCTTTCCAGCGTAGCTCGCCCTGCTGCTGTTCGCCAAAGCCGTGCAGCGTGCGGCCGCGCACCGGCCACATCAGCTGGCCGGCCGGACGACCGAGGCCGCCGGTTCGCGCCATCAGCGAGCGATCGGCTTCGCTAGGTTTGTAGGTCGTGCCGGTTTTCTTCGCCTGCTGCTCCTTGATGCGCACCTGTTCGCGCACCTTGGCCGCTTCACGCGCTTCGCGTTCGGCGCGCGCACGGGCTTCGCGCTCCGCCCGAGCGATCTTGTCGCGCATGCGGGCTTCGTTCTGGCGCAGTTCCACCAGGCGTTGTTGGTCTTTTTCCAGCGAGGCTTCCAGCGCGGTCAGCGTTTTCTTGCGGGCGCCACGCGCCTGCTCCAGCTTCTGCTGCTGCGTCTGTTGCTCGCCCAGTAAGGATTTTTGCTGGCCCTGTTTGGCCACCAGCGTGGTTTTTTGCTTCGCCAGCTCGGCGCGGGTCTGCTTCAGCTCTTCGATGGTTTTCTGACGCGCTTCGTTCAGATAGCCGAAATAGGCCAGAATACGTTCGCTGCGCTGGCTTTCTTCACCGCTGAGGATCAGCTGCACGGCGCTGTGCTGCCCTTGCCGGAAGGCGGCGTCGAGCTGTTTGGCGAGGAGGTTTTGTTGGGTCGATTGCTGCTTTTGCAGTTTGGCTATCGAGGCGTTCAGGCCGGAAATGTCTTTGCCCAGCTGGGTGAGCGTGCCCTGGGTGTCGCGCAACTGGCGGCTGGCCTGGGCGATGGTTTTTTCCTGCTGACGCAGCTGATCCTGCAGCGAGCTGCGCTGCTGTTGCTGCTGCTTCACCGCTTTTTCTTTCTCGGCGATGCTCTGCTGGATGTCTTTCAGCTGGGATTTATTGTCTTCCGCCGCCTGGCCGGCGAGCGGCAACAGCAAGACGCCAGCGCAAAATACGCTGGCGCACATGGCGGTGAACGTCCTTGGCGCGGTGCGTTCAGGCAGCGGTCGGCTGCCTGCGTTTGCGCTTCGGGTTACCCTTGATAGTGCAAAAAACGCCTTCTCCCTCATGGAGAAGGATTATTCCACGATGAACAGCGGCTTACCAGTCATCTCTTGCGGGATTTCCATTCCCATCAGCGTTAACAGGGTTGGCGCGATGTCCGAAAGCTTGCCGCCTTCGACCGCCCGCGCCGGTTTGCCGACGTAAATCAATGGCACCGGCAGGCTGGTGTGGGCGGTGTGCGCCTGGCCGGTGGCCGGATCGCGCATCTGCTCGGCGTTGCCGTGATCGGCGGTGATCAGCAGCTGGCCGTCGACGTCGCGCACCGCATCAACCACCTGGGCGATGCAGGCGTCCAGCGTCTCCACCGCTTTGACCGCCGCTTCATACACGCCGGTATGCCCTACCATGTCGCCGTTCGGGTAGTTGCAGATAATGGCATCGTATTTGCCGCTGCGGATGGCGCTCAGCAGCTTGTCGGTCAGCTCGGCGGCGCTCATCTCCGGCTGCAGATCGTAGGTGGCGACCTTCGGCGAGTTGACCAGCACGCGGTCTTCGCCCTTGAACGGCGCTTCTACGCCGCCGTTATAGAAGAAGGTGACGTGGGCGTATTTTTCGGTTTCCGAGATGCGCAGCTGGGTTTTGTCGTGCTTCATCAGCCATTCGCCGAAGGTGTTGGCCAGCGACGCCGGCGGATAGGCGCAGGCGGTCGCGATGTCGGCGGCGTATTCGGTCAGCATCACGAAATCGCCGAACTGTACCTGCTTGGCGCGTGGGAAACCGTCGAAATCCGCGTTCACGAAGGCGCGGGTGATCTGGCGCGCGCGGTCGGCGCGGAAGTTCATGAAGATCAACGCGTCGCCGTCCTGCATTGCGGCATCGGCCTCACCGGCGGCGCGGATCACGGTCGGTCTGACGAACTCGTCGTTTTCACCGCGCTGATAAGCGGCCTGCAGGCCGGCGATCGCATCCTCGGCCACGGCGTCGCCTTTGGTCGCGGTCAGCAGGTCATAGGCCAGCTGCACGCGATCCCAGCGGTTGTCGCGGTCCATCGCGTAGTAGCGGCCGATCAGCGAGGCGATGCGCCCGACGCCCAACGCGGCGAAGGCGTCACGGCAGCGTTGCAGCGGGGCTTCGGCGCTGCGCGGCGGCGTGTCGCGCCCGTCGAGGAAGGCATGCAGATAAACGGCTTTGGCGCCGCGTTGGGCGGCTAGCTTGATCATGGCCAGGATGTGCTCGTCGTGGCTGTGCACGCCGCCCGGCGACAGCAGGCCCATGATATGCACCGCCTTGTCGGCCGCTACGGCCTTATCGACGGCGGCGGTCAGCACCGGGTTGGCGAAGAAGTCGCCGTCGGCGATCGCTTTGTCCAGCCGGGTCAGATCCTGGTACACGATGCGCCCGGCACCCAGATTGACGTGGCCGACTTCGGAGTTGCCCATTTGGCCGTCGGGCAGGCCGACATCCAGCCCGGAAGCGGCGATCAGCGTATGCGGCTGCTCCCGCCACAGGCGATCCATCACCGGGGTGCCGGCGTTCAGGATCGCGTTGTCCTGCCGCTCTTCACGATGGCCGTAACCGTCCAGGATCACCAGTACCATCGGTTTTTTGTTGCTCGACATTGCATTGACCTCTTATGAACTTTTTAAGCTGCGAATAGCCATGCGCCCGCCGCAGGCAT
This sequence comes from Serratia sp. 4542, assembly GCF_016805595.1. Classification (NCBI taxonomy): domain Bacteria; kingdom Pseudomonadati; phylum Pseudomonadota; class Gammaproteobacteria; order Enterobacterales; family Yersiniaceae; genus Serratia; species Serratia sp. 4542. The sequence goes on from NZ_RXKV01000012.1 coordinate 67,415, forward strand.
GGCTATTCACCCTCGAAAAACCGGCTGATTTTACACCGCCGGCGGCGATAAATAGCCCAAAGAGATCAAGGTTGCGGCGAATCGCGCGGGCTTTTATGCTCTGACGTCGGGAATTTCTCAGCGCAGCCCGCAGTTTCTACAATCGCGCTTGCTTATTGGCTGTATTTGCCGCACTCGGCAGGTATACTCTGGAACCTTGACTTATTTATCCCTTAACTGACGGGAGTTGTTACACCCCATGCTGCAAGAAATTATGCCATTCGTAAGCAGACACCCTATTCTGAGCCTGGCTTGGATCGCTCTGCTGGTCGCCGTGATCGTCATGACCTTCAAAAGCCGTTTCTCCAAGGTTAAAGAGATCGCCCGCGGTGAAGCTATTCGCCTGATCAACAAAGAAGAAGCCGTGGTGGTCGACACCCGCAGCCGCGACGATTTCCGCCGTGGTCACCTGGCCAACGCCATCAACCTGACCGCCAGCGAAATCAAAAACGGCAGCCTGGGCGAGCTGGAAAAACACAAAGCGCAGCCGATCATCGTCGTGTGCGCCAACGGCACCGCCTCCCGCGAGCCGGCGGAGAACCTGAGCAAGGCCGGTTTTGAAAAGGTGACTATGCTGAAAGACGGCATTTCCGGCTGGAGCGGAGAAAACCTGCCGCTGGTGCGCGGTAAGTAACCGTTTAACCTATTTGAGGTGGCAATCCATGGCTAACATTGATATCTACACCAAAGCGACCTGTCCGTTCTGTCATCGCGCCAAGGCGCTGTTGAACAGCAAGGGCGCGGCGTTTAACGAGATCGCCATCGACGGCGATAACGCCAAGCGCGAAGTGATGATCGAGCGCAGCGGGCGCACCACGGTGCCGCAGATTTTCATCGACGGCCGGCATATCGGCGGCTGCGATGATTTATATGAACTCGATGCTCGCGGCGGCCTGGATCCGCTGCTTTAAGCAGCTTGCCGGTTCACCGAGTGTCAATAAGGACGTTTAACCAAGGGTATTACTCACATGTCAGAACAAAACAGCACCGAAATGGCTTTCCAGATCCAACGTATTTATACCAAGGACATTTCCTTCGAAGCGCCGAACGCGCCGCAGGTTTTCCAGCAGGAATGGCAGCCGGAAGTTAAACTTGATCTGGATACCGCGTCCAGCCAGCTGGCTGACGAAGTGTATGAAGTGGTACTGCGCGTAACCGTGACGGCGAGCCTGGGCGAAGAAACTGCGTTCCTGTGCGAAGTGCAACAGGCGGGCATCTTCTCGGTAGCAGGCATCGAAGGCACGCAGCTGGCGCATTGCCTGGGTGCATACTGCCCGAACATCCTGTTCCCGTATGCGCGCGAGTGCATCACCAGCCTGGTTTCCCGCGGCACATTCCCGCAGCTGAACCTGGCACCGGTCAACTTTGACGCGCTGTTCATGAACTATCTGCAGCAGCAGGCGGAAGGCGAAGGTGCCGCACCACATCAGGATGCCTGATGAACACCGTCAATGCTTCAATGACTGTCATCGGTGCCGGCTCGTACGGCACCGCATTGGCCATTACGCTGGCGCGTAACGGCCACTCCGTGGTGCTGTGGGGGCACAACCCCGCGCAAATTCAAACGTTGCAGCAAGATCGCTGCAATCAGGCGTTTCTGCCCGACGTTCCCTTCCCCGATACCCTGCTGCTTGAAGCCGATTTGGCGCGTGCGCTGGCGGCCAGTCGCGACGTGCTGGTGGTGGTGCCGAGCCACGTGTTCGGCGACGTGCTGCGCCAGCTGAAGCCGCATCTGCGCCCGGACGCCCGTATCGTGTGGGCCACCAAGGGGCTGGAAGCGGAAACCGGTCGGTTGCTGCAGGACGTGGCGCGTGAGGCGTTGGGCGAGACGATCCCGCTGGCGGTGCTCTCCGGGCCGACGTTTGCCAAAGAGCTGGCCGCCGGCCTACCGACGGCGATCGCGCTGGCGGCGACCGATGCGCAGTTCGCCGACGATCTGCAACAGCTGCTGCACTGTGGCAAGAGCTTCCGCGTCTATAGCAATCCCGACTTCATCGGCGTGCAGCTTGGTGGCGCGGTGAAGAACGTGATCGCCATCGGCGCCGGCATGTCCGACGGCATCGGTTTCGGCGCCAACGCCCGCACCGCGTTGATTACACGCGGGCTGGCGGAAATGAGCCGTCTGGGTTCTGCGCTGGGCGCCGATCCTTCGACGTTCATGGGCATGGCGGGGCTGGGGGATCTGGTGCTAACCTGCACGGACAACCAATCGCGCAACCGCCGCTTCGGCATTATGCTGGGGCAGGGCAAAGGCGTGCAGGAAGCGCAGGACAGCATCGGCCAGGTGGTCGAGGGCTATCGCAATACCAAAGAGGTGTTGGCGCTGGCGCAGCGGCACGGCGTGGAAATGCCGATCACCGAACAGATTTATCAGGTGCTTTACTGCCATAAAGACGCCCGCGAAGCGGCGCTGAGCCTGCTGGGGCGAGCCCGAAAGGACGAAAAACCCAGCGCGTGACATAAAACGATATGCCGGGGCAGCGTGCTGACCCCGCAAATGACCTGGGCCGCTTCGCGCTACCGTGTGAAGCGGCCCGTTTGGCAAGGCAGAGGGGAATGTGATGTCGTCAGAAGAGTTGGAGCAGGTCTGGAACAGCATTAAATCAGAAGCGCGAGCACTGGCTGATTGTGAACCGATGCTGGCCAGCTTTTTCCATGCGACGTTGCTCAAGCATGAGAACCTGGGCAGCGCGCTCAGCTATATGCTGGCCAACAAGCTGGCGACGCCGATCATGCCCGCCATCGCGGTGCGCGAGGTGGTGGAAGAGGCCTACAAGTCCGACAACCAGATGATCGTTTCGGCGGCGCGCGATATCCTTGCGGTGCGGCTGCGCGACCCGGCGGTCGATAAATATTCCACGCCGCTGCTTTACCTGAAAGGGTTCCATGCGCTGCAGGCTTACCGTATCGGTCACTGGCTGTGGCAGCAAGGGCGGCAAGCGCTGGCTATCTACCTGCAAAATCAAATTTCCGTCGCCTTCGGCGTGGACATCCACCCGGCGGCGACCATCGGCTGCGGCATCATGCTCGACCACGCCACCGGCATCGTGATCGGTGAAACGGCGGTGGTGGAGAACAACGTCTCTATCCTGCAGTCGGTCACTCTGGGCGGTACCGGTAAAACCAGCGGCGACCGTCACCCGAAAATTCGCGAAGGGGTGATGATTGGCGCCGGCGCCAAAATTCTCGGTAATATCGAAGTGGGCAAGGGCGCGAAGATCGGTGCGGGCTCGGTGGTCTTGCAGGCGATACCGCCGCACACCACCGCCGCCGGCGTACCGGCGCGTATCGTCGGGCGTCCGGAGAGCGATACGCCGTCGATGGATATGGACCAATACTTCAACGGCACCAATCACGGCTTTGAGTACGGCGACGGCATTTGAGTGCCGTCTGCGCAGCCATTCAGGGGGAGCTTCGGCTCCCCCTGTGTTTTTCAGGCGGCGGTCAGCCCTGTTTCGGGAAGTTGGTGATATCGGTAACGATGTCGTCGATCGCCGCCTTGACGTCATCCGCCGTGACCGGCGTGCTGTCGTTGTTGACGGTTTTGCCGTAAGCCTTGCGTACCACTTCCATCACCGTTTTACCGGTATCCTGGTCGATCAGCTCGCCTTCGATATACAGCGCGGTATTTTGCGTCCGGTGCCCGGTCGCCGCCATGGTGCTGGCAACGACCGCCGCGACCGGTACCACCTCATAGAACTTCATGTCTTCGTTTTCGGCGGAAACGGCGGTGATGGCGAGTTTGGCTACTAATACACGTGAGCCTGCCGGGCTGGGCAGAATGGTGAAGCGGTTCTGTAGCGCGGCTTTAATCCGCTGGGTCGCATACGCCTTGATTTTGTTCAGCGTGTCCTGGCTGACGCGCGTGGTCGGTTTTTCCGCCGGGAAATAGACCACCGGTTGGAAATAGAGGCCGCGGTAGTTGGATTCCTTGTAGTTTGGATCTATCCAGCGCAGCGTTTTATGGCCGCTTGGCGAGGTGGTTTCCTGCAGCTTGCTGTAATCGGACAAGAAGCCCGAATATTGAGACGTTTGGGTGACTTTGGACGAACAGCCCGCCAGCAACAGGCCCGCTGCCAGAACCGCCATGGCAACGCTCAAGCGTTGTTTCTTCATATGGTTTCCTATGATGAGTGGTGATTACCCTTACAAAACATAGCGCATTATCTGTGCCTCATCGGGCATTTTCGGGGCCGGGCGTGCCCTGCCGTGGCCTTTTTTCAGGATCGTGATGCGCCGCCGGTTTTCGCCGCCAGCGCCGGTGATAAGGCGGCGAGTAGGGTATCCGCTCTGGCCAGCGCCTGGCGTTGCTCAACTTGCCATAGGGGCAACAACGGCCAGAGATCCGCCTGATGCTCGGCCTGCAGGCACCAGACCTCCCGATCGTGCCAGTCGCCGAGGGCGTTTTGCGCCGCTTTGAGGCCCGTCGTCGCTTCGGCAGAGAGGGGAAGGCGTTGCGGATAGGCTTCGGCGGCGTAACGCAGGCGTTTTATCAGCAGCCGCAGACGGTGGCGATCGTAGCCGGTATCGGCCAATGCCCGGCGCAGCTGCCGCTGTTGGCGCTGCAGGCGCCGGTTCAGGCGGTATTTGGCGGTGCGTCGCGCGGTGCGGCGGAAGCGGCGCGGCCAGGCGTGCAACAGCGAGGGAAAGTCGATGAGCTGCGGATGGGCGAGCAGTTGACGGCAGCGAGCCTGAAGATCGCTCCGGCGCACGTTGGCCTGCCAATCGAGGCGATGGCTTGCCAGTTCGGCGATCAGCACCTCGAGATCGCGCAGCGGCGTCGTGAGCCTGCCCAACTCGGCGGCGGCCCGATCGAGCCGCGTTGCGCCGGGGCAGCCGCGCAACGGGCGCAGCAGGCTGCGAATGCGGCGCAGACAGACGCGCAGGTCGTGCAGCGCTTCGCTGTCTTGCGCCTGCTGCAGCCGCAGCAGCGCCTCGTTCAGCGCCGTCTCGAGGCGGCGAAGCTGGGTGACAATATCCTCGATGAAAGCCATGTGCCGTTCCTGGAAAGAACATCGCAGCGATGATGCTTCCAGTATGGCGCGTCGTCGCGGATTATGCCTTGATCAGCGCGCCGGCATAGTCCAGCTGCCGCCAGGCCTCATACACCACCACCGATACGGCATTCGACAGGTTCATGCTGCGGCTTTGCGCCTGCATCGGGATGCGGATTTTTTGCTGCGCAGGCAGCGCATCGAGGATGTCGGCGGGCAACCCGCGCGTTTCCGGGCCGAACAGCAGGTAGTCGCCGGCCTGATAGCTGACGGCGCTGTGCGCCGGCGTGCCTTTGGTGGTCAGGGCAAACAGCCGCTGTGGGTTTTCGGCGGCGAGAAAGGCAGCGTAATCGGCATGGCGGCTGACGCGGGTGAACTCATGATAGTCCAACCCGGCGCGGCGCAGGCGCTTGTCGTCCCACGGGAATCCCAGCGGTTCGATCAGGTGCAGGTTAAAGCCGGTATTGGCACACAGGCGGATGATATTGCCGGTGTTGGGTGGAATTTCGGGTTCAAATAAAACGATGTTCAGCATGTTGCAGGCCCCTCGTGAACGAGGGGCGCAGGATAGCAAACTCTTACTGTTCTGTCTTAGTCGACAGACGTTGATGATGCAGCGGCAGCCACAGCACCAGCCGCAGGCCGCCAAGCGGGCTGTCTTCGGCCTTCACCCAGCCGCGATGCTGGTTGACTGCCGCTTCGACGATCGCCAAGCCGAGGCCGGTGCCGCCGGATTCGCGGTCGCGCGCTTCATCGGTGCGGTAGAACGGACGGAAGATCTGCTCGCGATCTTCGGCGCTGACGCCGGGGCCGTCGTCGTCAACCTCGATGGTCACGCCCTGATTGTCGGCGCTGAACGCCACGGCAATGCGGGTGTGCGAATAACGCAGGGCATTGCGCACGATGTTTTCCAACGCGCTGTCCAGCGCACTCGCGTTGCCGAACAGCGTCCACGGGCCGGGCGGCGCGGTGATCTCCAACTGCTTGCCCATCTGTTCCGCTTCGAAACGGGCATTGTCCAGCACGTCGGCCCACAGGTCGTTGGCCTTCAGCTGCTCGCGCGCCAGCTCGCCTTTTTGCTGCCCGCGCGACAGCGCCAGCAGATCGTTGATCATCGAATCCAGCCGCTGCGCTTCGGTTTCGATGCGCGCCAGCTCGTGGCCTTCACCATGGCGGCGACGCATCAACGCGGTGGCCAGCTGCAGGCGCGTCAGCGGCGTGCGCAGCTCGTGCGAGATGTCCGAGATCAGCCGTTGCTGCGCGTTCATCATGCGCTCCAGCGCGCTGACCATCTGGTTGAAGCTGGCGCCGGTGGCCAGAAACTCCTGCGGGCCGGCCTCCAGTTCCGGATGCTGCTTCAGGTTGCCACGCGCCACGTCATCGGCGGCGTTCTTCAGCTTGCGTGCCGGTTTCGCCAGGCTCCAGGCCAGCCACAGCAGCAGCGGGGCGCTGATCAGCATGGTGACGATCAGCAGCAGCAGCGGCCGGTCGAACATCAGGTTGATGAAATCGGATTGCGGGCTGTTGGCGGGGCGGATCAGGTACAGCTGGTAGTTGTCTTCGCCGTCGCGCACCGCGAACGGCCCGACCAGCTCGACGCGACCGTACTTTTTCTTCTTCGGATGATCTGAATTATCGGATTGGCCGATGAAGTTGCGGACGATCTGCATTTCATTGCGCTGCGCGCCGATCACCCGGCCTTCGCTGGTGACCAGCAGCAGGCGTTGGCCCGGCGGCGCCCATTTGTCGATGGCGCGGAACAGGCGGCGCCACCACATCAGATCGTTGGCCGGATCGTTTTGCAACTCGGCCTCGACGTGCTGTTCCAGCATCAACCCCTGCCGCTGCTCGCTGTCGAGCAGCGAGGTCATTTGGCGGGAGTCGAGCTTGGGCACCATCAGCACCAACATTAGCACCAGGGCTAACGTGAACCAGAAAATGGCGAAGATGCGTGCCGTCAAACTGTTGATCATGTTGCAGATACCATCAAATAACCCCGCCCGCGCAGGGTTTTGAACCACGGATGCCCGTCTTTGCGATCCGGCAGCTTACGCCGCAGGTTGGAAATGTGCATGTCGATGGCGCGATCGAACGGGGTCAGGCGTTTGCCCAGCACTTCCTGGCTCAGCAGTTCGCGCGACACCACCTGGCCGAGATGCTGCGCCAGCAGGTAAAGCAGGGTGAATTCGGTGCCGGTCAGATCCAGTACCTGACCGTCGAAGCTGGCCTCCTGGCGGCCGGGGTTGAGCTGCAGGCCATCGACATCCAGCGTCGGGGCGCCGCTGTCGACCTGCTGCTGCTGTTCGCTCCAGTTGGAACGGCGCAGAATGGCGCGAATGCGCGCGACCAGTTCGCGATCGTTGAAGGGTTTCGGCAGGTAATCATCGGCGCCCAGCTCCAGACCCAGCACGCGGTCCAGTTCGCTGCCGCGCGCGGTCAGCATGATGACCGGCGTCTGGTGATGTTGGCGCAGTTCTTTCAGCGTATCGATGCCGTTTTTCTTCGGCATCATGATGTCGAGCAGCAGCAGGTCGACGGAGCTGTCCAGCAGCGACAACGCCTGCTCGCCATCGTGCGCGACGACGATATTAAAACCTTCCATTTCAAGCAGTTCTTTTAACAGCGAGGTCAACTCGCGGTCGTCGTCAACTAACAGAATCTTGTTCATTATGATTTACCTCCAGACGCAAAATACGTCATCAACTGTTGCCATTCCATGACTTTACGTAGTTTTACATGCACTGACGCAGGTTTTCAGGTGTAGCGGTACACTGCTCCTCGTTGATTCGCAAAGTGAGAAAGCTTGAGGAGTTGAAATGCGTAAGGTGACCGCATTAGTTATGGCATCACTGCTGGCAATTGGTTCGACCGCTGCCTTCGCTGCCGACACTATACCGGACACAGCCCAACCTCCCGGCAACGACGCGATGACCCGAATACCCGGCCAGCACCATATGTTCGACGGTGTCAGCCTCAGTGAACAGCAGCGCCAGCAAATGCGCGATTTGATGCGCCAGGCCCGGCACGATCTGCCTGGTGTCAATGTAGCTGAAATGGAAGCCATGCATAAACTGGTGACCGCAGAGAAATTTGACGAAGCCGCCGTGTATGCCCAGGCGGAAAAGATGGCCCAACAGCAGGTAAAACGCCAGGTCGAAATGGCCCGGGTGCGCAACCAAATGTATAACCTGCTGACGCCAGAGCAAAAAAGTGTTTTAGACCAGAAACATCAGCAGCGTATGCAGCAGATGGAGCAACAAATTTCTGGTTTGCAGCAAGCTTCTGCCCAGAAGTGAAGTACGACTGAGTAGTCCCCTGTTTTTCCTTGCCATAGACACCATCCCTGTCTTCCCCGCCATGATGGCGGGGTTTTTTTTATCCGACATTTCGCTATATTGAGCGCCACACCTTTTGACCGGGATCCCTTCATGGAACAGCGCTATGCACGCCTGGTAAAGTCCGCTGCGTTGGCCGCTACCGCGCTGGCGTCGTCGCTGCTGTTGATCAAAATCGTCGCCTGGTACCACACCGGTTCGGTCAGCCTGCTGGCGGCGCTGGTGGATTCGCTGGTCGATATTGCCGCCTCGCTGACCAACCTTCTGGTGGTGCGCTATTCGCTGCAGCCGGCCGATGCCGAGCACACCTTTGGCCACGGCAAAGCGGAATCGCTGGCGGCGCTGGCGCAAAGCATGTTTATTTCCGGCTCCGCCCTGTTTCTGTTCCTCACCGGCTTCCAGCATTTGTATGCGCCGCAAACGCTGCGCGATCCCGGCGTCGGGATCGTCGTGACGGTGATCGCGTTGATCAGCACCCTAATTCTGGTCACCTATCAACGTTGGGTGGTCAGAAAAACGCGCAGCCAGGCAGTGCGCGCAGATATGCTGCATTATCAGTCAGATGTCATGATGAATGGTGCTATTCTTATCGCTCTTGGGCTAAGCTGGTACGGCTTCCAGCGGGCGGACGCGCTGTTCGCGCTGGGCATCGGCGTTTACATCCTGTATAGCGCGCTGCGCATGGGCTACGAAGCGGTGCAGTCGCTGCTGGATCGGGCGTTGCCGGATGACGAACGCCAGGCGATTATCGAGGTGGTTTCCTCTTGGCCCGGGGTGAAAGGCGCGCACGATCTGCGCACGCGGCAGTCGGGGCCGACGCGTTTCATCCAGCTGCATCTGGAGATGGAAGACACGCTGCCGCTGCGTGAGGCGCATCGGTTGGCCGATCAGGTGGAACAGGCGTTGCGGCACCGTTTTGCGGGGGCAGACGTCATCATTCACCTGGATCCGTGCTCCGTGGTGCCACCGGGTAGGCAGGGGCATTGGGAGCTATAATCAGATAGAGGCATAGATCGAAGTATTATCATGAATATCTGAGTTAGCTCAGCGTGCCATGCGGTATTTTTACCGTTATATTGCGTGACTTGAATCAATTCAGCTGGGTGTTTTTGATATAATATCCAGCAATAAGCCGTAAAGCTGGTTTTCTGCAGCCGGAGAGGTTTCAAGACGATCGGCGGAGACAGAATTCTTAAGAAATTGCATCTACACAGTTCAGAGGTAGTCATGATCAAGAAAATCGGTGTACTGACGAGCGGCGGTGATTCGCCGGGTATGAACGCTGCAATCCGCGGCGTTGTGCGTTCTGCGCTTTCAGAAGGTCTGGAAGTTTTTGGTATTTACGATGGCTACCTTGGCTTGTACGAAGATCGCATGGAGCAGCTGGACCGCTATAGCGTGTCCGACATGATCAACCGCGGCGGCACCTTCCTCGGCTCGGCCCGCTTCCCGGAGTTCAGGGATGAAAACGTGCGCGCCAAGGCGATTGAAAACCTGAAGAATCGCGGCATCGACGCGCTGGTGGTGATCGGCGGCGACGGTTCCTACATGGGCGCCAAACGCCTGACGGAAGAAGGCTTCCCGTGCATCGGCCTGCCGGGCACCATCGATAACGACGTTGCCGGCACCGACTACACCATCGGTTACTTCACCGCGCTGGAAACCGTGGTGGAAGCGATTGACCGCCTGCGCGATACCTCCTCTTCGCACCAGCGTATCTCCATCGTGGAAGTGATGGGCCGTTACTGCGGCGATCTGACGCTGGCGGCGGCGATTGCCGGCGGTTGCGAATTCATCGTGCTGCCTGAAATCGAATTCAACCGCGAAGATCTGGTGTGCGAAATCAAGGCCGGTATCGCCAAGGGTAAAAAACACGCCATCGTGGCGATCACCGAGCACATCTGCGACATCGATGAGCTGGCGCGCCACATCGAACAGGAAACCAAGCGTGAAACCCGCGCCACCGTGCTGGGCCACATTCAACGCGGCGGTTCACCGGTTGCCTACGACCGTATCCTGGCCTCGCGCATGGGTGCCTACGCCATCGAGCTTCTGCTGCAGGGCTACGGCGGCCGCTGCGTCGGTATCCAGAACGAAAAAATGGTGCATCACGACATCATCGACGCGATCGAAAACATGAAGCGTCCGTTCAAGGGCGACTGGCTGGAAACGGCGAAAAAACTGTACTGATATGCCGCTCACCGCACGACAGAAAAGCCTCCGCTTGCGGGGGCTTTTTTATGCCCGTCGGCGATATATTCCGGAATCATCTATCCCAAAATTTTTTATTCTTTAATTGCCGGGAAAGTTTCTGGCAGGCTCTGATGCTAAATCAACCGATTGAGGTTGCGCTTAATTTTCTGGGAGAGCCTGTCGATGCGTAAATGGGGTGTTGGTCTGACATTGGTGCTGTTGGCGTCCGGCGCCATGGCGAAGGATATTCAACTGCTGAACGTGTCATACGATCCGACGCGTGAGTTCTATCAGGCTTACAACACGGCATTCAGCAAGCACTATCAGGCGGAAACCGGCGACAAGGTGACGGTGCGCCAGTCGCATGGCGGCTCCGGCAAACAGGCGACCTCGGTGATCAACGGCATCGAGGCCGACGTGGTGACGTTGGCGCTGGCCTATGACGTCGACGCCATCGCCGAACGCGGGCGTATCGAGAAAGACTGGATCAAACGCCTGCCGGACAACTCGGCGCCTTACACCTCGACCATCGTCTTCCTGGTGCGCAAAGGCAACCCGAAACAAATTCACGACTGGCCCGATCTGCTCAAGCCGGGTGTGTCGGTGATCACCCCGAACCCGAAAACCTCCGGCGGTGCCCGCTGGAACTACCTGGCCGCCTGGGGCTACGCGTTGCACCACAACAACAACGATAAGGCCAAGGCGCAGGAGTTCGTCAAAAACCTGTACAAGAACGTCGAAGTGCTGGATTCCGGCGCGCGCGGCTCGACCAACACCTTCGTTGAGCGCGGCATCGGCGACGTGCTGATCGCCTGGGAAAACGAAGCGCTGCTGGCGGAGAAAGAGCTCGGTAAAGACAAGTTCGAGATTATCACCCCGAGTGAATCGATCCTGGCCGAACCGACGGTGTCGGTAGTGGATAAGGTGGTCGATAAACGCGGTACCCGCGATGTGGCGACCGCCTACCTGAAGTATCTGTATTCGCCGGAAGGGCAGACCATCGCGGCACAGCACTATTATCGTCCGCGCGATGCGGCGGTGGCGGCCAAGTTTGCCGGGCAGTTCCCACAGCTGAAGCTGTTCACCGTGGATGACACCTTCGGCGGCTGGACCGAAGCGCAGAAGGTGCACTTCGCCACCGGCGGCGTGTTCGATGAGATCAGCAAACGCTGATGCCGGCTGAGCGGCAATAAAAAACCCCGGCTTGCCGGGGTTTTTTTATGGCAAGCCTAAGGCAATCAGGCTTTTTTCGCTGCGGCAGCGGCTTTGACGATCACGGCGAAAGCGTCGGCTTTCAGCGAGGCGCCGCCAACCAGCGCGCCGTCGATGTCCGGCTGAGAGAACAGCTCTGCGGCGTTCTTGTCGTTCACCGAACCGCCGTACTGGATGATGATTTCAGCGGCAACCGCGGCATCGTGTTTGGCGATGTGGTCACGGATAAATTTGTGCACGGCCTGCGCCTGCGCAGGGGTAGCGGACTTGCCGGTACCGATGGCCCAGACCGGCTCATAGGCGATCACGGTGCCTTTCATCGCCGGTGCGCCCAGCGTTTTCAGCACGGCGTCGATCTGGCGCGCACACACTTCTTCAGTTTTGCCCGCAGCGTTTTCCGCTTCGGTTTCACCGATGCACAGTACCGGGATCAGGCCGGCTTCTTTCAGCACGGCGAATTTCTCGGCGATGACTTCGTCGCTCTCTTTGTGGTAGGTGCGACGCTCGGAGTGGCCGATGATGATGTACTGGGCGCCGACGTCTTTCAGCATGTTGGCGGAAACTTCACCGGTGAAGGCGCCGGACAGGTTAACGTCCACGTTCTGCGCGCCCAGCGCGATGCGGCTGCCGGCCAGCGCGTGCTTGGCCTGATCCAGATACATCACCGGCGGGGCGATGGCGACGCCACAGCCGTCAACGCTGCTCAGCTCATTGCGCAGGCCGGCGATCAGTTCGTTGACCATGTGGGTGCTGCCGTTAAGCTTCCAGTTACCCATAACTAATGGATGACGCATGTTTTTTTCCTCCAACTAGAAAACGCGAGAGTCGAAATGACAACTGCCGGACCGGCAGTTTACCTGCCCAACAGTATAGAGATCATTAAGCGCGAAGGCTTTGCTTTTCGTCATTAAATGCCGCGCCGTTACGGCTCGGAAAGCGCCAGCTTAATCGGTTCAACCGCGAAGGTTACGCCTTTATCGCCGTTGTCCGAGACGACATAGCGAATGGCGCCGACCTGCTGTTGGTAAAAGCGCGACCCTTTGCCTTTTTCCAGCAGGCTGTTCACCTTGTTCTGGCTCTGTTCCACCGTCAACGCCGGTTCGAACTGGCGCATCAGCGCCGCCATGTAGCTGATGGCGATGGCGCGCGCGGCTTTTTCTTCATTGGCCTGCTGCAGCGGCAGGTGAGTGATCTGCAACGTTTTGATTTTACCGGTGCCTTTCTCCAGCGCGGTGGAGGCGTACAGGTTTTCGTTGAGTTTGCTGGCGGCGCGCGTCAGCAGCGGCGAATCGTCTTCGGCGGCGGGAATGGCGCGGAATTCGCCAATCGGCAGCTTCGGGTTATCGCGGTTGTATTTTTCGCGGAATTTGACCACCGTCAGATCGAACGTCGGTGCCCCGGCCAGCAGGTAAGGTGCGGCGGGCGTCGCATCGGCGGGCGGCGGATCGGCCCAGGCGCTGGCGGCCACCTGAAGCAGGCAGGCGATGACGAGGGTTTTTCTCAGCATGGCGTATGGCATCAAGGACAAAGATGGCTCCGATTAAAGCGATAACCCGCGGGGCTTGTCAAAGATCCCACGCCATTATCGGTTCGCTGACGAGAAAGCTGTGCGGCGCACCGCGTTATGCGAGGCGGAAAACTCGGCCCGGCAGCGCCTATGTTACACTGCGGCGCAGAATATGGGCAGGCTTAGAGCGCAGGAATCGATGACGTTACAACAGTGGTGTTTTTCTTTTAAGGGCCGCATCGGGCGGCGCGACTTCTGGATTTGGATGGGGCTGTGGTTGGCGCTGATGGCGGCGGCGTTTACGCTGGCCAATTATCAGCTGGTCGCCATCCAATCCATCGCCTTCTTTATCGTGGCGCTGCTGTGGCCGACGGCGGCGGTGCTGGTCAAGCGCCTGCACGATCGCAACAAGGCCGGCTGGTGGGCGCTGCTGCTGATCCTGGCGTGGATGCTGGCGGCGGGGAACTGGCAGATGCTGGCGCCGATCTGGCAATGGGGCGTCGGGCGTTTCATTCCGACGCTGATTATCGTGATGATGATGATCGATCTGGGGGCCTTCGTCGGCACGCCGGGAGATAACCGGTTCGGCCCGGAAGCCGAACCGGTGAAGTTCCGCTGACCCTCGCCGGGTTACCAGTAGTGTTCGCTGGTGATGTGGCCCGGCTTGCGGCGCAGGTGCTTGCGCATCTGGCGGTGGTCTTTCAGCGTTTGCTGGGTGTCCCGCACCATTTGCGGGTTGCCGCACAGCATCACGTGGCTGGTTTCGGCGTCGATAGTCAAACCGATCGCCGCTTCCAGCCGTCCGTCCTCGATCAGCGCCGGTACGCGGCCGGTCAATGAGCCGGGCGCCTCTTCGCGGCTGACGACGGTCTGGATGCGCAGCTTGCCGTTGTAGCGTTGCTGCAGTTGCTGCATCAGCGGCAGGTAGCTCAGGTCACGCGCAAAGCGCGCGGCATGCACCAGCACCAGGTTGTTGAAGCGCTCCAGGCCGGCGCCCTGCTGCAGAATCGATAAATAGGGGCCGATGGCGGTGCCGGTCGCCAGCATCCACAGCGTATCGCAGTCGGGCACCTCGTCCAGCACGAAGAAGCCGGCCGCTTCTTTGGTTACCATCACGTCCGAGCCCGGCTGCAGCTGACTGAGGCGCGGGCTCAGCTTGCCTTCCGGCACGGTGACCAGATAGAACTCCAGATTGGCGTCGTCGGGGGCATTGACGTAGGAGTAGGCGCGTTGCACCCGTTCGCCGTCGATCTCCAGCGCCAGCTTGGCAAATTGCCCGGCGGTGAAAGGATCGATGGGGGCATTGACCACCAGGCTGAACAGCCCGCCGGTCCATTGTTTTACCTGCGTAACCTTGCCGTTTACCCATTCAGCCATACTCTAAAGCTCCCGTGGTCGAATCAAATAAGCACAATGTCGTGAGCCGGAAATGGCGTGCGCGGTGCGCTCTACCCGGTAGTCGTTGCCGAACAGGCGGTGAAACAGCTGCAGCTCGGAATTGCACAGGCTGCTGCAGCTGGAACCGGCCACGCCGATCGGGCAGTGGTTTTCCACCAACAGCGCGCCGTGCGGGTGGTCGAACAATTCGGCCATGTAACCGTCGTGTTGCCGCAGGCGCACCAGGCGGGCTAACCGGTCCTGATGGCTGCGCTCGGCGGACAGCTCTTCGGCATAACGCAGATAAAGCTGCTCTTCGCGCGCGTTGAGCAACGGCTCCACCCCGGCGCCGCCAAACAGCTGCAGCGCGGATGCCCGCAGCCGCTCCTGATCGGCGGCGGCAAAGGCGTGCCCTCGCTCGGTCAGCGACCAGTAGCGCGTCGGGCGGCCGACCTTGCTGCGCGCTTCTTCGTAACAAACCAACTCACGTTTTTCCAGGGATTGCAGATGTTGTCGGATGCCCATCGGCGTAATGTCCAGACGCTCCGCCAGCATTTTGGCCGAGTGCGGGCCGAGAGCCTTTAACTGCAATAAAATCAGCTCAGGTGTTTTCATGAACCAAATCCCTATGGTGTTATTTTATTTCAAGTTGATGAAAAGAATTATCGATTAAATGCTAAAGCGCGGCTACTGCAAGGGCGCTATTTTTAACTCCAAAGCGTTAGACGTACAGTTTAATTTACGAGCCTGGTCGGGTTTGCTGCCAGTGTGACCTGGATCAATATCTGCCTGAAACTCGCTAAAAAAATCAGATTTGATTAGTTTATGCCGCCATAGAGGGCTGCTCGCCGTTCTGGCTGCTGCAACGGCCATACCGGGACGCTGTGACGGGTTGAAACGTTAACGAAGATAATGAGAAAACTAGAGAATTTTCACCTGCTGGTGATGCTTATCCTGTTGGTCGCCGTCGGTCAGATGGCGCAAACCATTTATGTTCCCGTGATTGCTGATATCGCCCACGATCTGTCGGTTCGCACCGGCGCCGTGCAACGGGTGATGGCGGCGTATCTGCTGACCTACGGTTTCTCCCAGCTGATTTACGGTCCGATATCGGACCGTATCGGACGTCGTCCGGTGATCCTGACCGGCATGATGATCTTCCTGGTCGGTGCGCTGGGCGCGCTGCTGTCCACCAACCTGACGATGCTGGTCGCCGCCAGCGCGATTCAGGGCATGGGCACCGGCGTGGCGGGCGTGATGGCGCGCACCATGCCGCGCGATCTGTATGCCGGCACCGCGCTGCGCTACGCCAATAGCCTGTTGAACATGGGGATTCTGGTTAGCCCGCTGCTGGCGCCGGTGATCGGCGGCGCATTGGCAATGGTGTTCGGCTGGCGCGCCTGTTATGCCTTCCTGTTGGCGCTGTGCGCCTGCGTCGCCTTCGCCATGTTTCGCTGGTTGCCGGAGACCCGCCCGGTGCAGACGGAAAAACGCCGCATGCTGGCCAGTTTTCGCCAGCTGCTGGGCGACAGCACTTTCAGCTGCTATCTGGTGATGCTGATCGGCGCGCTGGCGGGGATTGCGGTATTCGAGGCCAGCTGCGGCGTGTTGATGGGCGGCGTGTTGGGGCTGAGCGGTCTGACCGTCAGCATCCTGTTCATTCTGCCGATCCCGGCGGCGTTTTTCGGCGCCTGGTACGCCGGGCGCGACGGCAAGACCTTCCACACCCTGATGTGGCATTCGGTGATTAGCTGCCTGCTGGCGGGGGCGATGATGTGGATCCCGGGCTGGTTCGGCGTGATGAACATCTGGACGCTGATCGTGCCGGCCGCGCTGTTCTTCTTCGGCGCCGGCATGCTGTTCCCGCTGGCGACCACCGGGGCGATGGAGCCGTTCCCTTACCTGGCCGGCGCGGCGGGCGCGCTGGTGGGCGGCATGCAGAACATGGGATCGGGGCTCGCGACCTGGCTTTCCGCCATGCTGCCGCAAACCGGGCAGTTCAGCCTCGGATTGCTGATGTTCGCGATGGCGCTGCTGATCCTGCTGTGCTGGTGGCCGCTGTCCAACCGGATGCAACATCAGGGGCATACCGCATAACCCTCTTCCTGAACCGGCGCAGGCCTTAGTCTTGCAAGACGACTAAGGCCCTGCCGCCGGTTTGACCCAGGTTATTACTGCGCTGAGGCGATCGGTATACACTTTACCGACAGTATTTTTCCGGGTTATTCGCTATGTCATCACTGCAGTGCATTCAACGTGTTCCCGTCGGCTTCTTTGGGATGGTTCTGGGGGTTTTCGGCCTCGGCAGCGCCTGGCGATACGCCGCCACGCTCGGCTATGGGCCCGGCTGGCTGGGTGAGTCGCTCATCTTTCTCGGCAGTGCTATCTGGCTGGCGTTGGCGCTGATCTATCTCTGCCGCTGCCTGATTGACCCACGCGCGGTGCGTGACGAGTTTCGCAGCAACACTCAGTTCAGTTTTATCAGCCTGCTTCCGGCAGGCGGCGTGTTGGTGTCCATCGGTTTGCACCCCTACAGCCTGCCGCTGGCGAATGGGCTGATGGTCGCGGGCTCCGTCGGCCAGCTCATCTTCTCGGCCTGGCGCTGTGCGCCGTTGTGGCGCGGCGAGTTCGCGTCGGAGGCCACGACGCCGGGATTCTACCTGCCGACGGTGGCCGCTAACTTTATCTGCGCGATGGCGTTTGGCACCGCCGGCCACCCTGATATCGGCATGATGTTTCTTGGCGCCGGTTTGATTTCATGGCTGACCCTCGAACCCGCCATTATCCACCGTCTGCGCACCAAGGCCGCGCTGCCGGCCGCCGCCCGCGGCGTTATCGGTATTCAGCTGGCTCCGGCCTTTGTCGCCTGCTACGCGTGGTTATGCGTCAATGGCAACGACTTCGATACGTTCGCCTTAATCCTGTTGGGCTACGGCCTGCTGCAGCTGTTTTTTATGTTCCGGTTGGTGCGTTGGTTTTTTGCCGGTGGCTTCAGCCCGGGCATGTGGGCTTTCTCGTTCGGCTTATCGGCGATGGCGAACGCGTCGCTGCGGTTGTTGCAGAGCCAGCGCGGGGCAGATATGCAAGTGCTGGCCTGGGGGCTGTTCGCGTTGGCTAACCTGCTGCTCGTCGGCCTGATGGTGAAGACGCTGTGGCTGCTGTTGCGTGGGAAACTGCTGCCCGCCAAAACGCCGGTGGCGGGATGAACCCGCCCTCAGCGGCTACTGGGGGCGGTCTCTTGTCGGCTTACAGCAAAAACTCGTGCAGCGCCGGGTCTTTGCGATCCAGATAGTGGGTCGAACGGATGCGGCGGATGGTGCGTGACTTGCCGCGGATCAGCAGGGTTTCGGTCGTGGCCATGTTGCCCTGGCGGCTGATACCCTCCAGCAGATCGCCCTTGGTGATGCCGGTGGCGGAGAAGATCACGTTGTCGTTGCGCGCCATCTGGTCCATGCGCAGCACCTGACCGGCCTCGATACCCATTTCCCGGCAGCGCGCCAGCTCCTGTTCGCCGATGCGGCGGTTCTCGGCGCTGTCGCCTTTCACTTCATGGCGCGGCAGCAAACGCGCCTGCATGTCGCCGTCCAGCGCGCGGATCACCGCAGCTGAGATCACCCCTTCCGGCGCGCCGCCGATGCCATACATCACATCGACCTCGCTTTCCGGCATGCAGGTGAGAATGGAGGCCGCCACGTCGCCGTCAGGAATGGCGAACACCCGCACGCCCAGCTGCTGCATCTGCGCGATGACGCCGTCGTGGCGCGGTTTGGCCAAGACGATCACCGTCAGCTGCGACAGCGGTTTGCCCAGCCGTGCGGCGACGTTCTGCAGGTTCTCCGCCAGCGGCAGGTCGAGATCGATGGCGCCGCGCGCCGCCGGGCCGACCACCAGCTTCTCCATGTACATGTCCGGCGCGTGCAGGAAGGTGCCGCGATCGCCCACCGCCAATACCGCCAGCGCATTCGACTGGCCCATGGCGGTCATGCGGGTGCCTTCGATCGGATCGACCGCGATGTCGACCGCGTCGCCCTGGCCGGTGCCGACCTGTTCGCCGATATACAGCATCGGCGCTTCGTCGATCTCGCCTTCGCCGATCACGATGCGGCCATCGATATCCACTTTGTTGAGCATGATGCGCATGGCGTGGACCGCCGCGCCGTCGGCGGCGTTCTTGTCGCCGCGTCCCAGCCATTTGTAGCCCGCCAGCGCGGCGGCTTCGGTAACGCGGGAAAATTCGATGGCTAATTCACGTTTCATGGCAAACCTGTCTGTGAGAAAGGGAAGAAAATATCGGCAAAGTCTATCACAGCACGGTGGCGGCGGGGCGGGGCAAAAAAAAGCGCCGCCCGCAGGCAGCGCTTGTTGGAGAAACGGCAGCGTCGAGATTACTCGTGATCTTCCCATGCCTGAGCACGAGCCACCGCTTTTTTCCAGCCGCTGTAGCGGTAGTTGCGTTCGGTGGTTTCGATGCTTGGGCGGAATTCGCGCTCAATCATCGCTTTGCTCTTCACTTCATCCAGATCGTTCCAGTAGCCGATGGCCAGGCCCGCCAGGAACGCGGCACCCAGCGCCGTCGATTCACGCACCTCAGGGCGTTCTACGCGGGTGCCGAGGATATCGGACTGGAACTGCATCAGGAAGTTGTTGGCGACCGCGCCACCGTCCACGCGCAGCGATTGCAGGCGGGTGTTGGCGTCGGCCTGCATGGCGTCCAGCACGTCACGGGTCTGGAAGGCGATGGATTCCAGCGTGGCTCGGATGATGTGGTTGCTGTTGGCGCCACGGGTCAGGCCGAAGATGGCGCCGCGGGCATACGGATCCCAGTAAGGGGCGCCCAGGCCGGTAAAGGCCGGCACCACATAGACGCCGTTGCTGTCTTTCACCTTGGTGGCGAAGTATTCGGAGTCGGCGGCGTCGCTGATCAGTTTCAGCTCATCGCGCAGCCACTGGATAGACGCACCGCCGATGAACACCGCGCCTTCCAGCGCATAGTTCACTTCGCCGCGCGGGCCGCAGGCGATGGTGGTCAGCAGGCCGTTTTTCGAGCGCACCGCTTCTTTGCCGGTGTTCATCAGCAGGAAGCAGCCGGTGCCGTAGGTGTTCTTCGCCATGCCCGGTTGAACGCACAGCTGGCCGTACAGCGCTGCCTGCTGGTCACCGGCGATACCGGCGATAGGAATACGCGTACCGCCCTTACCGCCGATGTTGGTCTGGCCGTACACCTCGGAGGAAGGACGGACTTTCGGCAGCATGGCGCGCGGGATATCCAGCACTTCCAGCATGCGCTCATCCCAGTCCAGCTCGTGGATGTTGAACATCATGGTGCGTGAGGCGTTGGTGTAATCGGTAACGTGTACGCGGCCCTGGGTCATTTTCCACACCAGCCAGGTATCGACGGTGCCGAACAGCAGTTCGCCGCGCTTGGCGCGCTCGCGGGCGCCTTCGACGTTGTCCAGGATCCACTTCACCTTGGTGCCGGAGAAGTACGGGTCAACCACCAGGCCGGTGTTGTGACGGATGTACTCTTCCAGGCCGTCGCGCTTGAGCTTCTCGCAGATGTCGGCGGTGCGGCGGCACTGCCAGACGATGGCGTTGTAAATCGGCTTGCCGGTCTCTTTTTCCCAGACGATGGTGGTTTCGCGCTGGTTGGTGATGCCAATGCCGGCGATCTGATCGGAACTGATGTCGGCTTTCGCCAGCACTTCTACCAGCGTCGAGCTTTGCGACGCCCAGATCTCCATCGGGTCGTGCTCAACCCAGCCGGCCTTTGGATAGATCTGCGGGAATTCGCGCTGCGATACCGCAACGATGTTGGCGTCGTGATCGAGCACGACGGCGCGTGAACTGGTGGTCCCTTGGTCGAGTGCGACAATGTATTTTTTTTCTACAGTCATGGTAATTATCCTGCTGTTGTTAACCGTGTAAAACTGCACCCATCACGCTTTGCGCTGCTGGGTCTTGGCATCAGGCTCTTCTTCCGTCACGCAGACGTCGCACGGCAGGTGGCGGCCAATCAGCGCGCGGTAACCGAAAGCGCCCAGGCCACAGCCGACGATAGGGGCGAAGATCGGCACCAGGAAGTACGGGATGTCCCGTGCGCCGGTGAAGGCGACTTTGCCCCAGCCGGCCAGGTAGGCAAACAGTTTCGGCCCGAAGTCACGCGCCGGGTTCAACGCAAAGCCGGTCAATGGTCCCATGGAGGCGCCGATCACGGCAATCAGAATACCGATCAGCAGCGGGGCCAGCGGGCCGCGCGGAATGCCGTTGCCGTCGTCGGTCAGCGCCAGGATCAGGCACATCAGAATGGCGGCGATCACCGTTTCTACCAGGAAGGCCTGGCCGACGGAGATGTGCGCGTTAGGGTAAGTCGAGAAGATGCCCGCCAGTTCGAGGCTTTCGTTGCTGCCGCGCACCATGTGGTGAGCCGCTTCAAAGTCGAAGAACAGGTTGTAGTACAGCCCATAGACCAGGGCAGCGGCGCAGAAGGCACCGGCGACCTGTGCAATGATGTAAGGCACCACTTTGCGCCCGTCGAAGCAGGCGAACAGCCACAGAGCGAGGGTGACCGCAGGGTTGAGATGCGCGCCGGAAATGGCGGCGGTCAGATAGATGGCCATGGCGACGCCCAGGCCCCAAATGATGCTGATTTCCCACTGGCCGAAGCTGGCGCCCGCCAGTTTCAGCGCGGCAACGCAGCCTACGCCAAAGAAGATCAGCAGCGCCGTGCCGAGGAACTCGGCGATGCACTGGCCTTTTAATGTCGGACTGGTGGTTTGGCTCATAATGTTGTTGTCCTGCAAAACGGCGGTTGTTGGTTTATAGGCTCAGTTGGGTATACATCCGGCCTATGGGCACAGTTTTTTTCATCTCGTCCAATTATTGAATAAGGACGTGATGTAAATTTATCGTTAACGAACATAAACGAGAAATAGCGAAATCAAAATGTGTGTGGCGCGTCATAAAATTGAGCGATTTCGCGTCGTTTAGTGTTCTTTCTGAGCCATAAAAGTGTGATCTGACCAGTGGTTTGGCGAGGGTTGTTAACAACTCGCGGCGGTGGCGGCGGGGATTTTCAGTTTTTGCTGATGGCGGGGGCAGGAAAATTGCAACAGACTGCGCGATGATCCGGTATGTTGCTAGACAGGCGGAGACTGGCTACTTACAATCGTTTTTAACGAATCGAGACTGGCGCGCCTTCTGTAACGGCGCGCGTCACTGAGCGCGATGCAATATTCGCAGTAGCTGCAGCCGACGTTGCGGCCGCTACTTATAGATGTACGCCTTGCTATCATGAGGGGACTGAAGCATGTCATTTGAAGTATTTGAGAAACTGGAAGCAAAAGTACAGCAGGCGATTGATACCATCACCTTGTTGCAGATGGAAATTGAAGAGCTGAAAGACAAAAACAACTCTCTGTCGCAGGAAGTTCAGGCTGCCTCCGGCAACCACGAAGCGCTGGTGCGCGAAAACCAACAGCTGAAAGAAGAACAGCACGTATGGCAAGATCGCCTGCGCGCTCTGCTGGGCAAAATGGAAGAGGTCTGATTCCTCACGCCATGCAGCAACGAAAAGGGCGCCTCAGGCGCCCTTTTTCATGACCGAAAATCACTCGATGTCGAGCGGGTCTTCGGAGAGGATGATGCCGGTGTTGTCGGCATACAGGTGATCGCCGGAGAAGAAGGTGACTCCACCGAAGTTGACGCGGATATCGCTTTCGCCCACGCCTTCGCTCACGGCACCCACCGGGATCGCCGCCATCGCCTGAATGCCGATGTCGAGTTCTTCCAGATCGTCCACCTGACGCACCGCGCCGTACACCACGATGCCTTCCCATTCGTTCTGGGCGGCCAGGCGCGCCAGTTCGGCGTTGATCAGCGCCCGGCGTACCGAACCGCCGCCGTCGACCAACAGCACGCGGCCGCGGCCGTTTTCTTCAAGCAGATCGAACAACAGGCCGTTATCCTCAAAGCATTTCACCGTGGTGATCTGCCCGCCAAATGAAGTACGCCCGCCAAAATTGGAGAACAGAGGTTCAACAACGTTCACCTCTTCATGATAGATGTCGCAAAGTTCGGAAGTATCGTATTTCATAGGATTTTACGTCTGTTTGCCGCTGGAATGTTCAGTATATCCCTTTATTCGCCCTGTTGGCAAAATCATCAGTTTTTAACTGAGCGCCACGCCGATGGCGAACAGCAGGTTGGCCAGCAACGCCGCCTTGACCATGTGTTCCAGCATCGGCCGCATGCCGACCGGCGTCGGATCGCGCAGCACGCGCAGGCCGTGGCGCACCAGCGGCGGGATCGCCAGCACGAACAGCCAGCCCCACGGGCTGTGGAGATTGAACAGCGTAAACAGCGCGAAACACAGCACCGCGCCGCCGAGCAGCAGGGCATGGTAAATGCGCGCCTTGTGCGGGCCGAGGCGCACCGCCAGCGTGTTCTTGCCGTTTTCGCGATCGCTCTCGATATCGCGCAGATTGTTGATGTTGAGCACCGCCGTCGCCAGCAGGCCACAGGCGGTGGCCGGCAGCATCACGACGCTGTCGAAGGTGTGCGTTTGCAAATAGTAGGTGCCGGCCACGCTCAGCCAGCCGAAGAACACCAGCACCGAGATGTCGCCCAGCCCCAAATACCCGTAGGGCTTGTTGCCGACGGTATAGGTGATGGCCGCCACGATAGACAGCCCGCCCAGCACCAGGAAGCCCACCACGTCGCTGGGTTGCTCGCAGGCGACGGCGATCAGCGAACAGCCGGCGAGGGCAATCAGCACCACCGTCACCACCAGCGCCCGTTTCATCTGCGCCTGGGTGATCATGCCTTTTTGCATGCCGCGCAACGGCCCGATGCGATCTTCATTGTCGCTGCCTTTGACCGCATCGCCGTAGTCGTTCGCCAGGTTGGAGAGGATCTGCAGCAGGCCGGCGGTCAACAGCGCCAGCAGCGCCACTTCAGGTTTCAGGCTGCCGTGCCAGGCGGCGATGGCCGAGCCGACCACGATGGAGGCAAAAGCCAACGGCAGGGTGCGGGGGCGTAGACTTTCCAGCCAGGCGGAGATCGGGGTGGTGGAGGTTGATGAGCTCATGTTTCGCTTCTGTCAGTGAGTTGCGGTGTCCGTTAGAAATAATTGTGGGAGGCAATGCCTCCCACACAGATGACTGACAAGACAATGATTGAGCGATTATAGGATAAAACGACTCAAATCTTCATCCGCCACCAGTTCATCCAGATGACTGCGCACGTAATCCGCATCAATTGTAATGGATTGGCCATTAATTTCACTCGCATCGTAGGAAATATCTTCCATCAGACGTTCCAGCACGGTGTGCAGACGACGCGCGCCGATATTCTCGGTGCTTTCGTTGACCTGCCACGCGGCTTCGGCGATGCGGCGGATGCCGTCGGCGGTGAACTCGATGTTGACGCCTTCGGTGCCCATCAGCGCTTTGTACTGCTCGGTCAGCGACGCGCTCGGCTCGGTCAGGATGCGCTCGAAGTCTTCAGTGGTCAGCGCCTGCAGCTCAACGCGGATCGGCAGACGGCCCTGCAGTTCCGGGATCAGATCCGACGGATTGGCGGTCTGGAACGCGCCGGAAGCGATGAACAGGATGTGGTCGGTCTTCACCATACCGTGCTTGGTCGACACGGTGCAGCCTTCCACCAGCGGCAGCAGATCGCGCTGCACGCCTTCGCGCGAGACGTCCGGGCCGGAGCTCTGGCCGCCGCGCTTACAGATTTTGTCGATCTCGTCGATAAACACGATGCCGTGCTGTTCAACCGCTTCGATCGCCTGCTCTTTCAGCTCTTCCGGGTTCACCAGCTTGGCGGCTTCTTCTTCCACCAGCAGCTTGAAGGCTTCTTTGATCTTCACCTTGCGCGGCTTTTGCTTCTGGCCGCCGAGGTTCTGGAACATCGACTGCAGCTGGTTGGTCATCTCTTCCATGCCCGGAGGCGCCATGATTTCCACGCCCATCGGCGCCGCGGCCAGATCGATTTCGATCTCTTTGTCGTCCAGCTGGCCTTCGCGCAGTTTCTTGCGGAATGCCTGGCGAGCGGCAGACGGCTCCTGATGCTCTTCCGGCTGGCCCCAGTTGTTCTTGGCCGGCGGGATCAGCACGTCGAGAATGCGCTCTTCGGCCAACTCTTCGGCACGGGTGCGGTTTTTCTCGATCGACTGCATGCGCACCATTTTGATGGCGGCATCGGTCAGATCGCGGATGATGGAATCCACTTCTTTGCCCACATAGCCCACTTCGGTGAACTTGGTGGCTTCAACCTTGATGAACGGCGCGTTGGCCAGCTTCGCCAGACGACGGGCGATTTCGGTTTTACCGACGCCGGTCGGGCCGATCATCAGAATGTTTTTCGGGGTCACTTCGTGACGCAGCATCTCGTTGAGCTGCATCCGGCGCCAGCGGTTGCGCAGGGCAATGGCGACAGCGCGTTTGGCCTTGTTTTGGCCAATGATATAGCTGTCCAGTTCGCTGACGATCTCGCGCGGGGTCATTTCAGACATGGTATTCGATCCTTACGCTTTGGAAGGCAATTCTTCAATGGTGTGGAAATGGTTGGTGTAAATACAGATGTCGCCGGCGATGTTGAGGGATTTCTCAACGATGTCGCGGGCGCTCAGCTCGGTATTTTCCAACATGGCGCGGGCTGCGGCCTGGGCGTACGGGCCGCCGGAGCCGATGGCGATCAGATCGTTTTCCGGCTGCACCACATCGCCGTTGCCGGTGATGATCAGCGAGGCGGTTTCATCGGCGACCGCCAGCAGCGCTTCGAGCTTGCGCAACATGCGGTCGGTGCGCCAGTCTTTCGCCAGCTCGACGGCGGCTTTCACCAGGTGGCCCTGATGCATTTCCAGTTTGCGTTCAAACAGTTCAAACAGCGTGAAGGCGTCAGCGGTGCCACCGGCGAAACCGGCGATCACTTTGTCGTTATACAGGCGACGCACTTTCTTGACGTT
Source organism: Serratia sp. 4542 (assembly GCF_016805595.1). Classification (NCBI taxonomy): domain Bacteria; kingdom Pseudomonadati; phylum Pseudomonadota; class Gammaproteobacteria; order Enterobacterales; family Yersiniaceae; genus Serratia; species Serratia sp. 4542. Next base: position 93,041 of record NZ_RXKV01000012.1, read on the forward strand.
ACCCTTCATCACCGTATTACCCAGGGTTGCCTGGCCATCACCACCGATGACGACCTGGCCGTTGCGGCGTACGCTTACAATTGTTGTCACGAGCAGACCCTCGTTAAAGACGGAAAGAAGTCCCCGCAGCGCCTGCTTTCGCAGACGCTACGAGGCATATTGAGAGTATAGATGGGGGGGGATTGACGCTTTTCAACCCCCAACGGAGAGGGGAATGCAACTCGACATGCCGACGCCCTTCAGGCGCGAAAGGGTTTTGTCCGCGGCGGCACGGCTGCTGTACGGGCCGAGCACCACGCGATTCCAACCGCCGCCGGCGGTGATGCGGCTCTCGATGCCTTCGAACGCCAGGCGCGCACGCACGGATTCAGCCTGATCGGTGGCGCGGAACGAACCGCATTGCACCATCCACTTCTGCTTCGATTCCGGTTTGGTTTCCTGCTTGGCCGTTTCCTGCTTCACTTCCGGTTTGGGCTCCGGCTTCGGTTGCGGCTTCGGCTCAGGCTGTTTCACCTGCACCGGTTGCTGGGTAGTCGGTTTTGGCTGCGGGTGCGGCTGCACCGGCGCGGTAGTGGCCCCGTTGCTGAACGGGTTGCGCGGCGGCTGGCTGACCTGCTGCTGTTGCTGTACCGGCTGCTGCTGCATTTGCTGTTGTTGCATCTGCTGCTGTTGGCGGGTGCTGCGCGCGTTGGCCTGGCCCGGATCGTTATACGGCACTTCGTTCAACTGCGTCGGGCGCTGCTGCATATCGGCCTGCATCTGCTCCAGCAGCTGCCGCTGTTCGGCGGTCAGCTGAGTTTTGGAATTGAGCTCGCCGCCGGCCGTCGGTTCGGTCGGGGTTTGCACGCCGATCTGCCGGTTTTCCAGCTCTTTGATGTAGCGCCAGCGCTCTTCCGGCTTCGGCGGCAGGCCGTTGCCGGGGCGCGTGGTGTGCGCAGGCAACAACGGCGCGTCTTCCGGCTTGTTGTGGGTAATGAAATAGAGGCCACCGACAAAGACAACCAGCAACGCGGCGGCTAACGCCAGCACGGTTTTGGAAACCTTCGGAGAACTGCGTTTTTTACGGCTGGGGGTTTTACGCTTAGCTCCTGCTGCGCGCCCACGGCTTACATAGTCTTTTTGTGCCACTATTATTCCGCTGTGTCCTGATGAGAGGATAAGTCCGTCATGTTACTGAACCCTAAAATATTTGACTAGCGTTTCGGGGCAGCGGTGCTGCCTCTGATAATCAATTCACTGTCCAATAGCCGGGAGCCGCTGGCCACCGTCTGGCCGTTCAACTGCTCCAACAGCAACAACATCGCCTGCTGGCCGATCTGGAAGCGCGGCTGCGCCACCGTGGTCAGCGGCGGATCGCAATACTGCGCCAGCTTGAGGTCATCAAAGCCGACGATCGACAGATCCTGCGGTATCCGCAGCCCCATTTTCTTCGCCTGGGACAGCACGCCGATCGCCATGACGTCGCTGTGGCAGAATACCGCCGTTGGCGGTTTCGGCTGCGCCATCAGCGCCGTCAGCGCTTGCGCGCCGGCTTCGTAGGTAAAATCACCCCGGGTAATATAGCTGCTTTCGACGGTAATGCCATTACGACGTAGCGCTTGAACGTAACCCTGTAGCCGATAATGGCTCAGCGGCATCTGTTCCGGCCCGGCGACGCAGGCGATCTGCCGGTGGCCCAATTGATGCAAATAATGCACGGCTTCAAAGGCGGCGGTCAGGTTGTCGATGTGCACCGTCGGCAGTTCCAGCTCGGGGGCGAACTCGTTGGCCATCACCATCGGCGGCAGGTTGCGCTGTTCTTCCTTGCTGGCGTCGAACGGCAGGTTGGAGCCCAGCAGCAGCATGCCGTCGATCTGTTTGGTGATGATCAGATTGACGAAGGTGCGCTCTTGCTGGTTTTGCTGCGCGCAGTCGCCGATCAGCACCAGATAGCCTTGTTGGGCGGCGGTCTGTTCGATCCCCTGGATCACATCGGCGAAAAACGGATCGCAGATGTCGGGCACGATCACCAGGATGGTGCGGGATTCGTTGCGCTTGATATTGCGTGACAGAGCATGAGGAGAATAACCCACGGCCAGGACGGCCTGTTCCACTTTCTGGCGCGTCGGCGTTGACACCTTTTCCGGGTTCATCAGCGCACGCGATACGGTAGCCGTTGAAACGCCCGCCATTTCGGCGACGTCTTTCATGGTCGCCATGGATAACTCTTTCTTGTGTTCCAACGCCTTTCTCCTTGCGTCAGCCCCATGCCGACGCCACTACTGCTGTTTGCTCACAATGTCCGGCATGCGGTGGCGAGATTGTTGTCATTGAGCGCCACTCGCGTTCGGGCACTCCGTCGCGCTGCGATGTGGCGACAAAATTTGCCCTCGCAGACATTCTAAACAGAATACGCCCCGCCTTTGTTACCTAATTTGCATAAAAAATGTGACCTGAGAAGGTTTTTTAGCGTTCGCTCGCAATTTCAAGGGTAAACGTTTGCACTGCGGCAGCTAAATCGGACTTTTCCGGGATCAGCTGTCGATCGGATCGACATCCAGCGTCCATTTCACCTTGCGCGTTTGCGGCAGGGTGCCGATCAGCGGCAGCGAGCTTTTCATCAGCTGTTGCAGGACGCGCCGCGTCGGGTGCTGCAGCAGCAGCTGCCAGCGGAAACGGCCGCCGCGTTTGGACTGCAGCGCCGGCACCGGGCCCATCACCCATAGCGAGTCGTCCTTCAGCGGGCTGGCTTCCAGCAGGTTGCGCAGCTGCTGCAGGAACAGCGGGGCCTGCTGGTTGTCGTGATCTTCGGCGCGCACGATGATGTGGCTGGTGTAAGGCGGCAGAAACACGCTGTTGCGCTCCGCCAGCGTCTGTTTGGCGAAGGCGTCGTAACCCTGTTGCAGCAGCACCTGCAGCAGCGGGTGCTCCGGATGGTGGGTTTGCAGCAGCACTTCACCCTGTTTGCCCGCCCGGCCGGCCCGCCCGGAGACCTGGGTATACAGCTGAGCGAAACGCTCGGCGGAGCGGAAGTCGGCGGAGAACAGCGCGCCGTCCACGTCCAGCAACGCCACCAGGGTGACGTCGGGAAAATGGTGGCCCTTGGCCAGCATCTGCGTGCCGATCAAAATGCGCGCTTCGCCGCGATGGATATCCGCCAGGTGCTGCTCAAGCGCGCCTTTACGGCTGGTGGTGTCGCGATCGATGCGGGTGATTGGCGTATCGGGGAACAGCGGCGCCAGCTCCTGCTCCAGCTGTTCGGTGCCGACGCCGACCGACACCAGGTGGGTGGAGCCGCACTGCGGGCACTGGTGCGGCACCGGCCGCTGGCTGTCGCAGTGGTGGCAGCGCAGCTGGCGCTGATGCTGGTGGAAGGTGTAGTAGTGATCGCAGCGCTGGCATTCGGCGATCCAGCCGCACTCGTGGCACAGCAGCGCCGGGGCGTAACCGCGGCGGTTGAGGAACAGCATTACCTGATTGCCGGCTTTTAAATGGTGCTGCATGCTCTTCAGCAGCGGCTGCGACAGGCCGACCTTCAGCGGCAGCCCCTTCAGATCGATCAGGTGCTGCGCCGCCGGTTTGGCGTTGCCCGCGCGCTGGGTGAGCTTCAGTTGGCGGTATTTGCCCAGCTGCACGTTGTGCAGCGTTTCCAATGCCGGGGTCGCGGAGCCCATCACCATCGGGATATCCTCTTCCCGGGCGCGGAACACCGCCAGATCGCGGGCGTGGTAGCGCCAGCCTTCCTGTTGTTTATAAGAGCTGTCGTGCTCTTCGTCGATGATGATCACGCCCAGCTGACGGAACGGCGTGAACAGCGCCGAGCGGGTGCCGATGACGATGGCGGCTTCGCCGCTGCGCGCGCGCAGCCAAACCGCCAGCCGCTCGCTGTCGTTCAGGCCGGAGTGCAGTACGTCTACCGGCGCGTTGAAGCGCTCGCGAAAGCGGGCGATGGTTTGCGGCGTCAGGCCGATTTCCGGCACCAGCACCAGCGCCTGCCGGCCTTTGGCCAGCACGTTCTCCAGTACGCTGAGGTAGACCTCGGTCTTGCCGGAGCCGGTCACCCCGGCCAGCAGCCAGGCGGCGAACTGCTCATCCTCGCTTCTGATCGCCCCGACGGCGGTAGCCTGTTCAGTGTTCAGCCGCAGCCGCTCGCCGAGCACCGCGAAGTTAGGGCGCCAGTCGTGCGTATCCGCGACCTGAGCGCGCAGATCGATCAGCCCTTTGGCGCGTAGCGCCTGCAGGGCGCTTTCCGTCAGCTCCAGCTGGCTGACCTGGTGGCGATAGACCGGGCGTTGCAGCAGCGCCGCCAGCGCCTGCTGCTGTTTCGGCGCGCGTTTCAGGCTTTCGGGCGGGGTGGCACGCCCCTCTTCGGTGGCGAACCATTGCCACAGCGGTGCGGCCTCGGCCGGTTTGCCTTGCCGCAGCAGGATCGGCAGCGCATGGAACAGCACCTCGCCGATGGGGTAGTGATAGTAATCGCTGGCCCAGCGCAGGATGCGCCACAGGCTGGGGGAGAACAGCGACTCGGCGTCGATCACGCTGTCGATCGGTTTGAGCTTGTCCAGCGGCAGTTCGCTGGTGTCGCTGCAGCCGGTGACGATGCCGATCGCATGCTGCCTGCCCCAGGGCACGCCCACGCGCGCGCCGGCCACCGGCTGCATGCCGGGCGGCAGCAGATAGTCGAAGGTGCGGGCGAGGGGGACCGGCAAGGCAACGTGTACGACGGGCATGATCTCATCCAAATTGAAAAAAGTGGGCATCAGTTTACACGGCGCATCGGCAAATGTACGGTTCCGATTGCGCGCCTCGGCTAATGCTGTATAATTTGCCGCCTTTGGTATAATTCGATACCAAAATTCTATTATCAACCACGTGTGGTGTCTGGCGAAACAGGGCTGGATAGCGACACGGCCTTAACTGAGGTTTCCCATGAAACAAGGTATCCACCCAAAATACGAAGAAGTTACTGCTAACTGCTCTTGCGGTAACGTGATGAAGATCCGCTCCACCGTGGGCCACGATCTGAACCTGGACGTTTGTGGCGCATGTCACCCGTTCTACACTGGCAAGCAGCGTGACGTTGCTACCGGTGGCCGCGTTGACCGCTTCAACAAGCGTTTCAGCGTACCAGGCGCTAAGAAATAAGATTTCTTATCGTCCGATGAAAAAGGCGCCTTTGGCGCCTTTTTTCGTTTCTGCCGCCGGCGTTCGCCGGACGGTTCTCAATATTCCCAGGTATCGGGATCGACACCCAGTTCGCGCATCAGCACTTTTGCGGCTTCCGGGATTTCATCGCTGCGCTCTTTGCGCAGGTCTTCATCGTTCGGCAGCGGCTGGCCGGTAAAGGCATGCAGAAACGCTTCGCACAGCAGTTCGCTGTTGGTGGCGTGGCGCAGGTTGTTCACCTGGCGACGGGTCCGTTCGTCGGTGAGGATTTTCAGGACCTTCAGCGGAATGGATACCGTGATCTTTTTGACTTGCTCGCTTTTTTTACCGTGTTCAGCGTAAGGGCTGACATACTCGCCGTTCCACTCAGCCATGGGACACCTTAACTTTGTCAGAAAAATTACAAAATTCTAAAAACCGGCCAATTATGCCCGATCTTCACTGTTCTCACTAAATAAATGTCAATTTTACGCGACCAGGGTCACTGAATGCCCCGCCTCGGCCGGACATTGTGGCTTAACATCTTATCGTCATGTCATATCGGCATAATTTTAGCGGGTATTGTGCCATTGCTCAATCTATACGCAGAGAAGTTTAGATGTCCAGATGTATTGACGTCTATCAATCCTGCGATTACTCTTTAGGCCTCATTCACCGAACCGAGAGCCGAGCGAGCCCATGACGCGTAAACCAGCCACGATTGCCGTACGCAGCGGCCTGAACGACGACGAACAGTATGGCTGCGTTGTCCCGCCGATTCATCTGTCCAGCACCTATAACTTTACCGACTTCAACCAACCCCGAGCCCATGATTACTCGCGCCGCGGCAACCCGACGCGCGACGTGGTGCAACGCGCGTTGGCGGAGCTGGAAGGCGGCGCCGGCGCGGTGATGACCGGCAGCGGGATGTCGGCGATCCATCTGGTGACCACCGTGCTGCTGAAGCCGGGCGATCTGCTGGTGGCGCCGCACGACTGCTACGGCGGCAGCTATCGGTTGTTTGACAGCCTGAGCAAGCGCGGAGCCTATCGCGTGCTGTTCGTCGATCAGGGTAATGAAGAAGCCCTGCAGCAGGCGCTGGCGCAAAAGCCGAAGCTGGTGCTGATTGAAAGCCCCAGCAATCCGCTGCTGCGGGTGGTGGACATTGCGGCGATCTGCACCGCCGCACACGCGGCGGGCGCGTTGACGGTGGTGGACAACACTTTCCTCAGCCCGGCCCTGCAACAGCCGATCGAACTCGGTGCCGATCTGGTGGTCCATTCTTGCACCAAATACCTGAACGGGCATTCGGACGTGGTGGCCGGCGCGGTGATTGCCAAAGATCCCGAGCTGGCGGTCGAATTGGCCTGGTGGGCGAACAATATCGGCGTGACCGGCGGCGCGTTCGACAGCTATCTGCTGCTGCGCGGCATGCGCACGCTGTCGCCGCGCATCAAGGCGGCGCAGCAAAACGCCGAAGCGATTGTCGGCTATTTACAGCAGCAACCGCTGGTGAAAAAGCTGTATCATCCCTCCCTGCCGGAAAATCCGGGGCATGAGATCGCCCGCCGGCAGCAGCGCGGCTTCGGCGCGATGCTGAGTTTTGAACTGGACGGCGATGAAGCGGTGCTGCGCCGTTTTCTCTCTGCCCTTGAGCTGTTTACTCTGGCAGAATCGCTGGGCGGCGTAGAAAGCCTGATCTCGCATGCAGCGACCATGACCCACGCCGGCATGGCGGCGGAGGCGCGGGCAGCGGCCGGCATCTCCGAGAGCCTGCTGCGCATTTCCGTGGGTATTGAAGACAGTGAAGATTTGATTGCCGATCTGGAACGCGCGTTCCAGGCGGCGGCAACGAGGTAAGCATGAATGCAATTGCTGTAGCAGGGCCGGTGAGCGGGCGTCAACTGCACAAGTTTGGCGGCAGCAGTCTGGCGGATGTGAAGTGTTATCTGCGTGTGGCCGGGATTATGGCGGAATACAGCCAGCCGGGCGACATGATGGTGGTATCGGCCGCCGGCAGTACCACCAACCAGTTGATCAACTGGCTGAAGCTCAGCCAGAGCGATCGCCTGTCTGCGCACCAGGTGCAGCAGACGTTGCGTCGTTATCATAGCGATCTTATCAGTGGCCTGCTGCCGCCGGAAAGCGCCGAGCCGCTGATCGCCGAGTTCATTCAGGATCTGGAACGTCTGGCGGTGCTGCTGGACGGCAAAGTCGACGAGGTGTGCTATGCCGAAGTGGTCGGGCACGGCGAGATCTGGTCGGCGCGCCTGATGGCGGCGGTGCTCAACCACCTGGATATGCAGGCGGCCTGGCTGGATGCGCGTGATTTCCTGCGCGCCGAGCGCGCCGCGCAGCCGCAGGTGGATGAAGGCCGTTCTTATCCGCTGTTGCAACAATTGTTGGCCCAACATCCGGGCAAGCGCCTGGTGGTGACCGGCTTCATTTCGCGCAACGACGCCGGGGAAACCGTGCTGTTGGGGCGCAACGGCAGCGACTACTCTGCCACTCAGGTCGGCGCGTTGGCCGGCGCGGCGCGCGTCACCATCTGGAGCGACGTGGCCGGGGTATACAGCGCCGACCCGCGCAAGGTGAAAGACGCCTGCCTGCTGCCGCTGCTGCGCCTGGACGAAGCCAGCGAGCTGGCGCGCCTGGCGGCGCCGGTGCTGCATACCCGCACCCTGCAGCCGGTCTCCGGCAGCGATATCGATCTTCAGCTGCGCTGCAGCTACCAGCCGGAGCAGGGCTCGACACGCATCGAGCGCGTATTGGCGTCCGGCACTGGCGCCAAGATTGTCACCAGCCACGATGACGTGTGTCTGATTGAGCTGCACGTCGCCGCTCAGCACGACTTCAAATTGGCGCAGAAAGAGTTGGATCTGGTGCTCAAGCGCGCACAGATCAAACCGCTGGCGGTGGGCATCCATCCTGACCGCAATCGGATACAGCTGTGCTACACCTCCGAGGTGGTCAACAGCGCGCTGGCGACCCTGCAGGCCTCGGCGCTGCCGGGTGAACTGCACCTGCGCGAAGGGTTGGCGCTGGTGGCGATGGTCGGCGCCGGGGTATGCAAGAACCCGCTGCACAGCCACCGTTTCTATCAGCAACTGAAAGATCAGCCGGTTGAGTTTATCTGGCAGGCCGAAGATGGCATCAGCCTGGTGGCGGTATTGCGCCAGGGGCCGACCGCGCTGCTGATTCAGGGGCTGCACCAAAGCCTGTTCCGCGCCGAGAAGCGCATCGGTCTGGTGCTGTTCGGCAAGGGGAACATCGGGTCGCGCTGGCTGGAGCTGTTCGCCCGCGAGCAGACCAATATCTCCGCGCGCAGCGGTTTCGAATTTATCCTGGCGGGGGTGGTGGACAGCCGCCGCAGCCTGCTGAATTACGACGGGCTGGACGCCAGCCGCGCATTGGCGTTCTTTGAGGACGAGGCGCAGGAACTCGACGAAGAGTCGCTGTTCCTGTGGATGCGCGCGCACCCGTTCGACGATCTGGTGGTGCTCGACGTGACCGCCAGCGAAGAGCTGGCCGGGCAGTATCTGGATTTCGCCAGCTACGGTTTCCACGTGATCAGCGCCAACAAGTTGGCGGGTGCCTCGTGCAGCGATACCTATCGCCAAATTCGCGACGCCTTCGCCAAAACCGGCCGCCACTGGTTGTACAACGCCACCGTCGGCGCCGGGCTACCGGTCAATCATACGGTGCGCGATCTGCGCGACAGCGGCGACAGCATTTTGGCAATCAGTGGCATCTTCTCCGGCACGCTTTCCTGGCTGTTCTTGCAGTATGACGGCACGGTACCATTTACCGAGTTGGTGGATCAGGCCTGGCAGCAGGGGCTGACCGAACCGGATCCACGGGTCGATCTCTCCGGTCAGGACGTGATGCGCAAGCTGGTGATCCTGGCGCGCGAAGCGGGCTACGACATCGAACCGAACCAGGTGCGGGTCGAGTCGCTGGTGCCGGCGGGCTGCGAGCTGGGCTCCGTCGATCAGTTCTTCGAGAACGGTGAGGCGCTGAACCAGCAGATGCAGCAGCGCTTTGAGGCCGCCAGCGAAATGGGCCTGGTGCTGCGTCACGTGGCGCGTTTCGACGCCAACGGCAAGGCGCGGGTCGGCGTGGAGGCGGTGCGTCCTGAGCATCCGCTGGCCTCGCTGCTGCCGTGCGACAACGTGTTCGCCATCGAAAGCCGCTGGTATCGCGATAATCCGCTGGTGATCCGCGGGCCGGGCGCCGGCCGCGACGTGACCGCCGGCGCGATCCAGTCAGACCTTAACCGGTTGGCACAGCTGCTTTAATCCTCTGCGGGCGCGGGTTCACCGCGCCCCTTTGCTTTTCCTGCCATACTTATCCCTGCCGCCGTCATGAAATTCCCTCGTTGAGTGGGTGAGGATTAATCATCTTATTCCCCTCATTTTCCTGTTGACTCTTTAGCCAACATGCGGCATTTTCTATCTAGACGTCTAAACGTATAGACGCTCATCAAAATGAAATAAAAACAGTGATCGATAAGAGGTGAGCAGGGTATGAGCTTTTTCCACGCAAACCAGCGGGAAGCGCTGAATCAGAGTCTGGCGGAGTTGAACGGCCAGATTAACGTATCATTCGAGTTCTTCCCGCCACGCACCAGCGAGATGGAAGAGACCCTGTGGCAGTCGATCGATCGTCTGAGCATCCTCAAACCCAAATTCGTTTCCGTCACCTACGGTGCCAACTCCGGCGAGCGCGATCGCACCCACAGCATCATCAAGGGGATCAAGGAGCGCACCGGCCTGGAGGCGGCGCCGCACCTGACCTGCATCGACGCCAGCCCGGCACAGCTGCGCGACATCGCGACCGATTACTGGAACAGCGGCATCCGCCATATCGTGGCGCTGCGCGGCGATCTGCCGCCGGGTGGCGGCAAGCCGGAAATGTACGCGACCGATCTGGTGGCGCTGCTGAAAGACGTGGGCGACTTCGATATTTCCGTCGCCGCCTACCCGGAAGTGCACCCGGAGGCGAAGAGCGCCCAGGCCGATTTGATTAACCTAAAGCGCAAGATCGACGCCGGCGCCAGCCGCGCCATCACCCAGTTCTTCTTCGACGTCGAGAGCTACCTGCGCTTCCGCGACCGCTGCGTCGCCGCCGGTATCGACGTGGAAATCGTGCCGGGCATTCTGCCGGTGTCCAACTTCAAGCAGCTGCAGCGCTTCGCCACCATGACCAACGTGCGGGTGCCAAGCTGGATGACCAGCATGTTCGAAGGGCTGGACGACGATGCGGAGACCCGCAAAATGGTCGGTGCCAACATCGCCATGGACATGGTGAAGATCCTCAGCCGCGAAGGGGTGAAAGATTTCCACTTCTATACGCTGAACCGCGCCGAGATGAGCTACGCCATCTGCCACACGCTGGGCGTGCGCCCGGTGGCCGCCGCCTGACAGGTTTGTTCCATTGAAAAAGGGCGTCGCTTTACCGCGGCGCCCTTTTTTGTGGGGAAGACAAGACATAAAAAAACGGCCCCGATAAACGGGGCCGCGATTAGGCTCACTAGCCGGTGTTGCGCATCCCGGCGGCGACGCCGGCGATGGTGACCATCAGCGCCTGCTCGACGCGGGCGTCCGGCTGCTCCTGCTGACGCGAACGATGCAGCAGCTCGGCCTGCAAGACGTTCAGTGGGTCGGTATAAACGTTGCGCAGCGCGATGGATTCGGCGATCCACGGCAGGTCTTCCATCAGGTGCGCATCGTTGGCGATGGTCAGCACCACCTTGATGTCGCTTTCCAGCTGATCGCGCAGCTGTTGGCCCAGCGGCCACAGCGATTTATCCACCAGGCGTTGATCGTAGTATTCCGCCAGCCACAGGTCGGCTTTGGCGAACACCATTTCCAGCATGGCGATGCGGGTGGAGAAGAACGGCCAGTCGCGACACATCGCCTCCAGCTCCGCCTGCTTGCCGGCTTTCACCGCTTCCTGCAATCCGGCACCGGCGCCGAGCCAGGCCGGCAGCATCAGGCGGTTCTGCGTCCAGGCGAAGATCCACGGAATGGCGCGCAGGCTTTCCACGCCGCCGTTCGGCTTGCGTTTGGCCGGGCGTGAGCCCAGCGGCAGTTTACCCAGTTCCAGTTCCGGCGTGGCCGCGCGGAAGTAAGGCACGAAGTCCGGGTTTTCACGCACGTAGCCGCGATACATTCGGCAGGAGGTCTCGGACAGATCGTCCATCAACGCCCGCCATTCTTTCTTCGGTTCCGGCGGCGGCAGCAGGTTGGCCTCGAGGATCGCGCCGGCATACAGCGCCAGGCTGCTGATGGTGACTTCCGGCAGGCCGAATTTGAAGCGGATCATCTCGCCCTGTTCGGTGACGCGCAGGCCGCCCTTCAGGCTGCCTGGCGGCTGCGACAGCAGCGCCGCATGCGCCGGTGCGCCGCCGCGGCCGATGGAGCCGCCGCGTCCATGGAACAACGTCAGCGCCACGCCGGCTTTTTCACAGGTTTTGATCAACGCGTCCTGCGCACGGTACTGCGCCCAGGAAGCGGCCATCACGCCGGCGTCTTTCGCCGAGTCGGAGTAGCCGATCATTACCATCTGTTTGCCCTGAATAAAGCCGCGATACCAGTCGATGTTCAGCAGCTGGGTCATTACGTCGTCGGCGTTGTTCAGATCGTCGAGGGTTTCGAACAGCGGAGCGACCGGCAGCGCGAACGGGCAGCCGGCCTCTTTCAGCAGCAGGTGCACCGCCAGCACGTCGGAAGGCGTGCGCGCCATCGAAATCACGTAGGCGGCGATCGAGCCCTGCGGCGCTTCGGCGATCACCCGGCAGGTTTCCAGCACTTCCTGCGTGTCGGCGCTCGGTTGCCACTTCAGCGGCACCAGCGGGCGTTTGGAGTTCAGTTCGCGGATCAGGAACGCCTGTTTATCGGCTTCCGACCAGCTTTCATAGTCGCCCAGCCCCAGATAACGGGTCAGCTCGGCGATGGCTTCGGTATGGCGAGTGCTTTCCTGGCGCACGTCGATGCGCACCAGCGGCACGCCGAAGCAGCGCACGCGGCGTAGGGTATCCAGCAGCTGACCGTTGGCGATGATGCCCATACCGCAGGCCTGCAGCGATTGGTAGCAGGCATACAGCGGCTCCCACAGCTGCTCGTTGTTCACCAGCAGGTCGTGCGGCTTCAGCACGCGTTCGCCCTTCAGGCGGCCTTCCAGATAGGCCTGGGAGCTCATCAGCTGGCTGCGCAGCTGCTTCATGATTTCGCGGTACGGTTCCTGCACCTCGTCACCGCCGGCGCGGGCGCGCAGCTCCGGGGTGCATTCGGTCATCGACAGCTCGGAGACCAGCACCTGGATATCGCGGGTGAACAGGTCGCAGGCTTTCCAGCGGCTGAGCAGCAGCACATGGCGGGTGATTTCGGCGGTCACGTTCGGGTTGCCGTCGCGGTCGCCGCCCATCCAGGAGGTGAAGCGCACCGGCACCGCTTCCGCCGGCAGGCTGTAATTGATGGAGTTTTCCAACTGCTCGTTGAACTCGCGCAGGAACGCTGGCACGCCTTCCCACAGGCTGTTTTCTACCACCGCGAAGCCCCATTTGGCTTCGTCGATCGGGGAGGGGCGATGTTTGCGAATTTCATCGGTGTGCCACGACTGGGCCACCAGCTGGCGCAGGCGGCGCATGATCTTGTTGCGCTCGTAGTCGGCCAGGTCGTTGTGATCGAGCTGGCTGAGGCAGGTGTTGACCTCCACCAGCTTGTGGATCAGGGTGCGGCGGGTGATCTCCGTCGGGTGCGCCGTCAGCACCAGCTCGATGGCAAGTTGCGACACCGCGTGCTGCAGCTCTTTGTCGCTGAGCTTTTTGTCTTTGAGGCGGCTGAACAGCTGCGCCAGCGCTTCCGGGTTGCTGGCGGCTTCGCCGTTGGGCGAAATGCTGTGGTACTGCTCGGCGACGTTGGTCAGGTTGAGGAACTGGCTGAAGGCGCGCGCCACCGGCAGCAGCTCGTCGTTGGACAGGTTCTGCAGGGTGGAGAGCAGCTCCTGGCGATGCGCTTCGTTGCCGGCGCGTGAAGATTTGGAAAGCTTACGGATGGTCTCAACGCGATCGAGAATATGCTCGCCCAGCGCTTCTTTGATGGTATCGCCGAGCAATTTGCCGAGCATACTGACATTACTGCGCATTGCCGAATATTGTTCGTTCATATAACCCCTGACCCAGTTCTGTATGATTTTTATCTTGTAAATAAATTTCACGCGTCAGGCGCAGACCGCCCGCCTGATCACATCGCGTTCCTGTCCAATCGTCAATTGACACTATTTTTAGCAAAAAAACATCAAAATCGGCGCATTTTCTGAAATTTAATTACGCCGCGTCGGTTATCAGCGTGGCTTATTTCGCCGTTTTCTACTTATTTTGAGGTAGGGGAAAGCATAAAGCATTTCCCCTGCTAAATGTCGGGTTTATTGCCGGCAAAAGTGATTGACCAGCTGGCCCAACAGTTTGCGCGTCGGTTCGATAAACGCGGTGTCGATATATTCGTCCGGCTGGTGGGCCTGATCGATGGAACCGGGACCGAGCACCAACGTCGGGCAAACCTGCTGCACGAACGGCGCTTCGGTGCAGTAGTTGACCACCTGCGTGCGGGTGCCCAGCAGTTCCTCGATCACCGCCACCATGCGGTGGTCGGTCGGGCATTCGTAACCCGGCACCGACGCGTGCAGCTCTTCGATGGTCAGGCGGCCCGGCCAGCGTTGGCTCACCGGCTCCAATGCCTGATGCATCAGCTCGTTGATGTTGTCGAGCGTCATGCCGGGCAACGGGCGGATATCCAGGTGCAGCTCGCAGCAGGCGCAGATGCGGTTGGCCGCGTCGCCGCCGCTGATATGGCCGAAGTTCATGGTGGGATAAGGCACGGCGAACGCCGGGTTGTTGTAGCGCTCCTGCAGGGTTTTGCGCAGCTCCATCAGGCGGCCGATGGATTCGTGCATCAGATCGATAGCGTTGACGCCGCGCGCCGGATCGCTGGAGTGGCCGGACTGGCCGACGATGCGAATGGCGTTGGCCATGTGGCCCTTGTGTGCGCGCACCGGCTGCAGCGAGGTTGGTTCGCCGATGATGGCGAAATCCGGCCGAATGGCGGTGGAGGCGGCGAAATAACGCGCGCCGGCCATCGTCGTTTCTTCATCTGCGGTAGCCAGAATGTACAGCGGCTTGGTCAGTTTGCTCGCGTCGATGTCGCGCACCGCATCCAGAATAAAGGCGAAGAAGCCTTTCATGTCGGCGGTGCCCAGGCCGTAGAGCTTGTTGTCGTGCTCGGTCAGGGTGAAGGGATCGCGCGTCCAGCGGCCTTCGTCGTAAGGCACCGTATCGGTATGGCCGGCCAGCAGCAGGCCGCCGCTGCCTTCGCCGATGCTGGCCAGCAGGTTGAATTTGTGGCGCGATTCCGGCACCGGCTGTACGTCGACGCGAAAGCCCAGGTCGGCAAACCATCCGGCCAGCAAGTTGATTAACGCCTCATTGCTCTGATCGAGACCGGCATCGGTGGCGCTGATCGACTTCGTTGCGATCAACGCCCGGTACAGCTCAATAAATGGAGGTAATTTCATCTTCACTGTTGACAGCCTTTGGTTAGGATAGTATCAATATTCATGCATTTATTTTGAATAAAAATACAGTAAGCCGAAGCGTAAGGGAACCCGATACCCGGATGTTTATAAAAGCATCAACGCCTGGCTCCGTGGGTGAACGGCGCAACAACGCTGGCTAGCCCTGTTACCTGGGTCGCAAGCGACCGCACGTCAGTTTAGAAGGTGAAAGGCCACATGTTGAATACGCTGATCGTTGGTGCCAGCGGTTACGCCGGAGCGGAGCTCACGGCTTACCTGAATCGCCACCCACACATGAACATAACCGCTTTAGCGGTTTCAGCGCAAAGTGCAGATGCAGGAAAGTTGCTTTCCGATCTCCATCCCCAGTTGAAAGGCATCGTCGATCTGCCGCTGCAGCCGTTGACCGACGTTGCCAAGGCGGCGCAGGGCATCGACGTGGTGTTCCTCGCCACCGCCCATGAAGTCAGCCACGATATCGCACCGGCCTTCTTGGCGGCGGGCTGCGTGGTGTTCGATCTGTCGGGCGCCTTCCGCGTGCAGGACGCCGGTTTTTATAGCCAGTACTACGGTTTTGAACATCAGCATGGCGCCCTGCTGGAGCAGGCGGTATACGGCCTGGCGGAATGGCAGAGCGACAAGATTAAACAGGCGCAGCTGATTGCCGTGCCGGGCTGTTACCCGACGGCGGCGCAGCTGGCGCTGAAGCCGTTGATCGAGAAGCAGCTGCTGAACCTCGACCAGTGGCCGGTGATCAACGCCACCAGCGGCGTCAGCGGCGCCGGTCGTAAGGCCAGCATGACCACCAGCTTCTGCGAAGTGAGCCTGCAGCCGTACGGTATTTTCACTCATCGGCACCAGCCGGAGATCGCCGCGCACCTGGGCGTGCCGGTTATCTTTACGCCGCACCTGGGCAACTTCCCGCGCGGTATCCTTGAAACCATCACCTGCCGCCTGAAGGCCGGCGTGACCGCGCAGGACGTCGCGGCCGCCTATCATGCCGCCTATGACGACAAGCCGCTGGTGCGGTTATACGACCAGGGCGTGCCGGCGCTGAAAGCGGTGGTGGGGCTGCCGTTCTGCGACATCGGTTTTGCGGTGCAGGGCGAGCATCTGATCGCCGTAGCGGTGGAAGACAACCTGCTGAAAGGCGCGGCGGCGCAGGCGGTGCAATGCCTGAATATCCGTTTCGGCTTCCCGGAAACCCAGTCACTCCTTTAAACCAGCGTGAGTAAACAGCAATGAACCCGTTAATTATCAAGTTAGGTGGCGTGTTATTAGACAGTGAAGAAGCGCTGGAGCGCCTGTTTACCGCGCTGGACAGCTACCGGCAGCAGCATCAGCGCCCACTGGTGATCGTGCACGGCGGTGGCTGCGTGGTGGACGAACTGATGAAGCAGCTCTCTTTGCCGGTGGTGAAAAAGAACGGCCTGCGGGTCACGCCGGCCGATCAGATCGACATCATCACCGGCGCGCTGGCCGGCACCGCCAACAAAACGCTGCTGGCGTGGGCGATTAAACACCAAATCAACGCCGTCGGCCTGAGCCTGGCGGATGGCGGCAGCGCGGTCGTGACCCCGCTCGATCCGGCATTGGGCCACGTCGGCAACGCGCAGCCCGGTTCGCCCGCGCTGCTCAATACCCTGCTGAGCGCCGGCTACCTGCCGGTGGTCAGCTCCATCGGCATCACCGCCGAAGGGCAGTTAATGAACGTGAACGCCGATCAGGCGGCGACGGCGCTGGCGGCGACGCTGGGGGCGGATCTGATCCTGCTGTCGGACGTCAGCGGCATCCTCGACGGCAAGGGGCAACGCATTGCGGAAATGACGGCGCAAAAAGCGGAACAACTGATCGCGCAAGGCATCATCACCGATGGTATGGTGGTGAAGGTGAATGCGGCGCTCGACGCGGCCCGCACCCTCGGCCGCCCGGTGGATATCGCCAGCTGGCGCCATGCCGATCAGCTTCCTGCTTTGTTTAACGGCGTGTCGATTGGCACCCGGATCCTCGCTTAATTTTAGAATTAGAAAGGAATAGATCATGCAAAACCAAGGCATCAAAAAAATCGTTCTGGCGTACTCCGGCGGCCTGGATACCTCGGCCATCATTCCATGGCTGAAAGAGAACTACGGCGGCTGTGAAGTGGTGGCGTTCGTGGCGGACATCGGTCAGGAGCGCAGCGATCTGGAAGGCGTGGAGCAAAAAGCCCTGCAGTCCGGTGCCTCTGAATGTCACGTGGTCGATCTGCGTGAAGAATTTATCCGCGATTACGTTTATCCGGTGCTGCAGACCGGCGCCCTGTACGAAGGCAGCTACCTGCTGGGCACGTCGATGGCGCGGCCGATCATCGCCAAGGCGCAGGTCGAGCTGGCGTTGAAAGTGGGCGCCGACGCGCTGTGCCACGGTGCGACCGGCAAAGGCAATGATCAGGTGCGTTTCGAGACCACCTACACCGCGCTGGCGCCGCAGCTGAAAGTGGTGGCGCCGTGGCGTGAGTGGAACCTGCGTTCCCGTGAAGCGCTGTTGGATTACCTGAAAGAGCGCAACATCCCGACCACCGCGTCGCTGGAGAAGATCTACAGCCGCGATGAAAACGCCTGGCACATCTCCACCGAAGGCGGCGTGTTGGAAAGCCCGTGGAATGCGCCGAACAAAGATTGCTGGGTATGGACCGTCGATCCGCAGGAAGCGCCGGATCAGCCTGAGCAGGTGACCGTTACCGTCGAGAAAGGCCGCGTTGTGGCGGTTAACGGTAAAGCGCTGTCGCCGTACCAGTGCCTGGAAACCCTGAACGCGCTGGGTGCCAAGCACGGCGTCGGCCGTATCGACATCGTGGAAAACCGCCTGGTGGGCATAAAATCCCGCGGCTGCTATGAAACCCCGGGAGGCACCATCATGGTGGCGGCGCTGCGCGCCGTCGAACAGCTGGTGTTGGATCGCGACAGCTTCAAATGGCGCGAGCAGCTGGGCCTGGAGATGTCCTATGTGGTGTACGACGGCCGCTGGTTCGCGCCGCTGCGCCGCTCGCTGCAGGCTTCTGCCGAAGCGCTGGCGGAAGAGGTGAACGGCGAAGTCGTGCTGCAGCTGTACAAAGGCCAGGTGACGGCGACCCAGAAGAAATCGGCCAACAGCCTGTACTCCGAAGAGTTCGCCACCTTCGGCGAAGACGAAGTTTACGATCACAGCCACGCGGGCGGCTTTATTCGCCTGTTCTCTCTGTCTTCACGCATCCGCGCGTTGAACGAGAAAAAGAATAAATAATCGATTGGCGTGACTCTGCAAGGGCGCAGCATGCTGCGCCCTTTCGCATAAAAATTCAGGAGTAAGATATGGCACTTTGGGGTGGACGGTTCACTCAGGCGGCGGATCAGCGGTTCAAGCAACTCAACGATTCGCTGCGGTTCGATTATCGCCTGGCGGAGCAGGATATCGTGGGCTCGGTGGCCTGGTCGAAGGCGCTGGTGACCGTTAACGTGTTGACGGCAACGGAGCAACAGCAGCTGGAGCAGGCGCTGAATGCGCTACTGACGGAGGTCCAGGCCGACCCTTTGGCGATCGTCCAAAGCGATGCCGAAGACATCCACAGCTGGGTGGAGCAGAAGCTGATCGAGAAGGTCGGTGATTTGGGCAAGAAGCTGCACACCGGCCGCAGCCGCAACGATCAGGTCGCGACCGATCTGAAGCTGTGGTGCAAACAGCAGATCGGCGATCTGCATCAGGCGATCGTCCAGCTGCAGCAGGCGCTGGTGGAGACCGCCGAAGCCAACCAGGATGCGGTGATGCCGGGGTATACCCACCTGCAACGCGCGCAGCCGGTGACTTTCGCGCACTGGTGCCTGGCCTATGTCGAGATGCTGGCGCGCGATGAGAGCCGTCTGCAGGATACCCTGAAACGGCTGGACGTCAGCCCGCTGGGCAGCGGCGCGCTGGCCGGTACCGCTTATCCTATCGATCGCGAGCAGCTGGCCGGCTGGCTGGGCTTCGCCTCGGCGACCCGCAACAGCCTGGACAGCGTATCCGATCGCGATCACGTGCTGGAGCTGCTGTCCAACGCCGCCATCAGCATGGTGCACCTGTCGCGCTTCGCCGAAGATCTGATCTTCTTCAACAGCGGCGAAGCGGCGTTTGTCGAGCTGTCCGACCGCGTGACCTCCGGCTCTTCGTTGATGCCGCAGAAGAAAAACCCGGACGCGCTGGAGCTGATCCGCGGCAAATGCGGCCGCGTACAGGGCGCGCTGACCGGTATGATGATGACGCTGAAAGGCCTGCCGCTGGCGTACAACAAAGACATGCAGGAAGACAAAGAAGGGCTGTTCGACGCGCTCGACACCTGGATGGACTGCCTGCAGATGGCGGCGCTGGTGCTGGACGGCATCCAGGTGAAACGCCCGCGCTGCCAGGAAGCGGCGGAGCAGGGCTATGCCAATGCCACAGAGCTGGCGGATTACCTGGTCGCCAAGGGCGTGCCGTTCCGCGAAGCGCACCACATCGTCGGCGAGGCGGTGGTAGAAGCGATTCGCCAGGGTAAACCGCTGGAAGCGCTGCCGCTGGCGGACTTGCAGCAGTTTAGCGCGACGATCGGCGACGACGTTTACCCGATCCTGGCGTTGCAATCCTGCCTGGACAAGCGTGCGGCCAAAGGTGGCGTCGCACCGCAGCAGGTGGCCGCGGCAATCGCCGCAGCGAAACAGCGTTTGGCCTGACGACGACAAGGGCGGCCCGGCGCCGCCCTTGAACCTTTACCCCGCCAGACGTGCACACAGATAGCGGTTCAGGCTCACGCCTTCCTCCATCGCGCCGAGCGCCAGCCGGCGATGCTGTTCCGGCGTCATGCGCAGCACCAGTTTTCCGCTGAAGTTCTTTTCCGCCAGCGCCTGCGGCGGCGTTTCGCCTTGCGCCAGCATATCGGCGATCGTTTCGCTCACGACTTTTTCGATACCCTCCAGTGCGCCGGTACGCGTGGCCGCCAGCCAGGACAACGAGGGGAATTCGGCGCACAGCCCGACATATTCACGATCTTCCGCTGACCAGGTGATGCGATAGGTATAGTGTTCATGCCTTTCCATGTTCTTCCTCCATTCTGGCTCCTTTCTTCATTTTAGTATCAATATTGGTATCATTTCAATGTCGACGCATAAAAAATGAGCGCAGAAGGGCCGTGAGGCAAGAGGAGGTAGGGAAGTGCTGTGCAAGAAAACCGGGCCTGAAGGCCCGGTGGGGATGAACGGAGAATGAGAGGTTATTCGCCCGGGCAGCGCTGGCAGCGCTCGATTTCGGCCGTGCCGAGTTTGAGCTTCGCCTGCAGATCGCGCAGCGCGGTGCGCAAACCTTCTTCGATCACCGGATGATAGAACGGCATGTCCAGCATCTGATCGACGGTCATCTGCTGCTGGTGAGCCCAGGCCAGCAGGTGTGCGATGTGTTCGGCGTCCGGTCCGATCATTTCCGCGCCGAGGAAACGGCCGGTGCCTTGCTCGCCGTAGACGTGCAGAATGCCTTTGTTGCGCAGCATCACCCGCGAGCGGCCCTGATTCTCAAACGAGACTTTGCCCACTTCAAAGCAGCCGCAGGCACTGAACTTCTCGCTCAGCTCGCGGAAGGTTGAGCCGACCATGGCGATCTGCGGATCGGAGAACACCACCGAAATCGCGCTGCGGCGCAGGCCCGGGTTGATCTCCGGGAAGCTGCCGGCGTTGGCGCCGGCGATACGTGCCTGATCGCTGGCCTCGTGCAGCAGCGGCAGTTGGTTGCTGGCGTCGCCAGCGATGAAAATATGCGGCACGCTGGTTTGCATCGTCAGGCGGTCGGCCAGCGGTACGCCTCGGGCGTCGAGTTGCAAGCCGGTGTTTTCGAGGCCCAGCCGATCGACGTTGGGGCGGCGGCCGGTGGCGGCCAGCACGTAGTCCACCAGGATCTCCTGCGGTTGGCCCTGCAGGTTCCGATAGCGGATAAACACCTTGTCGCCTTCGCGCTGCATCATCTCTACCTTCACGTCGGCGTCGAGATAGAACTCTTCCCCCAGTGCTTTGGCGGCGTAGTCGCGCACGGCGCTGTCGGTGAGCGGCCCGACTGCGCCGCCGATGCCGAAGACCTTGGTGTCGACGCCGAGGCGGTGCAGCGCTTGCCCCAGCTCGAGCCCGATGACGCCGGGACCGAATACCGCTACGGACTGCGGCAAATCATCCCAGTTGAACAGGTCGTCGTTGACGATCAGACGATCGCCCAGTTCGCTCCACGGCGCCGGCCAGCTGGGGCGGGAGCCGGTGGCGATCACAATGCGCTGCGCCACGATGCGCGTATGGTCATCGACCTGCAGCGTGTTGTCGTCGATAAAGCGGGCATAGCCCTGAATTTTGTCGCCGGCCGGGATCTCGTCCACGCCTTCCAGCACGAAACCGACGAAGCGATCGCGTTCGCGCTTGACGCGCGCCATCACTTCACGTCCGTCGATGCGGGTTTTACCGGTTGGGTGCACGCCAAAGCCCGGCGCGCGTTCGATTTGATGCACCGCTTCGGCAGCGGCGATCAGCAACTTGGATGGCATACAGCCAACGCGCGCACAGGTGGTGCCGTAAGGCCCGCCTTCGATCATCACCACGCTGGGGGTAGACAGTTTGGCCGCGCGATAGGCGCCGAGCCCTGCGGTGCCGCCGCCGATGACCGCGACATCAACGTTCAACAGTTTCATATCCGCTCCTGAAAGGTAAAAAAAGGGCGGGCCGTAGCCCGCCAAAGTTCACGTTGGCTTTGTTATTACTTATTAAGCTGACAGGAAAGTTTCCAGATCGTCGCTGCCACCGATGTGACGGCCGCCGATGAACACTTGCGGCACCGTGGCGCGGCCGCTGACGGCGCGCAGGCTGACGGTGGTGGCGTCTTTGCCCAGCACGATCTCTTCATACTGAATGCCGCGTTCTTGCAGCATCTGTTTGGCTTTGGCGCAGAATGGGCAGCCTGGTTTGGTGAACAGGGAGACCGACTCCTGCACTTTGAATTCCGGCGCCAGGTATTTCAGCATGGTGTCGGCGTCGGACACCTCAAACGGGTCGCCCGGTTTGTTCGGTTCGACGAACATTTTCTCGACCACGCCGTCGCGCACCAGCATCGAGTAGCGCCATGAACGTGGGCCAAAGCCCAGATCCGCTTTCTCGACCAGCATGTTCATGCCTTTGGTGAATTCACCGTTGCCGTCCGGCACGAAGGTGATGTTTTCCGCATGCTGATCGGCTTTCCAGGCGTTCATCACGAAGGTGTCGTTCACCGAGACGCACAGAATACCGTCGACGCCGTGCTGTTTGAATACGCTGGACAGCTCGTTGTAGCGCGGCAGATGGCTCGAAGAGCAGGTCGGCGTGAACGCGCCCGGCAGCGAGAACACGATGACCGTTTTGTTTTTGAACAGGTCATCAGTGGTCACATCAATCCATTGGTCGCCCTGACGGGTGTGGAAAGTAACCTGAGGAACTTTCTTGCCTTCTTGACTGGTAAACATTGATTAACCCCTTAATTAGGAAAAGTAATTTTTAGCATTTAGCGCGATATCGCTTCGTTGGGACACATTATTGTTGCTGGGGCTTGATAGATCTAATCGCTCATTGCTATCTTATCTATCGCCATGAGCTATCATGGAATGGAGGGAAACAATGAATATTCGTGATTTAGAGTATCTGGTCGCCTTGGCCGAGCACCGGCACTTCCGCCGTGCGGCCGATTCATGCCATGTGAGCCAGCCCACGCTGAGCGGGCAGATCCGCAAGCTGGAAGACGAGTTGGGCGTCATGCTGCTCGAGCGCACCAGCCGCAAGGTGCTGTTCACCCAGGCGGGTCTGTTGCTGGTGGAGCAGGCGCGTACCGTGCTGCGCGAAGTGAAAGTATTGAAGGAGATGGCCAGCCAGCAGGGCGAAGCCATGTCCGGGCCGCTGCACATCGGCCTGATCCCGACCGTGGGGCCTTATCTGCTGCCGCAGATCATCCCGACGCTGCACAAAACTTTCCCGAAACTGGAAATGTACCTGCACGAAGCGCAAACCCAGCAACTGCTGGCGCAACTCGACAGCGGCAAATTGGACTGCGCCATTCTGGCATTGGTGAAGGAAACCGAGGCGTTTATCGAAGTGCCTCTGTTCGATGAACCGATGAAGCTGGCGGTGTATTCCGATCACCCGTGGGCGCAGCGCGAGCGCGTGGCGATGCCGGATTTGGCGGGAGAGAAGCTGCTGATGCTGGAAGATGGCCACTGCCTGCGCGATCAGGCGATGGGCTTCTGCTTCCAGGCGGGCGCGGATGAGGATACCCACTTCCGCGCCACCAGTCTGGAAACGCTGCGCAATATGGTCGCGGCCGGCAGCGGCATTACCCTGCTGCCGTCACTGGCGGTGCCGCCGCAGCGCGAACGCGACGGCGTCTGCTATCTGGATTGCTACAAGCCGGAACCGAAGCGCACCATCGCGTTGGTGTATCGCCCCGGTTCCCCACTGCGCAGCCGTTATGAGCAGTTGGCCGAAGCGATCCGCGAGCACATGCAGGGCTACATCGACAACGCGTTAAAACAGGCGGTTTAAGCCGTTAAGCGCCGCCACCCGGTAGGCTTCGGCCATGGTCGGATAGTTGAAGGTCGTATTAACGAAATACTCGATAGTATTGCCTTCACCTTTCTGTTCCATGATCGCCTGACCGATGTGGATGATCTCCGCCGCACGCTCGCCGAAGCAGTGGATCCCGAGGATCTGCAGGGTGTCGCGATGGAACAGGATCTTCAGGCTGCCGACGTTCATCCCGGCGATCTGCGCGCGCGCCAGATGTTTGAACTGGGCGCGGCCCACTTCATACGGCACCTTCATCGCCGTCAGTTCCTGCTCGGTTTTGCCGACGGAGCTGATTTCCGGAATGGTGTAGATGCCGGTCGGGATATCTTCGATTAAGTGACCGCTGGCTTCGCCGGAAGCGATCGCTTGCGCGGCGATGCGGCCCTGATCGTAGGCGGCGGAAGCCAGGCTCGGATAGCCGATCACGTCACCGACCGCGTAGATGTGCGACAGCGCGGTTTGGTACATGCTGTTCACCTTCAGCAGCCCGCGGCTGTCCGATTCCAGGCCGACGTTTTCCAACCCCAGCGAATCGGTGTTGCCGGTACGGCCGTTGGCGTACAGCAGGCAGTCCGCTTTCACCTTTTTGCCGGACTTCAGGTGCACGATCACGCCGTCTTCGGTGCCTTCAATCTTCTCGAACTCCTCGTTGTGGCGGATCACCACGCCGTTGTTCCAGAAGTGGTAAGAGAGCGAATCCGACATCTCCTGATCGAGGAACGCCAGCAGGCGATCGCGGGTGTTGATCAGATCCACCTTGACGTTCAGGCCGCGGAAGATAGACGCGTATTCGCAGCCGATCACCCCGGCGCCGTAAATGATCACGTGGCGCGGTTCATGGCTCAGCTCGAGAATGGAATCACTGTCGTAGATGCGCGGGTGATTGAAATCGACGCTGGCCGGATGGTAAGGGCGCGAGCCGCAGGCGATCACGATGTGGTCGGCGCGGATGGTGTCCTGGGTGCCGTCCATGTAGCTGACGCTGACGGTGTTGGCGTCGATGAAGCGCGCGTCGCCGGCGAACAGTTTGCACTGGTTTCGCTCATAGAAGCCTTGGCGCATGCGGGTCTGCTGGCTGATGACGTTATCGGCGTGGCGTAAAATGTCAGGGAAGGTCGCGCTGAGCGTGCGCGAGTTGTTGTAAAGCGGGTTCTGGTTGAATTCGATAATGCGGCTGACGGCGTGGCGGAGGGCTTTGGAAGGGATGGTGCCCCAGTGGGTACATCCGCCGCCTACGTTGTTGTACCGTTCGATAACGGCCACGCGGGCGCCCTGTTTCACCAGCCCCATGGCGGCACCTTCACCACCAGGGCCCGAGCCAATCACAATGGCATCAAATTGATAGTGCTGTTGCATGTAGGAGAGACCTGTTTTTTTATACAAGATTACAACGGTATCTTAACATCATAGCGCTGCTCACCCAATCACCATTAGGCTTTTTGAGGCAAAGCACAATCGGCTCAGGGCGGAAGTGTGATAGAGCGCGTTAGTATAAATGCTGTTGCAATAAAATTTGCTATATTGCCGAGTCTAGGGCGTTAGACTGAGAGAATGGAACCTATCCGGATATGCATATGGGCGTCAGAGCACAACAAAAAGAACGGACTCGTCGTTCCCTGATCGAAGCCGCATTCAGCCAGCTGAGCGCCGAACGCAGCTTCGCCAGCCTGAGCCTGCGGGAAGTTTCACGCGAGGCGGGCATCGCGCCCACGTCGTTTTACCGCCATTTCCGCGATGTGGATGAGCTGGGGCTGACCATGGTGGACGAAAGCGGCCTGATGCTGCGTCAGTTGATGCGCCAGGCGCGCCAACGCATCGCCAAGGGCGGCAGCGTGATCCGCACTTCGGTGTCCACCTTTATGGAATTTATCGGCAACAACCCGAACGCCTTCCGCCTGCTGCTGCGCGAGCGCTCCGGCACGTCGGCGGCATTCCGTGCGGCGGTGGCGCGCGAGATCCAGCATTTCATCGCCGAACTGGCGGACTACCTCGAGTTGGAAAATCACATGCCGCGCAGCTTTACCGAAGCGCAGGCGGAAGCGATGGTCACCATCGTGTTCAGCGCCGGCGCGGAAGCGCTGGATATCGACGTCGAGCAGCGGCAGCAGCTGGAAGAACGGCTGGTGCTTCAGCTGCGGATGATCTCCAAAGGGGCGTATTACTGGTATCGTCGCGAACAAGAAAAAGCTTCTGTGTCCCACGTATAAAAAAGGTAAAAAATGATGGAAAAACCAGGCCGTGAAAATGGCACCTTACTGCTGGCGTTGATTGCCGGCCTTTCGATCAACGGTTCGTTTGCCGCGCTGTTCAGCTCGGTGGTGCCGTTTTCGATCTTCCCGCTGATCGCGTTGGTGCTGGCGGTGTACTGCCTGCATCAGCGTTACCTGAACCGCGCCATGCCGGACGGCATGCCGAAGCTGGCGGCGGCCTGTTTCCTGCTGGGGCTGCTGATGTACAGCGCCATCGTGCGCGCAGAATACCCGCAGATCGGTTCCAACTTCCTGCCGTCGGTAATCTGCGTGGCGTTGGTGCTGTGGATCGGAGTCAAACTGAAGGCGCGCAAGGCGCCGGATGCGCCGACTCAAGAGTCGTAATGCAACGGGGCGCCATGATGGCGCCCCTGTCGTATCAGCAGCGCTTTTCCAGCAGCACGCCGCATTCCATGTGATGGGTATACGGGAACTGATCGAACAGCGCCAGGCGGCTGACCCGGTGCGTGGCCTGCAGCGTTTCCAGGTTGGCGCACAGCGTTTCCGGGTTGCATGAGATATACAGAATGCGCGGGTAGGCCTGCACCATCTTCACCGTTTCATCGTCCAGCCCGCTACGCGGCGGATCGACGAAAATTGTCTCGCAGTTGTAACCGCTCAGATCGATGCCCTTCAACCGGTTGAATTCGCGCACCCCGTTCATCGCCTGGGTGAAATCTTCCGCCGCCATGCGGATGATCTGCACATTGTCGATATGGTTGGCAGCGATGTTGTATTGCGCCGCCGCCACCGACGGTTTGGCGATCTCGGTCGCCAGCACGCGCTCGAAATTGCGCGCCAGCGCCAGCGAGAAGTTGCCGTTGCCGCAATACAGCTCCAGCAAATCGCCTTTGGAACCGGCGGTCACCGCCAGCGCCCATTCCAGCATCTGCACGTTCATGGCCGCGTTGGGCTGAGTGAAGCTGTTTTCCACCTGGCGGTAGATCATGTCGCGGCCGGCGACCGGCAGCACTTCGTCAACATAATCCTGGTCGAGCATGATTTTGGTCTTCGACGCCCGGCCGATCAGCTGCAGATCGAAACCCTGAGCGCGCAGTTCGTCACGCAGCTGCTCGGCGCGCCGTTGCCAAACGTCATCCAGCTTGCGGTGGTACAGCAGCGAGGCGATGATTTTGCCGCTTTGCGTCGACAGATAATCGATCTGGAACAGCTTGTGGCGCAGGATCGGCTCCGGTTTCAGCGCGGCGATCAGGGCGCTCATCAGGCGGTTGATCAGTTCGCTGGCGGCCGGGAATTGATCGACGCGAATACGCTGCTTGGTCTGCTGATCGAACATGATGTGGTACATGTCGTCCGCGTCGTGCCAGATGCGGAATTCGGCGCGCATGCGGTAGTGGTCGACTGGCGAGCGGAACACTTCCGGCTCGGGCGCCGCGAACGGTGACATCAACGTCTTCAGGCGGGCGACTTTCTCCGCCAGTTGGTCATCGTAACGTTCAATAGGCAAATTCTCGGGCGTCATGTGTGTCTTCTCGTCAGGCAAATTTGATCAGCGGGGATTGTAGGGAATCAGCCCGTGAAGTCCAGTTTTGTCGCGTTTATTATTTGTAACATTAGTAGCAGTCTAGACATCTATTTTCATTGATCGTAGCATTGCCGTCCGGCCTCAAGCAGCGAGTGAAAAGGGAATCCGGTGTGAATCCGGAGCTGACGCGCAGCGGTAAGGGGAAGTCACGGCGATAGCGTTTCGACGCAGACACTGTCCACTGCAGGATGGGAAGTCATCGCCCGTTGCCGGTCGCACCCCGCGGCCCGCAAATCCCAAGCCCGAAGACCTGCCGGTGTTACGTCGCAATGTCCGTGGCCGTCGCGAACTACCGGCCATGATCCTGCGGCATCCGCCAATTAAGTTTGGATGCTTTTCTCATGACAATTACAAAAAATACGCTGCTGGCGGTGGTCTCCTCCGTCACGGCTTTTTCTGGATGGGCGCAAGACAACACGACAGCCACGAATGGCGATAACCTGGTGGTGACCGCCAACCGCTTCCCGCAGCCGGTTTCTTCCGTGCTGGCGCCGACTTCTATCGTCACCCGTAACGATATCGATCGTTGGCAGGCCAAGAGCCTGACCGACGTGATGCGCCGTTTGCCGGGCGTGGACATCGGCCAAAACGGCGGGCTGGGGCAAAAGAGCTCACTGTTTATTCGCGGCACCAACTCCAGCCATGTCTTGGTATTGATCGACGGCATTCGCCTTAACCAGGCGGGCGTCAGCGGCTCTTCCGATCTCAGCCAAATCCCGATTTCGCTGGTGCAGAAAGTCGAATACATTCGCGGCCCGCGCTCGGCGGTGTACGGTTCCGACGCCATCGGCGGCGTGGTCAACATCATCACCACGCGTGAAAAGAACGGTACTACGCTCTCTGCAGGCGTCGGCTCCAACGGCTATCAGGCCTATGACGCGTCGACCCAGCAACAGCTGGGCGACAGCACCGTGGCGACGGTGGCAGGGAATTACACTTATACCAAAGGGTATGATGTGGTGGCTGAAGGCAACACCAGCATTCCGCAGCCCGATCGCGATGGCTTCATGAGCAAATCGCTATATGGGGCGGTACAGCACCGGTTCAACGAGCAAATCAGCGGCTTTGTGCGTGGATATGGCTACGACAACCGTACGGGCTACGACGGCTTTTATTCTTACGATAAAAATTTCAATATCACCGGTCTGCCGGATACGCGCAAACTGTATAGTCAAACTTGGGACACCGGGTTGCGCTATCAGGAAGGGATTTACGCCACGCAGTTAGTGGGAAGCTATAGCCACAGCAAAGACTACAATTACGATCCGCGCAAAGGGCAGTATGCGATCTCCTCCAGCCTGGATGATTCGGAGCAATACAATCTGCAGTGGGGCAATACTTTCAAGGTGGCTCAAGGCACCGTCAGTGCGGGTGCCGACTGGCAGGATCAACAGATCAAACCGGGCACCGCGTCCGTCAGCCGCGAGAGAAGCCAGCGCAATACCGGCATCTATCTGACCGGGCAGCAACTGGTGGGGCCGGTGACGCTTGAGGCTGCCGCGCGCGGCGACGATAATTCGGAGTTCGGCTGGCACGGCACGTGGCAAACCAGCGCGGCCTGGGAGTTCATCGAAGGATACCGCTTCATCGCTTCCTATGGCACCGCGTTTAAAGCGCCAAACATGAACCAGCTGTTTAGTACCACTTATGGCAATAGCAACTTGAAGCCGGAAGAAAGCAAACAGTGGGAAGGCGGCTTCGAAGGTTTGACCGGGCCGGTGACCTGGCGCGTTTCCGGTTATCGCAACGACATCGATAACCTGATTGACAGCGATCCGGTGAGTTACCGTTATTACAATATCGGTAAGGCGACCATTAAGGGCGTAGAGGCCACCGCTTCTTTTGAAACCGGCCCGTTGACGCATCAGATTGGTTACGATTATGTCGACCCGCGCAATGCTAAAACCAACGAAGTGCTGCTGCGCCGCGCGAAACAACAGGTGAAATATGAGCTGGATTGGCAGCTGTACGACTTTGACTGGGCAGTGACCTATCAATACTTAGGTGAGCGCTACGACAAGGATTATGGCGTTTATCCAAGCCCGACGGTTAAACTTGGCGGAGTGAGCCTGTGGGATCTCGCAGTTTCGTATCCGGTCACATCTCATCTGACAGTTCGTGGTAGAATTGCCAACCTGTTTGATAAAGATTATGAGACGGCCTATGGCTACGCTACTCCAGGAAGAGAATACTACCTCACTGGAAGCTATACCTTCTAACAGCACCGCCACACCTCGCCCGACGGTGCTGGTTTTCGATTCCGGCGTCGGCGGGCTGTCGGTATATCAAGAGATTCGGCAGTTGCTGCCGGATCTCCACTATATATACGCTTTCGACAACGTGGCGTTCCCCTACGGCGAGAAGTCCGAAGAGTTTATCGTTGAGCGCGTGGTGGAGATTGTCGGCGCAGTGCAGCAGCGGCATCCTCTGGCGATTGTCGTCATTGCCTGTAACACGGCCAGCACCGTCTCTTTGCCGGCCCTGCGCGAGCGCTTCAGTTTCCCGGTCGTGGGCGTGGTACCCGCCATCAAGCCTGCCGCCCGTCTTACCGTCAATGGCATTGTCGGCCTGTTGGCGACTCGCGGCACCGTACAGCGCAGCTACACCCACGAACTGATTTCCCGTTTCGCTACCGACTGCAAGATTGAGCTGCTGGGCTCTTCAGAGCTGGTGGAGCTGGCGGAGGCCAAGCTGCACGGCGAAGCCGTGCCGCTGCCGGTGCTGAAGAAGATCCTGCATCCGTGGCTGAGCATGCGCGAGCCGCCGGATACCGTCGTGCTGGGCTGCACTCATTTTCCTCTATTAGCTGAAGAGCTGATGCAGGTGTTGCCAGAAGGCACCCGGCTGGTGGATTCCGGTGCGGCGATTGCCCGTCGTACCGCCTGGCTCATCTCGACGCAGGAAAATCTGGTCTCGAGCCAGGAAGAGAATCTGGCGTATTGCATGGCGTTAAATGAAGATACTGACGCTTTATTGCCCGTTTTGCAGGGCTACGGCTTTAAATCGTTGAAAAAACTGCCGCTTTAACGGTGTTTTGGTTAAACATTCAACGGTCGGAAAAAATATTGAAAATAGGGGTTGCGGCCCGCCGAGAACTCCCTATAATGCGCCTCCACTGACCGGGAACAACGACTGACAAGCCGCCGGGTCAGCGAGAGGAAAGCGAAATAAACGCTTGACTCTCCGGGCGAAAAGCGTAATATACGCAGCCCGCGCCGATGAGTTTCTCGGCACTGCTCTTTAACAATTTATCAGACAATCTGTGTGGGCACTCCACAAGACGATATCCAGCATCTTCGGATGCAAAAAAATATCAAGTCTTGAAG
>NZ_RXKV01000013.1:0-433164 GCF_016805595.1 Serratia sp. 4542
ACTCTGGCCGCGCTGCGCGGCAAGGTCGGTGGCACGGCGCGCATTCTGGCGGTGCTGGAACCGCGCTCCAACACCATGAAAATGGGCATCAGCAAAAACGATCTGGCACCTTCGCTCGGCCGCGCCGACGAAGTGTTCCTGTTCCAGCCACACCACATTCCGTGGCAGGTGGCGGAAGTGGCGGATGCCTGCGTGCAGCCGGCGCACTGGAGCGCGGATCTCGACACGCTGGTGGACATGGTGGTGAAAACCGCACAGCCGGGCGATCACATTCTGGTGATGAGCAACGGCGGCTTCGGCGGCATTCACGATCGCCTGCTGGACGCGCTGGCGAAAAAGCAGGAACCGAAAGTCACCTACTGATCGCTCAGCCGCATCAGTCACATCAAGGGCCGCATTCGCGGCCTTTTTTGCGCCCATAAAAAAGCCCTCGCGAGCGAGGGCAACGGGGTTCGTCGGATAGGACGACGAGAGGGTCTCTGGGAAATCGGCGTTTGCGTCAGAACTCGGCAGTGGCAGTGACGAGGGTAATCAGCTCTGCAAAGCCGTTCCCAGAGTTGTTATTTGTAAATCTCGGCGGTGGCGTGGTAGTTGCCTTCATTACGCGCTTCGATCACGCGGTAGGCGGTTGCGCCTTTCGCGTCGGCTTTTTCCGACAACGCCTGGCGAATGTCGGTCGGCGCGCCGTCGATGCCGCTGACGGTAATGGTGCCGATAGATTGCAGGTTGGCGGTCTGATCGTTAGTCACCAATTGGGCGGCAGAAGCGCCGAAGGAGATGACAGACAGCAGGCCGAGTGCAGCAACAGTAGTTTTCATGTTCATGATAGCGATCCTTGGTCATAACAGCCTGGAAGGGCTTGGCAGCGATTTTTATTCTTGAAGGCCGTTACGACAGCGTTTGATTCCAGAGATGTATTGCCCGTTGCCGGGTAATGCCGGTACTTATTTGTAGATTTCAGCGGTCGCGTGGAAGTTGCCGTCATTGCGGGCTTCGATTACGCGGTAAGCGGTCGCCCCTTTGGCGTCAGCTTTGTCGGACAGCGCCTGGCGAATGTCGGAAGGCGCAGCGGCGACGCCGCTCACGGTGATCACACCGGCCGGCTGCAGTTTTGCGGCCTGAGTCGCGTCAACAGATTGTGCTGCGAATGCACCAAATGAAAGCATGGACAGAACGCTCAGGGTTGCAACGGTAGTTTTAATTTTCATCATCTCACCTCATCGTATTCTTTTATCAGTTCCAACGAACTGTGATTCAGTTCACGAAAATGAGTATACAGCTAGTAACGCGAAAAATTAATAGTTCGCTAACAGTTGCTAGTGAAACTTTAACCTCATGATCCTTATTTTTTATAACCATAAGGAATAAAAAACGCTCATAAAACGATCTTTTGATGTTAAATTTATGTAATTTCAATGAGGTAAGTGCTTTTGACCAAAAGTGCGGAAGATCACAGTGGGTACTGCTGGTTACATGGAGATGTCATGGAAATGTGTTGCTGAGGGATGAAAAAGCAGTGTTAAACGCGGTTGAAGGCAGGGAAGGTAACGCGGGGGTTAAAGAAGCGCTAACAAAGTGCGGGCTACAGCCGCACTTTGTTAGCGCCAGGTTTCACAGCTCTTGCTCGAACACGCCCAGAATAGCTTCATGCAGTTTCTGAGCGGTAAAGCCGTTGGAGGGGGTGACGAAAATCGTATCGTCGCCGGCAATTGTGCCGAGGATGCCCTGGGATTTACCCAATGAGTCGAGCAGGCGAGCGATCAGCTGCGCGGCGCCCGGGCTGGTGTGGATCACCACGACGGCGTCGTTATGGTCGACGTCCAGCACCAGATTCTTCAATGGGCTGGTGGTGGTCGGCACGCCGAGTTCGGCAGGAAGGCAATACACCATTTCCATTTTGGCATTGCGCGTACGTACCGCGCCGAACTTGGTCAGCATGCGCGATACTTTGGATTGGTTAATGTTTTCGAAGCCTTCTTCTTGCAGCGCCAAAACGATCTCGCCTTGAGAACTGAATTTTTCTTCTTTCAATAACGCTTTGAACGTCTTGATCAGATCTTCCTGTTTTGCGGGATTACGCATTTTGCACCGTGGAATGTTGATAGTGGAAGTCATGATTATGCATATAGATGAATTTTTATGCAACAAAGGCCGACCCAAAGAAAATAAACATGACCGGGCGGCGAGGAAAGGACGGCATTTTAACAAAATCCGGCAGCGATGAATATGCCCTTTTGACGACGGAAAATCGGCCTGCGGTGGTAAATAAAATGTTATTAAAATGATGTTGTTCTGATGTTGCGTAAGGGTGTAATGTAACGGCCGGTTAACTTGCTCGTGAATAACCTCGCACTATTTTTGATTAATGTGCGCTATGCCCTTCATGCGTAAGCGATTTAATCTAAAATGGGCGCGACAGCGGCCGTTTTATTACACCTGCAGGCAAGAATTGGCTAATTTATTGTTTTTAAAGGTGTAATAACTTAAGGTCCGTAACCAACACATTCACGGCGCTTTATATATTTAAGATAATAAAGGAGTATAGGATGAAAGTTGCAGTTCTCGGTGCTGCTGGCGGTATCGGCCAGGCCCTCGCCCTTCTACTCAAAACCCAGCTTCCTTCAGGTTCTGAACTCTCTCTCTACGACATTGCCCCCGTTACCCCAGGCGTTGCCGTCGACTTAAGCCACATCCCAACCGCAGTTAAAATCAAAGGCTTCAGCGGCGAAGACGCGACCCCGGCTCTGCACGGTGCGGACGTGGTGCTGATTTCCGCCGGCGTGGCCCGTAAGCCTGGCATGGATCGCTCTGACCTGTTCAACGTTAACGCCGGCATCGTGCGTAACCTGATTGAGCAAGTGGCGAAAACCTGCCCGAAAGCCTGCATCGGTATCATCACCAACCCGGTTAACACCACGGTCGCCATCGCGGCGGAAGTGCTGAAAAAAGCCGGCGTTTACGACAAGAACAAACTGTTCGGCGTGACTTCGCTGGATATCATCCGTTCCAACACCTTCGTGGCCGAGCTGAAAGGTAAACAGCCGGAAGAGCTGAACGTGCCGGTCATCGGCGGCCACTCTGGCGTGACCATCCTGCCTCTGCTGTCGCAGATCCCAGGCGTGAGCTTCACCGATCAGGAAGTGGCGGATCTGACTAAACGCATTCAGAACGCCGGCACCGAAGTGGTGGAAGCCAAAGCCGGCGGCGGGTCTGCAACGCTGTCCATGGGCCAGGCGGCCGCACGTTTCGGTCTGTCTCTGGTGCGTGCGCTGCAGGGCGAGAAAGGCGTGGTGGAATGCGCTTACGTTGAAGGCGACGGCAAATACGCTCGCTTCTTCGCACAACCGCTGGTACTGGGCAAAAACGGCGTTGAAGAGCGCAAAGATATCGGCACCCTGAGCGCCTTCGAGCAGAAAGCGCTGAACGAGATGCTGGACGTGCTGCACAAAGATATCGAGCTGGGCGAGAAGTTCATCAATAACTGATCGTTGCCGATAGTCAGCCGATAAACGCCGCCGGACGCTGTTCCGGCGGTTTTTTTTGCCCCGCGTTCACGATTTGATGCGTGCCTTGCGATCCAGCAGGCAATCGCTGCGCGGATCGTAATAGCGGCTTGGCCAGATCTCCGAAGGGTGGATGCCTATCGCTTCGGCGATCAGCCACTCCCCCTTTGGCCACGGGCGCGACAGCGCGTTGGCCAGCGTTGATGAGCTTAATCCGGCCTTGCGCGACACTGCCGCCAGCGTGGTGCCCTGCTTGCGGAGCGCCGCGATGATATCTGCCGGATGCCAATCTGGGTTCCTTGAATTCATGTTTACATTCCTTTTCTGATTAGCCAAAGTTGCGTTAGTGGTATAACTAACGGGTCAAGGTTAGGCGTTTGCACAACGTGAATCGCTTATTCAGAAACCAGAATACCATTAAATTTCCAAAAAAATACCCAAGTAATTTCCAAAAATGACGTTGCCCACTATTGCCCAGAGATGATGGCTATGAAAAACGAGTGGTTTGCCGCCAAGGAACTGACAGGCATCGCAGGATTACCTTCCTCACCACAGGGAATTAATCTGATGGCCCGGCGCGAAGGCTGGATCAGCCGCAGGCGTAAAGGCGTGCAGGGAAAAGCGTTGGAGTACCATATCGACAGCCTGCCTTCAAACGTGCGTAACCTGCTGGTGCTGAAGGAGGACGGGGCGGTATATGACGTAGAGCGTCAGGATCCGTTGGCGGTCTGGATCGAGTATTACTACCATTTGACGGAGAGCGAGCGCGAGAAAATGGTGGCTTTCCTGATGCGGGAAGGGATCGGCGGCCTGTTGGCGCGCATCGACGAAGAGAGCAATAGCTAGGCAGGCCCGCGTACGCGGGCCTGATGGTTTTTAAGAAATATCAATTTCTTAAAAGTCGCGTTGCACCGCCAGATGGGCCAGGCCCTCCAGCGCCGTACGGTGCTCCGATGCCGGCAAGACCTGCAGCGCGGCGATCGCCTTGTCGGCTTCTTCTTCGGCGCGTTTGCGGGTGTACTCCAGCGAACCGCATTGTTGCATCGCCTGCAGTACCGGCTCCAACAGATGACGACCGTTACCTTGCTCAATCGCACCGCGGATCATGTCACGCTGCGCGTCGTCGCCGTTGTGCATCGCGTGCAGCAGCGGCAGGGTCGGTTTCCCTTCGTTCAGATCGTCGCCGGTGTTTTTGCCCAGGGTGCTGCCGTCGGCGCTGTAGTCGAGCAGATCGTCGATCAGTTGGAAAGCGGTGCCGAGGTAGCGGCCATAGTCTTGCAGCGCCTGCTCTTGTTCGGCGCTGGCACCGGACAGGATCGCCGACGATTGCGCCGCTGCCTCGAACAGGCGGGCGGTTTTGCTGTAGATCACTCGCATATAGCTTTCTTCGCTGATGTCGGGATCGTGCACGTTCATCAACTGCAGCACTTCGCCTTCGGCGATGACGTTGACCGCCTCCGACATCAGCGCCAGCACGCGCAGGGATTCCAGGCTGGTCATCATCTGGAAGGCGCGGGTATAGATAAAGTCGCCGACCAGCACGCTGGCGGCGTTGCCGAACGCCGCGTTGGCGGTGGCTTTGCCGCGGCGCATGTCCGATTCGTCGACGACGTCGTCATGCAGCAGCGTGGCGGTATGAATGAATTCGATCAGGGCGGCAACGGTGACGTGCTTGTTGCCTTCATAGCCCAACGCCCGCGCCGCCAGGACGGCGATCATCGGCCGGATGCGCTTACCGCCACCGCTGATAATGTAATAGCCAAGCTGATTGATGAGCGTGACATCGGAATTCAGCTGTTCGAGAATTGTTGCGTTCACGGCCGCCATATCTTGCGCGGTTAACTCGGTAATTTGATCTAGGTTCATTGTGTTTTTTTCAGCTGTGTTTCTCTTCACCGCGTTGAGATCGCTGCTCACATCGGTACATGGCGGTAACTGTCCCTATGATTGTACTTGAAAAACGGTTCAGATAAACGCCACGAAAGAAACTGCGCTTTTTTTCTTCTTTTTTCTCCTTCTGGTCTTATTCTGCTCTTGTCATGCGCTGCTTTTTTGCGTAGAATTCGCGCCCTATTGTGAATATTTATAGCGCGCTCTGAACTAACACAGTCGGGCACGCGGAAAGCGGAGTTTTATATGTACGCGGTTTTCCAAAGTGGTGGTAAACAACACCGAGTAAGCGAAGGTCAGACCGTTCGCTTGGAAAAGCTGGACATCGCAACTGGTGAAGCGGTTGAGTTTGACCAGATTCTGATGATCGCTAATGGCGAAGATATCAAAATCGGCGTTCCTTTCGTCGATGGCGGCAAGATCAAAGCTGAAGTCGTTGCTCACGGTCGTGGCGAGAAAATTAAGATTGTTAAGTTTCGTCGTCGTAAGCACCACCGTAAGCAGCAGGGCCACCGTCAGTGGTTCACTGACGTTAAAATCACCGGCATCAGCGCTTAAGTTAGGAGAGCGGATTAATGGCACACAAAAAGGCTGGCGGCTCGACTCGTAACGGTCGCGATTCAGAAGCTAAACGTCTGGGCGTAAAACGCTTTGGCGGCGAAGCAGTACTGGCAGGCAGCATCATCGTTCGTCAGCGCGGCACCAAATTCCACGCTGGTACCAACGTGGGTTGCGGCAAAGACCACACTCTGTTTGCTTTGAAAGACGGTAAAGTCAAATTCGAAGTTAAAGGCCCGAGCAATCGTAAATTCATCAGCATCGAAGCTGAATAATTTTTCGAGCCTTACGAAATAGATGTAAGCCCCGCAATTCGTTGC
Organism: Serratia sp. 4542; assembly: GCF_016805595.1. Classification (NCBI taxonomy): domain Bacteria; kingdom Pseudomonadati; phylum Pseudomonadota; class Gammaproteobacteria; order Enterobacterales; family Yersiniaceae; genus Serratia; species Serratia sp. 4542. The sequence continues at coordinate 6,272 of NZ_RXKV01000013.1, forward strand.
GGGGCTTTTTACATTTATGGGCTGCCTGGGGGTTGGCCTGTCAGCGTTGGCGAAGGTGATATGGATACGAAGCAGCAGGTCGGCGTTGGTATTTCCCTGGCGTTAACCACGGCGGTTTGCTGGGGTGCGTTGCCGATCGCGATGAAAGAAGTGTTGACGGTGATGGAGCCGTTTACCGTCGTTTGGTATCGCTTTACCATGGCCGCCATCGGTTTGGGCGCGATCCTCGCGGTGCGCGGCAAGCTGCCGCCGCTGACGATGTTCCGCCAGCCGCGCTGGCTGCTGCTGTTGGCGATCGCGACGGCGGGGCTGCTGGGCAACTTTGTGTTCTTCAGCTCCTCGCTGCAATACCTGAGCCCGACGGCGTCGCAGGTGATTGGCCAGCTGTCGCCGGTGGGCATGATGTTCGCCAGCGTGCTGATTTTAAAAGAACGCATGCGTATCACCCAGGTCATTGGCGCCCTGATGCTGATCGGCGGGCTGATGCTGTTTTTCAACGTCAGTCTGATAGAGATCTTCACCCGGCTGACGGACTACACGCTGGGCGTTATGCTGGGCGTGTGTGCGGCGATGGTTTGGGTGAGCTACGGCGTGGCGCAGAAGGTATTGCTGCGCCGGCTGGCTTCGCCGCAGATCCTGGTTATGTTGTACACTTTATGTGCGATAGCGTTGTTCCCTCTGGCCAAACCCGAGGTGATTTTCCAGCTTAGCGGCTGGCAATTGGCGTGCCTGCTGTTTTGCGGCGCCAACACGCTGATCGGCTACGGTGCGTTGGCAGAGGCGATGGCGCGCTGGCAGGCGGCGCAGGTGAGCGCGTTGGTGACGCTGACCCCGCTGTTTACCCTGCTGTTTTCAGATTTATTGGCGTTGGCCTGGCCCCAGGCATTCGCCGCGCCGACGTTGAATGTCGTCGGCTATGTTGGCGCGTTTGTGGTCGTGGCGGGCGCCATGTTTTCCGCAATTGGTCACCGGTGGTGGCCGCGACGGGCAGAACCCCCCCTGGTTGCTCCTTTGAAGCAGCCCGGTGAATGATTTACGGAGACGGTAAATGAAGTTTGTAGATGAAGCAGCGATTCTGGTCGTTGCAGGCGACGGCGGCAACGGATGCGTCAGCTTCCGCCGCGAAAAATATATCCCGAACGGTGGGCCTGACGGCGGTGACGGCGGCGACGGCGGCGACGTCTACCTGCTGGCGGACGAGAACCTCAACACCCTGATCGACTACCGTTTTGAGAAGTCTTTCCGCGCCGAGCGCGGCCAGAATGGCCAGAGCCGCGACTGTACCGGTAAACGCGGGAAAGACGTCATCATCAAGGTGCCGGTCGGCACGCGCGTGAAGGATCAGGGCACCGGCGAGATCCTCGGCGACATGACTCGCCACGAGCAAAAGCTGATGGTCGCCAAGGGCGGCTGGCATGGCTTGGGCAACACCCGTTTCAAATCTTCGGTCAACCGTGCACCGCGTCAGAAGACGCTGGGTACCGCTGGCGAAGCGCGCGACCTGTTGCTGGAACTGTTGCTGCTGGCCGATGTGGGCATGCTGGGCCTGCCGAACGCCGGCAAATCGACCTTCATCCGCGCGGTGTCCGCCGCCAAGCCGAAGGTGGCCGACTATCCGTTTACCACGCTGGTGCCGAGCCTGGGCGTGGTGCGTATGGACCACGAGCAGAGCTTTGTGGTCGCCGACATTCCGGGGCTGATCGAGGGCGCATCCGAAGGCGCGGGCCTGGGCATTCGCTTCCTGAAACACCTGGAGCGTTGCCGCGTGCTGCTGCACCTGGTGGACATCGCGCCGATCGACGAATCCGATCCGGTGGAAAACGCCAAAGTCATCATCAACGAGTTGAACCAATACAGCGAAAATCTGGCGCAGAAGCCACGCTGGCTGGTGTTCAACAAAATTGATGTGATTGGTGAGGAAGAAGCCGCCGAACGCGCCAAGGCGATTGTGGAAGACATGGGCTGGGAAGGGAAGTACTACATGATCTCCGCCGCCAACCGCGAAGGCGTCAACGCGCTGTGCTGGGACGTAATGAACTTCATCAACACCCAGCCGAAAGCGATGGCGATCGAAGAAAGCGCGCCGGAAAAAGTCGAATTCATGTGGGATGACTACCACCGCGAGCAAATGGCGGAAGTGGAAGCCGAAGCAGAAGATGACTGGGATGACGACTGGGACGAAGACGACGACGAAGGCGTCGAAATCATTTACCAGAAGTAATTCGGTGATAAAGGGCTCAGCAACGCTGGGCCCTTGTTATTTGAGCGCCTTTTCCGGCAGCCAGCACTGGGCGTTCAGGCCGCGGGCATCGCGGCGGTTTTCCAGCGTCAAACGCCCCTGGTGCAACTGCACGATGCGGATCACGATATTCAAGCCCAGCCCGCTGCCGCCGTAGCGTTGATCCATGCGGCGAAACGCCTGCGTCAGCTCCCCGACCATCTCTTCCTTGATCCCCGGGCCATCGTCGATGACCTGCAGCAGATAGCCGCTGTCCTGCGGCGTTAACCGCACCTGTATCGCGCCGCCTTCCGGGCCGTAACGGTGGGCGTTTTCGACCAGGTTGCGCAGCAGCAGCCGCAGCAGCACCGGATCGCCGTTCACCGCAGCGGTGGCCGGCAATTGCCAGTCCAGCGTCTGCGCGCGTTGGGCGGTCATTTCGCCGAGTTCTTCCTGCAGCGGCTGAATCACATCGGCCACCCAATCGAAATGCTGGTAATGACCGCTGGCGAAGTCTTGCCCGGCGCGCGACAGCATCAGCAGTTGCTCAACGGTGTGCATCAGCTGATCGATGCGGGCGATCAGCGCCTGGCTGCCTTTGACGCCCTGTTTCTCCATCAGTTCCAGATGCAGGCGAATGCCGGCCAGCGGCGTGCGCAGCTCGTGGGCCGCATCGGCGGTGAACAGGCGCTCTTGCTGGATGGTGTTGTCCAGCCGCGAGAACAGCTGATTGAGCGCATTGGTGACTGCCACCATCTCCAGGCTGTCGCTGTTGATTGGCAGCGGCGTCAGGTTATCGGCAGAGCGCTTTTCCAGCCGCTGCTGCAATTGGTTGAGCGGGCGGGTGATCCAGCTGATGGCCCAGAACGACGCCAGCAGCGTGACGATCATCATGATCAGCGAAGGCGCCAGCAGCGACGCGATGGCCTCGGCTATCTCGGTATCGACGCGCTCGCTGCGCACTTTGGCGGACAAGGTTTCGTCCACCAGGAAGCTGATCTGTTCCTGGCTTTCGTGCCACAGCCAGAAGGCGCTGATGAGCTGTGTGACCAGCAGGATCAGCGCCAGCATCAGCAGCAGGCGGCGGCGCATGCTGATCATGAAGAAGGTTCCAGACGGTAGCCGATGCCGCGCACGGTGCGGATGCGATCCTTGCCCAGCTTGCGGCGCAGGTTGTGGATATGCACTTCCAGCGTGTTGGAGCCCAAATCGTCTTGCCAGGTGTAGAGATCCTGCTGCAGGAGTTCACGGTTGACCGTTTGGCCGGCGCGCATGATAAGACGCGCCAGAATGGCGAACTCTTTCGGCGTAACCTCCACCGGCTGCTGCTGCAGGTAGACCTGCTGGCTGGAGAGGTTCAGCTGCAGGTCATCCACCTGCATCAGATTGTCGCTGTGGCCCTGGTAGCGCCGCAGGAGGGCGCGCACGCGTGCCTGCAGTTCAACCAGCGCGAAGGGTTTGACCAGGTAGTCGTCGGCGCCGGCGTCCAGCCCGTCGACGCGATCTTCCAGGGCGTCGCGGGCGGTCAGGATCAGCACCGGCAGATCGATCTGCTGGCGGCGCCACTGCCGCAGCAGCGCGGCGCCGTCCATGTCCGGCAGGCCGAGATCCAGGATCACCATGCTGTATTGGCTGGTGATGAGCAAGCTGTTGGCCTCCGCCGCCGTGGCGGCGCAGTCGCAGACGTAGCCTTCGCCGGTCAGCGCCAGCGCCAGCCCCTGTTGCAGCAGTTCATCATCCTCAACGACCAACAGCTTCATGACGATCCTCAGTTGTTTTGGTAAATATCCCGATACAGGCGGCTTTCGAAGCGTACCAGCGGTGCGCGGCGCTGTTTCTGATCTTCCGGCGGTACGGCGTAGCCGGAAAGATACTGCACGAAGGCCATGCGCTGGCCGCTGGCGGTGGTGATGAAGCCCGCCAGGTTGTACACGCCCTGCAGCGCGCCGGTCTTGGCCGACACTTTGCCGTCGACGCCGGCTTCGTGCAGGCCGCCGCGGTAGCGCAAGGTGCCGTCATAACCGGACAGCGGCAGCATCGAGATGAAGTTCAGCTCGTTGTCGTGCTGCGCGATGTACTGCAGCGCCTGCATCATGGTCGCCGGCGCCAGCAGGTTGTGGCGCGACAGGCCGGAACCGTCGGCGATGATGGTATTGCCCAGATCGATGCCGGCCTTCTGGCGCAGCACCTGCCGTACCGCATCGGAACCGGCTCGCCAGGTGCCCGGCACGCCGAAGCGTTCGTGGCCGATGGTGCGGAAGACGGTATCGGCGATCATATTGTCCGATTTCTTCAGCATGATCTTCAACAGATCGTGCAGCGGCGCTGACTGGGTTTGCGCGATCACCGTGCCGGTGATGCCAGGGCGCGTCTGGCGTTTCAAATGTCCGTCGATCTGGATGCCGGCCTGCGTCAGCTCGTCTTTCAGGATGGCGCCCGCGTAGCTGGCACCGTCCTGGATGGCGAAGGCCAACGGCAGCGGTTCGCTGCGCTGCGTCAGGCAGCCGGTCAGGGTAAAGCGGTTCAGCTCGCCCGGCACCACGTCCAGTTCGCAGTACTGCGCGTCAGCGGAGCCGCGTGCCAGGGTGCGCACCTGGCTAAACATATTGACCGGATAATAGGAGGCGACGCGGATAAACGCCATGTCGCCCGGGTTCGGCGCGCTGTAGAGCGAGACCGAGAAACAGTTGCGATCGACGATGGCGGCGGCCGGCGGCGCGCTGAAGCACTGCGTCAGATCGTTCCACGGCCAGCCGGGCGCCTTGTCATGGCTGGCGAAGACCGAGGTGTCGACCAGCACGTCGCCGCTGATTTGGCGCACGCCCTGTTTCTTCAGGACGGCCACCATATTGCGCAGGCTCTGGCGTTTGAAGGTCGGATCGCCGCTGAAGCGGGCAATCAGGTTGCCGCGCAGCACGCCGTCGCGAATATCGCCCTGGCTCTCCAGCGTGGTGGTGAAACGGTAATCGGGCCCGAGTTGCAATAGCGCAGCCAGCGCCGTCAGCACTTTTTGGGTACTGGCCGGCAGCGCCATCTGCTGAGAGTGGTAATCGATCGTCGGCGCGCCGGCGCCGATCTTCTGAACGACCAGGGCAAGGTTGGCCCCATCAGGCAGATATTGTGTGTACTCTTCAACCGGGGCCGCATTCGCATTCAGAACAAATGCGCAAGCCAATGCACTGACAATTCGTGAAAAACGCATAATCTCGGGATAACAGCTGGATAACGTGCCGTCATACTACGGTGCAATCAGGGAAAAAGTAAACGATGACCCTCAAGGAACTCTAGGCTAAAATGCGTATCAAAATGCAAAACCGATCTTGGCTTGGGCCCCGTTCCGAGTCAGGTTTCTTTTGTTTGTCGCCTGGAGGCGGGTGGCGGTATGCCAACCGTGTTTTCATACGAATACGTCAGGATGACGGTTATTTGAACAGGAAAGATTTAGAGGTATTTATACGATGAACCAAATTCCGATGACCTTGTTTGGCGCTGAAAAACTGCGCGAAGAGCTCGAATATCTGAAAAGCGTGCGCCGTCCGAAAATCATTGCGGACATCGCGGAAGCGCGCGAGCACGGCGATTTGAAAGAGAATGCCGAGTACCACGCCGCCCGCGAACAGCAGGGTTTCTGCGAAGGTCGCATTCAGGAAATCGAAGCCAAGCTGTCCAATGCTCAGGTGATCGATATCACCAAGATGCCGAACACCGGCCGGGTGATCTTCGGCGCCACCGTATCGGTGATGAATCTGGACAGTGAAGAAGAAGTGACTTACCGCATCGTTGGCGACGATGAGGCCGATTTCAAGAAAAATCTGATTTCGGTAAACTCGCCGATGGCGCGCGGCCTGATCGGCAAAGAGCAAGACGATGTGGTGGTGATCAAAACCCCTGGCGGCGACGTCGAGTATGAGATCCTGAAGGTTGAGTATCTCTGATCGCGGCCGTTGGTCATTAATGCGCCAACGTTTTGTAAAGATAGGAAAAAGGCCGCAAGCGGCCTTTTATCTTGGTCAGGCGCATGGCACCTTTTCGTTAACCTGATGGTTATTAACGCGGTAGACTGATCTTGCGCTCTTTCGACGGGCGGTAAAGAATAAGCGTGCTGCCGATAACTTGCACATTGCAGGCGCCCGTTTCACGCACAATAGCGTCGGCGATCAGGGTTTTGGTTTCGCGATCTTCAGCGGCGATTTTCACCTTGATCAGCTCATGATGCTCCAGAGCCTGTTCAATTTCAGCCAGCACCCCTTCGGTAAGACCGTTATTGCCCAGCATCACCACCGGTTTTAACGGATGCGCCAGGCCTTTCAGGTGCTGTTTTTGTTTATTATTCAGATTCATTGTCTTTTTTGCTTAAGTTGGGATTGAAAACGGTACATTCTACCGCCATCTCATGTATATCACCAAATCGGTCTTCACCGGTGTGAGTCTACGTGAGCAGCGACCCTGACATAAGACTCTTTTTATGATAGTTGGAAAACGAGATGGCTAATAAAAAGCGTTCGGCTAGCTCCAGTCGCTGGTTACAAGAACACTTTAGCGATAAATATGTACAGCAGGCACAGAAAAAGGGACTGCGTTCCCGTGCCTGGTTTAAACTTGATGAAATACAGCAGAGCGACAAACTGTTCAAACCGGGCATGACCGTGGTTGACCTGGGTGCCGCACCGGGCGGCTGGTCGCAGTATGTGGTCACCCAAATCGGCGGTACCGGGCGCATCATCGCCTGTGATATTTTGCCAATGGATCCTATCGTTGGCGTCGATTTCCTTCAGGGCGATTTTCGTGATGAACTGGTGCTGAAGGCGCTGTTGGAACGAGTAGGCGAGAGTAAGGTTCAGGTGGTCATGTCCGATATGGCCCCGAATATGAGTGGCACCCCGGCGGTCGATATTCCAAGGTCGATGTATCTGGTGGAGTTGGCGCTGGATATGTGTCGTGATGTCCTCGCACCAGGCGGAAGTTTCCTGGTGAAGGTGTTCCAGGGAGATGGCTTTGACGAGTACCTACGGGAAATTCGCTCCCTGTTTACGAAGGTTAAGATTCGTAAGCCAGACGCTTCCCGCGCCCGTTCGCGCGAAGTGTACATTGTAGCGACAGGGCGCAAACTGTAGTACCCTAACGCTGTTTGTTAACACAGTTGTAAGATGAGGTTAATCCCTTGAGTGACATGGCGAAAAACCTAATTCTCTGGTTAGTCATCGCGGTAGTGTTGATGTCTGTATTCCAGAGCTTTGGGCCCAGCGAGTCGAATGGCCGTAGGGTGGATTACTCTACCTTCATGTCCGAACTGACCCAGGACCAGGTTCGCGAAGCGCGAATCAACGGACGTGAAATTAACGTTACCAAGAAAGACAGTAACAAATACACGACCTACATCCCTGTCAACGATCCTAAGTTGCTGGATACGTTGTTAACGAAGAATGTGAAAGTGGTCGGCGAGCCGCCTGAAGAGCCGAGCCTGCTGGCTTCTATCTTTATCTCCTGGTTCCCGATGCTGTTGCTGATCGGGGTCTGGATCTTCTTTATGCGGCAAATGCAGGGCGGCGGCGGCAAGGGCGCGATGTCCTTCGGCAAGAGCAAGGCCCGCATGCTGACGGAAGACCAGATCAAGACCACTTTCGCCGATGTCGCCGGTTGTGACGAAGCGAAAGAAGAGGTGAGCGAACTGGTGGAATACCTGCGCGAGCCGAGCCGTTTCCAGAAATTGGGCGGCAAGATCCCGAAAGGCGTGCTGATGGTTGGCCCGCCGGGGACCGGTAAAACGCTGCTGGCGAAAGCGATCGCCGGCGAAGCGAAGGTGCCGTTCTTCACCATTTCCGGTTCTGACTTCGTCGAAATGTTCGTCGGTGTGGGTGCATCCCGCGTGCGCGACATGTTCGAACAAGCGAAGAAAGCCGCGCCGTGCATCATCTTCATCGATGAAATCGACGCCGTCGGCCGCCAGCGTGGCGCCGGCCTGGGTGGCGGTCACGATGAGCGCGAGCAGACTCTGAACCAGATGCTGGTTGAGATGGACGGTTTCGAAGGCAACGAAGGCATCATCGTCATCGCGGCCACCAACCGTCCTGACGTGCTTGACCCTGCGCTGCTGCGTCCGGGCCGCTTCGACCGTCAGGTCGTGGTCGGGCTGCCGGATGTGCGTGGCCGTGAGCAGATCCTGAAGGTGCACATGCGCCGCGTGCCGTTGGCTGCCGACATCGACGCCTCCGTCATTGCGCGCGGAACGCCGGGCTTCTCCGGTGCCGACCTGGCTAACCTGGTCAACGAAGCGGCGCTGTTCGCTGCCCGCGGCAACAAGCGCGTGGTGTCGATGGTGGAGTTCGAGAAAGCCAAAGACAAGATCATGATGGGTGCGGAACGTCGCTCCATGGTGATGACCGAAGCGCAGAAAGAGTCGACCGCGTATCACGAAGCGGGCCACGCCATCATTGGCCGCCTGGTTCCTGAACACGATCCGGTACACAAGGTGACGATCATTCCTCGTGGCCGTGCGCTCGGCGTGACCTTCTTCCTGCCGGAAGGGGATGCGATCAGCGCCAGCCGTCAGAAGCTGGAGAGCCAAATCTCCACTCTGTATGGCGGCCGTCTGGCGGAAGAGATCATCTACGGGCCGGAAAAAGTCTCTACCGGTGCGTCGAACGACATCAAAGTGGCGACCTCCATCGCCCGCAACATGGTGACCCAATGGGGCTTCTCCGAGAAGCTGGGGCCGCTGCTGTATGCGGAAGAAGAGGGCGAAGTGTTCCTGGGCCGTTCCGTGGCCAAGGCGAAGCACATGTCGGATGAAACCGCGCGCATCATCGACCAGGAAGTGAAGTCGTTGATCGAGCGTAACTACACGCGTGCTCGCTCGCTGTTGATGGAAAACATGGACATCCTGCACTCGATGAAGGATGCGCTGATGAAGTACGAAACCATCGATGCGCCGCAGATCGACGATCTGATGAACCGCAAAGACGTGCGTCCGCCGGCGGGTTGGGACGATGCGAACAAAGGCAACAGTTCCGACAACGGCGGCACCCCGAAAGCCCCGACGCCGGTAGATGAGCCGCGCACCCCAACGCCGGGCAACACCATGTCCGAACAGCTCGACAAGTAACAGCGGCTGTGTAATAACATCAAACCCCGGTACGCCGGGGTTTTTTTTTGCCCGGCGGGCAGTGAACCAGGCAACAGTAAGGTGGACCAACCATGCAGTTAACCGTGCGCGACATGACGCTCAACCTCTCCCATCCGCAGGTGATGGGTATCCTCAACGTGACGCCGGATTCGTTTTCCGACGGCGGCCGCCACAACACGCTGAACCAGGCGCTGCTGCACGCGCATGCGCTGATTTCGGCCGGTGCCACGATGATCGACATCGGCGGTGAATCGACCCGGCCGGGGGCGGCGGAGGTGAGTGAAGAGGAAGAGTTGGAACGGGTCGTGCCGGTGGTGGAAGCGCTGGCGCAGCGTTTTGAAGTCTTTATCTCGGTCGATACCTCGAAAGCGGGCGTGATCCGCGAATCGGCACACGCCGGCGCACACCTGATCAACGACATTCGCTCGCTGCAGGAGCCAGGTGCTCTTGCGGCGGCGGCGGAAAGCGGCCTGCCGGTTTGCCTGATGCACATGCAAGGGCAGCCACGCACCATGCAGCAGGCACCGCACTACGACGATCTGATCGCCGACGTTCAGGCGTTTTTCGAGCACCATATTCGGCGCTGCAACGAGGCGGGGATAACAAATCAGAAATTGCTGCTCGACCCAGGCTTCGGTTTCGGTAAAAATTTGGCGCACAACTATCAGCTTCTGGCACGGTTGTCGGAGTTTCATCATTTCGGTTTGCCGCTGCTGGTCGGCATGTCGCGCAAATCGATGATAGGACAACTGCTGAACGTACCGCCGGATCAACGGGTTATCGGCAGCGTGGCCTGCGCGGTAATTGCGGCGATGCAGGGCGCGCAGATTGTCAGAGTGCATGACGTTAAAGAAACCGTCGAGGCGATGCGTGTCGTCGAGGCAACACTTTCAGCTAAGGGACAGTAGAGACATGAGCGAGCGCAAATATTTTGGCACCGACGGCATCCGTGGCAAGGTCGGGGACAGCCCCATCACGCCGGACTTCGTGCTGAAGCTGGGCTGGGCGGCGGGTAAAGTGCTGGCGCGTCACGGTTCGCGCAAAATCATCATCGGTAAGGACACGCGCATCTCCGGCTATATGCTGGAGTCCGCGCTGGAGGCCGGCCTGGCGGCCGCAGGATTGTCCGCCTCCTTCACCGGGCCGATGCCCACCCCGGCGGTGGCTTATCTGACGCGCACCTTCCGCGCCGAAGCCGGCATCGTCATCTCCGCGTCGCATAACCCGTTTTATGACAACGGCATCAAGTTCTTCTCGATCGACGGCGCCAAGCTGCCGGACAACGTCGAAGAAGCGATCGAAGCCGAGATGGAAAAGCCGCTGACCTGCGTGGAGTCCGCCGAGCTGGGTAAAGCCAGCCGCATCATCGACGCCGCCGGCCGCTACATCGAATTTTGCAAAGGCACCTTCCCGAGCGAGCTGAGCCTGAAGGGGCTGAAAATCGTGGTTGACTGCGCCAACGGGGCGACTTACCACATCGCGCCGAGCGTGCTGCGCGAGCTGGGCGCCACGGTGATCGCCATCGGCGTTGAGCCGGACGGCATGAACATCAACGAAAAATGCGGCGCTACCGACGTGCGTCAGCTGCAGGAGCGCGTACTCAAGGAAAAAGCGCACGTGGGCCTGGCGTTCGACGGCGACGGCGATCGCGTGATGATGGTGGACCATCTGGGCAACAAGGTGGACGGCGATCAGATCCTGTACATCATCGCCCGTGAAGGCCTGCGTCAGGGCCAGCTGCGCGGCGGCGCAGTCGGCACCCTGATGAGCAATATGGGACTGGAGCTGGCGCTGAAACAGCTGGGCATTCCGTTCGCTCGCGCCAAAGTGGGCGACCGTTACGTGCTGGAGAAGCTGCAGGAGCTGGGCTGGCGCATCGGTGCGGAAAACTCCGGCCATGTGATCCTGCTGGACAAAACCACCACCGGCGACGGTATCGTGGCCGGGCTGCAGGTGCTGACCGCCATGGTGCGCAACCACATGAGCCTGCATGACCTGTGCAGCGGCATGAAGCTGCTGCCGCAGATCCTGGTCAACGTGCGCTTCGCCGGCGATCACAACCCGCTGGAGTCCGACGCGGTGCGTAAAGTCACCGAGCAGGTGGAAGCCGAACTGGCCGGCCGCGGCCGGGTACTGCTGCGCAAATCGGGCACCGAACCGCTGATCCGCGTGATGGTGGAAGGCGAGGACGAACAGCAGGTGACCGCGCTGGCGCATCGCATCGCCGACGCGGTGAAATCCGCTGGTTAAAACAGACAGTTAGCCGCCGGGCTCGGCAAAGCTGAGCCCGGAGAGGCGATTGTTGGCGTTTTTTTCCGCAAACGCGCCGGCGGCTGCAAATTGCCCTTGCGCGGGTTGGCGGCTTTGGTTAGTATTCACACCCGCTTCAGTAGGCAGTTTATAAAAACGCCTGCTTGATGAGTGTGAAGCATTTGGCATGCGGTGAGGCCGCAAGGATACGGGTACTACTATGTACGAAGCTCTTCTGGTAATTTTCCTGCTGATCTCAATCGGGCTGGTCGCTCTGATTATGCTGCAGCAAGGTAAAGGCGCTGATATGGGAGCCTCTTTCGGAGCAGGTGCATCAGGCACGTTGTTCGGTTCGAGTGGTTCCGGTAACTTTATGACCCGCATGACTGCTGTGCTGGCGACGCTGTTCTTCGTCATCAGCCTGATTCTGGGCAACCTCAGCAGCAACCAAAGCAAGAAAGGCAGCGAGTGGGAAAACCTGGGTCAGCCAGTGAAAACTGAGCAGACAACCGCGCCGGCAGCACCTGCCAAGCCGAGCAGTGATATCCCGCAGTAAGCCGCAACAAAGTTTGAAAACGGTGGTTGTGAACTCGAAAGAACAACGGCCGTTAGCAGTAAGAATCAGTACCGAGGTGGTGGAATTGGTAGACACGCTACCTTGAGGTGGTAGTGCCCTAACGGGCTTGTGGGTTCGAGTCCCATCCTCGGTACCAAATCCCAGAGATAACTTGCAATTTTGCGATTATCGGCGTAGTATTTGCCACGTTTTCGGACGCGGGGTGGAGCAGCCTGGTAGCTCGTCGGGCTCATAACCCGAAGGTCGTCGGTTCAAATCCGGCCCCCGCAACCACTTTCCTTTAAGTGTTTATTTTCAAATACACTTTTCGATTGAAACCCGCTTTTCTCGATCAACATTTGAAAATGACACTTGCTCGAAAGTTGTACCGAGGCCGCCTAGCGGCAAACAGGGTCCAGTTGCATAAAGCCCCGATTTTTCGGGGTTTTTTGTTATTTGGCAACAGAATCACTGGGCTATTTAGCCCTTTTTTTATGTCTTGGGGGTGGGCTTGTCCACATTAGAGCAACAGTTAACAGAGATGCTTTCGGCACCGGTAGAAGCGTTGGGCTTTGAGCTTGTAGGCATCGAATTCATTCGTGCGCGCCAATCGACGCTCCGCATCTATATTGATAGTGATAACGGCATCAATGTTGATGATTGCGCTGATGTCAGCCACCAGGTCAGCGCTGTATTGGACGTCGAAGATCCAATCACGGTCGCTTACAACTTGGAAGTCTCCTCTCCTGGCCTTGATCGCCCGATGTTCACCGCTGAGCACTATACGCGTTTCCTCGGTGAAGAAGTCAGCCTGGTCCTGCGCATGGCGGTACAAAACCGTCGCAAGTGGCAGGGTATTATCAAGTCTGTCGAAGGCGAGATGATCACGGTTACTGTGGAAGGGAAAGATGAAGTGTTCGCGCTGAGCAACATCCAGAAAGCGAACCTGGTACCCCACTTTTAAAGTTTGGAAGAGGCAACTAGGATGAACAAAGAGATTCTGGCTGTTGTTGAAGCAGTTTCCAATGAAAAATCCCTTCCGCGCGAGAAGATTTTCGAAGCGCTGGAAACTGCATTAGCCACCGCAACCAAGAAAAAATACGAGCAGGAAATCGACGTGCGCGTCAGCATTGACCGCAGAACCGGCGATTTTGATACCTTCCGCCGTTGGGTCGCCGTAGATGAAGTGACTCAGCCAACGCGTGAAATCACGCTGGAAGCCGCTCAGTTTGAAGACCCGAGCATCGAGCTCGGCGGCTACGTCGAAGATCAGATCGAGTCCGTGACCTTCGACCGTATCACCACCCAAACCGCCAAGCAGGTTATCGTGCAGAAAGTGCGCGAAGCCGAGCGTGCGATGGTGGTTGACGCTTTCCGTGAACACGAAGGTGAGATCGTCACCGGCGTGGTGAAGAAAGTGAACCGTGACAGCATCGCGCTGGATCTGGGCAACAACGCCGAAGCGGTGATTGGCCGTGAAGACATGCTGCCGCGCGAAAACTTCCGTCCGGGCGACCGCATTCGCGGCGTACTGTACGCCGTGCGTCCTGAAGCTCGCGGCGCGCAGCTGTTCGTCAGCCGTTCCAGCTCGGAAATGCTGAAAGAACTGTTCCGCATCGAAGTGCCGGAAATCGGCGAAGAAGTGATCGAAATTAAAGCGGCAGCCCGCGATCCTGGCTCCCGCGCGAAAATTGCAGTGAAAACCAACGACAAGCGCATCGACCCGGTCGGCGCCTGCGTAGGTATGCGCGGTGCGCGCGTTCAGGCCGTGTCGAGCGAGCTCGGCGGCGAACGCATCGACATCATCCTGTGGGATGATAACCCAGCGCAATTCGTCATCAACGCCATGGCGCCGGCCGACGTCGCGTCGATCGTGGTAGACGAAGATAACTGCACCATGGATATCGCCGTTGAAGCCAGCAACCTGGCGCAGGCGATCGGCCGTAACGGCCAAAACGTGCGTTTGGCTTCCCAGCTGCTGAAACAACACCGCGGCGACGATCGTTGGGAACTGAACGTGATGACGGCGGACGACCTGCAGGCCAAGCACCAGGCCGAGGCTCATGCCGCTATTGATACCTTCACCAAGTATCTTGATATCGACGAAGATTTCGCCACCGTACTGGTTGAAGAAGGCTTCTCCACGCTGGAAGAGCTGGCCTACGTGCCGATCAAAGAGCTGTTGGAAATCGACGGTCTGGATGAAGATACGGTTGAAGCATTGCGCGAACGCGCCAAAGCTGCATTGACCACGCTGGCCCTGGCACAAGAAGAAAGCCTGGGCGACAACAAACCGGCCGACGATTTGCTCAACCTGCCGGGTCTTGAGCGCAGCATGGCCTTTAAACTGGCCGCGCGTGGGGTTTGTACGCTGGAAGATCTTGCCGAGCAGGGTGTTGACGATCTGGCTGATATTGAAGGGCTTAGCGACGAGCAAGCCGGTGAGCTGATCATGGCTGCACGCAATATCTGTTGGTTTGGCGACAACGCGTAATAACTGTAGCAGGAAGGAACAGCATGACGACAGATGTAACCGTAAAATCGCTGGCAGCAGAGATTCAGACTCCGGTTGATCGCCTGGTACAGCAGTTTGCTGATGCAGGGATCAACAAGTCCGAGTCGGACTCTGTTACCCAGCAAGAAAAAGAAACATTGCTGGCGCACCTGAACCGTGAACACGGCAGCGCGCCGGGTAAACTCACTTTGCAGCGCAAAACGCGCAGCACCTTGAATATCCCGAGCACCGGCGGTAAAAGTAAATCGGTGCAAATTGAGGTCCGCAAGAAACGCACTTATGTAAATCGCGATACGCAGGAAGCCCAGTTGGCTGAAGCGGCAGAGCAGGCACAGCGTGAAGCGGAAGAGCAGGCACGGCGCGAAGCGGAAGAGCTCGCAAAACGCGAAGCGGAAGCGAAGCGCGCTGCCGAAGAGCAAGCCAAACGTGAGGCCGCGGAGATTGCTAAGCGTAATTCAGCGGAAAAAGAAAAAGTGACCAATCAACATACCGACGAAATGACCAAGCCAGCTCAGGCGGAAAAAGCACGCCGTGAAGCCGAAGCCGCTGAACTGAAACGCAAAGCGGAAGAGGAAGTGCGCCGCAAGGTTGAAGAGGAAGCCAAGCGCGTGGCGGAAGAAGCCCGTCGCATGGCCGAAGAGAACGGCGAGAAGTGGGCCCAGGCAGACGCGGCAAGCGCCGCGGTTGAAAGCGCCGACTATCACGTGACCACCTCTCAGCACGCCCGTGCCGCAGAAGACGAGAACGACGCCAAAGTTGAAGGCGATCGTCGCAGCCGCACCCGCGGCGGCAAAGCCACCAAGCAGAAGAAAGGCAACAAGCTGTCCGAGTCCAAAGCGGACCGCGAAGAAGCGCGTGCCGTTACCCGTGGCGGTAAAGGCAAACGCAAGCCTAGCGCTCTGCAGCAGGGCTTCAACAAGCCGGCGCAGGTGGTTAACCGTGACGTGGTGATCGGCGAAACCATCACCGTGGCCGAGCTGGCCAACAAGATGGCGGTAAAAGGTTCTCAGGTCATCAAAGTGATGATGAAGCTGGGCGCCATGGCCACCATCAACCAGGTTATCGACCAGGAAACCGCACAGCTGGTTGCCGAAGAGATGGGCCACAAAGTTATCCTGCGTCGTGAAAACGAGCTGGAAGAAGCGCTGATGAGCGACCGTGATACGGGCGCTGCGGCCGAGCCGCGCGCGCCGGTCGTGACCATCATGGGCCACGTTGACCACGGTAAAACCTCTCTGCTGGACTACATCCGCTCCACCAAAGTGGCGGCGGGCGAAGCCGGCGGCATCACCCAGCACATCGGTGCCTACCACGTAGAAACCGAGAACGGCATGATCACCTTCCTGGATACCCCGGGCCACGCCGCGTTTACCTCGATGCGTGCTCGCGGTGCTCAGGCGACTGACATCGTGGTTCTGGTAGTGGCGGCCGACGACGGCGTGATGCCACAGACCATCGAAGCTATCCAGCACGCGAAAGCGGCGCAGGTGCCGTTGGTGGTTGCGGTGAACAAAATCGACAAGCCGGAAGCCGATCCGGACCGCGTTAAGCAGGAACTGTCTCAGTACGGCGTTATGCCGGAAGAGTGGGGCGGCGAAGCGCAGTTCGTCCACGTGTCCGCGAAAGCCGGTACCGGTATCGACGAGCTGCTGCAGGCTATCCTGCTGCAGGCCGAAGTACTGGAGCTGAAAGCGGTTCGCAGCGGCATGGCGAGCGGCGTGGTGATCGAGTCCTTCCTGGATAAAGGCCGTGGCCCTGTGGCTACCGTGCTGGTTCAGGAAGGTACGCTGAACAAGGGCGACATCGTCCTGTGCGGCTTCGAATACGGCCGTGTGCGTGCGATGCGTGACGAGCTGGGCCGTGAAGTGACCTCTGCCGGTCCGTCTATCCCTGTGGAAATCCTGGGTCTGTCCAGCGTGCCTGCAGCGGGTGATGAAGCGACCGTGGTGCGTGACGAGAAGAAAGCGCGTGAAGTGGCGCTGTACCGTCAGGGCAAGTTCCGCGAAGTCAAACTGGCGCGTCAGCAGAAGTCCAAGCTGGAAAACATGTTCGCCAACATGACCGACGGCGAAGTGTCCGAGCTGAACATTGTACTGAAGTCCGACGTACAGGGTTCTTGCGAAGCGATCAGCGACTCGCTGCTGAAACTCTCCACCGACGAAGTGAAGGTGAAGATTGTCGGCTCCGGCGTAGGTGGTATCACCGAAACCGACGCGACGCTGGCTGCGGCTTCCAACGCCATCATCCTGGGCTTCAACGTGCGTGCCGACGCTTCTGCGCGCCGCGTAATCGAAGCGGAAAGCCTGGATCTGCGTTACTACTCCGTGATCTATAACCTGATCGACGAAGTGAAGCAGGCGATGAGCGGTATGCTGGCGCCGGAATACAAGCAGCAGATCATCGGCCTGGCCGAAGTGCGCGACGTGTTCAAATCGCCTAAGTTCGGCGCTATCGCCGGCTGTATGGTTACCGAAGGGACCATCAAGCGTCACAACCCAATCCGCGTACTGCGCGACAACGTGGTTATCTATGAAGGCGAGCTGGAATCCCTGCGCCGCTTCAAAGATGACGTTAACGAAGTCCGTAACGGTATGGAATGTGGTATCGGCGTTAAGAACTATAACGACGTGCGCGTCGGCGACATGATCGAAGTGTTCGAAATCATTGAGATCCAACGCACCATCGCTTAACGATTGCACATCTGCTTATATCTGTTTACGGGGGGCCTTTGTGCCCCCCGATTTGTCTGGAGAATCCAAAATGGCAAAAGAATTCAGCCGCGGTCAACGCGTGGCGCAAGAGATGCAGAAAGAGATTGCGATCATTCTGCAGCGTGAAGTGAAAGATCCGCGCGTCGGCATGGCGACCGTTTCCGGCGTGGAAGTGTCCCGCGACCTGGCGTATGCCAAGGTTTACGTCACCTTCCTGAACGTGCTGACCGAGAACCACGATCCGGATCTGGTCACCAACGGCATTAAAGCGTTGCAGGACGCTTCCGGCTACATCCGCACCCTGCTGGGCAAAGCGATGCGCCTGCGCGTGGTGCCGGAGTTGACCTTCGCCTACGACAACTCCCTGGTGGAAGGCATGCGCATGTCCAACCTGGTGACCAACGTGGTGAAGAACGACGCCGAGCGCCGTTCCGCCTCAGGCGATGACAAGGAGGATTAATGAGTCGCCCTCGTCGCCGCGGCCGTGATATCCACGGCGTGCTGTTGCTGGACAAGCCGCAAGGCTTGTCATCCAACGATGCGCTGCAAAAAGTAAAACGCCTGTACAACGCCAACCGGGCGGGCCATACCGGCGCACTCGATCCGTTGGCGACCGGCATGCTGCCTATCTGCCTGGGCGAAGCGACCAAGTTTTCGCAATACCTGCTCGACTCCGACAAGCGTTATCGGGTGATCGCCAAGCTGGGGCAGCGTACCGATACCTCCGACGCCGACGGCCAGATCGTGCAGGAGCGTCCGGTGAACTTCACCCAGGCGCAGCTCGACGCGGCGCTGGACACCTTCCGCGGCGACATCCAGCAGGTGCCGTCGATGTATTCGGCGCTGAAATACCAGGGCAAGAAACTCTACGAGTATGCGCGCCAGGGGATTGAAGTGCCGCGCGAAGCGCGCAGCATCACGGTGTACGAACTGCAGTTTATCCGCTGGGAAGGGGATGAGCTGGAGCTGGAGATCCACTGCTCGAAAGGCACCTACATCCGCACCATCACCGACGATCTCGGCGAGCTGCTGGGCTGCGGCGCGCACGTGATCTATCTGCGCCGCCTGCAGGTGGCGACTTATCCGATCGCGCGCATGGTGACGCTGGAACAGCTGAACGCTTTGCTGGCGCAGGCGCAGGAACAAGACATCGCGCCCGGCGAACTGCTCGATCCGCTGCTGATGCCGATGGACAGCCCGGTTGAGAACTATCCGGAAGTGAATTTGCTGCCGGTGGTGGCGGGCTACGTCAAGCAGGGGCAACCGGTGCAAGTGGCCGGCGCGCCGGCTTCCGGCCTGGTGCGGATCACCGAGGGTGAAGAGCGAAAATTCATCGGCGTTGGTGACATCGCCGAGGACGGTCGCGTGGCGCCGCGCCGCTTGGTGGTCGAGCATTTCGACTGACGGCGGGGCACTGCGTCGCCTTGCGATCGCACTGCGCTAAGAGTAGAATGGCGCAGCTTATGCATTGGGTTGCTGAATTAGAGATCGGCGCCTGTTTTTATTATCTATAATCTGGAGTATTACAATGTCTCTAAGTGTTGAAGCTAAAGCTCAAATCGTAGCTGATTTCGGTCGTGGTACTAACGACAGCGGTTCTACCGAAGTTCAGGTTGCCCTGCTGACTGCGCAGATCAACCATCTGCAAGGCCACTTCTCCGAGCACAAAAAAGATCACCACAGCCGTCGTGGTCTGCTGCGTATGGTTTCTCAGCGTCGTAAGCTGCTGGACTACCTGAAGCGTAAAGATGTAGCACGTTACACCAGCCTGATCGAGCGTCTGGGTCTGCGTCGCTAATCTAGCAAGTTTCAGTGGAAAGGGGCCTATTTTGGCCCCTTTCTTCTAGGAAGCATAAGCAAATCAGGTTAATGTATTACTGATGTTTCCAAACAGGTTCTTCCGTTACAGAGGTTCGCGCGGCTAATGAGAGGCTTTATCTCCCGTCTGAGATAAGGATTGTCATTAGTCGCGAGGATGTAGTGAGAAGGCAAATCGAGTCACAGGCGTGTCGAGTCGTCAATGCGATTGCGCGCCGCTAATCAAGGATATAATTTTGCTGACACCGATCATTCGCAAATTCCAGTATGGCCAGCATACCGTCACCATCGAAACCGGTATGATGGCTCGTCAGGCCACTGCCGCCGTTATGGTGAGCATGGATGACACCGCCGTCTTCGTTACCGTCGTTGGCCAGAAAAAAGCCAAGCCGGGCCAGAGCTTCTTCCCGCTGACCGTTAACTACCAAGAGCGTACCTACGCCGCCGGCCGTATCCCGGGTAGCTTCTTCCGTCGCGAAGGCCGTCCGAGCGAAGGCGAGACGCTGACTTCCCGTCTGATTGACCGTCCGATCCGCCCACTGTTCCCGGACAGCTTCCTGAACGAAGTTCAGGTGATCGCGACCGTGGTTTCCGTTAACCCGCAGGTGAACCCGGACATCGTCGCGATGATCGGTGCTTCCGCGGCCCTGAGCCTGTCCGGTATTCCGTTCAACGGCCCAATCGGCGCAGCGCGCGTAGGTTACATCAACGACCAGTACGTACTGAACCCAACGACTGACGAACTGAAAGAAAGCCGTCTGGATCTGGTGGTTGCCGGTACTGCGGGTGCGGTGCTGATGGTTGAATCCGAAGCGGACGTGCTGAGCGAAGACCAGATGCTGGGCGCCGTGGTGTTCGGTCACGACCAACAGCAAGTGGTTATCGAAAACATCAACGCGCTGGTTGCCGAAGCCGGCAAGCCGAAGTGGGATTGGCAGGCGCCTGCGGTCAACGAAGCGCTGCACGCGCGCGTGGCCGAACTGGCCGAAGCTCGCCTGGGCGACGCTTACCACATCACCGAAAAACAAGAGCGCTACGCTCAGGTTGACGCGATCAAAGACAGCGTCGTTGAAACCCTGCTGGCGCAGGACGAGACTCTGGATGCCTCTGAAATTCAAGACATCCTGGGCAACGTCGAGAAAAACGTGGTGCGCAGCCGCGTACTGCGTGGCGAGCCGCGTATCGACGGCCGTGAAAAAGATATGATCCGTGGCCTGGACGTGCGCACCGGCGTACTGCCGCGCACCCACGGTTCCGCGCTGTTCACCCGTGGCGAAACTCAGGCGCTGGTTACCGCGACCCTGGGCACCGCGCGCGACGCACAGAACCTGGACGAGCTGATGGGCGAAAAGACCGACAGCTTCCTGTTCCACTACAACTTCCCTCCGTACTCCGTGGGCGAAACCGGCATGGTCGGCTCACCTAAGCGTCGTGAAATCGGTCACGGTCGCCTGGCGAAACGCGGCGTATTGGCTATGATGCCTAAACCGGAAGATTTCCCGTACACCGTTCGCGTGGTGTCTGAAATCACCGAATCCAACGGTTCTTCTTCCATGGCTTCCGTGTGCGGCGCGTCTCTGGCGCTGATGGACGCCGGCGTGCCAATCAAGGCTGCCGTTGCGGGTATCGCGATGGGCCTGGTGAAAGAAGCCGATAACTTTGTGGTTCTGTCCGACATTCTGGGTGACGAAGATCACCTCGGCGACATGGACTTCAAAGTGGCCGGTAGCCGCGACGGTATCACCGCGCTGCAGATGGACATCAAAATCGAAGGCATCACCCGCGAAATCATGCAGGTGGCTCTGAACCAGGCCAAGGGCGCGCGTCTGCACATCCTGGGCGTGATGGAACAGGCTATCAGCACCCCGCGCGGCGATATCTCCGAATTCGCACCGCGTATTCATACTATCCGCATCAACCCGGATAAAATCAAAGACGTGATCGGTAAGGGCGGTTCCGTTATCCGCGCACTGACCGAAGAGACTGGCACTACCATCGAAATCGAAGATGATGGTACAGTTAAAATCGCTGCGACCGACGGTGAGAAGGCGAAATTCGCTATCCGTCGTATCGAAGAGATCACGGCAGAGATCGAAGTGGGCCGTATCTATCAGGGTAAAGTGACCCGTATCGTTGATTTCGGCGCGTTCGTCGCTATCGGCGGTGGTAAAGAAGGTCTGGTACACATTTCTCAGATCGCCGACAAGCGCGTCGAGAAAGTGACCGACTATCTGCAGATGGGTCAGGAAGTGCCGGTTAAGGTGCTGGAAGTTGACCGTCAGGGCCGCGTGCGTCTGAGCATCAAAGAAGCGATGGCGCCGGAAGCGGGTTCACCTGCGCCTGAAGCAGAATAACTGTATAGATAGTTTTACAGCTCCCCACCATGGGGTTGGGAGCTGTTCGTATCGCGCGGGTAGGATGCCCGCGTTTTAGCAAACGGAGGACAGGACGTTCATCCAATGTTTGTCTTCGGGAGTGGGAAATGAAGCCTTTCTTGCGCTGGTGTTACGTTGCGACAGCACTCATGCTGGCAGGATGCAGCAACCATGATTGGCGTAAAGACGAAGTTTTGGCAATCCCGTTGCAGCCAACGTTGCAGCAGGAAGTGATCCTGGCGCGCATGGAACAAATTCTTGCCAGCCGGGCACTGACGGACGACGAACGCGCACAGCTTTTATATGAGCGCGGTGTGCTGTATGATAGCCTCGGGTTACGTGCATTAGCGCGCAATGATTTCTCGCAGGCGCTGGCGATACGTCCCGACATGCCGGAAGTTTTCAACTACCTGGGCATTTACTTAACGCAGGCAGGCAATTTTGATGCTGCCTATGAAGCGTTTGATTCTGTACTAGAGCTTGATCCAACTTACAATTACGCGCGTTTAAACCGGGGCATCGCACTGTATTATGGCGGCCGCTTCCCGTTGGCGCAGGATGATCTGCAGGCGTTTTATCAAGACGACCCAAACGATCCCTTCCGTTCGTTATGGCTGTATCTGGTGGAGCGAGAAATCGATCCCAAGAAGGCCGAGGTAGCGCTTCAGCAGCGCTATGACAAAGCGGACAGAGGGCAATGGGGATGGAATATTGTCGAATTCTACCTGGGCAAGATCAGCGAAAAAACGCTGATGGAACGCCTCAAGGCAGATGCAACGGATAACACTTCGCTCGCTGAGCATCTCAGTGAAACTGACTTCTATTTGGGTAAACACTACCTGAGTCTGGGGGACAAGGACACCGCTTCGGCGCTGTTCAAACTGACGGTGTCTAACAACGTTCACAACTTCGTTGAGCACCGCTATGCATTGTTGGAATTGGCGCTTTTGGGCCAAGAGCAAGACGACCTATCGGAATCGGACCAGCAATAGCTGACGAACACCTATCAGCCTGATGGACATTGGTTTTTAACCAAAGTTATCGCCTTCACGGGCGAGGGCTTTTTTGTTCGTTTTATAATCTAATTTGAGCCGGTTCACACTTTTCAATGAAAATGACTGAAAATTTTCTCGACGAGTTATGTAGACTGGCTGCCATTATTAATGAGGCACGTGTACATGACGACTGAGTTTGAAACCTCTTTTGCTGATCTGGGGCTGTCTGCTCCAATCATTTCCGCCCTGAACGATCTGGGCTATGAAAAACCATCTCCGATCCAGGCTGAGTGTATTCCTCACCTGTTGAACGGCCGCGACGTGCTGGGCATGGCACAGACCGGTAGTGGTAAAACTGCAGCATTCTCGCTGCCGCTGCTGCACAACCTGCAGGCAGACCTGAAAGCACCTCAGATCCTGGTGCTGGCACCGACCCGCGAACTGGCGGTTCAGGTTGCTGAAGCGATGACCGATTTCTCCAAACACATGAACGGCGTCAACGTGGTAGCCCTGTACGGCGGCCAGCGTTACGACGTGCAGCTGCGCGCTCTGCGCCAGGGCCCGCAAATCGTTGTGGGTACCCCAGGCCGCCTGCTGGACCACCTGAAGCGCGGCACCCTGAACCTCTCTAACCTGAGCGGTCTGGTGCTGGATGAAGCCGACGAAATGCTGCGCATGGGCTTTATCGAAGACGTAGAAACCATCATGGCTGAGATCCCGGCTGAACATCAGACCGCGCTGTTCTCCGCCACCATGCCGGAAGCGATCCGTCGCATCACCCGCCGCTTCATGAAAGAGCCGCAGGAAGTGCGCATCCAGTCCAGCGTGACCACCCGTCCGGACATCAGCCAGAGCTACTGGTCGGTCTACGGCATGCGTAAAAACGAAGCGCTGGTGCGTTTCCTGGAAGCCGAAGACTTTGACGCGGCGATCATCTTCGTGCGCACCAAGAACGCGACCCTGGAAGTGGCCGAAGCGCTGGAGCGCAGCGGTTACAGCAGCGCCGCGCTGAACGGCGACATGAACCAGGCGCTGCGTGAGCAGACCCTGGAGCGTCTGAAAGACGGTCGTCTGGATATCCTGATCGCGACCGACGTTGCGGCCCGTGGCCTGGACGTTGAGCGCATCAGCCTGGTTGTCAACTATGACATCCCGATGGACTCCGAGTCTTACGTTCACCGTATCGGCCGTACCGGTCGTGCGGGCCGCGCCGGCCGCGCGCTGCTGTTCGTGGAAAACCGCGAACGCCGCCTGCTGCGCAACATTGAACGCACCATGAAGCTGACCATCCCGGAAGTGGAACTGCCGAACGCAGAACTGCTGGGCGAGCGTCGTCTGGCCAAGTTCGCCGCAAAAGTTCAGCAGCAGCTGGAAAGCAGCGATCTGGATCTGTACCGCGCACTGCTGACCAAACTGCAGCCGGAAGAAGAGCTGGATATGGAAACCCTGGCCGCAGCGCTGCTGAAAATGGCACAGGGCGAACGTCCGCTGATCCTGCCACCGGATCCGGTCTTCAAGCCGCGTCAGCGCCGCGAGTTCAACGACCGTGACGATCGTCGCGGTGACCGTCGCGACAGCCGCGATAGCCGTGACGGCGACCGTCCGCGTCGCGAACGTCGTGACGTTGGCGAAATGCAGCTGTACCGCATCGAAGTGGGCCGTGACGATGGCGTAGAAGTCCGTCACATCGTTGGCGCTATCGCTAACGAAGGCGACATCAGCAGCCGTTACATCGGTAACATCAAGCTGTTTGCTTCCCACTCCACCATCGAGCTGCCAAAAGGCATGCCGGGCGAGATCCTGAATCACTTCACTCGCACCCGCATTCTGAACAAGCCGATGAACATGCAGCTGCTGGGCGATGCACAGCCGTTCGAACGTCGCGAGCGTCGTGACGGTGGCAACGGTGGCGAGCGTCGTGGTAACGGTCGTCCGTTCAACGGCGAACGTCGCGAAGGCGGCCCACGTCGTTCCTTCGGCGAACGTCGTGAAGGCGGCAACGGCGGCGAGCGTCGTGGCGGTAACTACAACCGTGACGGCAAACCGGCGCCACGCCGTGATGACGGCGCACCGGCAGCACCACGTCGTCGTTTCGGCGACGCGTAATCGCTGATTCACCGTTCGCGGTGAAGCGCTCTGAAAAACCAGCCTGCGGGCTGGTTTTTTTATGCCTGAAAGTTGCCGTCAAACGTCCCTGAATGGCGTATCATTCATAAGGTTTTTTCTTACGGATGATATGCACGGGAGATGCCATGAGTTGGCAGCAGTTCAAATCTCAATACCTGGTGCGCTTTTGGGCGCCGCTGCCGGCGGTGGTCGCCGCCGGGATCCTTTCTACCTACTACTTCGGCATGACCGGCACCTTCTGGGCGGTGACCGGCGAGTTCACCCGCTGGGGCGGCCATGTGCTGCAGTGGTTCGGCCTGCACCCCGAGCAGTGGGGCTATTTCAAGGTTATCGGCCTGCAGGGCACGCCGCTGGAGCGCATCGACGGGCGCATGATCATCGGCATGTTCGCCGGCTGCATCGCCGCCGCGCTGTGGGCCAACAACATCAAACTGCGCCAGCCGCAGCACCGCATTCGCATCGTGCAGGCGCTGCTGGGCGGCATTATCGCCGGCTTCGGCGCGCGCCTGGCGATGGGTTGCAACCTGGCGGCGTTTTTCACCGGTATTCCGCAGTTCTCGCTGCACGCCTGGTTCTTCGCGCTGGCGACCGCCGCGGGTTCGTACTTCGGCGCCAAATTCACGCTGCTGCCGATGTTCCGCATCCCGGTCAAATTGCAAAAGGTGAAGGCCGCCGCGCCGTTGACGCAGAAGCCTGAGCAGGCGCGCCGCCGCTTCCGGCTGGGCATGGCGGTCTTCGGCCTGGCGGTGGCCTGGTCGCTGTGGACGCTGTTCGATGCGCCGAAACTCGGCATCGCCATGCTGTTCGGCATCGGCTTCGGTCTGCTGATCGAACGCGCGCAGATCTGCTTCACCTCGGCGTTCCGCGATCTGTGGATCACCGGCCGCACCCACATGGCGAAAGCCATCATCATCGGCATGGCGGTGAGCGCTATCGGCATCTTCAGCTACGTGCAGCTCGGCGTGGCGCCGAAAATCATGTGGGCCGGCCCGAATGCGGTGCTGGGCGGCTTGCTGTTCGGCTTCGGCATCGTGCTGGCCGGCGGTTGCGAGACCGGCTGGATGTACCGCGCGGTGGAAGGGCAGGTGCACTACTGGTGGGTGGGGCTGGGCAACATCATCGGCGCTACGCTGCTGGCCTATTACTGGGACGATCTGGCGCCGGCGCTGGCGACCGACTACGACAAGATCAACCTGCTCGACACCTTCGGCCCGATCGGCGGCCTGCTGGTGACCTACCTGCTGCTGGCGCTGGCCTTCGCCGCCATGCTGTGGTGGGAGAAACGCTTTTTCCGCGCCCGGCCTGAGGCGCAGGTGGTGAATTTGAGGAGCATGCCATGAAAGAGACGACGATAGTGCCGGACTACCGGCTGGACATGCTGGGTGAGCCTTGCCCGTACCCGGCGGTGGCGACGCTGGAGGCGATGCCGCAGCTGAAGCCAGGGGAAATCCTGGAGGTGATCAGCGATTGCCCGCAGTCGATCAACAACATCCCGCTCGATGCGCGCAACCACGGTTACAAGGTGCTGGATATCCAGCAGGACGGGCCGACCATCCGCTATTTGATCCAGCGTTAACGCCGAGGCGGTGGGGTTCCCCACCGCCTTTTCGCGTTTTATCCCTTCACGACGTCGCCTTTCACTCCGGCGACAATCTCGAACGAACGCAGCCGCGCCTGATGATCGAAGATCTGGCCGTTGACCATGATCTCGTCGGCATCGGTTTCACGCAGCAGCGTTTGCAGCCCGTGGCGCACGGTTTTTTCATCGCCGACGATCGACATCCGCAGCGCCTGCTCGACGCCGTATTGCTCACCGGCGGTCCACAGCGCGTGGATGTTATCCACCGGCGGCGGCAGCGGGCCGGGCGATCCGCGGCGCAGGTTGATGAACTGTTGCTGCATCGAGCTGAACAGGAAGCGCGCATCGCTATCGCTGTCGGCGGCGATCACGTTGACGCACACCATGGCGTGCGGTTGCACCAGCTGTTTGGACGGTTTGAAGTTCTCGCGGTACAGCTGCAGCGCCTGGAACAGCATATCCGGGGCGAAGTGCGAGGCGAAGGCGAACGGCAGGCCAAGCTGCGCCGCCAGCTGCGCGCTGTAGAGGCTGGAGCCGAGCAGCCAGAGCGGCACGTGCAGCCCCTGGCCCGGCACCGCCTGCACCGGCTGGCCGGGCTGCGCGTCGCAGAAGTAGTTTTGCAGCTCCTGCACGTCGCGCGGGAAGGTATCCACATCGCCGGACAGGTGGCGGCGCAGCGCCATCATGGTGCGCTGATCGGTGCCGGGCGCGCGGCCCAGCCCCAGATCGATGCGCCCTGGGTAGAGCGACTCCAGCGTGCCGAACTGCTCGGCGATCACCAGCGGCGCATGGTTCGGCAGCATCACGCCGCCGGATCCGAGGCGAATGTTCTGGGTGCCGGCGGCCAGATAGCCCAGCAGCACCGAGGTGGCGGCGCTGCCGATGCCGGTCATGTTGTGGTGCTCGGCCAGCCAGTAGCGCTGGTAGCCCCAGCGCTCGGCGTGCTGCGCCAAATCCAGCGAACAGTGGAAAGCGTCGCGCGCTTTGGCCCCTTGCGGGATTGGCGATAAATCCAGTACCGACAGCGGTACGGCAGTGTTTTCAGTCATGACATCGTCCATCAGAGAGTGGATCGCTTAAAGGGCGATTGCAGGAGTCTGCATACCAAAAAGCCGAAAATGATGCTTTTTAGTGTTAAAAGCATAATCCAATTTATAGTTATAAAAGAGGAGATATGTGCTTGTGATATCCTCATGAGAGCAATGGTGTTTTTTGGAGCAATTTGAGATATGGAAATGATGATCCCCGCCCGCCGCTTACCGTTCCGGGAGCCGACATAATGAAAAAAAAGACGTTGTTTACCCTGTTGCTGATGATGGTGGCGATCGCATTGGCGATCCTGTTCCGCGCGCATAATCAGGATCTGTTACTGCAGGGTGAAGTGGACGCCCCCGAAGTGATCGTCGCTTCCAAAGCGAAAGGCCGGGTGGTTGAACGCCTGATCGAACGCGGCGACGACGTGAAAAGCGGCCAGCTGATTATTCAGCTCGACAGCCCCGAACTGATGGCGCAGCTGCGTTCCGCGCAGGCCACGCGCGACGAAGCCAAGGCGCAGCTCGATCAGTCGCTGCACGGCACCCGTGAAGAGAGCATCCGCAACCTGCGAGCCAACCTGGCGCAGGCCGAGGCGCAGTACCGCAACGCGCAAAACGACTACAACCGCAACCTGAGCGTGTCCGGCAAGGGCTATATCTCGAAGTCCGAGCTGGACGCTTCGCGCCGGTCGCGCGATACCGCCTTCCAGCAGGTGCAGGCGGCCAAGGCCAACCTGGACGAAGGTATCAACGGCGACCGCGTCGAGCTGCGGCAACAATACGCGGCGGCGCTGCGGGCGGCGGAAGAGAACCTGCTGCAGATCCAGGCGCAGAGCGACGATCTGCAGGTGAAAGCGCCGGTAGACGGCGAAGTGGGGCCGATCCCGGCCGAAGTGGGCGAATTGCTGAACGCCGGCAGCCCGCTGGTGACGCTGATCCGGGTGCCGGACGCCTACTTCGTGTTTAACCTGCGCGAAGACATCCTGGCCCACGTGCGCAAAGGCGACAAGGTCAAGCTGCGGGTGCCGGCGCTGAAGGACAAAATGATCGACACCGAGGTGCGCTACATCGCGCCGCTGGGGGATTACGCCACCAAACGCGCCACCCGCGCCACCGGCGACTTCGACCTGAAAACCTTCGAAGTGCGCCTGTATCCGTCACAGCCGGTGGACGGCCTGCGTCCGGGGATGAGCACCTTATGGCAATGGAAAGAGTAAGGGCCGGCTGGCGCTGCTTCAGTCACGCGTTCGACAAAGAGTGTCGCGTCGCCTTTCGCAGCCCGGTGGTGCACTGGCTGAGCTGGATCTTTCCGCTGATCCTGTTTGGGCTGATCAGCAGCAACTTCTCCGAAGGCACGCTGCTCGATCTGCCGGTCTCAGTGGTGGACAGCGATCACAGCCCGCTGTCCAAGTCGCTGACGCGGCGGCTGGACGCCGGGTCGCACGCCCACGTCGAGGCCTACGGCGGCGGGCTGCCGGAGTCGCTGAACCGCCTGCGCAGCGCGCAAGATTACGCGTTGCTGTACATCCCGCCGGACTTTGAGGCTAACGCGCTGTCGGGCAAGCAGCCGAGCGTGGTGATGTATTACAACGCGCTGTTCTACGGCGCCGGGCTGTACTCCACCCAGGACTTCGGCGGCCTGATGAACGAAATCAACGCCAGCACCCGCAGCATCATCGCCACCGAGATGGGCAAATCGCTGCCGCCGCTGGCGGATGTGACGCTCTCTTACGGCAGCCTGTTCAACGCCAGCGGCAGCTATATCTATTATCAGCAGTTTGCCGCCACCATTCACCTGCTGCAGCTGTTCGTGGTGACCTGCATGATCTACGTGCTGGCGCGCAGCAAGTCGCTGCTGCAGGCCAAGCCGTTCAGCCTGGCGCTGCTCGGCAAGCTGGCGCCTTACACGCTGTGTTTCACCACCCTGCTGATGGTGGAGATCGCGGCGCTGGTGGGTATCTTTGACGCCCGCGTCAGCGGCAACCCGCTGTTTATGCTGATGATCGGCCTGTTTTACGTGATGGCGGCGCAGAGCATCGGCCTGCTGCTGTACACCTTTACCGGCAGCACCATCACCGCCTACAGCCTGATCGGTATTTTGGTCAGTATCGCGATGACCTTCTCCGGCATGGCGGTGCCTGAGCTTTCGATGCCGCTGCCGGCGCGCATCATTTCCAACATCGAACCGCTGACCCACGCGCTGTACGCGATGTTCGACGTGTTCCTGCGGCAGGTGCACGCCAGCGCCATCTTCAGCGTGTGTGCGCTGCTGGCGGTCTACCCGCTGGTGGCCGCGCTGCTGGTGCGTAATCGCCTGCCGGCGCGGCTGGCAAAAGAGGGGAACGCCGGATGAAGCTCTATTGGCAAACCTTCGTTAAGGTGCTGCTCGGCATGCTCGAGCGGCCGGTGTGGCTGATGCTGATCCTGTCGCTGTGCATCATGAGCATGGTGTACGCCAACCGCACGGTGTGGGATCTGCCGGTGGGGGTGGTCGATCAGGACCACAGCACCGCCAGCCGGAAGCTGATCCGTCAGCTGGACGCCACCTCCAAGATAGCGATTGAAACCTACGACAGCCTGGAACAGGCGCAGCGCGATCTCGGCTGGCGCAAGCTGTTTGCGGTGATCATCATGCCGGTGGATCTGGAGAAGAAGATCCTCAGCGGGCAGAACATCGTGGTGCCGGTGTACGGCGATGCCACCAACCGCCTGGCCAACGGCCAGATCCAACAGGACGTGGTGGCGGCCTACCAGCAGCTGCTGACGGAGTACAACAACGGGCTGCTGCTGCGCAGCGGCTTCAGCGAACGGCAGGCGCAGATACTGCTGACGCCGATACTGGGGCAAACGCTGGACGTGTTTAACCCCGGCATCAGCTTCGCGGCGATCATCTTCCCGGGCCTGCTGGTGATGCTGTTGCAGCACTCGCTGCTGATCGCCTGTATCCGCGTCAACATCGCCATGAAGAGCATGCCCGGCGGCAAGGCGCCGCTGGCGGCGCACCTCGGTGGGCTGACGGCGCTGCTGCCGATCTGGCTGTTCCTGTCTATCGTGCTGTTCGTGCTGTGGCCGTGGGTATTGGGCTATCGGCAGACGGCGAACATCGCCGAACTGCTGCTGCTGACCTTCCCGTTCCTGCTGGCGGTACTGGGGCTGGGCAAGCTGGTGACCGAGTGCCTGCGCAGCGTCGAAATGATCTACCTGACGCTGGCGTTCATCACCACGCCGATCTTCTACCTGTCCGGCACCATCTGGCCGTTGCAGTCGATGCCGGCCTGGGTGCGCGCCATCTCGTACAGCATTCCCTCCACCTGGGGCACCAAGGCGATCGCCGGCGTCAACCAGATGGGGCTGTCGCTGAACGAAGTGTGGGGAGACGTCGTCATGATGTTGGTGCTCGGCGTGGTCTACACCCTGCTGGGCTTCGGCGTCGGCTTCTTGCGCAACAGCGTGGCGCTGCGCGGGATGTTCAGGAAGCGGCGGGCGAGTTGATTGAAAACTCCCCTCCGTGAGGAGGGGAGCGAGGATCACCCCACCAACTCCAACCCCGCCACGCGGCGCCAGTAGCCGTTGCAGTCGGCGTGGTCGGTCAAGGTCAGCGGCTGCTCGCCGCGTTCGTTGGCGCGGAAGGCATCGATTTGCGCCAGCGTCTCGGCGCCCTGCGGCGATAGCCGCACGATGTCCACCAGCCCCTGCATGCTCGGCAGCTCGTTGCCGAGGTTGTAGCAGTAGCCGCTCATGGTCTGGATGCCGTTGAGCACGAACACCTGCTGTTGCTCCTGCGAACGCATCATGCGGCCCTGCGGATACTTGATGCAGCAGGTTTCGCACTCGTCCTTGCCGCGGTTCTCCGAGCGGGCGGTGAAGCAGCGCGCCGAGTAGGCTAGCGGCAGGTGGCCGTAGCTCAGCACCTCCACCTCGAAGTCGTGGCGGAACCCCAGCTCGTCGCACTGCGTCAGCAGGTTGGCCAGCCAGTCGCGCGACAGCTCGACCGGCATGCACCAGCGCATCATGCCCTGGCGGCGCAGCAGGCGCAGGGTATAGGCGTTGTAGCAGTTCAGCGCATGGCCGGCGACGAACGGCAGACCGCGCTCCGCCGCCATGTTCACCGCGCCCAGATCGTTGGCTTCAAACAGGAACTCGCCGTTCTCCACATAGCGTTTCAGCTCATTCAGCTCGGATGGCGCCTGCAACAGCGCCAGCGTGGAGATCACCACCTGCTTGCCGCTGCGGGCGATTTCGCGCGCCAGCGCCAGCCAATCGCCGACCTTCATCTCGCGCCGCTTGGTGCAGACGCTCTCGCCGAGGTAAATGATGTCGGCGCTGCTCTCCGCCGCCTGTTGATAGAACGCCGCGATGTCGTTTTTCGACCAGTAGTAGAGTACCGGCCCCAGTGCGTATTTCATGTTTCCTCCGGCTACTGCCATTTGCGGTGATAGGCGCCCAGCGTGGTCTGGGTGCCCTCGGACATCGCGCCCAGCGTCTCCATCCAGGCGGCGTCGGCGCGGTAGGCGGCCGGATCGGCCTGGCAACGGTCGATCGCCTGGCGCCAGACGCGCGCCACCTGGCTGACGTAAGCCGGGCTGCGCTGGCGGCCTTCGATCTTCACCGAGGCGATGTTGGCGGCCAGCAGCTCCGGCAGCAGCTCCAGCGTATTGAGGCTGGTGGGCTCTTCCAGCGCGTGGTAGCGCACGTCGTCCACCAGATAGCGGCCCTTGCACAGCGTCGGGTAACCGGCGTTTTCATGATCCTGATAGCGGTCGATCAGCACGTCGTTCAGGCGCGACTCCATGCCCTGCGGGGTTTGCTGCCAGCGTACGAAACGCGCCGGCGAACAGGCGCCGACGGTGTTCGGCGACTCGCCGGTCAGGTAGGAAGAGAGATAGCAGCGCCCCTCGGCCATGATGCACAGGCTGCCGAAGGCGAACACTTCCAGCGGCACCGGGCTAGTGCGCGCCAGCTGTTTCACCTGATGCATCGACAGCACGCGCGGCAGCACCACCCGGCCCACGTCGAAGTTACGCTGGTAGAAACGGATCGCCTCTTCGTTGGTGGCGGAAGCCTGCACCGAAACGTGGCGCTCCAGCTGTGGGTAGCGCTGGGCGGCATATTCCAGCATCGCCAGATCCGCCAGAATCAGCGCGTCGGCGCCCAGCTGGGCCGCCATATCCACCGCGCGCTGCCAGCGCGCGTAGCCGTCGGGATGGGCGAAGGTGTTGATGGCGATATGCAGCTTGCGGCCGTGGCGATGCACGTAATCGACCGCTTCCTGCAGCTTTTTCTCGGTGAAGTTGAGGCCGGCGAAGTGGCGCGCGTTGGTATCGTCTTTCAGACCGATGTAAACGGCGTCGGCGCCGTTATCCACCGCGGCCTTCAGGGCCGGCAGGTTGCCGGCGGGACAAAGCAGCTCCATAGATTTATCCTGGCTTAGCCGTGCGCCCGGCCGGGCGCACGCTGTCTTTAAAGGTTGCCGAAGGCGGTGTTCCGCCGGCAAACGCGAATCGGGGAGGCCATTTTAGGCAAAGGGGCGCACACAGGTTTTGATTTGGGGCAGCTTATGGCGTATTGATAAACATGGCGGTGAAATGCACTATTTGTTGATATAGACCGCTGAAGCCGCGCGCCAGTGTGGCAAAATAGCGGTAGTCCGTATTGAAAGGAGTGGATGACCGTGTTGGAACAACTACGAGCACGCCTTGTGCGCCAGGGGCCGTCGCTGCTGCGCATCCCGCTGAAATTCACGCCGTTCGCCCTGCAGCGCCAGCTGCTGCAACAGGTGCTGAGCTGGCAGTTCCGCCAGGCGTTGGCGGATGGCGATCTGGAATTTCTCGAATCGCGCTGGTTGAAGATCGAAGTTCGCGATCTGGCGCTACAATGGTTTATGACGGTAGAAAACGACAAACTGGTGGTCAGCCAGCACGCCGAAGCGGACGTCAGCTTCAGCGGCGACGCCAACGATCTGATCCTGATCGCGGCGCGCAAGCAAGATCCGGATACGCTGTTCTTTCAGCGTCGGCTGCAGATTGAAGGGGATACCGAATTGGGCCTGTATGTGAAAAATTTGATGGACGCCATCGAGCTGGAAAGCATGCCCGCGCCGCTGCGCATGGGGCTGTTGCAGTTGGCTGATTTTGTCGAAGCAGGGTTGCAGGAGGGCACGGCGTCGGCTTCCCGTGTGGCGGTATCATGCTGATCCGCGTAGAGATCCCGGTAGACGCGGCGGGCATCGATGCCTTGCTGCGCCGCGCCTTTGGCCGCGACGACGAAGCCGATCTGGTGCAGCAGCTGCGCGAAGACGGCCTGCTGACGCTGGGCGTGGTCGCCACTGACGACGAGGGCGGGGTAGTGGGTTACGCTGCGTTCAGCCCGGTAGACGTGGCCGGCGAAGATCGCCAATGGGTGGCGCTGGCGCCGCTGGCGGTAGACGAAAGCCTGCGCCGCCAGGGGCTGGCTGAAAAGCTGGTGTACGAAGGCTTGGATTCGCTGAACGAATTCAGCTACGCCGCGGTGGTGGTGCTGGGCGAGCCGGCCTACTACGGCCGCTTCGGCTTTAAACCGGCCGCCGCCTATGGCCTGCACTGCCGCTGGCCGGACACGGAAAGCGCGTTCCAGGTCTACCCGCTGGCGGAAGATGCCCTGAATGGCGTCAGCGGCGAAGTGGCTTTTTCGGCGCCGTTTAATCGCTTTTAACGACGACGGGTAATAGATACTCCAACGACAGCGGCGGGTGATTCACCAGCCGCTCTTTTTGTATTTTGCTCAGCTGTTTGACGCGGTATTCCAGCTTCAGCGCCGTTGAGCGATCCCCCACCTGGCAGTGAAACGCCAGCGTTAATTCCCCTTTGCCGCGCAGCGCCTTGGCGCCTTTGCCGGCCTGATGCTGCGCCAGGCGGCGCGCCACGTCGGTGGTGATGCCGGTATACAGCATGCCGCTCGGTAAACGCAGCATGTAGAGGTGCCAGAGAGTGGGGGAAGTGTCGGTCATCGTACGCCGTTTCGGTGGCCAGGGTCGGCGTATGATGGCATGTTCGCCATCACAATCCCATCCCCGGCCGCCGGTGCCTTACCGCTTTACCCCTTTTTTCCCGCCAGCTCGAAGCGCGGCGAGACGATGCCGTACAGCGTCCAGCCGAGGAAGGTGGCGATGGCGCCCCACATCATCGCTTCCTCACCGGAGCTGTAGAGCGCATAGAAGCTGTACAGCGCGCCGATGCCGGCGATGATATTGGCGATACGCGCCTTGTTGTCCGGCACCTTCGCCACTTTCTGAATAATGACCAGCGCCGCCATCGACAGGATGTAAGGAATGATGTTGGTCACCACCGCCAGGTTCACCAGCACGTTGAACTGCTTGTTCAGCGACGGGCTGATAGTCATCAGCGACAGGCCGCTCTGGATGACGACGATGGTCAGCATGCCTTTAACCGGCGCGTCGGCCTTGCTCAGCTTGGAGAAGATTTTCGGGAAGAAGCCGCTGTCGGCGGAGGATTTGAACACCTGAGCGATGGTGAACTGCCAGCCGAGAAGCGAGCCGACGCAGGACATGACCATCAACGCCATGATGATCTTGCCGACCGTCGGGTTGAACATGTGGGAGAACGCCAGCCCGAACGGGGCGGTGGAGTTGGCCAGATCCATGTTCGGCACGATGCCGGCGATCACGTTGGTCGAAATGATATAGATCACCGCCGCGCTGAGGGTGCCGCCCAGTACGGCGATCGGCACGTTGCGCTCCGGGTTTTCCACCACGTCGGTGTTGGCGCAGGCGGATTCCAGCCCCAGAAACGCCCACAGGGTCATTGAGATGGAGGCGCCGATGGCTTCGAAGGTCGGCACCTGATGCGGGTTCCAGGCGGCGACGTAGGCGCTGCCGCTGAACCAGTACCAGCCGATGACCGAGATGCCCACCACCGGAATGATCACGCCCCAGACGGTGATGCCGCTGATTTTACCGGTGATGCGCGCACCGCCGAAGTTGGCGACGGTCGCAAGCCACAGCACGCCGATGGTGGCGATACAGATCCCGAGCGGGCTGAGCGTAGCGCCAAACAGCTCGGTGCCGTAGCCGACGGCGGAAATGGCGATGGCGATGTTGGCGATTAGCAGCGAAACGCCGTAGGTGTAGTTCGCCATAAAGTTGCCTGATTTGCCGAAGGCGTATTCGGCGTAGCCGCCCATGCCGCCGGATTTACGGCTGAACATGCCGCATTTGGCGAACGCGTAGGCCAGTGCCATCGAGCCGACGGCGGTCACCAGCCAGGAAACGATCGAAATCGTGCCCACTTCGGCCAGCTTGGTCGGCAGCATAATTATGCCGGAACCCATCATATTCACGGCGGTCAGGATCGTTAATTGTACGACCCCCATTTTATTATTGGACTTACTCATGATCATTTTCTCTTTTAGGATGCGATCCGGGCGGCGAGAATCATCGCCGCCCCGTAAGGTGATTAATTTTTCATGACGTAGCCGTAAGCGCGGTTCCAGCCGTCCTCATCCTGTTGGATATAAACGCCCTGCAATTCCGGAGCGAATCCCGGCAATAAGTTGATGCCTTCTTCCAATGCCAGGAAATAATGCTGCGCGGCGCCGCCCCAAATTTCACCGGGCACGACGCACAGCACGCCCGGCGGATAAGGCAGGGCGCCTTCGGCAGCGATGCGGCCCTCGGCTTTAGCCAGCGAGACCAATTCCACATTGCCGCGCACGAACTCGGTATTGGCGTCCTGCGGATTCATCACCACGCGCGGGAAATAACTTTTGCGGAACATCTCTTTTTGCAGCTCTTTAACGTCGTAGCTGACGTAAAGGTCGTGCATTTCCTGGCACAGCTGGCGGATGGTGTAGTTTTTGTAGCGCTGCTGGTGGTTTTTATAGACCGCAGGCAGCACCTCGCTGAGCAGGGAGTTCTGCTCGATGTGCTTCTCGAAGCGGGCGATCAGGGCCACCAGATGCTGCATCTTGGCGATGTCTTCCGCCGGCGTCAGCAGGAACAGGATCGAGTTGAGATCGCATTTTTCCGGCACGATGCCGTTTTCACGCAGGTAGTTGGCCAGAATGGTCGCCGGGATGCCGAATTCGCTGTAGCTGCCGGTGGCGGTATCGATGCCCGGCGTGGTGAGCAGCAGTTTGCACGGATCGACGAAGTACTGCGATTCGGCATAACCCTCAAAGGCGTGCCATTTTTCGCCGGGCACGAAGTTGAAGAAGCGCAGATCGTTGGCCATCGCCGCAGTGTCATAGGCCTGCCACGGTTTGCCGTCGATCTGATCCGGCACGAACGGTTTGATCATCGTGCAGGTGTCCAGCAGCATTTTGCGCGCTTCGATCCCCACGCGCACGCACTCCTGCCACAGGCGCTGGCCGCTTTTGCCCTCGTGCATCTTGGCATTGACGTCCAGCGCGGCGAACAGCGGATAGAACGGGCTGGTGGAGGCATGCAGCATAAAGGCGTTGTTGAAGCGCTTGTGGTTGCAGTAGCGGCTCTGGCCCTTGATGTGCTTATCTTTTTTGTGGATCTGCGAGGTCTGCGAGAAACCGGCCTGCTGTTTGTGCACCGACTGCGTGACGATGATGCCGGGATCGTTTTCGTTCAGTTCCAGCAGCAGCGGCGAGCAGTCTTTCATCATCGGAATGAACTGCTCATAGCCTACCCAGGCGGAGTCGAACAGGATGTAATCGCACAGGTGGCCAATCTTGTCGACCACCTGGCGGGCGTTGTAGATGGTGCCGTCGTAGGTGCCGAGTTGGATGATCGCCAGGCGGAACGGGCGGGCTTCGTTGGCGCGTTCCGGCGCCACTTCGCGGATCTGTTGGCGCAGGTAGCGTTCGTCGAAGCAGTGCGCGTCGATGCCGCCGATAAAGCCGAACGGGTTGCGGGCGGTCTCCAGATACACCGGCGTGGCACCGGCCTGGATCAACGCGCCGTGGTGGTTGGATTTATGGTTGTTGCGGTCGAACAGCACCAGGTCGCCGCGCGTCAGCAGGGCGTTGGTCGCCACCTTGTTCGAGGCCGAGGTGCCGTTGAGCACGAAGTAAGTCTTGTCGGCGTTGAACACCTTGGCGGCGTGCTGCTGCGCGGCGCAAGGCGCGCCTTCGTGGATCAACAGATCGCCCAGTTTGACGTCGGCGTTGCACATGTCGGAGCGGAAAAGCGTTTCGCCGTAGAAGTCGAAGAACTGGCGGCCCGCCGGGTGTTTGCGGAAGAACTCGCCGCCCTGGTGGCCGGGGCAGGCGAAGGTGGCGTTGCCCATTTCTACGTATTGCGTCAGCGTGTTGAAGAACGGCGGCAGCAGCTCGCTCTCATATTTGGCGGCGGCGGCCTCCAGCTGTTTGCCGTAGAACTGGGTATTCTTGCCGCACAGCTCAAACACGCCGTGCAGCGCCGGCAATACGGCGTTATCCAACTCTTCTTCGCAGCAGACGGCGACGAACAGCGGAATGTTCAGGCCGTGCTCTTCGATGCGCGCCAACATACCTTGCGTGACGTCGTCTACCGACAGCACGATGGCGGCGACGTCATTAAAATCGCTGTGATGCACATCGACGATGTCGCGTTCAGTTTCAAAGCAGCCGAGGGTTTGGGTGTTGGCGGCAATTTTTAATTTTTTCATTTTTCTCATTCTTCAGGCAAAGGCAGTCCGCCGGCAAATAATTCCATTTGCCGTTAACGCCTTCACAAAATAAAGGTGTGCGAGAACCCAGCGATGCCGAATGGCATTAACTGTGTTCGCTGTTTTATTTAGCTTGGATGCGCTTGGCCGAAATTAAAAATGAATTGCGTGTCCTTCCCGGTTAGCGAGAAAGCGATATTATCACCGGCGTGCGGAGAATAAATAAAAACGCAATGACACTCTTATTAACGGCGTAAGAGCGAGGGGGGAGGGTTATCTGTAGTTGAAGAATGCGAAGCTAAAGCAGCTGCGATGAGCCATCATCATAATATGGGTTGTGCGCCTGATATGCGCCATTTTTCGGTTATTGTTTTCCATTTTCTAATCCACCTTGCTGAGTGAAAAGATGGCGCTATTTTAACGCAAGGCGGGCTAAAAATCGTGATGAAAGTCACATAAATGCCGGTGTTTATAAATAACTATTCACCTGTTATGCAGTAGATTGCATAAACAGCGTTCAGGCGAGCTAACGGGCATGTAAACGAATTGCTAATCGGTACCGGGGCGGTGCGTTAATTTTGCATGCCGTCAGGATAGGAAAAATAAAATCGCGCGATTAACCGGTTGCATAACGATCAAATAAATCCGTCTTGTATTTTTTATGTTATAAATCCGCTTCGGGCTTAAATTAATAAAAATGCATTTATTGTGTTTTTATATTCACTTTTGGTTTTTGATGATTATCGTTATTTGTGACTCGCCTCAACAACGCAGGGTAAGATGAAGTGAGTGAACAGGGAGGCGAGTAACCTTGAATACCCCAGAACAACGGCAGCAGATTGCGGATTTCATCGGCAAACAACACGTCTTGACGCTGTGCGCCGGCGACGGCCTCGACATGTGGTGCGCCAACTGTTTTTACGTGTTCGACGCCGCGACGATGGCGCTGTGGCTGATGACCGAACCGCACACCCGCCACGGCGGGCTGATGCTGAACAACGGCCGGGTGGTTGGCACCATCGCGCCGAAGCCGAAAAGCATCGCGCTGATCCGCGGCGTGCAGTATCGCGCCGAGGCGGTGCTGCTGAGCGGCGAAGAAGCCGAGGCGGCGCGCGCGCGTTACTGCAAGCGTTTCCCGATCGCCAGGGCGATGAAAGCCTCGGTTTGGCGGCTGGATCTGCACGAGGTGAAGATGACCGACAA
The DNA here is from genome assembly GCF_016805595.1 of Serratia sp. 4542. Taxonomy (NCBI): domain Bacteria; kingdom Pseudomonadati; phylum Pseudomonadota; class Gammaproteobacteria; order Enterobacterales; family Yersiniaceae; genus Serratia; species Serratia sp. 4542. The sequence continues at coordinate 45,389 of NZ_RXKV01000013.1, forward strand.
CACCCTCGGCTTCGGCAAGAAGCTGCATTGGGCGCGGTCTATACTTTAAGTTGACGTATTGATTACAACGGGAGATTGCATGGCGCGAGCACTGTTAGTCGGCGCAACCGGGCTGGTGGGGCGCGAGTTGCTGCAGCTGTTGCAAAGCGATCCGCAGATAACGGCCATCGTGGCGCCGACGCGCACGCCGCTGCCGCCGCACGGCAAGCTGACCAACCCGGTCGGCGATGCGCTGTTCGAACTGCTGAGTAGTCTGCAGCAGCCGGTCGATCTGGTGTTCTGCTGCCTGGGCACCACCCGCCGGGCGGCGGGTAGCGCCGATGCCTTCCGCTACGTCGATTATCAACTGGTGGTGGAGAGCGCGCTGACCGGCCGCCGCTTGGGGGCGCAGCACTGTCTGGTGGTGAGCGCGCTGGGCGCCAACGCGGATTCCACCTTCCTGTATAACCGCACCAAAGGCGAGATGGAGCAGGCGCTGCGCGAACAGCACTGGCCGCGCCTGACGCTGGTGCGGCCTTCTATGCTGGTGGGGGATCGCCCTGCGCCGCGCCTGATGGAGCGCCTCACGCTGCCGCTGTTCAGGCTGCTGCCCGGCAAATGGCGCGCCGTCTCCGCCAAAGACGTGGCGCAAACGCTGCTGCAGCAGGCGTTCACGCCGGGCGAAGGGGTCAGGGTGCTGGAGTCGGATCGGCTGCACTGCTACCGAGGTTGACGCTGAGGTGATCGAACGCCAGCTCCAGCCCGGCGGGCAGTTCGTTGTCCAGCAGCCACCGATCGAGATGATGGCTGATGTGCGTCAGCAGCGTGCGTTTGGGCTGCAGCAACCGCTGCGTCTCCTGCGCGCGGGTCAGGTCATTGTGGTTGCGCGGCGCCTGCGGCTGAGGAGGCAGGCTGCAATCGAGCACCAGCAGATCCAGCGCCACGTTTTGCAGATAGTCGGCGGTGGCCGGCGGCAGGCCGACGGTGTCGGTCAGGTAGGCCAGCGAAGCGCCCGCCGCCTGGATCAGATAGCCGTGGGTCAGTTTGGAGTGTTGCAGCGGCAGCGGGGTGATGCGCATGCCGCCCAGCTCGACGGTGGCAAAGGGCGCCAGCGGCGGCTGAAACGCCAGAATGCCCGGGTGTTTGAACAGGTCGTCGCAGCCCTGTTCATCCGGCGGGCCATATACCGGAATGGAATTTCCGCACCCCCAACGCAAAGGAAATAACCCCTGAACGTGATCCATGTGGTAATGTGTCAGTAAAAAACGTTGAATTTGCCCCGCCGAAAATCGCCGCTCCAAAGCCGGTAATCCTGCATCCAATAAGGTCGTTTCTCCCTGATAGTTAAGCATGGCGCTGCACGCTCGCCGCCGAAATGCCGGCTCGCGCCGCGCCCGTTGGCAGATCAGGCAGTCGCAGCCGAACACCGGCACCTGCTGCGCGCCGCCGGTGCCGAGAAAGGTCAGTTGCATCGCTCCCCTCCGTTAAAGGTACTTCTGGGCAAAGCGGTTGATGTCGCGAAAATCCGCCAGCCGCGCCTGCAGCGTGGCGTGATCCCAGTGCCACCACTGGCTGCGTTCGATGCGTTCTATCAGCGCGTCGTCAAAGCGCATGCCGATCTTCTTGGCCGCCACGCCGGCGACGATGCTGTAGGGCTCCACGTCCTTGGTGACCACCGCCGCGCAGCCGATCACCGCGCCGTTGCCGACGCTGACGCCCGGCATCAGGATGGCGTTATGGCCGATCCACACGTCGTGGCCGACGGTGACGTGGTGCTCGCGCCGCCAGTCGAAGAACGCCGCGTCGTCTTCCCCCAGCCCGTATTCAGAGGCGCGGTAGGTAAAGTGGTGCTGCGCGATGCGCTGGTAGGTCGGGTGGTTGCCGGGATTGATGCGCGCATAGGAGGCGATGGAGACGAACTTGCCGATGGTGGCGTAAAAGATCTGGTTGTGCCCGGCGGTGTAGGAGTAGTCCCCCATCTCCACCTCTTCCAGGATCGCATCGTCGGCCAGGTGCACATATTGGCCGAGCCGGGTGCGGTTAAGGGTCACGTTGTCGCCGATTTTCGGCTGGGCAAAGTCGTTCATGGCGTCGCGTCCTGAGCTTGTCGGGTGGAGGTCGGCAGCAGCGCCAGCAGCGCCGCCAAAGTGTCGTCGAGTGGGCCGTCGTTGTGCAGCACCCGGCAGCCGGCGGGCAGACTCTGCTGATATTCCGCCGCCCGCGCCAGCCGCTGCTCGATCTGTTCGGCGCTTTCTCGCCCGCGATCCTGCAGGCGCCGGCGCAGGATCGCGGCGCTGACCTGCAGGCACACCGGCAGCAGCTGCGCGCCATAGCGCTGCTGCGCCTGCGGCAGGTGGGCGCGCGAACCGTTGACCGCCACGTCGATCCCCTGCAGCAGCCAAAGATCCACCTCGATCCCGAACGCGTAGTGCTGCTGATGCGCCTGCCAGTCGAGCGCGAACAGCCCCTTGGCGCGGCGGCGCAGAAATTCCGGTTCGCTCAGCGCGATATGATTCTCGCAGCCGGCGTCCGCCGGCCGGGTGATGTAACGGTGCGCCACCAGCGGCGCGCGGTCGGCGTCGGCCCGCAGCGCGGCCAGCAGGCTGTCCTTGCCTGCGCCGGAAGGCCCCATCAGATAGATGAGCCGCGCCATCAGAACACCTGCCTGCCCTGGCGCCACACGTTCTGCACGTAAACGTGCTCGCCGTGCGGCCGCGCCAGCACCAGATCCGCCCGCAGCCCTTCGGCGAGGGTGCCGCGATCCTGCAGATCCAGCGCCCGCGCCGGGTTGCGGGTGATCATGCGCACCGCCTGGGGCAGATCGTAGGCGTTGCGCTCGTCCGCCGCGAGGCGAAACGCCGCGTCCAGCAGGCTGGCCGGGTAATAATCGGAAGAGAGAATATCCAGCACCCCCAGCGCCGCCAGGTGGTGTGCCGCCACGTTGCCGGAGTGAGAACCGCCGCGCACGATGTTCGGCGCGCCCATCAGCACCTGCAGGCCCTGCTGGTGCGAGGCGCGGGCGGCCGCCTCGGTGGTGGGGAACTCGGCAATGGCGCTGCCCAGCGCGCAGGACTCGGCCACGTGCGCGGCGGTGGCGTCGTCATGGCTGGCCAACGAGATGCGGCGCGCGCGGCAGTGGGCGGCGATCGCCTCGCGGTTTGGCGCGGCCCAGCGGGCGGACAGGGCGACCTGCTCCTCCTCGTACTCGCTCATCTGCTGGTCGTTGAGGTGGTATTTGCCCTGATAGTATTCGCGGTATTTTTCGCGTGAGGCGAACTGGCGCTGGCCCGGCGAATGGTCCATCAGCGATACCAGCGACACGCCCGGCTTGTCCATCAGCTGTTCGAACAGCGGCAGCGTGCTCTCGTGCGGCAGCTCGCAGCGCAGGTGCAGCCGGTGCTCGGCGCGGTTCACCCCGGCGCGCTGGCTGTGGATCACCGCGTCGATCATCTTCTGCAGGTTTTCCAGCCGGTGGCCGCCATCGCGCACGTCGCCGATCGCCACCGCGTCCAGTACCGTGGTGATGCCGTTGGCCACCATCAGCGCGTCGTGGCTGCTCATCGCCGAATGGGCCGGCCAGTCAACGTTCGGGCGCGGGGTAAAGAACTTGTCCAGGTTGTCGGTATGCAGCTCGATCAGCCCCGGCAGCAGCCAGCCGCCGTCGCCGTCCAGTGCCTGCGGCAGCCGGCTCGGGCCGTCGGCGAAGCTGCGGATCACGCCGTCCTGCATCTCCAGCGAGCCTTGCACCACCTGGTCATCCAGCACCAGCTTAACGTTATTGACGATCATCAGAGGGCCTCCAGCGCCTGCGGCGCCTGCATGTCATAAAGCCGGTCGGCGACCTGTTGGCGGACGCCTTCATCGTGAAAAATGCCGACGATCGCCGCGCCGCGCGCCTTGGCGCGTTCGATAAGCTGCACCACCGCCGCGCTGTTGCGGCTGTCGAGCGAGGCGGTCGGTTCGTCCAGCAACAGAATGGGGTAATCGACGATAAAGCCGCGTGCGATGTTCACCCGCTGCTGCTCGCCGCCGGAGAAGGTGGACGGCGCCAGCGGCCACAGGCGCTGCGGCACGTTGAGCGCGGCGAGCAGCGCCTCGGCGCGTTCGCGGCACTCGGCGCGCTCGACGCCCTGTTCCAGCAGCGGCTGCATCACCACCTCCAGCGCGCTGATGCGCGGGATCACCCGCAGGAACTGGCTGACCCAGCCCAGCGTATGGCGGCGCACCGCCAGAATTTGGCGCGCATCGGCGCTGACCATGTCCAGCCAGTCGCCCTGGTGGTTGATCCAGATATGGCCGCTGTCCGGCAGGTAGTTGGCGTACAGCGAGCGCAGCAGGGTGGATTTGCCGCTGCCGGAGTGGCCGTGCAGCACCACGCATTCGCCGCCGTGGACCGTCAGGTTGGCGTCGTGCAGCACCGGCAGGCGGGTGCCGTACTGCTGGTGCAGCACAAAGGTTTTACTGAGATGTTCAACTCGGATTTGCATAGTCATCTGTTATCGCCTTGGGTTACGACAGCACCGAAGAAACCAGCAGCTGGGTATAAGGATGGTGCGGATCGTCCAGCACCCGGTCGGTCAGGCCGCTCTCCACCACTTCGCCCTGTTTCATCACCAGCAGGCGGTGGGCCAGCAGCCGGGCCACGCCGAGATCGTGGGTGACGATCACCGCCGCCAGCTGCATCTCCACCACCAGGTTGCGCAGCAGATCGAGCAGGCGCGCCTGCACCGACACGTCCAGCCCGCCGGTCGGCTCATCCATAAACACCAGCTTGGGGTGGGTGACCAGATTGCGGGCGATTTGCAGCCGCTGCTGCATGCCGCCGGAGAAGGTGGTCGGCAGATCGTCGAGGCGCGACAGCGGGATTTCGACGTCTTCCAGCCACTGGCCGGCCTGGCGGCGAATGTCGCCATAGTGGCGCTGGCCGATGGCCATCAGCCGCTCGCCGATGTTGCCGCCGGCGGAGACCTGCGGTCGCAGCCCGTCGAGCGGGTGCTGGTGCACCACGCCCCAGTCGGTGCGCAGCAGGCGGCGGCGATCGCTCTCCGCCATGGCGTACAGATCCTGTTCCTGGCCCGCCTGCGGGCGGTAAAGGATCTGCCCACGCTGCGGCGCCAGCCGCGCCGAGATCGATTTCAGCAGCGTGGTTTTGCCGGAGCCGGATTCGCCGACGATGCCCAGCACTTCGCCGGGATAGATGTCGAACGACACGTCGCTGAAGCCCTTGCCGGGGGCGTACAAGTGGGTAAGCCGGTTCACCGACAGCAGCGGAGTGGTGCTCAAAGGGGTGGAAGTCATCAGTGCTGCGCCTCTTGCGAAGATTGCGCCAGCTGCTGCCGGCAGTAGTCGGTGTCCGAACAGACGAACATGCGGTTGCCCCGATCGTCGAGCACCACCTCGTCCAGGTAGCTGTGGCGCGAGCCGCACAGCGCGCAGGGTTCGTCCCACTGCTGCACGCTGAACGGATGGTCGTCGAAGTCCAGGCTCTCCACCTTGGTGAACGGCGGCAGGGCGTAGATGCGTTTCTCTCGCCCGGCGCCGAACAGCTGCAGCGCCGGCATCATGTGCATTTTCGGGTTGTCGAATTTCGGGATCGGCGACGGATCCATCACGTAGCGATCGTTGACCTTCACCGGGTAGGCGTAGGTGGTGGCGATATGGCCGTAGCGCGCGATGTCTTCATACAGCTTCACCTGCATCACGCCGTACTCCTCCAGCGCGTGCATCTTGCGGGTCTCGGTTTCGCGTGGCTCGATAAAGCGCAGCGGCTCCGGGATCGGCACCTGATAGATCAGGATCTGGTCTTCGCGCAGCGCGGTTTCCGGAATGCGGTGACGGGTCTGGATCAGGGTGGCCTCCGGCGTGCGTTCGGTGGTTTCCACCCCGGCGACGCGCTGGAAGAAGCGGCGGATCGACACCGCGTTGGTGGTGTCGTCGGCACCCTGGTCGATCACCTTCAGCACGTCGGCGCGGCCGATAACGCTGGCGGTGAGCTGAATGCCGCCGGTGCCCCAGCCGTAGGGCATCGGCATCTCGCGGCCGCCGAACGGCACCTGATAGCCGGGGATTGCCACCGCCTTGAGGATGGCGCGGCGGATCATGCGCTTGGTCTGCTCGTCCAGATAACCGAGGTTATAGCCGGTCAATACTTCACTCATTGCGGGCCTCCTGACGCTCGCTGTATTCCTGTCGCAGCCGCTTGAGCAGCTCCAGTTCGGCCTGGAAGTCGACGTAGTGCGGCAGCTTGAGATGGGAGACGAAGCCGGCGGCCTCGACGTTGTCGGCGTGGGCCAGCACGAACTCTTCGTCCTGCGCCGGGCCGGCGACGCCTTCGCCGTAGTCGGGGCTCTGCAATGCGCGATCTACCAGCGCCATCGCCATCGCCTTGCGTTCGGCGCGGCCGAACACCAGCCCGTAACCGCGGGTGAAGTGCGGCGGATGGTCCTTGGGATCGACGAAGCCGTTGACCATTTCGCACTCGGTCAGCAGGATTTCGCCGATGTCGATGGCGAAACCGAGCTCTTCAGGCACGATCTCCACCGAAACGTGGCCGGTGCGGATCTCGCCGGCGAACGGGTGGTTGCGGCCGTAGCCGCGTTGGGTGGCGTAGCCGAGCGCCAGCAGAAAACCTTCGTCGCCGCGCACCAGCTGCTGCAGGCGCGCCGAGCGCGAGCAGGGGTAAACCGGCGGATTGCGGGTGATGTCGTCCGGCGCGCTGCCGTCGTCCTGTTCCTCCCGCGCCAGCTGCTGGCGACACAATAGATCGAACACGTGGCTGCAGTTGTCCGGCAGCGGTTCGTCGGCCTGCGGTGCACGCGGCGCCTCGCCTTCCGCCAGCAGCGCGAAGTCCAGCAGCCGGTGGGTGTAGTCGTAGGTCGGCCCCAGCACCTGCCCGCCGGGCAAGTCCTTGTAAACCGCCGAGATGCGCCGCTCCAGCCGCATGTTTTCGCTGGCCAGCGGCTCGCTGACCGCCAGGCGCGGCAGGGTGGTGCGGTAGGCGCGCAGCAGGAAGATCGCCTCCACCAGATCGCCGCTGGCCTGTTTGATGGCCAGCGCCGCCAGCTCGCGATCGTAGATGCCGCCTTCGGTCATCACCCGATCCACCGCCAGCCCCAGCTGCTGTTCGATTTGTTCTGCGCCGATCGCCGGCAGCGCGTCGTCACCGCGCCGCAGCTGTTCCTGCAGCTGATGGGCGGCCTCAATGGCTTTTTCGCCCCCTTTTACTGCTACGTACATCAGCACACCTCCACGCGGGTGGTCCGCGGGATCGCCAGCAGGCGATCGCCGCAGGTCAGCAAGATATCCAGCCCCAGCGGGAAGCGCTGCGGGCGGTTGACCAAATAATCCAGCAGCGCCGGCGGCAGGCGCGGCGCAATCAGGCGTTGGCTCTCGATGCCGGGGCCGGTCAGGCGCAGCGCGGCGCCGTTCTCCAGCTCGCCGAGCTGCACGATGACCGTGGCGCCGAACTCCGGCGAGATTTCAGTGCCGTGCGGTAACGCCTGCAGATCGGCGGCCTGCACGTGCTCATCGAACAGGGCAAAACAGACCTCCTGCGCCGTGGCGGCCAGCGGCGCGCCGCTGTGAAAACGAATGTTTGTTAGCACTTGCTCACTATTCAGCGCCGCGCACAGCTGCAGCGGTGTTTCCTGATCGGCCAGCGTCAGCAGCGCGGCGGTGCTGGCGGCGTTCAGCGGCGCCCAGGCCGGGCCGTTCGGCAGCGTCACCCGGTGGCCCGGTTCGCTCAAGGCTTTAAGAATCAAACGGAAAGCGTGCTGCGATTGGTCTATCGGTTGCTCAAAACCGGTCAATAAACTCATGGCTTAATCCCCTCGCACCAGCGTAAAGAAGTCCACCCGGCTGGCGGCGATCGCCCGGGCGCGCAGCTGGCGCTGTTCGTGCTGCAGCGCGGCCAGCGGCGCGATCAGCTGTTGTTGCAGGCGTTCGCCGTGTTCCGGCTGTTGCAGCAGCGCATCGGCCAGCGCGCACAGCTCGGCGTGCGCCTTGTCGCGCCCGGCGATATAGCTGTAGCCGTAGCCACCGTTGTCCAGCTGCACCACCGCGCGGGTGACCGTCATGTCCCCCAGCACGAAGCGGCGGCCGGTGGCGCCCATGCGCCCCTGCAGCTGGGCCAGGCCGATCTCCGGCGCGCGGATGCTGCGGTAACCCGGGCTGAGGTTCAGCGCCTGCCAGTGGCTGCGCAGTTGCTCGGGCCGGCTGTGCGCCAGCACCGACATCCAGCGTTGTCTCGACTCTAAGGCTTGCATTCAGTGCTCCATCGTCAGTTCAATCATGTCGGCGCGGGCCAGGCTGACGGAGTATTCCGCCACGTCTTCGCCGCCGCTGCGGACGTTAAGGGTGCGCACGCACAGCAGCGGCGCGTGGGTGGCGATCTCCAGCAGCCGGCTCTCTTTGGCCTGCGCGCGGCGCGCGCTGATGCGCGTCTGGCGGCGGGTCAGCGGCTGCTGGAGGTGCTGTTCGATAAACTGGTGCAGCGAACCGCTGTGGAACTGCTGCAGCGCCGGCCACCAGTCCAGATCGGGCAGATAGTGGTCGATCACGCTCATCGGCACACCGTTGACCCGGCGCAGGGTGCGCAGGTGGATCACCATTTCGCCTTCTTCACGCGAGAGTGCGCTGGCGACATGCCCATTGCACGGGCGCAAGACGGCGAGTAAGCGCTCACTGGTGGGGTGGCTGCCCTGCTCGAACAGGTTCTGGCTGAAGCGGGTGTTGGCGTGCAGCGGGTAGTCGTAAGGCCGCATCAGCACCAGAATGCCGACGCCGTGGCGGCGCTGCAGCCAGCCGCGTTCCACCAGCTGATCCACCGCGCGGCGCAGCGTGTGGCGATTGACCTGGTAACGTTCGGCCAGCTGTTGTTCCGAAGGCAGGTAGTCGCCACAGCGGTATTGCGTGCGCAGCTCCTGTTCCAGCTGCGCGGCGATCTGCTGATAGCGGGTGGGGTAAGTGGTCGGATGTCTAGATAACTCCATCATAATAAAAACCTCGTCATACCGATGGCTGTGCGATGAAGGCGGAAGCGGTGCGTTTCATCGTGCGTCTACCCTGTGGTTTTCAAGTTGGCATCATGGTGCCGGGCGCAGATGACAATCGCGTTACGCCTCGGTGGCGAACAGATGAACTATTTAGGACAGCCCGGGCGTGCACGGGCGGCGGCGGCACGCTATGCTGGCGCCTCTGTTGACTGACTCTGGCCGCTACCATGCCGCAACCTCTGAACGCCCCTGAACCCGCCCCACGCGCCTGGCCGCTGTGGAAACCGATCCTGTTTCTGCTGGTGGTGGCCGTCGGCCTCTACTACGTCAAATGGCAGCCTTACTACGGCAAAGCGTTCGTAGCGGCGGACAGCCACTCGATCGGCAAATCGATCCTGGCCGACGGCGCCGCGAGCCCCTGGCTGGCGGCCTGGCAGTACGCGCTGGTCTACTTCACCGCGGTGTGGAAGGCGGCGCTGCTCGGCGTGCTGCTAGGTTCGCTGGTGCAGGTGCTGATCCCGCGCGACTGGCTGGCGCGCACGCTCGGCCACCGGCGTTTTTCCGGCACCGTGCTGGGGGCGCTGATCGCGCTGCCGGGCATGATGTGCACCTGCTGCGCCGCGCCGGTCGCCGCCGGCATGCGCCGCCAGTCGGTGTCCAGCGGCGCCGCGCTGGCCTTTTGGCTCGCCAACCCGGTATTGAACCCGGCGACGCTGGTGTTCATGGGGTTTGTGCTCGGTTGGCCGTTCGCCGCCATCCGCCTGGTGGCGGGCGTGGTGATGGTGCTGGGCATCGCCTGGCTGGTGCAGCGCATGACCGCCAACGATCCGCAGCCCGCCGCGCCGCAGCCTTTGGTGCTGACGGCGCAGAGCGACGAGCGGCCGTTCCTCGCCCGCTGGGGCAAAGCGCTGTGGGCGCTGTTTTGGTCGACCATCCCGATCTACGTGTTAGCGGTGCTGGCGCTGGGTGCGGCGCGGGTCTGGCTGTTCCCGCACGCCGACGGCGCCGTCGACAATAGCCTGCTGTGGATCATCGCGCTGGCGATAGTCGGCTGCTTGTTCGTTATCCCCACCGCGGCGGAAATCCCGATCGTGCAGACCATGATGCTGGCGGGCATGGGCGCAGGCCCGGCGCTGGCGCTGCTGATGACCCTGCCGGCGGTCAGCCTGCCTTCGCTGCTGATGCTCAACAAAGCCTTCTCCGCCCGGGCACTGTGCCTGACGGCGGCGCTGGTGGCGCTGTGCGGCGTGCTGACCGGCGTGGTGGGGATGGGGTTGGTGTAACGGATTCGTGACTTGACGCTATCTCAATGGAGGAGATGGAAGTGGAACAGCGGAATAAACCTGAAATGGACGTAGAGGCGATGTTGCTGGAGCAAGCGTTGCGTGAAAGGGGGGATGCCGCCCTTGAACGTTTAAGAAACGGCACCGCGGTTTATATAAGCCATTCGGAGGTAGAAAAACGAATGGCTATATTTAAAGCGAAAATTCGGGGGTGTTATCGGTGAGGGGGTTGAGGGGGATTCGTTCAGGGCTGGGCTGGCAGGTTCTGTGGAAAGAGCAATATGTCAGCTGGTGGTCGGCTTTGAGCGAGGAGCGGTCGTTTGTAATTGTTCTCTCAGTTGATTGACGAATTACTAACATTATCGTGTTTTAATCAACTGGGATCAGATTAGGAACCTTCTGCGGTGAGGTAAGATCATCAGCCTTTTCCCCAAACATCGGGTAAGGCTGGAAACTGGTGCTCTAGGCTTCGGCGGACTTCAGACCGGCAATGATCTGGTGTTTGGTGAATCGGGCTTTGCGCATGACGATCTCCTAAAAAGACATAATCAGTATGTCGGAAGAGCTCTAAAATTGAATGGTTCGTTTTGGCAGGATGCTTACAAATGCTGCTTTACAAACCGTGTAGCTAAAATTAGAGTGCTATTTTAAGTTTGTCGTTACTAACGAAAGTTACTGGTTTTTATATAAAATATATGGAGATTGAGATGAGCTTCGATTATAAAAAAGCGCGCGTAGACTGCCACAACGATTTTCCCACTAGAGTTTTATTTAGAACAGAAGAAAAATTTAAGGCGCTAATTGATAAAAACCATGGAGCAGCACCTTTCACTCCCATAAGAATGGCTTATAATGATGATGTCACATTTCAAACATGCATTGGGCATTTAGGAGATGGCCTTGAGTTTTTGCCTTTTAGACCAGACTATATGTTTGATCACTGTTTTAAAGTAATTGATGAAGCCGGAAAAAGACAATTTCCCACCCAAGGTGGACTTAAAGGGATTGTACAGGGGGTGGGTAATAAATTGCTCAGCTTACCTAATAACCGCTGGGGGGATATAATTGAATTGCTTGCCTATAATATTCCAGTGTTAACAAGTTATTATATCACGAAAAGGATATTTGAATCCGAGGCTCAGCGCATAGTAAATGATAGAGATAACAAGTCTAGGCTGGCAAAAAGAGCAAGGGCATGTTTCCACGCAGGCCAATATGAAGAATTTATTAAAAAGTTTGCTTGTGATTCTAACGGTGTGTTTTCAATTTCAGCCGCTCTAGATCGAGATAACTTGTTAAGAGCTGCAAAGTTTTTGATGATGATACTTAAAGGTCAAAAAGGCACTAAAACTAAAAACTCAGTTTTTCCGTTACTAGATCTATCCAATGATGGTAACCATTTCCCACCCAATAAAAAGTGCGAATTCATTACATCTGTTATATTGTATAATGCTAGAAATGAGAGGGCTCACGGTTCAACATTAAGCCCATTTAGAACCAGTAAATCCGAAATTAGTAGATATGAAAGTTATTATTTTTCAATGCTCTGCGCTTATATAATTTCACTTGGCATATTCGAATTAAATAGTTTTGGTGGCTACACATCAAATGAAGTATATAGTTGTTGTGAAATAAACATAAAAGCAATGAATGATTTTTTTTAGCAACCAAGTTGGATTTTAGTATCAAGTGCTTTATCTTCTTTTGAGTTTATTCATGTGCGATTTTTGAATGGTCGCACATGAATAATTCAATATTATTTATCAGTCGGAGATTGATGCAAGGAACACTCATAAAGCTTGGGTGCTAACTGGCGCAACTGATAAAAATATGCAACAGCTTCTTTCATAGACGAAAGTGCATGTTCAGAATCATGAGTCAGCTCATTTCGTCTATTTGTTAGCTCAGTAAGCAAATTAAGGGCATCTTCTTCGATAATACCCTCCCAAGCTTGACATTTTTTCCTATTAAATGGCCCATCAAATATTATTAAAAATTCTTTGAATAATTCAAATTGCTCAATGATTGCTAGTTTAGATATTACTGGTTCGACTCTTGATTCATTCAAATCCTTAGGGGGCATAGGAATTTGCACACCGCCATTTTTATTCTTTGGAGGATTAGGACCCAATATTATTCCTGCAACTATACCGAACTCATCACTGGTTCTAAAACAATAAGGATATCTATGATCGATTTGCTTCTGGTTTGCACCCGCTGATAAATATGGACCATTCTTCCAGGCTTCATTATCTTCACCAACACAATGCCAGTCTGCCATTTTTTCTGCCGCTCGAGCATTGTCAAAAGTAAAACATGCTGCCAGCATAGCTCGACCAGATTTATCTAAATAATTTTCTATCATGCCTTTCATAGCCACCATAACTTTGAGGGATGTTTCATTCTAAAATGTTTTAGTAAAAAAGCTACCATTAGACTCAAATTTTATAATATCTCGCTTATGGCTGTCTGTATTTGTAAATCGTATGATTTTTATTTAATCCTTTAAAATTCCGCTGCTGGCACGAAGTGTACCGTATGAAGCACTGCAAGGTCTGCTATGAGCGAGGAGCGGACGGTCACTATGTGCGATTGAATATTTTGTCACGCAAGCATAACATCCCTGTTACAGGCGCTGGATCTAACATCTTTAAATCAGCAACATACTCCACTTTATAAACCCCAGCTCAGGAGATTGCTTTGCAGCCAGAACACTCAAGACTGTATCTTCGCCCTGTAAACGCATCAGATGTGGATGACCTTTTCAGGATTTATGGCGACCCTGCAACAAATACGTTCAATCCAGCGGGACCGTATCCAGATATTGGTCATGCACGTAATGTTATGGCCCGCTGGCTTAGCCACTGGGAGATTTATAGGTTCGGAAACTGGGCTATCGCACAGAAGGAGAATCCAGAAAGAATTATCGGTTTTGGAGGACTTAGCATTATCAGTTATGACGATACACCGATAATGAACCTGGGGTATCGTTTCTCTACAGAGTCATGGGGAAAAGGCCTTGCGACAGAGTTTGCTATATATGCGGTCGGCTATGGGTTTGGTATTTTAAAACTGGCTGAAATTTCTGCGGTAGTAAGACCAAACCATCTGGCATCCCAAAGGATCCTGGCTAAAGCAGGCCTACGGTTCTCACGAGATATTCATGATGTAAAAAATGAGCCCGCAAGCATGCTTTTTACTGTGACTCTGAATGAGTGGAACAATACCTGAAGCAGGGGCTTAGCCATTAGAGTTCGTGCGTAACGTCCGCTCCTGGCACGTAGAGGTCGGTCAGGGGCAGCAATGTCCGCTGTGAGCGAGGAGCGGAAGTTCGCATTTGTCATAACCGCAGGGATGTAGGACTAACATTTGCGTGTGATGATCAACCGGGAGCATGCCAGTACGCTGTACTCCCTAGAAGCCTGATGCTTACATTTGAGACTGATTCTCATCGTGGCGTAGCTTAGGATAAGTACGACAACATGTAATTTTATATTTTTTCCGCATGAAATTCACGATCAAATGGGGGGCTGGTTTTCGTACTATCGTAAAAATTATATTTATTGATGATATTCCCGGCACTATCAACTTCCGAAATTAGATATGTGTCTGTATCATACCCACCTTTTACACCCCATTTAATATGATTCATTATTAGACCATGATCATTAGGTATATTAAGGTATTTACGATATTCATCATCGGGATCAAAAGAAGCTTTTGCTTGTTTCTGTGAATGCTTTATTTCTAACTCGGTAGTAGATTTGACCTCTTCTTCCGTAATTTTCACAGATTTAACCACTTCAGAATCTGTATCAAAGATCTCTAATAAAGCTGAAAGGCTGACGATATGAAATGATTTTCCTTTTGTTGCCTCTCTGAATTCATCAACTAACTCAAACCTCGGATAAAGTGGAGTTTTTCCACTTTGATGCCACCAATCCGTTTTCTCATCTACAGAAACAAAGATAAGATGCTTATCTTTATTTTTTGCCAGATTAAGAATCTCGTGCCAAATTACTAAATCTCCTGCCTGATTCTGATCCTTACTCCTATCTTTATAACCGGGCGGGATGTTTAGCTCACTTCTTCTTTTTAGATCTTTTTCTATAATTGCGAAATCTAGTGCGTCATCATCCAAAATTCTATCAGCTAAGACCTCATGGTACATTTTGCTTACAGGGTCATTCCAGCCCCATGCCTGAATCGCTGAAAGTGTATCTCGAATCTTAGCTTGATAATTCTTTATGGCAATTTTTAGTGATTTTTCTAGCTCAATTAGTTCTTTATATTCGGTCAAGCTCTCAAGTAGTGGATGAACACCAACATAGTTGAAATTTTGATTCGATTTTTTTTGAAGAGCTTCATTTATGTCACTGATTTTTGTAGCTCTATTATCCAAATATTCTCTTACTGCCTGTGCCGGAAGAAACAACTGATCACTTTTAGATAGTTTAGTATAAAGTTCTTTGATTGCTTGTACATTCTTAATATTAGTTGTAAAAGGCAAAAGAAGTACATTTGCATCCAACACCACTAGTGCCTCATCTTTCATCTCAGATACGGGCTGTAATACAAAGCTAAACGAGTCCTTTGGAGAGGGGTAAATCTCTTTTTTGTTAAATTCTTTACTCATATCTTATTCATACTCAATCGTTTGAATTGTTCACTGAAAATATAGCAAGAATTATGTTTCTTTGTCAGTATAATCTGAGTTATTACTGCAAAAAACCTGACCCAACCGGTAACATAAAGAATACGCCTAATCAAGATTTTTTATATCGGGAAATTATTAAAAATTCTCAGTAACACACTAGTTGCTCCCAAAGTGTGGAGCAATGAGGATTGATCTGTTCCTATATAGCTTGTTGGAAGGTCCGCTTTTGGCACAAACCTGCCCATCAGATTGTCTCCATGCCGCAGCCATACCCGGTTGAACTGGGGCTAACACGTGTTGAGGAAAGTACCACCAGCTCAACGCAACCTATGCACCACCTGGTTACTGCTGCCGCGCCAAATCAGCGCCGGGTCTTTCAAATCCTGCACGAACTTGCCGTCGATCAGCACGTTGATTCTGTCCACCACCTGCATTTGCTGTGCGTCCAGTTCCGCCAGCCGGTAGCCGGTCCACAGCCAGATATCCTTGCCGGGGCATTCGGCGCGTACCCGTTTCACCAGCGTTAAGATGCTCGACACGTTGGCCGGATGCAGCGGATCGCCGCCTGAGAGCGACAGCCCTTGGCGCGGCACGCGCGGATCGTTCAGATCGGCGATGATGCGGTCTTCCAGCGCCGGGGTAAACGGCTGGCCGGAGTTGAGCCGCCAGGTGCTCTTGTTGTAGCAACCGGGGCACTGGTGCACGCAGCCGGCGACAAACAGCGTGCAGCGGGTGCCGGGGCCATTGACGACGTCGATCGGGTAGTACTGGTGATAATTCATGTGAGGCCTGCCCATCAGGCTATTTTACTGGCCATTTTGCCTCCGGGCAGTGCTGCCACTCCTCACGTACTGCGTGTACGCTCCGGTTGGTGTGCACTGCCCGAAGGCAAACTGGCTGCGACAATCACGCCTGATGAACAGGCTTCTGCCTAGGTTGCACGGCGTTTCTCAGCCGAGCTGCCCGTTGCCGAGGTGTTTCACCCGGCGTTTCACCTCTTCCTGCTTGCCGGCGTTGAACGGCCGGGCATCGGGGCTGCCGAGATAGCCGCACACCCGGCGGGTGACCGAGACTTTGGCCGAGTCGTGGTTGCCGCATTTCGGGCAGGTGAAGCCTTTGCTGGTGCAGGAGAATTCACCGGTGAAGCCGCATTCGTAGCACTCGTCGATCGGCGTGTTGGTGCCGTAGTAAGGCACCCGGCTGTAGCTGTAGTCCCACACGTCTTCCAGCGCCTTCAGGTTGTGCTGCAGGTTCGGGTACTCGCCGTAGCAGATGAAGCCGCCGCTGGCCAACGGCGGGTAGGGCGCTTCGAAGTCCAGCTTGTCGTACGGATTGACCTTCTTCTCCACGTCGAGGTGGAAGCTGTTGGTGTAATAGCCCTTGTCGGTGACGCCCGGCACCACGCCGAAATCGGCGGTGTCCAGCCGGCAGAAGCGATCGCACAGGTTCTCGCTCGGCGTGCTGTAGAGGCTGAAGCCGTAGCCGGTCTCGTCTTTCCAGGCGTCGACGGCGGCGCGCAGGCGCGCGACGATCGCCACCGCTTTGGCGCGCAGCGCTTCGTCGTCATACACGTGGTTTTCGCCGCCGAACAGCGCGTTGATGGTCTCGTGCAGGCCGATGTAGCCCAGCGAAATCGAGGCGCGGCCGTGCTTGAAGATATCGGCGATGTTGTCGTCGGCCTTGAGCCGCACGCCGCAGGCGCCTTCCATGTACAAGATTGGTGCCACCCGCGCCTTGATGCCTTCCAGCCGGGCGATGCGCGTCATCAGGGCCTTTTTCGCCAGCTGCAGGCGCTGATCCAGCAGCGTCCAGAAGCGCGACTCATCGCCCATCGCCTCCAGCGCGATGCGCGGCAGGTTGAGGCTGATGACGCCGATGTTGTTGCGGCCGTCGTGCACCAGTTCGCCGTCCTGCTCGTAGGTGCCGAGGAAGCTGCGGCAGCCCATCGGCGTTTTGAACGAGCCGGTGACCTTCACCACCTGATCGTAGTTGAGGATATCCGGGTACATGCGCTTGCTGGCGCACTCCAGCGCCAGCTGTTTGATGTCGTAGTTCGGATCGCCGTACTGGTGGTTGAGGCCGTCGCGGATGGCGAACACCAGTTTGGGGAACACGGCGGTCTTGCGGTTTTTGCCCAGCCCGGCGATGCGGTTTTTCAGGATCGAGCGCTGGATCAGGCGCGACTCCCAGCTGGTGCCAAGGCCGAAGCCGAAGGTGACGAACGGCGTCTGGCCGTTGGCGGTGTGCAGGGTGTTGACCTCGTACTCCAGCGACTGGAAGGCGTCGTAACACTCTTTCTCGGTGCGCGCCATGGCATAGCCTTTGGCATCCGGGATCTGCCACTCTTCCGCCACCTGCAGGTGTTTGCGGAAGCTCTCGTCGACGAACGGCGCCAGAATTTCATCGATGCGGTTGATGGTGGTGCCGCCATAGATATGGCTGGCGACCTGGGCGATGATCTGCGCGGTCACGGCGGTGGCGGTGGAGATCGACTTCGGCGGCTCAATCTCGGCGTTGCCCATCTTGAAGCCGTTGGTCAGCATGCCTTTCAGATCGATCAGCATGCAGTTGAACATCGGGAAGAACGGCGAGTAGTCGAGATCGTGGTAGTGAATTTCGCCGCGTTCATGGGCCAGCACCACGTCGCGCGGCAGGATGTGCTGCTTGGCGTAGTGCTTGGCGACGATGCCCGCCAGCAGGTCGCGCTGGGTGGGGATCACCTTGCTGTCCTTGTTGGCGTTCTCGTTCAGCAGCGCGCGGTTGCTCTGCTCGACCAGGCCGCGAATCTCCTGGTTCAGGCGGCCGCGCAGCTCGCGCGCCACATCGCGATCGTGGCGGTATTCGATATAGGCGCGCGCCAGCTGTTTGTACTCGCCGGCCATCAGCTGGTTTTCCACCGCCTGCTGGATCTCGTGGATATCGACGCGCGGCTGCTGCTCCATGCGCTGAGCGACCACGCGGGCGACGGTGGCGCAGTAGTCGGCGTCGACCACGCCCACCGCCAGCGCGGCGCGCTCGATGGCCTGCGCGATGCGCGCTTCGTCAAAAGGTACCTGGCAACCGTCCCGCTTAATCACTACTGGTTTCACGTTGTACTCCTTGTTCCCCGAGGGAGCGTTCATACCCGCCTGGCGTGGCGAGCAACCGTCAAATTTCGCTTATCCACAGGGCAAAGCCGCAGCGCGCAAGGGCTGTGGCGGCGTGTGGATGATTTTGTGGATAACTACTATATATAGGTATTCGTAATTCTTAATGCACTATATATAGATATTGGCGAGATTCTTTTGATGTAGAACAAGGAAAACGGAAGAGCGTGCGCAAGCTGAACAGTCGTCAATCGCTCACTGGCCGATCGCGAAAATGCGCCAGCAGAAAATCAACCCAGACGCGCACCCGCGGCGGCAGATCCGCCGAGGCGTAATAGAGCCACAGCTGCACCGGGCGCGGCCAGCACTCCGCCAGCACCGGCCGCAGCGTGCCCTGCTCAAAGTGCTTTTCGAGGTACCAGCGCGCCAGGTTGACGATGCCCAGCCCGGCCAGCGCCGCATCCAGCAACATTTCTGGGCGGCTCACCACCAATCGGCCGTTCAGATCCAGCGCCAGCGTTTCGCCCTGATGGCGCAGCTGCCATTTGACGTGGCGGCCGTTGCTGGGGTTGCGGTGCAGCAGACAGTCGTGCCGCAGCAGGTCGTACGGCGTTTGCGGTTCACCGCGCCGCGCCAGATAGTCGGGCGACGCCGCCAGCGCCATGTGCATCGGGTAGAGTGGGCGCGCCACCAGCCGGCTGTCGGGATCGACCCGGCTGCCGATGCCGACGTCGAAACCTTCGCCCACCAGATTCACCACCCTGGCGTCCAGCGACAGATCGAGATCGATCTGCGGGTAGCGCGCCAGAAATTGCGGGATTAACGGCATCAGCATCTGGCGGCCGAAGCCGGGGATCATCGTGACGCGCACCACCCCGGCCGGCGCCTGCCGTTTGCCGCCGGCGCTTTCCAATGTCGCCGCCAGCGCCTGCCACAGCGGCGCCACCTGCGCCAGCAGCGCTTTGCCTTCGTCGGTCAGCAGCACGTTATGGGTGTTGCGCTGAAACAGCCGCAGCGCCAGCTTCTCTTCCAGCGCGCGGATATTTTTGCTGACCGCCGCCGGCGTGACGCCCAGCTGGCGGGCGGCGGCGGAGAAATTTTGCGCCTGCGCGGCGGCGAGGAAGGCCGGCAGCAGGCGGTGCACGTCAAAGGGCAGCGACATAGTGGTTGATACTTTCGGTTGAAATTGAAGTGACCTTGAACAGCCTACACCCGAAGCGGCAGAAATGGAAAAATGCCTCATCTTCTTTACGTTCAAGGAATCCTTTATGTCACGCATTTTAGTGTTAACCGCCCACCGCACCCCCGACGAGTCACGCATCAACCAGGCGCTGATCGAGGCCGTGCGCCCGCTGCCTAACGTGACCGTGCACGAACTGATCCGCGCTTACCCGGATTACCGCATCGACGTGGCGCGCGAACAGGCACTGCTGGAAAGCCACGATGCGGTGGTGATGATGTTCCCGTTTTTCTGGTACAGCTCGCCGGCGATCCTGCGCGAATGGCAGGACGCGGTATTAACCTATGGTTTCGCCTACGGCAGCGAGGGCACCAAACTGCACGGCAAGCCGCTGCAGCTGGTGGTGAGCACCGGCGGCAACGCGCAGGCCTACACGCCGGCAGGCTACAACCGCTATCCGGTGCAGGATCTGCTGCTGCCGTTCCATGCGCTGGCTAACCTGACCGGCATGGATTATCTGCCGCCGCATCTGGTGCAGGGCGTGACCGACATGAGCGATGAGCAGTTGGCGCAAGCGGCCGCCGGGGTGGTGGCGCTGATGGGGACATTGTAGGGCGCAGCGCTCGCCGCGCCCTGCGGGATCAGTCTTCGAGCAGCCACCACACCGCTTCGAACGGCCGCAGCGTCAGCGCCTGCGGCTGATCCGCCGAGTCGCTGTAGTTGCTCATCAGCGGGCGCCACTGGGCGGAGGCTTCCACGCCTTCCGCCGCCCAGGCCAGCGGTTCGCGGCTCAGGTTGGCTACCACCAGCAGGCGCTGGCCGTTCCAGCTGCGCTGATAGCACCAGAGCGCCGGGTGATCCGGCGCCAGATCCTGATAGTCGCCGTGGGTTAGCAGCGGATACTGCTTGCGCAGGATGATCAGCTGGCGGTAGGCGTAAAACACCGAGTCGAGATCGGCCAGCGCCGCGTCGGCGTTGATCTGCGGGTAGTTCTCGGCGCAGCCGATCCACGGCGTGCCGGTGGTGAAACCGGCGTGCGGCGCGGCGCTCCACTGCATCGGCGTGCGGCCGTTGTCGCGCGATTTGTCCGCCAGGATCGCCAGCAGTTCGGCGTCGCTGCGGCCCTGGGCGCTCAGCTCGGCGTACATGTTCAGGCTTTCCACGTCGCGGTACTGCTCGATGGCGCGGAAGCCGGGGTTGGTCATGCCGATCTCTTCACCCTGATAGATATAAGGCGTGCCCTGCATGCCGTGCAGCACCATCGCCAGCATTTTGGCGGCCGGCACCCGCAGTGCGCCTTCATCGCCGAAGCGCGACACGATGCGCGGCTGATCGTGGTTGCACCAGAACAGCGCGTTCCAGGCGCGGTTATGCATCCCTTGCTGCCAGTGGCGGAAGATCTGCTTCAGTTCCACATAATCCGGCGCCGCCCGCGTCCATTTTTCGCCGTTGGCGTAGTCTACCTTCAGGTGGTGGAAGTTGAAGGTCATCGACAGCTCTTCGCCGCTCTGCGCCGCGTACTGCTGGCAATGCTCAAGCGTGGTGGAGGACATCTCGCCCACCGTCATCAGGCCGCGTGGCTGGAACACGTCGCGGCTCATTTCCTGCAGGAACTCGTGAATGCGCGGGCCGTCGGTGTAGAAGCGGCGGCCGTCACCCTGGCTGTCGGACGGGAAGTCCTGCTGTTTGGACACCAGGTTGATCACGTCGAGGCGCAGGCCGTCGACGCCTTTGTCCGCCCAGAACTGACACACTTTCTTCAGCTCTTCGCGCACCGGCGGGTGTTCCCAGTTGAGATCCGCCTGCTCGGCGGCGAACAGGTGCAGATAGTACTGGCCGCTGTCGGCGTGCCACTGCCAGGCGTTGCCGCCGAACTTGGAGCGCCAGTTGTTCGGCGGCGTATCGCCTTCGCCGTCGCGCCAGACGTAGAACTGACGATACGGGCTGTGGCGATCCTGCGCGGCCTTGAACCACGGGTGCTCGGTCGAGGTGTGGTTGAACACCATGTCCATCACGATGCGGATGCCGCGCCGGTGGGCGGCGGCGACCAGCTGCTCGAAGTCCGCCATGGTGCCGTAAGCCGGATCGATGGCGCAGTAGTCCGCCACGTCATAGCCGTTGTCCACCTGCGGCGATACGTAGACCGGCGTCAGCCAGATGGCGTCGACGCCCAGCTCCTGCAGATAGTCCAGCCGCCGGGTCACGCCGGCCAAATCGCCGTAGCCGTTGCCGGTGCTGTCCTGAAAACTCTTCGGATAAATTTGGTAGATGACGCCGTTCTGCCACCAGGGGGTTGGGTTGCTCATAGATCAATACCTTTGAATCGTGACAACGGGCCTGCGCAAGCAGGCCCCTACATTCATCTTGCGTCAATTAAACCGGCAGCTCGCCGCGGGCGGCCTTGCGTTTGTAGACCATGATGGTCAGCACCAGCGGGATGACGATCGCCACCAGAATCGCCAGCGAGTAAATCAGCCAGAACTGCGGCTTGATAGACAGGATGCCCGGCAGGCCGCCGACGCCGATGCCGTTGGCCATTACGCCGTCCAGGCCGCAGATAAGGCCTGCGATCGCGGAGCCGATCATCGCGCACAGCATCGGGAAGCGGTATCTGAGGTTGATGCCGTACATCGCCGGTTCGGTCACGCCGAGGTAGGCGGAGATCGCCGCCGGCACCGAAATTTCACGCTCGTTGGCCTTGCGGCTGATGATGATGATGCCGAGCACCGCCGAGGCCTGCGCGATGTTGGACAGCGCAATCAGCGGCCATACCGGGGTGCCGCCCATGCTCTGGATCATCTGCATGTCGATGGCCAGCGTGGTCTGGTGCACGCCGGTGATCACCAGCGGTGCATACAGGAAGCCGAACAGCGCGGCGCCCACCGGGGCGAAGCTGCCGGTCATCACCGCTTTCACCGCCCAGGCGACGCCGTCGCCGATCATGCGGCCGAACGGCCCGATCAGCGCGTGCGCCAGGAACACCGCCAGCAGCAGCGAAACCACCGGCACCACCACCAGATAGAGATAGTCGGGGACGATCTTTTTCAGCCGGGTTTCGATCCAGCCCAGCGCCATGCCCGCCAGGATCGACGGGATCACCTGCGCCTGATAGCCGACTTTCTGGATCACGAACCAGCCGAAGTTCCACACTTCCGGCGTTTGCTGGCCGAGCAGGTAGGAGTTCATCAGCTGCGGCGACACCAGGGTGACGCCCAGCACGATGCCGAGCACCGGCGTGCCGCCCATCTTTTTCACCGTCGACCAGCAGATGGCCACCGGCAGGAACATGAAGATCGCTTCACCGAGCAGCCACAGGAAGTCGTAAATGGTTTTCCACGCCGGGTGCATCTGCGCCAGCGTTTGGCCGTCGGACATCGGGATGTCGCCGATCACGTTGCGGAAGCCGAGGATCAGACCGCCGCTGATCAGCGCCGGCAGCAGCGGGAAGAAGATCTCGGCGAAGTGGGAGATGGTGCGCTCGGTCCAGGTCATGTTCTGGCGCGCGGCGACCTTGGCCTGTTCCTTGTCGGCCTCGTTGACGCCGGTGCTGGCGATCAGCGCCTGATAGTAGTCGCCGACGTCGGTGCCGATCACCACCTGGAACTGCCCGGCGTTGGTGAAGCAACCTTTGACCATCGGCAGCTCTTCGATTTCTTTGGGGCTGGCCTTGCTGGGGTCATTGAGGACGAAACGCAGCCGGGTAATGCAATGGCTGACGGTGGCGATGTTCTCGCGGCCGCCGACCAAAACAATCAGGCGATCAATATCCTGCTGTTTTACTTTGCTCATTATGGGATACCTGCAGAGGTGTTGACTGAGTAATGATCAAAGCTTAGCCACTCGGCTTTTTGAATGAAATGGGAACGTTCCCGGTTTGGGGCGAGGATCACAAAATGACAAAAAATGGTCAACTTCTAAGCAGGTCGTCAGGAAAGTTTGCTGGGCACCACCAGGCGGCGGATCCCCTGTTCGCCGCTGAGCTGCGCCAGCAGCTGCTGCGCCGCCAGCAGGCCGGCGCTGCCGTAGCCGAACTCGACCGACAGGGTATCGGGGAACAGGAAGCTGAGCAGCGGGGTGTTGCCGATGGCGCACACCTGAATGGCGTGCGCCGGCTGCTGCTGCAGGTATTTAATCGCCCCCAGGGCGATGCTGTCGGAGGCGCAGATCAGCGCGCTGGTGTGCGAGTCGATCACTTCGGCGGCGTGCTGGAAACCGCTCTGGTAGCTCAGCTCGCCCAGCGTGGCGCGCGGCGTGAGCTTGAGGCGTTCACAGGCGTCGAGGTAGGCCTGATAGCGGCGCTGGCCGGTGGTGGCGTCGCTGAGCTGCACCCCCAGATAGCCGATATGCCGATGCCCCTGCCGGTACAGGCGATCCATCAGCAGGTTCACCGCGCCGGCGTCGTCGTAGCAGACGGACGAGAAGCCGTCGTATTCACGCACCATCACCACCATTTTTTCCTGCCACGGTTTGAGCATCGCCGCGGTCAGGCCGGTGAAGCCGAACAGGATCACCCCGTCGACGTTGCGCTGGCGCAGCACGTGCAGGTGCTCCTGCACCAGGCGGGTTTCGAACTGGCTCTCCATCACGATCGGGTCGAAGCCCTGCTGATACAGCAGCGGCAGCATGGTGCGCACCGCCTGGTTTTCCGACGGCGAATCGAGACGGGAAACGATGATGCCCACCACCTTGTCGCTCTGGCCGCGCATGGCGCGCGCCGACTTGGAGGGGGTAAACCCCTGCTGACGGATCACCGCTTCCACCCGTTCGCGGGTTTGCGGGCTCACGCTGCCTTCATTGTTCAGCACGCGTGAGACGGTGGATTTGCCTACGCCGCTCAGGCGTGCGATGTCCTTGATGGTCAGCCGGTTTTGCATGGTTTACTTGTCGTTTAGGTTGTAAGGCGTAAATTGACGGCCAATAATGAATGCCCGTCAGCATAGCTCATTTTCCGACGCGGATCTTGATGCAAAACGGGATTGTGACATTGCGATGAACGGCCGCTCCTGCCGCTCTGTTTTTCCCTTTACCGGAGGTTATACCCCATATGGACCCCGACCCGACTGCTTTAGACACTCACTCGGTTCTCCGGTAAAACCTCTCCGCCTGGCGCTGCTGTTTTACCGGTGAAGTACATCACGGTAACCGGTGGCGCGCGCTTCGTCGTTCGCTCCTGCTGCTGAAAAAAAGAATAAGGATCTGCATTGGCAGAGGCTTTTTGGCGTGCCCGCCATCCGCCCGGCCGATGACGATCCCCGTTTACCCGCTGCCGTGAGGCACCGGGCGACGAGGTGCGAACCATGAAACTGAAAAAACTCCCCCGTCAGCTGCTGGGTCTGTTCGCCCGCGGCCTTCCGCGCCGTTTGGTGCGGCGCGACAGCCTGCTGGACAGCGTCGGCGGCGCTGCGCGCGATATGCCGGCCGGCCTGGCGCAGCAGCGGCTGGAATGCGCCGCCGCAGAGACGATGCAGCTGTTTGAGCGTTTCCACAGCCACCCGGAAGGCATCACCGCCCATGAGGCGGAACAGGTGCGCCAGCGCTGCGGCGAGAACGTCATCGACGATCAGCAGAAAGAGGCCTGGTGGCAGCACCTCTGGCACTGCTACCGCAACCCGTTCAACCTGCTGCTGACCGCGCTCGGCATGATTTCTTATGCCACCGAGGATCTGACCGGCGCCTTGGTGATCGCGCTGATGGTGCTGATCTCCACGCTGCTGAACTTCATCCAGGAGGCGCGCTCCAACCGGGCGGCCGACGCGCTGAAGGCCATGGTGAGCAACACCGCCACGGTGATCCGCAGCGATGCGCTCACCGGCAGGAGCGAGCACGTAGAGCTGCCGATCGCGCAGCTGGTGCCGGGCGATATCATCAAGCTGGCGGCCGGCGACATGATCCCGGCGGATCTGCGCGTGCTGTCGGCCAAGGATCTGTTCATCAGCCAGGCGGCGCTGACCGGCGAATCGCTGCCGGTGGAAAAATCCGCGGCGCCGCAGGCGTTGGCGGCCGATCCGCTCGACTGCCAGAACCTGTGCTTCATGGGCACCAACGTGGTCAGCGGCACCGCGCTGGCGATGGTCATCGGCACCGGCGGCAACACCTACTTCGGCCAGCTGGCGCAGCGCGTTACCAGCCAGGATGATCAGCCGAACGCCTTCCAGAGCGGCATCAGCAAGGTCAGCTGGCTGCTGATCCGCTTTATGCTGGTGATGACGCCGATCGTGCTGCTGATCAACGGCTACACCAAGGGCGACTGGTGGGAAGCGGCGCTGTTCGCGCTGTCGGTGGCGGTCGGGCTGACCCCAGAAATGCTGCCGATGATCGTCACCTCGACGCTGGCCAAAGGGGCGGTGAAACTGTCGCGCCAGAAGGTGATCGTCAAACGCCTGGACGCCATCCAGAACTTCGGTGCTATGGATATTCTGTGTACCGACAAGACCGGCACCCTGACCCAGGACAAGATCGTGCTGGAGCGCCACACCGACGTGTTCGGCGCCAGCAGCGAGCGGGTGCTGCGCTACGCCTGGCTGAACAGCTTCTACCAGACCGGGTTGAAAAACCTGCTCGACGTGGCGGTGCTGAGCTGCGCGGAGCAAAATCAGCAGCCGGAAGCGCTGCAGCACTACCGCAAGGTGGATGAGATCCCGTTCGACTTTGTGCGCCGCCGCATGTCGGTGGTGGTGGCCAAGGACAACGAGTATCACGAGCTGGTGTGCAAGGGCGCGCTGGAAGAGATGCTGGCGATTTGCAGCCACGTGCGTCACGAAGACGAGGTGATCCCGCTCAGCGAGGCGCTGCTGGCGCGCATTCGCCGCATCACCGACGATCTCAACCAGCAGGGGCTGCGGGTGGTGGCAGTGGCCAACAAGATCCTGCCGGCGCAAACCCACGAATACGGCGTGGCGGACGAGTCGGATCTGATCCTCGAAGGCTACGTCGCCTTCCTCGATCCGCCGAAGGAGAGCACCGCGCCGGCGCTGGCGGCGCTGAAACAGAACGGCGTCACGGTGAAGATCCTCACCGGCGACAACGAGCTGGTGGCCGCCAAAGTGTGCCGGGACGTCGGGCTGGCGGCCGAGCACCTGCTGCGCGGCAGCGAGATCGAGCAGATGGACGACGAGCAGCTGGCCCAGGCGGCGGCGCGCACCACGGTGTTCGCCAAGCTGACGCCGCTGCACAAAGAGCGCATCGTCAAACTGCTGCGCCGCCAGGGGCACGTGGTGGGCTTTATGGGCGACGGTATCAACGACGCGCCGGCGCTGCGTGCGGCCGATATCGGCATCTCCGTCGATTCGGCGGTGGACATCGCCAAGGAAGCGGCGGACATCATCCTGCTGGAAAAAAGCCTGATGGTGCTGGAGCAGGGGGTGATCGAAGGGCGCCGTACCTTCGCCAACATGCTGAAATACATCAAGATGACCGCCAGCTCCAACTTCGGTAACGTGTTCAGCGTGCTGATCGCCAGCGCCTTCCTGCCGTTCCTGCCGATGCTGCCGCTGCACCTGTTGATTCAGAACCTGATGTACGACATCTCGCAGATCGCCATCCCGTTCGATAACGTCGACGACGATCAGATCACCCAGCCGCAGCGCTGGAACTCCGCCGATCTGGGGCGGTTTATGGTGTTCTTTGGGCCGATCAGCTCGATCTTCGACGTGCTGACCTTCTGCCTGATGTGGTGGGTGTTCAAGGCCAATACGCCGGAAATGCAGACGCTGTTCCAGTCCGGCTGGTTCGTTGAAGGGCTGCTGTCGCAAACGCTGATCGTGCACATGATCCGCACGCGCAAAATTCCGTTTATCCAGAGCCGCCCATCCTGGCCGCTGTGCATCATGACGCTGGCGGTGATCGCCACCGGCATCGGCCTGGTGTTCTCGCCGCTGGCCGGCTTCCTGCAGCTGCAGGCGCTGCCGCTCGCCTACTTCCCGTGGCTGGTGCTGATCCTCGCCGGTTACATGGTGCTGACCCAGTGCGTGAAAGGCTGGTTCGTGCGCCGCTACGGCTGGCAATAACCCGCTCGCCCCCTCCGGCCGGGAGGGGGCAACTGTGATCCCGTCCGCTTTTTCACCGTAACGGTTGGACATCTGTTCTGTGCTGAGTCTTTATCTACAGCGTTGGCTGTTTTCCCCTGCGCCTTTCAAGCCACCGCGTTGTTGTTTATCGCCTAGCGGTGGTTTGAAATTCATTGGGGATATTTTGTTTTTTTCCTCTGAGGAATTTCCGATGCACAGACCTTTCCGTTATACGCTACTGGCTTCATCGTTATGGTTTTCTTGCGGCGCGCTGGCGCAGCCGGCCGGCGATCTGCCGCTGATGCCCTGGCCGCAGCAGGTGGAGGTGACGCAACCGGCGGGCAAGCTGATTTTGGATCACCAGTTGTCGTTAAGCGTCCAGGGTGACGACTTGGGCGACGTGCTGCCGCGCTGGCGCCAGCGCATCGAACTGCAGACCGGCTGGACGCTGGCACCGGCGGTTGAAGCGAAGGGCGGCGCGGCGATCAAAGTGGTGATCAAGGACCGGGTGGCGGCGCTGCCGCTGCCGGGCAGCGACGAAAGTTACCGGCTGGCGGTCACGCCGCAGGGCGCCACGCTGACCGCCAACACTCGCTTCGGCGCGCTGCGCGGCATGGAGACCCTGCTGCAGCTGCTGCAGACCGACGGGCAAAACACCTTCCTGCCGCTGGTGGATATCCGCGACGTGCCGCGCTTCCCGTGGCGCGGCGTCTTGTTGGATTCGGCGCGCCATTTCCTGCCGCTGCCGGACATTCTCCGCCAG
Source organism: Serratia sp. 4542 (assembly GCF_016805595.1). NCBI lineage: Bacteria > Pseudomonadati > Pseudomonadota > Gammaproteobacteria > Enterobacterales > Yersiniaceae > Serratia > Serratia sp. 4542. The sequence continues at coordinate 73,336 of NZ_RXKV01000013.1, forward strand.
CTCGACGGGATGGCGGCGGCCAAGCTTAACGTGTTCCACTGGCACCTGACCGACGATCAGGGCTGGCGCTTCGCCTCCGAGCATTACCCCAAACTGCAACAGCAGGCCAGCGACGGCCAGTTCTACACCCGCGAGCAGATGCGGCAGGTAGTGGCTTACGCCACGGCGCGCGGCATTCGCGTGGTGCCGGAGATCGACATGCCGGGGCACGCCTCCAGCATCGCGGTGGCCTATCCCGACCTGATGAGCGCGCCGGGGCCGTATCGCATGGAGCGCGAGTGGGGCGTGCATAAGCCGACGCTCGATCCGACCCGCGACGAGGTGTATCAGTTTGTCGACACGATCGTCGGCGAGCTGGCGGCGATCTTCCCCGATCCTTATCTGCACATCGGCGGCGATGAGGTGGACGCCAGCCAGTGGCGGGCGTCGCCGTCGATTCAGGCGTTTATGCAGAAGAACGGGCTGGCGGATACCCATGCGCTGCAGGCCTACTTCAACCAGAAGCTGGAAAAGATCCTCGAGAAGCACCAGCGGCAGATGGTCGGCTGGGACGAGATCTACCACCCGTCGCTGCCGCGTTCGATCGTCATTCAGTCCTGGCAGGGGCAAGACTCGCTGGGTGCCAGCGCCCAGGACGGTTATCAGGGCATTCTCTCCACCGGTTTCTATCTCGATCAGCCGCAAAGCACCGCCTATCACTACCGCAATGAAATTCTGCCGCAGCCGCTGGGGGTCGAGACGGCGGTGCAACCGGGCGAGCAGGCGCAAAGCTGGCGTTTCAGCATGCCGCGCCTGAAGGGCAGCGCGGTGGAGGGCAGCTTCACGCTGATCGAGGGCAAGCAGGGCTGGCGCGGCTTTATCGATTTCAACGGCAAATCGCGCCGCGCGGTGCACGACATCGTCTGGCGCACGCCGCAGCAGGTGACGTTCCGCGTCGATACCTGGATGGGCGACACGCGGCCGGTGTTCACGCTGCAGCAGGACAAGCTCAGCGGCTATACGCTGGTCGGCAACGTGCGTTACCCCACCCGCGGCGACAAGCTGGCGGCGGTGCCGGCGGGCAAGATGCCGGTGGTGCCGGACGAGAAAGGGCAGGCCAACATTCTCGGCGGCGAAGCGGCGCTGTGGGCGGAAAACGTGCGCGCGCCGCTGCTCGATCTCAAGCTGTGGCCGCGCGCCTTCGCGGTGGCAGAGCGGCTGTGGTCTGCGCAGGACGTTACCGACGAAAGCAACATGTACCGGCGGCTGGCGGCGATCGACGCCTGGTCGGTGGTGTCGGTCGGCCTGCAGCAGCACGCGGAAACGGCGCGCGAATTCACCCGGCTGAGCAACAGCGTGCAGATCCTGCCGCTGCAGATCCTGGCCGAGGCGGTGGAGCCGGCGCAGTATTACACCCGCCAGCACCTGAAGTTCCAGGCCGGCAACTATCACCAGTTCGAACCGCTGAACCGCTTTGCCGATGCGCTGCCGCCGGAGAGCGGCGCGGTGCGCGACATGCATGCCCAGGTCGCGGCCTTGTTGCAGGATAAGCGCGATAAGGCGGCGGCGCAGGCGCTGCGCGAACGGCTGCAGCGCTGGCAGGCGAACGGCGCTGCACTGCAGACGGCGATCGCGGGCAACCGTACGCTGCGCGATCTGGCGCCGGTGGCGCAGGACGTTGGCGCCTTGGCCACGCTGGGCTTAACGCTGCTGGATCGCCACCAGCAGGGCAAACCGCTGAGCCGGGCCGAGGCCGAGCAAGCGCAGCGCCAGCTGGATGCGGCGGCGCAGACGCGCGACGAAGTGGTGATTGCGGCGGTTTACCCGCTGGAGGCGCTGCTGCGCGGACTTAAAATGGAGTGAGGGTGACGGGGCTCGACGAGCTGAGCCCCGGTCTTGTTACGCCCGTAGCGACAGCGGCGCATACCCGATGGCGTGCTGCAGGTAATTCAGCAGCAGCTGGCGGGTGAAGCGCGGCTCATCGATACCGCTGCCCTGCAGGAAGCGTTGCAGGTTGCTGCAGTCCCACCGATAGGTGTCTTGATAGAGCTCCACCGTCGATAGCTCGTCCACCATAGGATCCTTGAACAGGCTGAGCAGCGGGTACAGCGGCGCGTCGCTGTCGTTTTCCCATTGGGCCCGCCACTGTGCGAAGGGCAGAGGGCGAAAGCGATAACCGAACTCGCGCTCCAGCAGGCTGAAAAATTCACGCAGCGTCAGATTATTGTCACCTTGATGGATCAGGTTGAATTTCTGCCCCAGCGCCTGCGGGTTGCGAGAGACGTGGGCGATGGCCTGGGTCATGTAATCCACCGTGGTTAACCCTTCGCGCATCTCCCGTAAATCCGGCACCGTGCCGCTGCTGATGCAGGTTTTCACCAGCCGCCCCCACCATTGGTAATCGGCGTTGACGCCGGTGAGGCTGTGGCAGGTGGCGTAGCCCAGGCGGAAGGTCATCAGCGGCAGGCCCTGTTTCGCCGCCAGATCGGCGATTTTCTCCATCACCCATTTGCTGCGCACGTAGCCGATATCGCGGCTGACCGCCGGCAGGTTTTGGTCGATATCGTCGTTTTCCCGCATCACCCGTTTGCCGGTGTGCAGATGCCCCCAGCTGTAAACGGAGATGGTCGACAGCAGCATCAGCGGCTTGGTGCGGCTATGCGCCGCGAAGCGAATGATTTCCCGCAGGCCCTGCACGTTGTCGCGCTTCATGTAGGCGTAAGGCTGGATAAAATTCACCGCGCTGGCCGAATGGTAAACCAGGTCGATATCTCGGCTTAACGCCCTGTAGGCCGCAGGCGTCAGCGAAAAGTCGTGTTCCGCGACGTTGCCAGGCACCATATGGATGCGCGCGTGCTGGCTGGCGTTCAGCGCGATCCGGTAGCGCTGCAGCACCGCCTCCAGCCGCTGTCTCGGCGGCAGTTTGGCGCCGTCGCGCACCAGACAGTACAGCTCGGCATCGGTGGTGCGCAGCAGATCGGCCAACAGATGTGCGCCGACGAAGCCGGTGGCGCCGGTCAGCAAAATGGCGCGCGGTGCGCTGATTTGCCGCGTATCGAACGTCGGATCGATGACGAGATCCGGCGGCAAATACACATCATCCTGCAAGGTGCGCGCTTCGCCTTGCCGCTGTGTCGGTTGCCGGTCTTTGCGTTGTGCCAGCGCCTGCGCCAGGGTACCCAGAGTGGGATATTCATAGATGTCGTGCACCGAGGTCTCGACGGCAAACGCCTTGGCCAGTGCCGCCATCAGCTTGGCCGCCAACAGCGAATGACCGCCCAGCGAGAAAAAATCATCGTCGGTTGCGGGCTGTTCCACCTTCAGCAATGAGCGCCATAGATCGGCGACGATGCGCTGGTCGGCGGTCAGCGGCTGCGCAACGCCGGCGCTGACCGGTTGGTAATGCGCTAACAGGGCCGCTTTGTCTATCTTGCCGTTGTTGTTCAGCGGCATGTGTTGCAGTAAACGATAATCGGCGGGCAGAAATGCGCTGGGCAGCGTTTCTTTCAGTTTCTGTCGGACGCGTGCGATCACGCTTTCGCCGTCACTCTCCGCGATCAGAAACGCCACAATTTTCTTGCCCAGCGGATCATCGGCCATCGCCATGGCGGCCACCGCTTTACGAACGCCCGCAACCTGCAACATGGCGTTTTCGATTTCGCCCAGTTCAATGCGATTGCCGCGGATTTTGACCTGATCGTCGATACGGCCCAGATATTGAATGCGGCCATCCGCCAGCCAACGAGCCCGATCGCCGCTGCGATACAGACGTAACCCGGCGAAGTGAGGCGGGGTGATGAAGCGTTCGGCCGTCAACGCCGGATTGTTCAGGTAGCCGCGTGCCAGGCAACGACCGCTGATATACAGCTCGCCGGGGCGATCGCCGATCACGGGCTGCAGTCGGTCATCGAGGATGAATATTTCGGTATCGCCGATGGGCCGCCCAATGCTGGCGGGCGGATTTTGCGTGGCGCAAGCCACCCGGTTGCAGGTGACGAATATGGTGGCTTCTGTCGGGCCGTAGTAATCGATCAAGGGATAATCGATACCGCGCAGATCGACCGGATGAAGTTTTTCCCCCGAGCTGAACAGATACCGCAGCGCCAGATTGGCCGGCTGCGGCGCGCCGACCACGTCGGCGACCAGCACTGCGGGCAGGCTGGCGTGAGTGATACCCTGTTCGGCAAAATAGGCCAGCAGCACTTCCGGCTGCAGGCGAGCGTCTTCCGGCGGCAGATACAATGTGCCGCCGCTGGTCAGAGGCGACCAGATCTCCCATTGCGCGACGTCGAAACTCAAGCCGGCGATCAGCGTAGAACGACTTTCGGCATCCATAGCGAATTGCTTGTTATGCCAGAGAATTAAATTCAGCAGCGACTGATGTTCGATCAGCACACCTTTCGGTTTGCCGGTGGTGCCTGAAGTGAAAATGAGATAAACGATGGCATCGGGAGGCGGAGAGATTAACGTTATATTTTCCTGTGGCGAAATTGATATATTATCAATATAAATAACGTCTTCGCTGAAATTATCTTCCGATAACGCAATTGTCGCGTTGCTGGCGAGTATTAAAGGGGAACCGCTTTGCGTAACGATATCCTGTATTCTTTTTTCCGGGTAACGCGCATCGATGGGAATATAGCCTGCGCCGGCTTTGACGATCGCCAACATGCCGATCAGCATTTCCGGCGTGCGCAGCGTGACGAGCGGCACATAGCTGCCGGGCGCCACGCCCCGTCGTAGCAACAGCGCGCACAGTGCGCTGCTGGCTTCATCCAATTGACGGTAGGTCAGGTGTTTATTATTGCCGACGACGGCAAGTTTTTCCGGATAACGGGAAACTTGTTGGGTAAAATAATCCAATACGCTAGGTGCCATGGTTATCTCCTGTCATTATTCACGGGGTGAACGAAATGAAACAGCAATGACCCGGCCGGGTGAAAAACAATTATAGGCGTATTTTTATTGTGGGATTGTAAATGTGAGTGATATTACGCTATCGCTATAAATTAATTGAATTAATAAAATTCTTATCAATAAAAACGGCCAGTCTGCACTGGCCGTGATTCGCGTGAGCGTCGATTAACGACGCACGGCGATGGCTTCGATTTCGATCTTCACGTCTTTTGGCAGACGCGCCACTTCCACGCAGGAGCGGGCCGGGAACGGCGCGCTGTGCTCGGTGAAGAAGGCTTCGTACGCGGCGTTGACGGTGGCGAAGTCGTTCAGGTCTTTCACGAACACGGTGGTTTTCACGATGTCGGCAACGATCAGGCCGGCGGCTTCGACGATCGCTTTGACGTTTTCCAGCGACTGGCGCGCCTGAGCGGCCACGTCGTCGGCAACGGCGCCGGTTTTCGGATCGACCGGGATCTGGCCGGAAGTGATGATCATGCTGCCCAGATCAACGCCCTGCACGTAAGGACCAATGGCTGCCGGGGCGAGTTCAGTGCTGATATTACGTGACATGTTTTCTCCTGATAGACCCGTTGTCTTTCACGCCGCCGCGCGGTCGGCCGCAGCGTAAAATTCGGTGGGTAGCAACGTGGGTAGAGTTATTTTCAGGCATCCATTATAGGGAGTGACGCGCAGATTAACAGCGCCGCTCCCGCTAAAAGGGCAGAATTCAGTCGGCCTGCAACACCACCTGATGCTCGAACTCTTTCTCGCAGTAGCGGCACTTCAGGTGCACTTCGCCGTCGCGCGGCTTCACGCTGAAGCTCGACGCCACCGGCTCGCTGCGGCTGATGCAGTTGCTGTTCGGGCAGGTCAGCACGCCGTCGATGTGATCCGGCAGGCTGAGGGTCAGTTTGCGCACCACTTCATAGTTATCGATGCGGTTTACCGTGGCCTTCGGCGCGTACATCGCCAGCTGGTTGGCCTGCTGCTCGGTCAGGAAGGTGTTCTCGATCTTGATCAGATCCTTGCGGCCCAGCTCGTTGGAGGGCAGGTTCAGGCCGATGGTGATGCGCTGGTCGGTGGCGGTCAGCTTGAACAGCGTCAGCAGTTTGAACCCGATCTGCGCCGGAATGTGGTCGATCACCGTGCCGCATTTGATCGCTTCGACCTGCAGTTTATTGTCGTGAGTCATGGCGGTTCCCCCTTAAAGAGCCAAATCTGCGTTAAGCACCAGCGCCAGCAGCGCCTGGCGGGCGAAGATGCCGTTGCCCGCCTGCTGGAAGTAGTAAGCGTACGGCGTTTTATCCACGTCGGTGGCGATCTCGTCGATGCGCGGCAGCGGGTGCAGCACCTTGAGGTTGGCGCGCGCGCCGGCCAGATCCGCAGCGCGCAGGACGAACTGCGCCTTCACGTTGGCGTACTCGGAAGGATCGAGGCGCTCTTTCTGTACCCGGGTCATGTAGAGAATATCCAGCTCCGGCACCACTTCTTCAATGCTGCTGTGCAGGCTGTACTCGATGCCTTTCTCTTCCAGCATTTTCAGGATGTAGGCCGGCATCGCCAGCGCGTCCGGGGCGATGAAGTAGAAGCGGTTGCCTTCGAACTTGGCCAGCGCCTGGGTGAGCGAGTGCACGGTGCGGCCGTACTTCAGGTCGCCGACCATGGCGATGCTGAGGTTGCTCAGGCGGCCCTGGGTTTCCTGGATGGTGAACAGATCCAGCAGGGTCTGGGTCGGGTGCTGGTTGGCGCCGTCGCCGGCGTTGAGCACCGGTACGTTGCCGGAGAATTCAGCGGCCATGCGCGCCGCGCCTTCCTGCGGGTGGCGCATCACGATGGCGTCCACGTAGGTGCTGATCACCGAGATGGTGTCGGCCAGGGTTTCGCCTTTCTTGCCGAGCGAGGTGTTGCTGCCGTCGGCGAAGCCCACCACCGAGGCGCCGAGGCGGTGCATCGAGGTTTCGAACGACAGGCGAGTACGGGTCGAGGCTTCGAAGAAGCAGCTGGCGATCACCTTGTGTTTCAACAGTTCCGGCTGCGGGTTGGCTTTCAGACCGGCGGCGGTGCGCAGCACCAGCTCCAGATCCTCGCGGCTGAGATCGTTAATAGAGATGATGTGTTTGTGATACAGCGGGTTGGCCATTTTTCACTCCTCCTCGACGCGTGCCCGTGGCGCGGGACTTTGGGATATTCTCAAGGCAAAAAAAAGCCCCTCAATGAGGGGCTTGAAACGATCGGTTTAGCAACAGGAGAAACAACGGCAGCTGGCCGCCGATAGGCAGTCGGTTTTGTCGATTGTGGCTAACAAAACAAACGTCGTTTTTCATGCTTTCTCCTGGCAAATTGTGGCGCATTATACTCGCGCTTTTCGCCACTGCAAGCGCTAAAACGCCGTTTTTTGCCGCCCCGCAATCGATTGGCCGGCGATGGCCGCCCGCCGGCTATTTGTTGACGCGATCGTAGTAGACCATGTCGGCGTTCAGCCCCTGCTGGTAGCCTTTGACGTTGTCGCGTAGCACCACTTCGGTTTTGGCCTGATCGATAAACACGTAAGGCGAACTGCGCTGCAGTTCCTGCTGCATGGCGGTGTACAGCGCGCGGCGCTTGGCCGGATCGGCTTCGGCCAGCGCCGCCAGCGTCTGCTGGTTCAACTGCGGGATCTGCCAGCCGTTCAGTCCGGCTACCGTGCTGCTTTTGCCGTCGTTGTAGGCGAAGGCGCTGGCGTTGGAGTGGGCGTCGAAGTAATCCGGGATCCACAGGCGGATCGCCGCCTGATGCTGCCTGGCGCGCACGCGGGAGTAAACCTGGCTGCCCGCCGCCGGCAGCAGCTCTACTTTCACGCCGGCGGCGGCGAAGCTGCCCTGCAGCGCCTGCGCGATGGTGATGAACGGCGGCTTGTTCTCTACGTCCAGCGTAAAGGCGGCGTGGGTGATGCCCGCTTTGGCCAGGATGGCTTTCGCCTTGGCCGGATCGTAGCTGAACGGGTTGGTCTCCAGCGCGCCCGGCAGCCCGACCGGCAGGAAGCTCTGGTGCACGAAGTATTGGCCCTTCAGCAGATCCTTCGTGATGCCCTGATAATCCACCAGGTAGCGCGCCGCTTCCCAGAAGGCCGGGTTGCTCAGCAGCGGATTGGCGCCGTTGCCGGTGTTGAACACCAGGTAGTTTTGCTCGGCGGACGGGATCTCCAGCACCTTGACGCCCGGCTGGTTTTTCAGCGTGTCGGTCTGATCGGCGCCCAGTTCGCGGGCGATATCGGCGTCGCCCTGCTGGATCAGCAGGCGGCGGGTGGCCGGATCCGGCACGTTTTTAATGATGATATTTTTCAACTGCGGCTTGTCGCCCGGCGTGGTGGGGTTAGCGTCCAGCACGATCGCCTGATGCGGCTGATAGACGCGCATCTTGAACGGGCCGCTGCCGGCGGAGTGCATTTTCAGCCAGGCGTTACCGAAGTCGCCGTCTTTAACGTTGGCCAGCGCCGCCTTGCTGTCGACGATCGAGGCGATCGGCGTCGAGAGGATATTCAGCGCCACCGCCGGGCTGACGTCCGCCGTCCAGCGCAACTGCACGGTATGTTCGTCAATCTTCTTCAGCTGCGCGTCGATGTTGTCCGGCTGCCAGCCGAGCACGTTGAGGATGAACGCCGGCGACTTGTTCATCTTGACCGCGCGGCTGTAGGAGAAGATCACGTCGTCGGCGGTCAGCGGGTTGCCGGAGGCGAACGCCGCCTGCGGCCGCAGTTTCACCGTCAGCGTTTTGGCCGCCGCATCGGCCTGCCAGCTTTCCGCCAGCACCGGCGCCACCTTGGCCGGATCGTCGCGATCCGCCTGCACCAGCCGCTGATACAGGCTGGGCACCGTCTGGATGCTGGAGAGTTCGTTGGCTTCCGCCGGATCGAGGCTGACGATGTCATCCAGCGATTGCACCACCACCAGCGTATTCGGCGGCGTGGCGGCTAACGCGGCGGTGGGCAGGGCGGCGAGCAGGAACAGCGGCAAGAGTTTGGCTTTCATCGGTGTGTATCCCCTGAAGGCGCCGCCAGGCGGCGCTGAGAACGGTTTGTTATCGTTGGTTTTTACGGCGCGGGTGCCGTCGGCCTGTCACGGTAGAACCTTTGCCCGTGGCGGGCAAAGGCCAATCCGCTATTTGATATTCCAGGAATATATTAGCCGCCCTGGCCGGGGGCGCCAGGGCGGAAAGGGGGACAATCAGAGGGTTTCGCTCAGCGTGGCGACCAGCACCGCTTTGATGGTGTGCAGCCGGTTTTCCGCCTGATCGAACACCACGCTGTGCGCCGATTCGAACACTTCGTCGGTCACTTCCATGCCGCCGTGCAGATCGTACTGCTGCGCCATCTGCTTGCCGAGCGTGGTTTGATCGTCGTGGAACGCCGGCAGGCAGTGCAGGAACTTCACGTTCGGGTTGCCGGTCAGCTTCAGCATCGCCATGTTGACCTGATACGGCCGCAGCAGCGCGATACGCTCCTGCCAGGTCTCTTTCGGTTCGCCCATCGACACCCAGACGTCGGTGTAGAGGAAGTCGGCGTCTTGCACCCCTTCGGCGATATCTTCGGTCAGGGTGAGTTTCGCGCCGGTTTGCTGCGCCAGCGCCTGGCATTCGGCCACCAGCTCCGGCTGCGGCCAGCAGGCCTTCGGCGCTACCAGCCGCAGATCCATGCCCGCCAGCGCGGCGGCTTCCAGCAGCGTGTTGCCCATGTTGTTGCGCGCGTCGCCGATGTACGCCAGTTTCACTTCGCTCAGCGCCTTGCCCGGCAGGTGCTCCTGCACGGTGAGCAGATCCGCCAGCAGTTGGGTGGGGTGGAACTCGTCGGTCAGGCCGTTCCACACCGGCACGCCGGCGTATTCCGCCAGGGTTTCCACCAGCGCCTGGCCGTAGCCGCGATACTGAATACCGTCGTACAGGCGGCCCAGCACCCGGGCGGTGTCTTTCATCGACTCTTTATGGCCGATCTGGCTGCCGCTCGGGCCGAGGTAAGTGACCTGGGCGCCCTGATCGAATGCGGCAACTTCGAAAGAGCATCGCGTGCGGGTCGAGTCTTTTTCGAAGATGAGCGCAATGTTTTTGCCCTGCAGCCGGCGCTGTTCCTGCCCCTGCTTCTTGGCCTGCTTCAGATCGGCCGAAAGCCGCAGCAGCGCCTGCAGCTCGGCGGGGGTGAAATCCATTAACCTCAGAAAGTGACGTTGGTAGAACGCATTGCCGGTGCTCATAGTCCGATTCCCTGATTGCTTAATTGAATTAAAATTCACTTTATATGTATGAATATTCAATTTCAACCCCGGCGAGGAAATCTTTCACGTTTATCGTGGAAGCAATGTCGGCGGTGTGTGAAAATAGAAGGAATGAAGGCCATTTGACTTGAGGATATAGGCATGGCAAACCGCGAATTGCTGGAAGAACAACGTGAAGAGACCCGCCTGATCATCGAAGAACTGCTGGAAGACGGCAGCGATCCGGACGCGCTCTACACCATCGAGCACCATCTGTCCGCCGAGAAATTTGAGGTTCTGGAGCAGGCCGCCGTTGAAGCCTTCAAGCTGGGCTACGAAGTGACCGACGCCGAAGAGCTGGAAGTGGAAGACGGTTCGATGGTGATGTGCTGCGACGTGATCAGCGAAGTCGGCCTGAACGCCGAGCTGATCGACGCTCAGGTCGAGCAGCTGGTGGCGCTGGCGGAACGCTGTGGCGTCAACTACGACGGCTGGGGTACCTACTTCGAAGATCCGAACGGTGAAGACGGTGAGGATGACGAAGACGGCGATTACATCGACGAAGACGACGACGGCAAACGCCACTGATTAACCCCGCTTATTCACATGGGCCGGTTCTCGCCGGCCCCTGATATCCCCGTCGTCTTTCAAGCTGCAGCGTTGTTGGCTGCACTCCCTCACCCCAGTCACTTACCTAAGTAAGCTCCTGGGGATGAGTGAGCTGGCCGCCTAGCTGCAACTTGAAATACATAGGGCAATGACGCCATGACATACCAATCCCTGTTAGCCCCGATTTTAAGCTTCCTGCACTGTGAAACGCCCGACGCCTGGATCGACGCCGCGCGCCGTCCGGAAAACCTGCAGCTGTTGCTGACCGACCACCTGGTGTGCGAGCTGAAGGCCGCGCAGACCGGCATGTGGCTGATCCGCCGCTACGTGGCGGACAAAGAGAGCGGCGACGCGCTGTTGGCGCTGCTGCGCCCTTACGAGGCGTTTCTGCACGAGGCGCAGGGCGCGCCGGACACTCTGTTTCGTCAGGGCCAGTTCACCCGCAAGATCTTGCCGAAAAACGGCTCGGCCTACGGCCAGGATCTGGCGGATCGCATGGTGCTGTTAATCAAGGAAGAGCTGCATCACTTCTCGCAGGTGCTGGAGATCATGCAGGCGCGCGGGATCCCGTATCGCAAGATCACCGCCAGCCGCTACGCCAAGGGCATGATCCGCGAGATCCGCACCCACGATCCGGCGACGCTGATCGACAAACTGATCTGCGGCGCCTACATCGAAGCGCGATCCTGCGAACGCTTCGCCAAACTGGCGCCGCACCTGGACGACGAGCTGAACCGCTTTTACGTCTCGCTGCTGCGATCCGAAGCGCGTCACTATCAGGACTACCTGACGCTGGCGGAACAGATCGCCGGCGGCGACATCAGCGAACGGGTGGCGCATTTCGGCCGTCTCGAAGCTGAGCTGATCCTGTCGCCGGACAGCGAACTGCGCTTCCACAGCGGCGTGCCCGCCGCCGCCTGAGGTTGAGGCGCGCCCCTACTGCGGCGCGCCCAGCAACAGATCCACCGCCTTTTCCGCCAGCATGATGGTCGGCGCATTGGTGTTGCCGCTGGTGAGCTGCGGCATCACCGAGCAGTCGATCACCCGCAGCTGTTCAAAACCGTGCACCCGCAGCTGCGGATCGGTCACCGCGTCCTGCGGCGACGGCCCCATGCGGCAGCTGCCCACCGGGTGATACACCGTCTTGCAGAAGTTGCGTACGAACTCTTCCAGCTGCGCTTCGTCGCGCGTCCATTCCGGCTGCGGCATCAGCAGATCTTTGATCAGCGGCTTCAGCGCCGCGGTTTGCAGGAAATCCAGGCCGAACTTCACCGCGCGCACGCTGCCGGCCAGATCGTCCGGGTGGCCGAGGTAGTTGGCGTGCAGCTTGACCGGATCGCGCGGGTTGCTGCTGCGCAGCTGCACTTCGCCGCGCGCCTTCGGCTGCAGGTAGCCGACCTTGAGCGTGAAGCCGTGAATGTTCGGCAGCGGCTCGCCGGGCACGTCGTCCCAGCTGTCCAGCAGCGGCAGGAAGTGGATTTGCACGTCCGGCCGGCCGTCGCCCTGGCTGTCGGTGAAGGCGGCGCCTTCCAGCACGTTGGACGAGAGCACGCCGCTGCGAAACGCCAGCCATTGCGCGCCGTGGCTCAGCGCCTGCAGGCCGCGATCGGCGCCGAACAGGCTGATCGGCTCGCGGGTGCTGACGTTGATCGACATGTGCAGGTGGTCGTGGAAGTTTTTGCCCACCGGCAGATCCGCCCGCACCTCAATGCCCAGCTGTTGCAGGTGGTCGCGCGGGCCGATGCCGGAGAGCATCAGCAGCTTCGGCGAACCGACCGCGCCGGCGCTGACGATCACCTCTTTGGTGGCGCGCGCGGTGACTTCCGCGCCGCCGTTCTGGCTGTAGACCACGCCGGTGGCGACGTTGCCCTCGAAGGTCAGCCGGTGCGCCAGGGCGTTCAGTTTCACCACCAGCCGCCGTTCGTCGCGCACCGCCTTCAGGTAGGTGCGGGCAGTGCTGGCGCGTTCGCCATTGTGGGTGGTGGTTTGGTAGAAACCGACGCCGTGCTGGCTGTCGCCGTTGAAGTCGTTGCGGTAGGGCAGGTTCAGCTCCTGGCCGGCGCGGATAAACGCCATGCTGAGCGGGTGGCGGTAGCGGTTTTCGCTGACCGGCAGCAGCCCGTCGGTGCCGTGGTAGTCGTCCGACAGGCTTTCGTTGGCCTCGGCGCGTTTGAAGTAGGGCAGCACCTCGCGGTAGCTCCAGCCGGTGCAGCCGTAGCGTTCGGCCCAGTCGTCGTAGTCCTGCGGCTGGCCGCGCAGGTAGATCATGCCGTTGACCGAGCTGCTGCCGCCCAGCACCTTGCCCTGTGCGATCTGCATGCGGCGGTTGTTGGCGTGCGGTTCCGGTTCCGTCTCGTAGGGCCAGCTCTTTTTGGCGATGATCTTGGCCACCCCGGCCGGCATCTTGATGAACAGGTTATTGTCGTCGCCGCCGGCTTCCAGCAGCAGCACCCGCGCCTGGGTGCGGCGGATCAGCTGCGCCGCCAGTACGCAGCCGGCAGAACCGGCGCCGACGATGATGTAATCAAAGGTGTTTTCCGACATGACAGCTCTCCGTGCGCGATTGGGATACTGGCAGAGTAACGCGGGGGGAAAAACGGTCAATTTGCGATCGTTAATTTATTAACGAACTTCACATTAAATTTACATCGTGGTTTTTAACGTCAGTTTATCTGCTTGAAAAACGGCGTTATAGCGAGTTTTACTGATTGATTGCGATATTAATAAAATGGCGCAGCAAGCTGCGCCATGATAGAGAGGGCGGGGGGCGATTACAGCGTTTTCAGCATGGTAACTTCGCAATCGACGTGGCCGGTGGCGCCCATCGCATGGTCGATGTGTTCGAAGCCCAGGTGTTCGTACAGCGCAACGGCCTGCGTCAGGCTGGCGGTGGTCTCGAGGTAACAACAGCGGAAGCCGTGCTGGCGGGCGAAATCCAGCGCCTGCAGCGCCAGGCGCTTCGCCAATCCCTTGCCGCGCAACACCGGCAGGAAATACATCTTCTGCAATTCGCAAATATCGTCTGCGCCGCCCTGCAGCGGCGCGATGCCGCCGCCGCCGGCGACCTGACCGTCCACCTCGATCACCCAGTAAGCGCTGCGCGGCAGGCTGTAGAGCTGATACAGGGCGTCCAGATTGGGATCGGAGACGGTATAGCCTTTATCCGCCGTCAGGCCGTGCTCGGCAGAGACTTCGCGAATGACGTGAGCAATGGCGGGATTGTCTTCCGCCGTGATGGGGCGCACCAGCAGGCGCGCCGGGGTTGCTGTTGTCATGTTTACACTCGCCATTGAAAGAGACCACGTTCGTTTTTCGTTTTTATCGCAGCACGAAACGCGCCGGGGGTTATTTCCCGGCGGCGTCCCTGCAGCAGTAATATCTTGTAATAACATCTAACCCGGCCCGGATGCAACGGCGATAAAAAAACAGCGGGGAAGACCCCGCTGTTTTTCAGGCGTTGGCGTGAGCCGGTGGATTACAGCGCGGCGATGGTCGCCTGCTGTTCCTGCAGCTTCACTTTGCCTTCTTTGCAGGCCGCCAGACGATCGCGCTCTTTGGCGACCACCGCTTCCGGCGCGCGCGCCACGAAGCCTTCGTTCGCCAGCTTGCCTTCGATCGAAGCGATTTCCGCATCCAGCTTGCCCATCTCTTTCGCCAGACGCGCGATCTCGGCGTCCTTGTCGATGAAACCGGCCATCGGGATCAGCAGCTCGGCGCCGTCCACCAGCTTGGTGACGGAGACCGGGCCTTTATCACCGGCCGGCAGCAGCGCGATGGATTCCAGGCGCGCCAGACGGGCGATAAAGCTTTGGTTCTCCTGCACGCGGCGCTGGGCGTCGGCGCTGCAGTTGCGCAGCAGCACGTCGAGCGCTTTGCTTGGCGCGATGTTCATCTCGGCGCGGATGTTGCGCACGGCGATGATGGTTTGCTTGATCCACTCCAGATCGTTCAGCGCCTGCTCGTCTTCCAGCGCGGCGTCGTAGGCCGGGAACGGCTGCAGCATGATGGTGTCTGCGGTCGTGCCGGTCAGCGGCTTCACGCGCTGCCAGATGGTTTCGGTGATGAACGGAATGATCGGGTGCGCCAGGCGCAGCAGCGCTTCCAGCACGGTGATCAGCGTGTGGCGGGTGCCGCGCTGTTCCGCTTCGCTGCCGTTGCTCACCACCGGCTTGGTCAGCTCCAGATACCAGTCGCAGAACTGGTTCCAGGTGAATTCGTACAGGATGTTGGCCGCCAGATCGAAGCGGTAGGTGTCCAGCGCTTCGCGGTAGGCTTTCACCGTGCGATTGAATTCGGCCAGGATCCAGCGATCCGCCAGCGACAACACTTTCTCGCCGCCGT
Source organism: Serratia sp. 4542 (assembly GCF_016805595.1). NCBI lineage: Bacteria > Pseudomonadati > Pseudomonadota > Gammaproteobacteria > Enterobacterales > Yersiniaceae > Serratia > Serratia sp. 4542. The sequence continues at coordinate 88,386 of NZ_RXKV01000013.1, forward strand.
TGAAGCCGCAGTCGTGCGCTTCGGTGTTCATCAGCACGAAGCGGCTGGCGTTCCACAGCTTGTTACAGAAGTTGCGGTAGCCTTCCAGGCGCTTCATGTCCCAGTTGATGTCGCGGCCGGTCGAGGCCAGCGCCGCCAGGGTGAAGCGCAGGGCGTCGGTGCCGTGCGGCTCGATGCCGTTCGGGAACTGCTTCTCGGTGCGCTTGCGGATTTTCTCCGCCAGCTGCGGCTGCATCATGTTGCCGGTGCGTTTTTCCAGCAGATCTTCCAGCGAGATTCCGTCGACCATGTCCAGCGGATCGATCACGTTGCCTTTCGACTTGGACATCTTCTGGCCTTCGTCGTCGCGGATCAGACCGGTCATGTAGACGGTCTTGAACGGCACCTGCGGCTTGCCGTTTTCATCCTTGATGAAGTGCATGGTCAGCATGATCATGCGCGCGATCCAGAAGAAGATGATGTCGAAGCCGCTGACCATCACGCTGGTCGGGTGGAAGGTTTTCAGCGCGTCGGTCTGCTCCGGCCAGCCCAGGGTGGAGAAGGTCCACAGGCCGGACGAGAACCAGGTGTCCAGCACGTCTTCGTCCTGGGTCAGCACCACGTCGGCGCCCAGGTTGTTCTCGCTGCGCACTTCTTCTTCGCTGCGGCCCACGTAGACTTTGCCGTTCACGTCATACCAGGCCGGGATGCGGTGGCCCCACCACAGCTGACGCGAGATGCACCAGTCCTGAATGTCACGCATCCAGCTGAAGTACATGTTTTCGTACTGCTTCGGCACGAACTCGATTTGGCCCTGTTCGACCGCTTCCACCGCCACTTTGGCCAGCGGCGCGGTGCGCACGTACCATTGGTCGGTCAGCATCGGCTCGATCACCACGCCGCCGCGGTCGCCGTAAGGCACCGTCAGGTCGTGCGGTTTGATCTCGTCCAGCAGGCCCAGATTATCGAAGGCGGCAACCACCGCTTTACGCGCCGCGAAGCGCTCCAGGCCACGGAACTCGGCCGGGATCTCGTTGCAGTAGTCGGTGCAGACTTCGCCCAGGGTGTTGAACACTTCCGCTTCCTGGCGGATGTCGCCGTCGAAGGTCAGAATGTTGATCATCGGCAGGCCGTGGCGTTTGCCGACTTCGTAGTCGTTGAAATCGTGCGCCGGGGTGATCTTCACGCAGCCGGTGCCTTTTTCCATATCGGCGTGTTCGTCGCCGACGATGCGGATGCGGCGGCCGACCAGCGGCAGAATGATCTCTTTGCCGATCAGATCTTTATAGCGCGGATCTTCCGGGTTGACCGCCACGCCGGTATCGCCCAGCACGGTTTCCGGACGGGTGGTGGCGACCACCAGATAGTCTTTGCCCTCGGCGGTTTTCGCGCCGTCGGCCAGCGGGTAGCGCAGGTGCCACATGGAGCCTTTGGATTCGCGGTTTTCCACTTCCAGATCGGAGATGGCGGTGCGCAGCTTCGGATCCCAGTTCACCAGGCGCTTGCCGCGGTAGATCAGGTCTTCTTTGTGCAGACGGACAAACACTTCGCGCACCGCGTTCGACAGGCCTTCGTCCATGGTGAAGCGCTCGCGCTCCCAGTCCACGGAGTTGCCCAGACGGCGCATCTGGCGGGTGATGGTGCCGCCGGATTCCGCCTTCCACTGCCAAATTTTGTCGATGAACGCGTCACGGCCGTAGTCGTGGCGGGTTTTGCCTTCTTCCGCGGCGATCTTGCGCTCCACCACCATCTGGGTGGCGATGCCGGCGTGGTCGGTGCCCGCCTGCCACAGGGTGTTTTTACCCTGCATGCGCTGATAGCGAATCATGGTGTCCATGATGGTCTGCTGGAACGCGTGGCCCATGTGCAGGCTGCCGGTGACGTTCGGCGGCGGGATCATGATGCAGAAGCTTTCCTGGCTGGTGTCGCCGTTCGGCTTGAAGTAACCCTGATTCTCCCAATGATCGTACAGCTTCTGTTCGATCTGTTTTGGGTCGTATGCGGTGTCGAGCTGACTGTTTGTCTTTTCCATTCTTTATCGTATTCAGTGAGTTGGCGGCGTAGCCGTGGTCAAATGGAAGCCGACGCTGCGATAGGCCTTGTAACGGTCGCGCGCCAACTGTTTCAGAGTGTCTTCGTAAGGAACGAAGTCTACCACTTCATGGAAAGCGGTAGCAAAATCGGCAAACTGCGGCAGCAGGGCGATCAGCAGATCGCGCGGGGCATTGCCGCGCTTGCCGGGCCAGCACAGTTCTACCGGCGCGCCGTAGTGCGGCCCTTCGCCGGCCAGGTTGTGCGGCACGAATTCATGCGGCTCGCGCTGCCACAGCGCTTCGTCCAGCCGCTGAGCCTGCTCCTGGCTCTCGCAGGCGATCAGCACCCGCTTGCCGGCACGCCAGCGTTCGGCGGCAACGGCGCAGGCCACGGCCTCATGGGCGCTGAGCGCGCTAGACGGTTCCGCGTTGTCGAGCAAATAAAACGTCGCCTGTTTCATTAAGGATCCACCGCTGCCGATAAAAAAATGTAGGGGCACAGCATGCTGTGCCCCTTGGGATTATACCTGAATTACCGCTCAGATTTAATCGTCGCCGTTCAGGCCCGCGCGGTTCAATAGGAACTGCGACAGCAGCGCCACCGGGCGGCCGGTCGCGCCCTTGGCTTTACCGGAACGCCAGGCGGTGCCGGCGATATCCAGGTGCGCCCAGGTGTACTTGCGGGTGAAGCGCGACAGGAAGCAGGCAGCGGTGATGGCGCCGCCAGGGCGGCCACCGATGTTTGCCATATCGGCGAAGTTGGAGTCCAGCTGCTCGTAGTACTCGTCGGCCATCGGCAGGCGCCAGGCGCGGTCGCCGGCCTGCTCGGAAGCGCCCAGCAGCTCGTGCGCCAGCGGATTGTGGTTCGACATCAGGCCGGTGATGTGGTGGCCCAAGGCGATCACGCAGGCGCCGGTCAGGGTGGCGATGTCGATCACCAGCTCCGGCTCGAAACGCTCGACGTAGGTCAGGGTGTCGCACAGCACCAGACGGCCTTCGGCGTCGGTGTTGAGTACCTCGACGGTCTGGCCAGACATAGTGGTCAGCACGTCGCCCGGACGATACGCCCGGCCGCCCGGCATGTTTTCACAGCCGGCCAGCACGCCGATCACGTTCAGCGGCAGGTTAAGCTCCGCCACCACGCGCATCACGCCGTACACGGTCGCCGCGCCGCACATGTCGTATTTCATCTCGTCCATGCCGTCGGCCGGTTTGATCGAGATGCCGCCGGAGTCGAAGGTCAGCCCTTTGCCTACCAGCACGATCGGCTTAGCGTCCGGATTTGGGTTGCCCTTATATTCCATCACCGACATCAATGATTCGTTCTGCGAACCGGCGCCGACCGCCAGATAGGCGTTCATGCCCAGCTCTTTCATCTGCTGTTCGCCGATGACGCGGGTGGTGATGTGGGTGCTGAAGGCGTCCGCCAGCTGGCGGGCCTGCGAGGCCAGGTAGCCGGCGTTACAGATGTTCGGCGGCATGTTGCCGAGATCTTTGGCCGCCTTGATGCCGGAAGCCACCGCCAGGCCGTGCTGGATAGCGCGCTCGCCGCTGGTGAGCTCACGGCGGGTCGGTACGTTGAACACCATTTTGCGCAGCGGACGACGCGGCTCCACCTTGTTGCTTTTCAGCTGATCGAAGGTGTAGAGCGTCTCTTTGGCGGTTTCTACCGCCTGACGCACTTTCCAGTAGGTATTGCGGCCTTTCACGTGCAGTTCGGTCAGGAAGCAGACCGCTTCCATCGAGCCGGTGTCGTTGAGGGTATTGATGGTTTTCTGGATCACCTGCTTGTATTGGCGCTCATCGAGCTCGCGCTCTTTGCCGCAGCCGATCAGCAGGATGCGCTCGGAGAGAATGTTGGGCACATGGTGCAGTAGCAGCGTCTGCCCGACCTTGCCTTCCAGTTCGCCACGGCGCAGCAATGCGCTGATATAACCATCACTGATTTTGTCGAGTTGTTCTGCGATAGGGGACAGGCGGCGCGGTTCGAAAACGCCGACTACAATACAGGCACTGCGCTGTTTTTCCGGGCTACCGCTTTTTACACTGAACTCCATGCACTCTCCTGAATCTTAAAGACAAAGGCGGACGCTACGGCTAGAATAACCGACTCCGTAACGATCTCCTGCCATTTGAGTTAACGGATTATGTTAACCTGAACGGCATAAATTGCTCTGTTTTGGCGACTATAAGCAAGTTCCTATAGGACACCCAAACGGCTTGATGTTGTAATACTATTTTAGCTGTGAAGGTTGCCATATGATGAGAATAAATGGCGGATTAACGATGAAATTATCGATTTTCCTGCAAAAAGACAAGTTTTCACAGGCGTAATAAGCGTGATCATCATAAGATATCTGGTACGGGAAACGCTCAAGAGCCAAATCGCCATTCTGTTCATCCTGCTTCTGATCTTCTTTTGTCAGAACCTGGTCAGGGTGTTGGGCGACGCGGTGGACGGCAATATCCCGACAAACTTAGTACTCTCCCTGCTCGCGTTGGGCGTGCCGAAAATGGCGCAGCTCATCCTGCCTTTGAGCCTGTTTCTCGGCTTGCTGATGACGCTTGGGCGGTTGTATACCGAGAGCGAAATCACCGTCATGCACGCCTGCGGACTGGGCAAACGCACCCTGATTATCGCCGCCATGATCCTGGCGCTGCTCACCTCTGCGGTCGCGGCGGTGAACGTGTTTTGGGCCGGCCCCTGGGCCTCGCGCTATCAGGACGTGGTGGTGAACGAAGCCAAGGCCAACCCGAGCATCGCCGGGCTGGCGGAAGGGCAGTTCAAACCCTCGCAGGACGGTAACGCGGTGCTGTTTATCGGCAACGTGAAGGGCAGCACCTTCAACGACGTGTTCCTGGCGCAGCTGCGGCCGAACGGCAACCAACGCCCGTCGGTGGTGGTGGCCGAGCACGGCAACATCGTGCAGCAGAAAGACGGCTCGCAGGTGGTGACGCTCGACAAGGGCACCCGCTTTGAAGGCACCGCGCTGCTGCGCGACTTCCGCATTACCGACTTCACCGACTACAAGGCGGTGATTGGCCACCGCACCGTGGCGGCGGACAACACCGAATCCGAACAGATGTCGATGCAGACGCTGTGGGAATCCGACGATCCGGACGCGCGCGCCGAGCTGCACTGGCGCCTGACGCTGGTGGTCTCGGTGGCGCTGATGGCGTTGCTGGTGGTGCCGCTCAGCGTGGTGAACCCGCGCCAGGGCCGCGTGCTGAGCATGCTGCCGGCCATCCTGCTGTATCTGATCTTCTTCCTGCTGCAGACCTCGCTGCGCTCCAACGCCGGCAAGGGCAAGCTGGATCCGATGCTGTGGCTGTGGCTGGTTAACGGCGTTTACTTCGCGATCGCGCTGGCGCTGAACCTGTGGGATACCGTGCCAATGCGCAAGCTGCGCGCACGCCTGAGAGGAGCGGCCTGATGTTTGGCGTATTAGACCGGTATATCGGTAAAACGATTTTCAACACCATCATCATGACGCTGTTCATGCTGGTGTCGCTGTCCGGCATCATCAAGTTCGTCGATCAGCTGCGCAAGGTCGGCCAGGGCGAATACACCGCGCTGAGCGCCGGCATGTACACCCTGCTGAGCGTGCCGAAAGACATCGAGATCTTCTTCCCGATGGCGGCGCTGCTCGGCGCGCTGCTCGGCCTGGGCCAGCTGGCGACGCGCAGCGAACTGGTGGTGATGCAGGCTTCCGGCTTCACCCGCCTGCAGATCGCCGGCTCGGTGATGAAAACCGCCATTCCGCTGGTGCTGCTGACCATGGCGATCGGCGAGTGGGTGGCGCCGCAGGGCGAGCAGATGGCGCGCAACTACCGCGCCCAGCAGATGTACGGCGGCTCGCTGCTCTCCACCAAGAGCGGGCTGTGGGCGAAGGACGGCAACGACTTCATCTACATCGAGCGCGTCTCCGGCGATAAAGAACTCTCCGGCGTGAACATCTACCACTTCAACGATCAGCGTCGCCTCGAGACGGTGCGCTATGCCGCCACCGCCAGCTTCGAGAACGGCCTGTGGCAGCTTTCGCAGGTGGACACCTCGGATCTGACCAACCCGAAACAGGTGACTGGCACCCAGACGCTGACCGGCGAATGGAAAACCAACCTGACCCCGGACAAGCTGGGCGTGGTGGCGCTGGATCCGGATTCGCTCTCCATCAGCGGGCTGCACAACTACGTGAAGTACCTGAAGCAGAGCGGCCAGGAAGCCAGCCGTTATCAGCTCAACATGTGGAGCAAAATCTTCTCGCCGCTGTCGGTGGCGGTGATGATGCTGATGGCGCTGTCGTTCATCTTCGGCCCACTGCGCAGCGTGCCGATGGGTATCCGCGTGGTGACCGGCATCAGCTTCGGCTTCCTGTTCTACGTGCTGGATCAGATTTTCGGCCCGCTGAGCCTGGTGTACAGCATGCCGCCGGTGCTGGGCGCGCTGCTGCCGAGCATGCTGTTCCTGCTGATCAGCGTGTATATGCTGCTCAAACGCAAGTAGCGGGGCGATCGGTAGTGAAGAAAGGCGTGGCCGCGGGGCCGCGCCTTTTTTGTTGGGGGGATCAGCCGATGCTTAGTAGCACAATGCCGGCATCCTGATAGGCCTGCGCGTCTTCCGGCAGGCGATCCAGCACGAGAGTGTCGATCTGGGCAGGGGAGGCGAACTGCGCCAGCGAGGTGTTGCTCAGCTTGGAGTGATCGCACACCACGATCACCTGATTGGCATGTTCCACCATCGCGCGCTTGGTTTCTGCCAGCATGATGTCGGCCACGCAGGCGCCCTGTTTCAGCGACAATGCGTTGGTACCCATAAACGCCTTGTCGATGTTCAGCGTATCCAGCAGCGAACGGCCGTTGATGGCGACCGCGCAGTGATAACCCTTTTTGACGATGCCGCCCAGCAGGATGATCTGGATAGATTCGACGTCTTCCAGACTCTTGGCGATCATGAAATCGTTGGTGACCACGGTCAGGTTGCGGCGCTGGCGCAGATGGCGGGCGATCTGCAGGGTGGTGGTGCCGGTGTCCAATACGATGATGTCGCCGTCTTCCACCAGGCCGGCGGCCAATTGACCGATTTGCTCCTTGGCGCTGAGGTTCACCTCTTCACGCTGATCGGAACCGACCTCGAAGCTGGCGCGGGTGCGCAGAATGGCGCCGCCGTGGGTGCGTGTCAGCATACCGGCGTCTTCCAGAATGCGCAGATCGGTGCGGATGGTGGCGCCGGAGACGTTAAAGCGCGAGCTCATTTCCCCCACGGAGAGCTTGCGCTTCTCCTTGAGAATGGCGAGGAGTTTTTCCTGGCGCTCTTCTGCGAACATGCTCACTCATTCACTCCTGACAGGCACTATGGACGTGCGGCTAATATACCTTGCACATCGGCCGCAGGCAAAGCGGCTTGCCGGCTGCCGCTGGCAATATTCCACCGGGCGTTATCCGTGCAAGATGCGAAGGTTACGGCGTGCCGATCCTTTTTGGTATAGTCAGTTCAGCGGTAGGTTGGGCAGAGGGAGCTGACAGTCAATGGAAGATGAATATAATCTCAGCAACATTATCGGCAAGCGCCTGGAAGCGGCGTTGGGGGAGTTAGGCGATCTCCTGTGGGCGTATGTAGTGTTATCCAAAAAAGACATTGCCTGCATCTTTGGGGTTACCAACTACCCGAGTGAATGGGTAAAAAAGTATCAAGAGCAGGGGTTGCAGTACATTGATCCGGTGGTGCTTACCGCCCGCAACCGCTTGACCCCCTTCGCCTGGGACGAGCAAATCATGGCTGACGCGGGGCTGCACTTTCCCGAGTTGTTCGAACAGGCCCGCGAGTTTGGCGTAACGCACGGCTATACCTTTGTGCTGCATGATTACAACGACAATCTCGTCACGCTTTCCTTTGCCTTCAACGTTGAGCAGAGAGCGGAAGCCATCCAGGTGCTCACCGATCGTAAAGGTGATATTTCGGTATTGCTGGCCTCAATCCATGAGTCGTACCTGGCGCTGTCCCCACTGTCAGAAAAAAACGCCGCATCCCTGGAGCGTAACGCCCGCTTTACCGACAGAGAAAACGAGATCCTCTATTGGGCCAGCGTGGGTAAAACCTACCAGGAAACGGCGATGATCCTGGGCATAAAGACCGGCACCATCAAGTTTCATATGTCCAACATAGTCAAAAAGTTGGGGGTAACGAATGCCCGACATGCCGTGCGCCTGGGGATGGAGCTGCGGCTGATTAAACCGGTGGAGTGATGCGCAGCCAGCTCGCGGTTGGCGTTTCGGTGGGATGCTGCGCCGGCGACCAGGCAGAGCCAAATCAGCCGAGATAAGCCTAAAGGTAGAAAATACCGGATAGGAAATAGATTCTGTCGATTCAGGAAATGACAGGCGGCAGCCGGTATTGATTTGGTACCGTGGTGATTCAAGAGAAGGAAGTAATAGAGTACCGGTCCCGATCTCTACGATGTGAAATAATAACCAGACTGAACTGATAAAGGTCTAGTGAGGGACTGTACTTTAGTCTAACTGGTTTCCCACCCGTCAAGGCGATACACTTCCCCGGTAATGTTTTGATAAAAAATACAAAAAAAAACCTGACCGCGTAGGGCCAGGTTGCCAATATTGGCCAACACCAGGGAAAATTTTCTTACATCATCTTAAAGCTATTAACTCTGAAGAGGCAAGCGATCTCAGCTGGTTTTTAGGCATTAACTAGCCATTTTGTTAGGTATGTACGCTATTTTCTGGTGGTTTCAGATAAAGCCCATCCAACGTGAATAACCTCTGTCTTTTTATAGCCCCGTTTCGATTTTTTATTTCCCGCCTGATATTCAGTAATGAAAAAATATTGTTCCTGGAATGTTGCGCAAACTCATTCTTTATTGGCTGACACATGAATGTGCAATTATTTGCATCGTTGTCATTGCGGCTGGGGATTATTTTGTTTTTGATAGGGGCTGGTGGCTATGAGGAGGGAGGCTGGCGCGTGGCGGGTTCCTGAACCTGTTTCGCTAGTTGGGCGAGCGGCTCTGGCTAGCGGGTGTGAGTGACGTACGTCACAGGAGCCATCATTGTTCTGTGCAACGACGCTAGAACCTGGAATCGGACGGTATTGCGTGAGTATGGTGTAACTCATCCCCAGATGCTCATTGCAACAGCTTGCTCATCATTAACAGGGTTGTGAAGGGCGCGGAGCGGTAAGGTGGGGCGGACAAACGCGCGTTGCGGCGGTTTTTTCGACACTTAACTCATTGAACAACGGATAAGTGTTGCGTGCTGGTCGCGGGAAGGTATAATTCACCCGTTTTCCGCATACTACTTCAGTGCCGAAGTGGCGAAATCGGTAGACGCAGTTGATTCAAAATCAACCGTAGAGATACGTGCCGGTTCGAGTCCGGCCTTCGGCACCAAAAACGATTGTGATAATCGGAAAATCTACAACAATCAGTACGTTGTACAATAAGCCGAACATTGACGGCAACTACAAATGGCCGCACATCCGGATTTTTGTTTATAAAACCCCGGGCCGGACCTTTTCACTCACTCCCTGTTTTGTCAATCTCTCTCCACGCAACTTCTGAGCATCACCTTAATATCGCGGTGGCCGAGTAGTTTCTGCGTGACATACAAATTTTGCTTCGGTTTCTGCATTAGTTCTGCGGCAACGGTATGACGGTGGCGGTGCGATGAAAAACGGCTGTGGCAGGCACCGCTTAATTTGGCAAAGAAATAACTCACCTGATTTTCTGTCATCGGTTTGCCCTGGCGCAGTGTGCTCCGACTGAAACGATTGATGTTGAACAACTGATCGTCAGTTCGTATTCCTTTTGTTTTCGCTTCTTCGAGCAGATGCTGCAGATAGGGCCGCAACCGGGAGGCGATAGGAACAATATGTTCATCATGGCTTTTGCTGCCTTCGCTCTGGATAAACAGCGTGTCATGGGCCAGATCAACATCCTTAATGCGCAGATGGATAAGCTAATTCAGCCGGACCGTGGTGTAGTTGAAGGTTTCGACCACGGTTAGCCAAAACCATGCCGGATATAAAGGCGAATGATAGCCGCGCTGCATTTTCTCCCGCTCGATAAACTGGTTCATCACTTTGCGGGATGCGAGGATTTGCTCGCGGGTCGGGGTTTTCTTTTTCTTACGAGATTCCCGTAGCGATGTTTTCTGGAATGGATTGATGAACTGCTCCAGTAACCCCTGTTCAATGGCGAAGTTATACAAGGCTCGCATATGGTGCATATAGTGATTTCAGCTTACTGGTTTGATACACCGCACATTTAACAGGTAATGACGCCACTCCAGCACCATATGCGGTGTGACTTCGGCGGACAGTACGTTGCGCCAGTAGGTAAACTGATTAACCGCCGTGCAATAGCAGCTCTGGGTATCAGGACGTAGCAGACGGGAAAAAATACTCCTCCAGGAGCTGTTCAAAGGTCATGGGTGTCTTCTCCTTCACTGAGCAAGAGATGAGGGTTATTAAAGGGAACGTCATCTCCAAAAAGCGGCGTGGGATCGTCAAGCAGATGCCCCTTCAGGCGTGAACAACGGCGCGGGCCGACAACGATGCAGTGCCAGATGTTGAGGCCGTTTTTTTGCTTTCGGTGAAGATTTAGGTTCTGGAACTTCTTCTGTACCTCCCGCCAGTATTCTTCTTGGACATTCTGACCGCAGGCGCTAAGCCAGAGTTTGAAAATACCGGGCGTCACAAGAAACACTGACCCGGCGACGGTATGGATCCGGGTGTTAGGTTCATTGACTTCCAGATGTTAAGCCTGAACATTACGCATCAGCCACTGCCAGAATGTTTCGCCTGAAAGCGGGGTATCATCCTGTTCGGGTTGGGGGGATGGTTGTTGTTCTTCGGTGTTTGTTTCAATCACCGCTTCTGTCTCATTTCGGATTCCCACTATCGGTGTGACGATTCCACTGAAGGTCGCAGGCCGCTGTTGCGGATCTTCCCAAATTAGCGAAGGGGAAAAGAGTAACAGCGTGAGTTCACTGCTCCAGCCGTCTCTGGCCTCAATCCGGCAATGCCAGATGGCTTTATCCTCACAGGGAATGATTCCGAAAACGATTCCTACAGTACTTTCGGGTATACCGGGAGGTTAGTCCCTCTGGGTAAGAGGACAACCAGAAGGCTCCGGCTACAAGTGAATTCAGAGGAGCCATTCCGAATGATTTTAAGCTAATGTTGCTAAAGGTGCGTTAGAGCCTGTAGTGAAAATGGATTAGCTGTTATACAATTCAAAATATTAGCTATTTTACTGGTGAAATTATTTTCAATTTCTTTGATGCTTAGGGCAAAGCACCTCAGATATTGTAAATATGTGTTTATATACAGTTGTTGATGTGTTTGAATAAACATCACCTGATTAATGTTTGTAGAGAGTGCTTGAATGGAAAATAAAAAAACGTTTACTTTCATTGACTTGTTTGCTGGTCTGGGAGGTTTTCATTTGGCACTGAAACGATTAGGTGGGGTTTGCCGTTTTGCAGTCGAGTGGAAAGAGCCTCTCCAGAACTTATACGAGGATAATTTTGGTATTCGACCTCTTGGCGACATAACTAAAATACCACTTGATATAATCCCTGATCATGATGTCTTAACTGCTGGGTTTCCATGCCAACCTTTTTCAAAAGCTGGTGAACAATTAGGGTTCGAGTGTACAAAGCAAGGGGGGTTGTTTTTCAACGTAGTCGAAATTTTAAAGCATAAGAGACCTAAATTTTTCATTCTTGAAAATGTCCCTAACTTATTAAAACATGATGATGGGAAAACTTGGATAAAGATCCAGCAATTGCTTGGCAAAGATGGACTTGGCTATAATATCGATGCGGCAAAACTGTCTCCGCATCATTTTGGTATTCCCCAAATACGTGAGCGAATATATATAGTTGGCTCGCTGTTGCCGCTTGACGATTTTGAATGGCCCGAAGCCCTGAATACCGAAACTTCTATAGATAGTATTTTGGACGATAATCCGATTGATGCGAAATCACTTTCTCCTCAAGTTATCGATTGTTTAAATGTTTGGAGTAAGTTTTTAGAACTTTGTCCTCCTGATATTGAAATTCCTTCCTTCCCATTGTGGTCGATGGAGTGGGGGGCAACCTATCCTTTTGAAAACGAAACTCCTTACTCAAGGAAAATTCGATTAGGAATCAATGGGTTAAAGGGGTTTAGGGCGAGCCATGGTTGTAAAGTTGGCCTTCGAAGAAGTATGGATGATCGTTGGATGGCATTGCCAAGCCATGCTCGAACAGAGGAATTTGAATTTCCAAAGTGGAAAAAGAATTTTATTAGACAAAATAGAAAGTTTTATAATGATAATAAAAGCTGGATAGATGAATGGTTACCCGATATTTTGAGGTTCCCATCAAGCCTTCAGAAACTTGAATGGAATGTTCATGGTGAAGAGAGGGATATTTGGAGCTATGTTCTACAGTTTAGAGCCTCTGGAGTAAGAGTTAAGAGAAGAACTACTGCTCCAAGCTTAATTGCCATGACTGATACTCAAGTCCCAATTATTGCTTGGCAGAAGCGTTACATGACACCTCATGAGTGCGCTAAGCTCCAGTGTCTTGATGAATTAAATAAGCTCCCTGAAAGTCCAACCCAAGCCTTTCAGGCTTTAGGTAATGCAGTCAACTCGAGAGTTGTCGAATGGGTAGCCAATGCGTTATTGAGTACCCAGCTCGATGAGAGTGATAACAATAATTTAATTCTTTTAGAAGATAAATGTACTTCCTATAATTAAAAGTGCTTAAGGAGATAATTGTGGTGCTTTCAAAGGTTGATATTCGTCCAGGAGTAAGTATATTAGCCGTTTTGCGGCACCTCAATTACAAACCTTGGTTTGCTTTGGGGGAATTTGTAGACAATGCCTTGCAGAGCTTCTTATCAAAATCGGCAACGAGTTCTTTAAAAAAAGTAACTATAGAAATAAGCATAGACCCAGCTGAACCTGCCCGAATATCAATTAAAGATGACGCTTTTGGGATTCCTTTAGAGGACTTTCCAAGAGCTTTCAAACCTGCATCAATCCCTCCGGATAATACTGGTCTATCCGAATTTGGTATGGGTATGAAAAGTGCAGCCTGTTGGTTTTCTCCTAAATGGGAGGTTCGTACATCTGTGATTGGTGAACCAATAATAAGAACAGTGTACTTTGATATTGAAAATATGATTGCAGATGAGTCATATGAACTATCAATAAAAGAAACTCAAGGTAGTGAAGAACAACATTTTACGGAGGTGATTTTAAATAATGTTTTTCATGTTCCAGTTAAACGAACTATCCATAAAATAAAAAGCCACTTAGCTAGCATCTATAGGTGCTATATTAGGAAGGGACTTTTAATACTAAAGGTTAATGGGGAGATATTAAATTATCAAGACCCCAAAATACTTAACGCCCCCTATTTTAAGGATAAAGAGGGAGAGCCTCTTATCTGGCGAAAAGATATTGAATTTAAATTTGGTGATAATATTTCCGTAAACGGTTTTGCTGCTATACGTGCTGTGGGTAATACTAGCGAGGCCGGATTTTCGCTTTTCAGACGAGGTAGGGTTATTCAAGGAAGTGCCGATGAAACTTATCGTCCTGCATATATTTTTGGTAATTCGAATAGTTATAAATATCAGCGTGTGTTTGGCGAGCTATATATTAATGGGGTTGAAGTTAGCCATACAAAAGACGGTTTCAGATGGGGGGAGTTAGAACAAATATTTCTAAAATTGTTACGCGATAATTTAGATGGCGATGATATGCCTTTATTACGTCAGGCGGAAGGACATAGAGTTAGAGGGAATGATAATAGGCTAATCTCACTTGTTGGACACGCTGTTGATAGCTCAGTGGATGAACTGAGGAATCATTTGCCGTTGATAATTCCTGGTATACTTGACTCTGCGCTAATTGATACTCCTGTCGAACATACTGAATACCAGTCTCAGCTAATGAAACGAACTTTTGATATTTCGTTTCGCGATCAGAATTGGTCTGTATGTATTGAAATATCGAATGATGTTTCTAATAGTGAATGGTTAGCATTGAGTGATACAGGGAGGATAGGTGATATATGTCGACGGTTACATATTCAGATGTCGATGTCTCATCCTCTGATGATTCAGTTTGCTCAAAAAGACGGAGATGTTTCTGAAATTATGTTTCGCGTGGGGGCTGCTCTTGCTATAGCTGAAGTATTGGCTAGGGACGCTGGTGTCAGTAAAGCCGGAACAGTCAGGCGAAACATGAATGATATCTTACGAGATGTATTTTCGAATAGGTAAACATAAATGAGCTTAGAAACTAGAAGTGATTTCATTAATAGTGGAATGAATTGGTCTCCTGAAAAGGGTAAAGAAACTGAAGCCTTTTTAGAACAGAGTGGTATGCCGGATGGCGCTAAAGAAAAATTACTAGAAGATGCTATTTCAATATTATCCCGCGGAGTTTCTCCTGAAATAGAAAATGGGCAAGAAACTGGTCTTGTTGTTGGCTATGTGCAAAGTGGCAAGACCATGTCCTTTGAGACTGTTGCTGCGCTTGCAAGGGATAACGGTTTTCATATAGTAATTGTTGTTGCAGGGACATCAAATCCTCTACTTGCACAATCCTCGAATCGATTAAAAAAAGATTTGGGGCTAAATGATGCAAGACGAGGCCGGAGATGGGTACAACTAGAAAATCCGTCCTCTTATGATACTGCTGGGCAGGTCATCCGTAGTACCTTATCCATATCAAAAGACTCGTCTACTGAGGATATATACAAACAAACAATTCTTATTACTGTACTTAAAAACCATAAAAGAATCAATAAGTTAGCTGAAATACTTGAAGCTTTAGATTTGAATGGAACATCGGTTCTTATTATTGATGATGAGGCGGATCAGGTTAGTCTAAATACTGGAGTTTCTCAGGGAGAAGAGAGTGCAACATATGGTTGCTTAATGAGACTAAGAAAAGCTTTGCCAAATCATACCTATTTACAATATACAGCTACGCCTCAAGCACCTCTCCTTATAAGTATTATAGATTCCTTATCGCCTAATTTTGTGAAAGTATTAGAGCCAGGCGATGCTTATGTTGGTGGCCGTGATTTTTTTGGGTCTAACTCTGCATATGTTAATATTATTCCACCAAGTGAAGTTCCGACGAAAGATAATCCTTTAAACCATCCTCCTTCATCATTGCTAGATGCCCTACGTATATTCATGGTTGGAGTAACTGTAGGCATTAGTGAGTCCGGAAATACCGGTAACCGCTCAATGCTTGTGCATCCTTCTCATCTGACTTCTCAGCATAAAGAGTATTATGGCTGGGTTAGAAGTATATTTGATGAATGGCACAGGTGTTTAGCGTTACGTGATGATGATCCGGATAAGATAGATCTCATAAACGAATTTAGAGAATCTTACAATCAGTTAAATACAACAGCAGTGCTACCATCATTTGATAATATTATAAGTTCTTTTAGCATTGCATTTAAAAGTACTCAGATAGTTGAAGTTAATGCAAGAACTAATAAAACACCGGCGATAGACTGGCAACATAAATATGGATGGATTTTGGTTGGTGGAATTGCGGTTGACCGAGGATTTACCGTTGAAGGACTGACTGTGACATATATGCCTAGGGGGATTGGTGTCGGTAACGCTGATACTATACAGCAGCGGGCAAGGTTCTTTGGATATAAAAAAAGCTATTTAGGGTTTTGTAGGGTTTATTTAGAGCAAAGTACACTTGATGCCTTTAGAAATTATGTCATGCATGAAGAAGATATTAGGAGGCAACTTAAGGAAATTGAAGAAAGTAATAAGCCATTGAATTCTTGGAAGCGGGCGTTCTTATTAGATCTTGATTTGAAGCCTTGTAGGGATAGTGTTATTGAATTTGATTACATGCATACTAAATTTTCTGATAAATGGGTTGTCCCGAAAATAACATATCCTTCAGAAGCTGTAGTTATTGAAAACAAAAATACAGTATCAGAATTCTTGAAGCGTCTATCTATGCGTTGTGATGAGGGACATGTAGACCGTACAGAAACTCAGAAACATTATGTTTGTGATAATGTTCTTGTAAGCGATTTATTAGAAAACTTACTTGTAAAAATAAGAGTTACTGGAAATTCTAACTCTCAGAATAATACGGCTTTATTATTGCATTTAGCAAAGGCAATTGAAATTGATTCGACAGAGAGTTGTGTTGTTTATAGAATGAGCCCAAATGAGAAAAGGGTTCGTAATGTAGATTCTTATTTGTTCCAAGGTGCTTACCCTGCAACAAACGCAAGACGTGGAGAAATATATCCCGGTGATTCCTCAATTAAAGATAATGAACGAGTGAGTGTTCAAATACATTTCATTGATTTAAAGCAGGGAGATAAAATAATTATTAGTAATGTTCCTGTCGTTGCGGTGTGGATACCGACGCGATTGGCTTGTTCAATTATAGTACAGCATCAAAGTTAAATGTTATTCTGCTAGGGTAGAGGGGGTTCTCTACCCTTTATATATTTCACTAAGGTTAATGTGTTTGTTGAATGTAAAAACAACTTTTATTTGTAGTTGTGGATTAATCTTTGCTGAGTAAGTAATCTTTTAAGTTGTATTTTTATTGAGTGCATGATTAATAAATGGTGATGTTTTTTTCTAGGTGTGGGTGTTTTAATTTTCATATAAAAACTAATAGTTCATTAATTCAAGGTGTTTATATATTTTATTAATATGTTGTATAAAGTTAAGAGGTGTTAGACTGTAAGTACACCTATTTTAGTTCCACGCACTTTTTGAGATTTCCGGGTTTTTGACCTTGGCCCAAAATCAGTGCAGTGCTAAATCAGAGATCTTCGTCTTTCCGGAGACTTCGGATGAATTCAGCCGGAGTCATGTCATTTGATGATGAATGCGTCCTTTCGTGATTGTATTCCCTGCGCCAGCTATCGAGTTTGTTCTGAGCATCTTCCAGTGACAGGAACCAGTGAATGTTCAGGCATTCGTCCCGCAGACTACCGTTAAATGACTCAATAAACGGGTTATCTGTTGGTTTTCCAGGGCGAGAGAAGTCCATCGTAACACCGTGCTCATACGCCCATTTATCCAGACTTTTCGAAATAAACTCACTGCCGTTATCCGTCTGAATACGTACCGGTAAACGCCTATCCAGTACCCGAAGTGCTTCCATTACTCTGACCACATCCTCGCCTTTCAGCGATTTTCCAGCATGGATCGCCAGACATTCCCGACTAAAATTATCCACTACAGTCAGTGCCCGAAAACGCCGCCCGTTAAACAGATTATCCGACACAAAATCCATACCCCAGCACTGATCGACATGCGTCAGAATCGGGCGCTGCTGACGGCGTGCTGCACTCATATGTCTGCGGGGGGACGCTTTCTGCGCAGATTCAGTCCTTCCAGGCAATAAATCCGGTGGGTTTTCTTGTGGTTAACAAGCCAGCCTTCCCGCCGCAACTGAATATGAATATGCGGGCAAACATACCGTATCCGGGTTTCCGCGATTTCCCGGATACGCAGGGTTATCGCCCGATCATCACGCCGGCTCTGCCAGTGGTAAACCGTTCTGCTCTGCATCAGTAACCCGCATCCCCGGCGGACGCTGATGCGGTATGCTTCCTGCAGAAAATGCACCGCCTGGCGCTTCTGAGCCGGCCTCAGAACTTTTGTTTCAGCACCTCCTGAAGCATCTCCTTGTCAAGACTCGGGTCGGCCACCAGTTTCTTCAGCCGTTGATTTTCATCCTCCAGTTGCCGCAGCCGTCGCAGTTCCGTCACACCCAGCCCGGCAAATTTCTTCTTCCAATTATAAAAAGTGGCCTCAGAAATCCCCATCTTTCTGCAGACTTCCCCGACGCGGGTGCCGGTTTCGGCCTGTTTCAGCGCAAACGCAATCTGTTCTTCGGTATAACGGGTCTTTTTCATGGCGATGTGCCTCACTGTGAGAGGGAAGAACGACCGGATACTTCAGTTGAGACTGGTACTGTTTTCAGGGAGGAGATCACTTTGATCCGCTGTAGAATATCGCCCCCCCCATCAGTGCGTCCCTGATGAGGGCTACGTATTTACGCCGGGGCAGCAGTACCATTTCTCCGCGAAGCTGGTCTCCCAGAAGAAACAACAGGCAGGTGAGTTCCCCTCTGCACGTGAATTCGTCGCTGAATTTGCCCTACAGCAAGCAGCAACAGAGCTGCGTCTAGTGTCACTCCCTCCATCCCATTAGCGCCATAAGCCCACAAAGGAGCCCACCCACAGGCTCCCATATCCAAACCTCGCTTACCCCAATCCCCCAATCCTTCCCCGAATCTCCTCCTCCGGCAGATCCACACCAATAAATACCAAGGTACTCCGACGTTCCTCACCAGGCAGCCACTCCCGATCCCAGTCGGCGTTATACAGCCGCTGCACGCCCTGGAACAGCAGGCGGCGCGGCTCGTCTTCGATAGACAGAATGCCTTTGTAGCGTAGCAGGTTATCGGCGTATTCCAGCAGCAGGCCTTCCATCACGTCGGAGATTTGCATCAGCGGCAGCGGGCGCTCCAGCGTCACGACAATTGAGCGGATGTCGCTCTGCGGCTGCGGGATGCGACGGAACAGCGGGGCGGGCGGTGTCAGGTTGAGTTTGTCGTTCAGCGTAAAGCCTTCGATTTCGAACAGCACGCTCAGATCGATGTCGCCGTGCGTCACCTTGTAGACCGGCGCGCGGGCGTTCATCCGCTGCAGCCGCTGGATCAGCGCTTCGCAGTCCGGCGCCACGTCGGTTTTGGTCAGCAGGAGGCGGTCGGCATAGCCCACCTGCGCCTGGGCGATGCTGAATTGGCTCAGCTGCTGCTCGGCGTGCGCCGCGTCCACCAGGGTGATGATGCCGTCCAGCAGGAAGCGCTCGCACAGGATCTCGTGCGAGAAAAAGGTCTGGGTAATCGGGCCGGGATCGGCCATGCCGGTGCATTCGATGATCAGCCGGTCGAACGCCAGCTGGCCGCTGTCGACGCCGTCCAGCAGATCCAGCAGCGCGTCCGCCAGTTCGTTGGACTTGCTGCAGCAGATGCAGCCGTTGCTCAGGGTGGTAATGCGGCTGGCGCGATCGCCGATCAGCGCGTCGTCGATCGGCACTTCGCCGAACTCGTTCTCGATGACCGCGATTTTATAGCCGTGTTCGGCGTTCAGGATGTGGCGCAGCAGGGTGGTTTTGCCGGCGCCCAAAAAGCCGGTCAGGATGGTGACTGCAATGGGTTTCATACGGGTCCTTGTGACTGCGGGTTAACAGCAGCGCATGCCGCCTTTGCCGTCGCCGCCGTAGCGCGCTTGCTGGCGCTCGCGGAAAAATTCTTTATAGGTCATCACCGGCTTGTCCGGGTGGTTGTCTTTCATGTGCTGGACGTAGGTATCGTAGTCAGGCACGCCCACCAACATGCGCGCCGCCTGCCCGAGGTACTTTCCCGCCTGGCCGAGATTTCCGAACATAAGCCTTCTCCAACTTTACCCTGCATCACTACAGCGCTTGCTTAAGCCTGATATTAGGGGAAGCCGGGGGATGGGGTTCCCGCAGGGATGCCCCACCTCCGGGTCGCCCCGGGTATCTCGATTGCATCGCGCCGCACGCCTGGCATCTTGCGATACGCAGGCCGTGCGGCTTTGGGTACTACTTAACGTTTATTATGCAGGGTATCCGTTAAATCACATCAATGCTGGGTCGAAACTTTGACCTCCCCCTCAGTTACGCCGTCGGCGGGCGCGGCCTGCGGCACCGGTACGTAAGGCGTTTCCTGGTCGGTGCGTTTCGGGTTCTTGTGCGCCGCCATCGCGGTTTTTACCCCGTAGAAGATGATGCTGTACACCACCAGCAGGAACAGAATGCTCAGCCCGGCGTTGGTGTAGTTGTTCACCACGATGTGGTTCATGTTGGCGATCTGCTGGGCGCTCAGCTCGGCGCCGCCTTCGGCGATCTTGCGTTTGTACTCGCCGGCCAGGAAGAAGAAGCCTTCCAGCTGCGGGTTGTCGCTGAACAGCTTCAGCCCCAGCGCGTAGGTGGTGCAGATCAGCAGCCACACCGCCGGCAGCACGGTCACCCAGATGTATTGGGTGCGCTTCATCTTAATCAGCACCACGGTGCCCAGCACCAGCGCCACGGCGGCCAGCATCTGGTTGGAGATGCCGAACAGCGGCCACAGGCTCTTCACGCCGCCGAGCGGATCCACCACGCCCTGATACAGCAGGTAGCCCCACAGCCCGACGCAGCCGGCGGTGCCGACGATGCCGGCCACCAGCGAGTCGGTTTTCTTCAGGAATGGCACGAAGTTGCCCAGAAGATCCTGCAGCATAAAGCGGCCGGAGCGGGTGCCGGCGTCCAGCGCGGTCAGGATGAACAGCGCCTCGAACAGAATGCCGAAGTGGTACCAGAAGCCCATGTTGGCGCCCGGAATGATCTGGTGGAACACGTGGGCAATGCCCACCGCCAGCGTTGGCGCGCCGCCGGCGCGGTTCAGCACCGAAGGTTCGCCGATGTCGGTGGCAGTCTGCAGGATCTGTTCCGGGCTGATGACGAAGCCCCAGGAGCTGACCGCCGCCGCCGCGTGCACGGTCACGTCCTTCAGCGAAGCCATGATCATCGGCGCGTCTTCGGTGCCCAGGCGGTGCAGATCCGGCATGGTGATGCCCAGCGCCGCCGGTGGGGTGTTCATGGCGAAGTACAGGCCCGGCTCGATGATAGAAGCCGCCACCAGCGCCATGATGGCGACGAAGGACTCCATCAGCATCGCGCCGTAGCCGATAAAGCGCGCGTCGGTCTCATTGGCCAACAGCTTCGGCGTGGTACCGGAGGCGATCAGCGCATGGAAGCCGGAGACCGCGCCGCAGGCGATGGTGATGAACAGGAACGGGAACAGGGTACCTTTCCACACCGGGCCGGTGCCGTCGACGAACTGGGTCACCGCCGGCATTTTCAGCTCAGGGTTGAGGATCACGATGCCGATCGCCAGCCCGACGATCACGCCGATTTTCAGGAAGGTGGCCAGGTAGTCGCGCGGCGCCAGGATCAGCCACACCGGCAGCAGGGCGGAGACGAACGCGTAGCCGATCAGCGTGAAGGTGATGGTGGTGTCTTTAAAGGTCAGCGCCGGGCCCCAGTACGGGTCGTGCGCCACCACGCCGCCGAACCAGATGGCGGCCACCAGCAGCACGATGCCGATGATTGACACTTCACCCACGCGGCCGGGGCGCAGATAGCGCATGTAGATGCCCATAAACAGCGCGATCGGCACGGTGGAGCAGACGGTGAACACTCCCCACGGGCTTTCCGCCAGCGCTTTCACCACGATCAGCGCCAGCACCGCCAGGATGATGATCATGATCAGGAAGCAGCCGAACAGCGCGATGGTGCCCGGTATCGGCCCCATCTCTTTTTTGATGATCTCACCGAGCGAGGCGCCGTTGCGGCGCGAGGAGATGAACAGCACCATAAAGTCCTGCACTGCCCCCGCCAGCACCACGCCGCCCAGCAGCCACAGCGTGCCGGGCAGGTAGCCGACCTGCGCGGCCAGCACCGGCCCCACCAGCGGCCCGGCGCCGGCGATGGCGGCGAAGTGGTGGCCGAACAGCACGTTCTTGTTGGTCGGCACGTAGTTCAGGCCGTCGTTGTTGACCACCGCCGGAGTGGCGCGGCCGGCGTCCAGCTTCATCACCTTGGTGGCGATGTACAGGCTGTAGTAGCGGTAGGCCACCAGATACACCGCCACCGAAGCGACGACGATCCACAGCGCGCTGATGTGTTCGCCGCGGCGCAGCGCCACCACGCCGAGGCAGGCTGCGCCGAGTATCCCCAGCAGCATCCACGGAATGTGCTTTAAAATCCCCTCTCGTTTCATGAGGTATCCTTAATTCCAGTCTGCAAAATATGAATGAACTCATCCGCTTGTAAGAGATGTCAGAGTGGCGCGGTGAGCCGTAGCGTCTTTCCCGAGGTAAGGCGGGTTTAGGAACAGCTCATCATCGCTGGGGGTAAGGGGGGAAGACAGGCGTATTTCGGTCAGCGGTCAGATCCGCCGGGTGAACGGTTGGATTGGCGGGGTGAGCGGTTGGCGGCCTGAGCCAGAGAGTCGGCCGCCGGCGGGCGGCGACCTGTCTCCTCAAACCGTCTGCATGGCCTGCAGCAGGTGGATAAACGCGGCGCTGAGCGGCGGCGTGGCCGGCTCATGGCGGGTAAAGACGTAAAAGCGCGCGCTGATGTCGATCTCGTGCGTCGGGATTTTCTGCAGGTGCAGCTGCGGGGCGTAGTGCGCGACCACCCGATCGCTCAGCAGCGCGATATAGCCTTGCTGCCTGACCAGGCACCAGGTCGCCAGAAAGGAGTCGGTCTCGACGATCTGGCCGTGCGGCGTGTAGCGTTCGGCGATCTCGCGGATGGCGGCATGCCCCACCGAGCAGGAGCGCGGCACCACCCATTTGGCCTCGGCCGGCGGCTGCCCGGCTGCGGTAAGATCGCCTCCCTGATAGAGCGAGAAGCGCTCGCTTTTCAGCGCCTGCATCGCCAGATCGGCGCCGCCCGCCGCGCCGTTCAGGCTGCTGACCGCCAAATCCAGCTCGCAGTTTCGCAGCCGGGCCAGCAGGCCTTCCGGGCCGTCCTCCACCACCGTCACCCGGGTATGCGGGTAGCGGCGGTTGAAGCCTTCGAGCACCTGAGGCAGGTAGCACAGCAGCGGATCGACGCTCATCCCCACCCGCAGGCGCTTCTCGCCGTCAGCGCTCAGGCCGCGCAGCTCGTCAAACGCGTTGAGCAACTGATTGGTGGCGGCGTCTATCCGCCGGTAAAACAGCTCGCCGACCGCCGTCAGGCGCACGCCGCGGTTGCTGCGCTCCAGCAGCCGCGCGCCGATGGTCATTTCCAGCTCTTTCAGCACCCGGCTGAGCGTCGGCTGCGAGATGGCCAGCTTTTTCGCGGCCTCGTGCAAGCTTCCACAGTGGACAATGTCTTTGAACATCGTCAGATGAGCCAGCTTTGGCATGGTTTTCATGGTTGATCTCCCTGGAAGTGAAAGGCATCAGCCGGAGCCGGCGATGCGGCTGTAATAGGCCTGTTTCATCATGCTGTCGTTCAGCAATTTATTGATGGTCTGGTCGAGCACCGGCGTGGTGACGGAGGCCGGCATCAGCGTGGCAGTGATCTCCACGTCGTCGTCGCCAAAGGGTTCGATATCCAGATGCGAGATAAAGCAGTTTTCCCCTTGCAGCACCTGTTTGAATTTGGCCAGCGCTTCACGCTGCTCATGTTCGAAGGCAATGACGCAAATCTGGTAGGTAGACTCGCCGTTAAGGTCATTAAAGGGCTGTTTGTTGACCATATTGACCAGCGGGCGCAACAGGGTGTTGGCGGCGAGCACGAACAGCGTGGCGGCCAGCGCATCGCCGTACAGGCCGCAGCCGGCGCAGGCGCCGACCGCCGCGGAGCCCCAGAGCGTGGCGGCGGTGTTCAGGCCGCGGATGTTCATCCCTTCCTTCATGATGGCTCCGGCACCGAGAAAGCCGACGCCGGAGACCACGTAGGAGATGACGCGCACCGCGCCGCCGCTGCCGTCGATGGTCATGGCCAGATGGACGAAGATCGCCGCGCTGGTGGCCACCAGCGTGTTGGTGCGCAGCCCGGCGGTGCGCTGGCGGAACTGTCTTTCGTAGCCGATGGCCGCGCCCAGGACGGATGCGGTCAGCAGCGTCAGCAGTGTATGAATGAAATGCATGATAATAACTCGATGTATTATCCGCTTATCATGAGCCACCCGTGGTGGGGTAACTCTTGATAAACAGGTAGTTAAGTTGGCGGGGTTCCGTCCCGCCAGTCCAGGGCGGCGCTCAGTGCGCGGCGGCGATCTGCCGGCTGAGGGTCTCGCTGATTTTGTCCGTCAGCGGCTGCATCCCCTCGCGGGTGCGCGCCTCACGGCGCTGCGTGATGTGATAGCAGCCGTCGAGGGTGCCGGCGCCCAGCAGGAGGATGCGGTCAGACATCATCACCGCCTCCTCTACGCTGTGGGTCACCAGCACGATGGAGCGGGTTTTGATCTGGCGCGTGCTCCAGATACGCAGCAGGTCGCTGCGCAGGTGTTCGCCGGTATAGACGTCCAGCGCGGAAAACGGCTCGTCCAGCAACAGCAGCATCGGTTCTACCGCCAGCGCGCGCGCGAAGCCGACTCGCTGGCGCATGCCGCCGGAAAGCTCGCGCGGGTAAGCATCGCGGTAGGGCGTGAGCCCGACCAGATCGAGCATTTTCAGCGTCTGGGCTTCGACCACCTGCGGCGGCAGATCCTGCGCCTGCAGCCCGAAGGCGATATTTTGGTAGACGTTCAGCCACGGGAAAATGGCGAAGGTCTGGAACACCATGTTGATCTGCGGATTCGGCCCCGAGACTTTTTTATCCCCCAGCATCACGCTGCCCAGATCCGGCGCGATCAGGCCGGAAAGCATGCGCAGCAGGGTGGATTTACCCGAGCCGGACTGCCCCAAGATGCTGACGACCTCGTTGTCGTAAAGGCGCAAATTGATTTCATTCAGCACCAGACTTTTTTCTTTACCGGTAGGCTGAACGCTTTTGCTGACGTTATTGACCGTCAGCAGCGTGGTTTTTTTTACCATCATGATCCGTCTCCACCCAATTAAAAATATGAGCATGGAAAAAGGGCCGATATTTATCGCCGGGCAGGCGTAAAATAAATGCGGGTGCAAATAAGCCTGACCGTTATCGGACTGTTAAAACGCTTATGCTGGAGGGGTTAGCCCATCGGGCGTGCCGGTGCGGCATGCGCGCAGGCCAGAGGCTGAAGGGTAAAGCGAAGGGATGCTATAACTGACTCATATCCTGACACTTTCAGGATGCAATGGGATGACTATTGCTCCTGTGACCTCAGCGATTCCAACAATAAAATAAACAACCAACTGTCGCCGTCCATATCATTCTCCCGTTATTTTTCGTGTGGCCATAATACGCGTGCCATAGCCTGTTATTCAATGTGGTTACGCCGAATTATGGCGGCAAAATGTAATTTAATATGAATGCGGGAAAGATTTTCTTTATTCATTAAACGGGGCGTAAACAGAAAGTGCCAGAATGAATATAGGCATCATTTTATGGAAATATAAACCTGAATTAAACGAGAGAATAACGTGGCGGACGAAAGTTAAATCATGAGCCGGCCGGAGAGCGCCCTCCGGCCGGGATGGGGATCAGAACTGATACATGATGCCGGTTTCGACGATGTCATCGGCGCCGGCGCCGACGGCGTTCTGCCGTTGCAGCAGGTTGAGTTTGTACTCCACGTAGGTCGACATGTTGGCGTTGAAGCTGTAGTTCAGCGCCAGATCCAGGTATTTGACCAGATCGGCGTCGCCAATGCCGGGCAGGTTGCGACCGCGCGTTTGCAGGTAGGCCAGCGAGGGCGTGACGCCGGAATCGAAGTGATACTGCGCGACCGCCTCAATAGCGTCCGCGCGAGGGGCGAAGCCGGCGTAGCGATCGCCGTCGACGTAGGTCATGTTCTCGGTGCGCGCGTAGCTTGCCGCCAGGTAGAGGTTGTCCTGGTCGTATTTCAGCCCCAGCGTCCAGGCCCGGGCGCGATCGCCGTCAGCCAGGCCGAAGCGCTGTTGCGCAAGCGTGCGCGCAGAGTTGGCGTAGGCGCCGCCAACGTTGAGCCCCACGCCGGTGTCGTAGGTGGCGGAAAAGGCGTAGCCATCGCCGTTTTGCGTCTGGATATCCTTCGCCCGTTGAGCGTCGTCCCCCCGATTCTTCCCCTGATATTGCAGGCCGAGATCCAGGCCGTCGACCAGACCACCCAGGCTGCGGTTGTGGTAGGTCAGCAGGCCGTTGGCGCGGCCGGTCATAAAGTTGTCGGCCGCTTCGTAGCTGTCGTTGCCGAATTCAGGCAGCACGTCCGTCCAGCCGGCCACGTCATACAGCAGGCCGTAGTTGCGGCCGTAATCCAGGCTGCCCCAGTGGCCGAACGTCAATCCGGCAAAGCCCAGGCGGGTATAGCTGTCGCCCGGCCCGGCGCTTTCCGGCTGATCGAGCCCTGCCTGATATTCCCACTGCCCATATCCCGTCAGCGCGTCGCCGATCTGCGTTTCGCCTTTGAAACCGAAGCGGGTATAGGAGCGGTCGCCGTTATTGTCGGCGTCACTGCTGAAGTAATGCACGCCGTTCAGCTGGCCGTACAGATCCAGTTTATTGCCGTCTTTATTGATGATTTCCGCGCCGCTGGCGGCGGCCGGCAGCAGGATGAGCAGCGTCATCAGCACGCTTTTATGGTTCATTTCAGTTCCCCAAGTGGATGAAAACAGGGCCGTTAACCGGCCGATTGCGCTTGCGCGATTTTTTTGTAAAGACAGCTGCGGATCCGATCGGTGAGGTGCCGCAGGCTTTCCCGGTTGCGCGCCGCACGCGGGAGGTTGACGCTGAATTCGTCGTCGATCCGTTTGCTGGTTGCGTCCAGGATCAGCACCCGATCGGACATCAGCACCGCTTCTTCGACGTCGTGCGTCACCATCACCATGGCGCGCGTGCGCAGCCGGTTGTCTCCCCACAGCGCCAGCAGGTCGCCCCGCAGTTTTTGCGCGGTAAAGATATCGAGGGCGGAGAAGGGTTCGTCCAGCAGCAAGAGGTCGGGCTCTACCGCCAGCGCCCGGGCGAAGCCCACCCGTTGACGCATGCCGCCCGAGAGCTCGCGCGGCCAGGCGTGCTCATAGCCGGTCAGGCCCACCAGGCGCAGCAGCGCTCCCAGCCGCTCGGCGATCGTCTGCGGCGGCAGCCGTTGCGCCAGCAGCCCGAAGGCGATGTTGTCGTACACCGTTAGCCAGGGATAGAGCGCGTAGGACTGAAACACCATGCCGACGTTGGTGCTCGGGCCGTCGACCGGTTTGCCCGCCAGCGTGAGCGTGCCGCTGTCCGCTGGGATCAGCCCGGCCAGCATGCGCAGCAGCGTGGACTTGCCCGAGCCGGATTGCCCCAGAATGGTGACGAACTCGCCGGCGTGCACGGTCAGCGTCACGTCGTGCAGCACGGGTTTGGGGCGCTTGTTTTCGCCGATAAACGTCTTGTTCAGCCGGCGGGCGCTGATAATCACGTCTTGAGTCACCATGTGGTTCCCCCTTGATCAGTCATATTTGAATTTGGTTTCCGCGATGCGATACAGCGGTTGCCAGACGAAGATGATGCACAGCGCCACCAGCGCGCACATGGCGGCGCAGCCCAGCGCAGACTCCGGGTTCTTGCCGGCGTCGGTGACGACGGAAATGAACGCGCCCAGCCCGGTGGCGCTGAGGGTGGTGCTGCCCCACTGGATCACCTCGGCGGCGATGGCGCTGTTCCAGGCGCCGCCGGCGGCGGAGATGATGCCTGTCACGATGTAGGGGAAGATCGCCGGCAGCATGTAGTAGCGCCACCAGCGGAAGCGGCGCAGCCCGAAGGTTTCGCTGACCTCGGTGATCTGCGTCGGAATGGCGGAAACGCCGGCGATCACGTTGAACAACACGTACCACTGGGTGCCCAGCATGATCATCGGGATGGCCCACCAGCCGAGATCCTGATGATAAATGGCGATGAAGGCGGCGATCAGCGGGTAGAAAATGTTGGGCGGAATGGCCGCCAGGATCTGGATGATCGGCTGGAAGATCTTCACCAGCCGCGGATTCATGCCGATCCACACCCCCAGCGGCGTGAAGATCGCCACGCTGAGCAGCATGGCCGCGGCCACGCGCGCGGTGGTGAGCAGCATCCATTCCGGCAGCATCGCGAAGTACTGTTTGGGGAAGTATTCCCACAGCCGGTAACCGAACCAGACGCAGGCCAGCACCACGCCGAGATACCACAGGCTGCGCCACAGCCAGTTCCCCTTGGCGGCGAGCCTGAACAGGCGGTGCAGGCCGAGGGCGTACCACAGCCGCGGCAGCTTGAACAGCCACAGGTCAGCCAGCGCGCGCAGCGTGCGGCCCAGTGCCGCACCGACGTGCGAGAAGGCCAGGCTGTTGTAAAACCACGGATTGCCGAGCGGCCGGCTGGCGGTGACGTCTTCGTATTTGAAGCGTGCGGTGTAGCGTACCAGCGGGCGGAAAACCAGCTGATCGAGCAGCACGATGTTGGCGGCCAGCGCGACGATCGCATACAGGATCGCCGGCACGTTCTGCTGCGCCAGCGCTTCGGCGATATAGGAGCCGACGCCGGGCAGTTCGACCGAGCGATCGCCGACCGGAATGGCTTCGGAGGCCACCAGGGCGAACCAGGCGGCGGATTGCGATACCATGGCGTTCCACAGCAGGCCCGGCACTGAATAGATGAACTCCAGCCGCCAGAAGCGTTGCCACGGGTTGTAATTGAAGCTGCGTGCGGCTTCATCCAGCTCCTTGGGCACGATGCGCAGCGTCTGATACAGCGTCAGCATCATGTTCCAGGCTTGGCCGGTAAACACCGCGAAGATGGCGGTGCATTCCAGCCCCATCACGCTGTGCGGGTAGAGGTTGAGAAAATACACGGTCGTGAAGGTCAGGAACCCCACCAGCGGCACCGACTCCATAAAGTTGACGAAGGGCAGGATCACCCGGCGCAGCGGCGTATAGCGCGCGGCCAGCACGGCGAATACCACAGAAAACAGCAGCGACCAGGCCATGCCGAGGAGAAAGCGCATGCTGGTTCTGAGCGAATAATAAAGCAGGTTCCAGGCATCAAGACTGATGGCAGAGACGTTTTGTTCATTGAAGTTACCGTGCATGTCACCCCAGGCACGAATAAAAAAGGCAATGAAAAAAACACCGATGGCGATAACGATAAAGTCGTTTAAATAAGACTTTCTGAAAATAGATGTACCCCGGTTATTTTGCATAACGCAATACCTTATTTTTCCCATAAGAAATCCGTCGCCGCTCGGGGAATATGCCCGGCGACACCAGATAAATACCGCTGTAGCGGTTGAGACAGACGTTGTTTTCGCAGCGGGGCGATGGGCGGGCCGGCAGAGCGGGAAAGGCCGTCAGAAGGGGAGCGGTTGCCGCATTCCGTGTCTTTCAGAATGCAACCTGGATGGCATTACTGAAAGACGCCCAATAGCATTAGCGTAAAACTAAAACTTTCATCGCCCATGGGGCCCTCCTCGGTTTAAATATGGCAGGGAGAGGGTAATGTGTTTTACTAATAAAAAGCAATTGGCGAAATAGGGTTTTTACGGTTGATATGTAACAGGATGAATATTCATTTTTTAATCGCTATATCCGGAAAATGAAATAACGCATGGTGATGGCAATAAAGGCGGTAAAAATAAATCGCGGCGAAATAAAACGGCGCGCCTGAAGGGCGCGCCGCCGTAAATCAATAAACCTGCCTGCCGTTGATGCCGGCGGGGAAAATGCCGGTGGCGAACAGATGCCCGTTGGCCTGGATCTGATCGTCGGGCAGCATCTCCAGCGGGAACTCGGCCGCCAGGCAGCTGAGAAAGGCGTTGCGATCGTCCGTGGTGGTAAAGCCGATCAGATCGTAGAACAGCAGCGAAGCGATCAGTTGGCGATGTTCCGGGATGCGCCGCAGCAGCGCCGCCGACGGGAACGGCAGGTGGAAGAAGAACGCGCAGGCGTTCAGCAGCCCTTGCTCCTTCAGCGCCTGGGCGCAGGGCAGCAGCTGATAGTCGTCGATGCAGACGATGTCGCCGGGGCACAGGTGCTCGCAGGCGATATCGGCAAAACGGAGGTTCAGCTGCCGGTAGGCGCGGTAGTTTTCCGGCGTGAAATGCGCCTTCTCCGGCTGGTTGTGGAACACCGGCCACAGGCCGTCGTGGTAATAGCCCTGATAGTGACGGCGAAACTCCTCGATCGACAGCGGAAAGGTCACCTGATCGTAACCGGTGCCTTGACGGCAACTGATCGGGCGCTGCGCGAAATTCTGCACGTCGCCGTTCCAGCCGAGCCACAGCCCCGGCTCGGCGTCGGCCGCCAGCGTCTGGCCGGCGCAGGCCAGATCCTTACCGTCGCACTGCTTGTTGGAAATCAGCACCAAACGAGACATGGGGGCCTCCTTATCAGTGAAGGGCGCGCAGGGCGTGCGCCGAACCATCGGCGCGCCAGGGCGCTTGCAGCGCGGGCAGCGTGACGCGCAGGCCGCGCAAGGCCGGATGCGCCAGGCAGCAGCGCGTCAGCCAGCTTCCCAGCCCGACGCCGCGGTATTCGGCGCTGACGAACAGTTCGCTCACCGACGCGAAGGTGGCGTAATCGGTCACCATGCGGGCGAAGCCGAGCAGGTGGCGCTTGCGGTACAGCCCAAAGCACAGGCCGTGGTGCACCAGGCGCTCGGCCGCCGTCCGATCCGGCAGGCTGAGGAAACGCTGGATCGCCTCGATATCTAACAACTGCCGATCGGTGCTGATATGAAAAACGCCTTTGCGCCAGCAGAGCAGCGGCTGTACGGGCGCCCGTTGCGATTGCATATTCATGATTATCCTTAGGTTAATGAACCGGGTGGTTACAGCATCCAGCCGAGTTCGGCGGCGGTGACCTGTTCCTCGAAGCGGCGCAGTTCGGCGCTTTTGCAGGTGTGCCACAGGGTGCAAAACGCCGGGCCGAGCAGCTCACGCAGCGGATCGCTGTGGCGGAACAGCGCCAGCGCCTCCTGTTGGCCGAGCGGCAAGGGCGCGGCGTTGTCGCTCTCCCAGCCGTTGGCTGCGGGCGGCAGTGGCAGCGGGTTTGCCAGCCCGTGCAGCAGGCCGCCAAGCATCACCGCCAGCGCCAGGTAGGGGTTGGCGTCGGCGCCGGCCAGGCGATATTCGATGCGCTGGTTGGCGCTGTCGGCGCAGGGCAGGCGCAGCGCCACCGTGCGGTTGTTGTGGCCCCAGGAGGCGCGCAGCGGCACGTGCATGCCAGGGCGGAAGCGGCGGAACGCGTTGATGTTGGGCGCCAGGATCGCCATCGACGCCGGCATCAGCGCTAGCATGCCTGCCATCGCCTGCTGCATGTTGTCGCTCAGTTCGCCCGGCGCGCCGGTCAGCAGGTTCTCGCCGTGCTCGTCCTGCAAACTGATGTGGAAATGCAGCCCGCTGCCGGCGGCGTGGGCGCAGGGCTTGGCCATAAAGCAGGCATGCTGGTGATGTTGCTCGGCAATCTGCCGCGTCAGGCGTTTCAGCGCCATGATCTGGTCGCAGGCTTCCAGCACACGCCGGCTGTGATGCAGATTCAGCTCGTATTGGCCAGAGGCGGCTTCGGCCACCACGCCGGTCAACGGCAGGTTTTGCAGGCGGGCGTGCCGTTCGATGTCGCTCAGCAGCGCATGGTGACGTTCCGGCGCATCCACCGCGAAGCTCTGCGTTGGGCAGGTTTCCGCCTCGGCGGGGTGCTGCGGATCCTGCAGGTAGAACTCCAGTTCGGCCGCCACCACCGGGAAGCAGTTGCGCTCGTGCAGGCGCTTCAGCACCCGTTGCAGCACCACGCGCGGCTCCAGCTCGCAGGCGCCGCCGTCGGCGTTTTGCATCGTCAGCAGCAGCTGGGCGTGGCGTTCGGGATCGCGCGCGCAGGGGCGCAGCGTGCCGGGCACCGGCAGGCACAAGCGGTCCGGCTCGCCCGCCCGTTGCCCCAGCCCGCTTTCTTCAATCACCCGGCCGTGCAGGTCCAGGGCGTAGATCGATAGCGGGAAGTAGCAGCCTTTCTCCAGCCCAAAGGCTTCGGCGATCGGCAGCCGCTTGCCGCGCAGCTGGCCGTTCAGATCGTGCAGATAAATATCCAGCTGTTCGGTCTGCGGATAGCGCTGCAGGTAGTGTTCCAGCTCTTTGTGGAAGGCGCGCGTTGGCGAAGCGGGCAGCTCCGCCAGCAGCGGATTGAAGCCGATGATATTAGAATGCATGGCGCGCTCCAGAACGGCGACCGATCACGGCCAGAGGCAGGGATAAACGCATGGGACAACTCTCTTGTGAGGCCATAGCGGCGATGTGAAAAGGGTATCTGCGGCGGCAAAAACTGTCTGTAAAAACGCCGTAACGTTAACGGGGCGCGGAATAAAAATGCCGTAAAGAGCGCGGCGGCGTTAGCGGGGTGGCCGCGCCGGCACGGTCTATACTGGCGAGACGGGCCGTTGAAGGAGAGATAACGATGAAGAAAATAGGGCTGCTTATCGCCGCGCTGGCCGCGTTCAACGCCACCGCGTCTTCCCCACAGGCGTGGGCCGAGAGCGAGCGGGCGATGCGCGCCGCCTGCCTGAAAGCCAGCGGGCTAAAAAACGCCAGGGTGGAAGGGGCGATCGTTCACTACGGCGATGACGTCGGCTATTCGGCGCTGTTTATCGGCGGGCGCTACCCGCAGCCGTTTATGAAAAACAAGCCGGGCAGGGAGCTGTGCTTATATCAGCGCGCCACGCAGAAGGCGGCGGTGCAGGCGGTGGAGGGGGATTAGACCGACTTCAGGAGATAGCTCAGGAGACACATGATGATTAAGAGTGCTCCTTGTAGCATTAATAGTCTGAAATCATTACGGATCCAACTTTGTAGCCTTGGTGATGAAGCAGTTCGAACGAAGTCGTAGGTTTTGGGGCTTAGCCAAACGTTGCGAGTCAGTTTTAATTTCCGGTTGTTCAAAATCCAACGAAACCACTGGGCTTTTAGTGAAACACCGATGAAGTTAAGGTTGTCCGCTATCACGACAAAAAGTGGAACAGGGTGTTTACTCACCACATAGTGTTGATAAAAGAGATCAAACTCTTTTTTATGAAGTCGATAGTAAATAAATTGGATAATAGCGATAAGAAGGCAAAGAAAGAATAGTAATACCACTAAGAGTTTTATCTCTTTTATGTAAGACTCAATATAATTGATCATTTTTATACGTTGATTTTGATGAGATAAATAAAAATACAGCCCACGGTGGTAATAATGGCCTCTACGAGCAAAAGTATAAAATCCATCGCCAGCCACTTCTGTAGCTCAGGAGAGGTGGTTTTTTGCACGAAGTCGTAGGTTTTCGCATCGAGCCAAACCTGATTCCTAATCTTGATTTTTTTCCTCTTCAGGATCCAAAGAAACCACTGTGCCTTTAATGAGATTCCTAGCATGCCGAGTCCGTCGGCAAAGGCGACGTAGGGCGGAATAAAATGTCCGCTGCCGGCGTAACGCTGATAGAACGCGTCAAACTCTTTTTTATGGCGACGGTAACCAATGAACTGGATGAAGGCGCTTAAAACCAGCAGCGTTGAGCATAATATGGCAAGGGTTTTCATCGAGCAGCCTGAATCACGACATTCTCGCTATTATCAT
This sequence comes from Serratia sp. 4542, assembly GCF_016805595.1. Taxonomy (NCBI): domain Bacteria; kingdom Pseudomonadati; phylum Pseudomonadota; class Gammaproteobacteria; order Enterobacterales; family Yersiniaceae; genus Serratia; species Serratia sp. 4542. The sequence goes on from NZ_RXKV01000013.1 coordinate 121,669, forward strand.
AAAGATCAATGCCATGATGAAGAGCACGCCTTCCAGCGCCAAAAGCGTGCCGTTGTTTTTCATCCAGGTCTGCAAGCGTTCAGATGATGAAAGACGAACAAATTCATAGGTCTTGGCGGGAAGATATTGGTTTTTCTTCACCTTGATTTTCTTGCCGCAAAGGATCCATCTGAACCATTGGACTTTGATGGAGGTACCTAAAGAGCCAAGGCCATCGGCAATCGTGACGTGAGCAGGGACAAAGTGGCCCTGTTGGGTATAGCGTTGATAAAAAACATCGAACTCACGTTTATAGCGACGAGAGTAAATATATTGAACAAGCCAACAAAGTAAGAGCAGCACGGCTGCAATAAGTGATGCTGTTTTCATGAGTCAGTCACCAAAAATAAAACCTGTAGCCGTATCAGATAAAGAACCACCGAGCCAACCACCGGCGGCTCCACCAGCAGCCGCACCCGCTATGCCACATGCTAACGACCCAACGCCACCAGTGGCGACGCCTAATACAATTCCGCATAGTAACATTCCCCCAGCGGCACCTAATTCGCCGCCTTTGATACCGAAGGCAGTACTTGCTGCAAAATGACTGTATCCCTTCACCGCGATCTTGGCGCACTCCTGTTCGCGACCGGTGGTGCAGGCGTTGTAGACGTCGTTGGTGGTATTCAGCCCGCTCAATCCGATGCCGATCCAGCCGCCGGCTTTCATAAACTTGGCCGCACGGCTGGCGCTGTCGACGTAGTTCGAATAGCCCTTGATGGCACCGACGCCGGCGGTGCTCCATTCATGCACCAGCGATTTACTGGAGAGCCCCAGTGCGTGTTTGATTTGCGCATACTCTTTCATATTGAGTTGAGCACGAGTAAGGCGATTCAGTAACGGTTTTAATGTACCGAACAGCCGCGCTCGTTCCACCTGAAACTGGGTTCCAATCAAAGCGCCACTCGTGCGGAACTGATTTTGGTAGGTTTTTTCAATTTCGACCAGGATATTTTTGATCTGACTGAAGTAGCGTTCTCCGGCATCCGAAGCCAGCCCGACGACCGTTTCCCCATAGCTGGTGAAGGCGGCGATAGCGGCGTAATTGCGGTGCAAGAAGGTGGAGAAATCGCTGTCACCGGCTTTCACCGCTTTGCTGGTGCGGCTCTTGGCCTGCATTAGGGCGGCGATCTGCGTAGATTGATGATGATTGCGCGGATCGGCGACGATCAGCATTTGCCCCGGTTGAACCAGCGGCGTATCGGCATTGAGCTGCATAAAAAAGCGTGCCGCTTCGGATGGCTTGCCACCGAACAGGTAGTTGGCGTGGAAGGCGAGCGGGCCTGTTTGTTGGGCGATGCAATAGCCCGGTGCGATGTTGCTGGACTTCTGTTCCATGTCGAAAAGCCTCCTTATTTTTAGGAAACTTAACATTTTCTATAGGGTGGTAACAGGTTCTGGCTCACGCTCTCGATCGGAGAATCATCTGAAAACATCGGCATTTCGCTAAATTTGCCTCTCCTTCCCTCTATTTGATTGAACTGATAGGCGATGGTCCTATCGGTTACTTTTTCGAGCTGCCAGGCAAAACGCCAATGGCGGTCTGGAGAAAATTATATATTCCGGTCTATCGTCTTGTCATAGATTGTACTCTATAATCAGGAGATGCCATGTGGACGGTAATGACAACGGAAGAGTTTGATCGGTGGCTCTGTGAACAGGATGAATCGACGCAGGAAAAGGTGTTGGCCGCGCTGGTGATGCTCGAGCGTGCAGGGCCTTCTCTTCGGCGGCCTTTTGTCGACGTGCTGAAAGGCCCGTTGCATTCCAACATGAAAGAGCTGCGTATTCAGCACAAAGGGCGGCCGATTCGCGCTTTTTTCGCCTTTGATCCGGCGCGGCAGGCGATTGTGCTGTGTGCGGGCGACAAAACGGGTAATGAGAAGCGGTTTTATAAAGTGATGCTGCCCATCGCGGATGCGCAGTTCACCCAATATTTGATGTGTTATTTCAAGGAGTAACCCATGAGCACCTTAAAGCAACTGCTGGCCTCCCGCACCCCGGAGAGCCGCCGGCGCATCGAGGAAATGGCCGAAGAGATGCTGTTTGAAGCGCACCTGCACCAGCTGCGGGAAGCGCTGAATATTTCCCAACAGGAACTGGCGAAAACGCTGGGCATTTCCCAGCCTTCTGTCGCGGCCATCGAAGGGCGCGGCAATGAGCTGAAGATTTCGACCCTGAAACGCTACGTGGAAGCGATGGGCGGCACGCTGCGCCTGGACGTTGAGCTGCCGGGCGGCAAGCACGTCGGGTTTACGGTTTAAGCGCAGGCTGCCCGCCACTCCCCGCCATTTCCCGTTCGATCACCGTCGCCAGCGCCTGCGCGGCGGAAGAGAGTTGGTGCTGCGCCAGGCGGATCAGGCCCACGCGCCGTTCGATGATCGGGCCGATCAGCGGCACGCAGACCGCCCCCAGCTCATCCATCTGTTTCTCGCACAGCGCCGGCACCGCGCTGGCACCGAGGCCGTTGGCCACCATGCGCCCGACCGTCACCAACTGGTGGCTTTCAAACGCCACCTCCAGCGTTCGCCCGCTGCGGGCCAGCTCCTGCTCCAGCAGCAGCCGCACCGCCGATGGCCGCTGCAGGGTGATGAAATCCAGCGTCAGCAGCTCCTTCCAGCTCACCTGCGCCTTGCGCGCCAGCGCCGAATCCTTCGGCACCACCGCCAGAAAGCGATCGCGGCACAGCGGGGTGAAGTGCAGGGTGTCGCTCGGCTCCGGTTCAAAGGCGATGCCCATCTCCACCCGCCCTTCGCGGATCATTTCAAACACCTGCTCGTTGATGACGTCGTGCACCGCCACGTTGATGCCGGCGTAGCGATCGCGAAACGCCTTGAGGATCGGCGGCAGCGGGTTGCCGGCGAACGACGGCATGGCGGCGATCGCCACCTTGCCCATCTGCAGGGTGAAGCGCTGACGCATCGCCTCTTCCGCGTTGTCCCAATCCGCCAGCAGCTGGCGCGCCATCGGGAAGAAGCTTTCCCCCTCCGGCGTCAGCGTCACCCGGCGGGTGGTGCGCAGCAGCAGCGGCCCGCCCAGCGCGTCTTCCAGCCCACGGATCGCCAGGCTGAGCGCCGGCTGAGAAATATTCAGCCGCTCGCTGGCCTGGGCGAAGTTCAGAGTGTGAGCTACCGCTAAAAACGCGCGTAACTGTTTGATGCTCATTTTCATTTTGGCTGGCGTTAACTCTTTGTTAATTGTCGGTTAACGAATGATTAATAAAAATTCTAAATGAATGCGGCATAAAAACAAAATTAACAAATCATTTTTGTGACCTGAAGATGCCCTCACGCAAGCCAGGGCATTTCGCCCTGCGCCGCAACATGCAGGGGCAACGATATGGCAGGGCTCGACAAACGCGTCAGCAGCTACCAGGAAGCGCTGGCAGGCCTGACGGACAACATGACGGTGCTGGCGGGCGGCTTTGGCCTGTGCGGCATCCCGGAAAACCTGATCGAAGAGATCCGCCGGCGCGGCGTGCGCGGGTTGACGGTGGTCTCCAACAACTGCGGCGTCGACGTGTTCGGCCTCGGGCGGCTGCTGGAAACCCAGCAGATCCGCAAGGTGGTGGGATCTTACGTCGGCGAAAACGCGCTGTTCGAGCAGCAGGCGCTCAGCGGCGAACTGGAGGTGGATCTCACGCCGCAGGGCACGTTGGCGGAGAAGATCCGCGCCGGCGGCGCCGGTATCCCGGCGTTCTTCACCGCCACCGGTTACGGCACGCCGATCGCCGAAGGCAAAGAGGTGCGCGAGTTCAACGGCCGCCCTTACATCATGGAAACCGCCATCACCGGCGATTTCGCCATCGTTAAAGGCTGGAAGGCCGATCACTTCGGCAACGTCATCTACCGCCACACCGCACAGAACTTCAATCCGCTGATGGCGACCGCCGGGCGCATCACGGTGGTGGAAGTGGAAGAGATCGTCGCGCCGGGCGAGCTGGATCCGGCGGCGATCCACACCCCCGGCATCTATGTCGATCGGCTGATCCAGGGCACCTTCGAGAAGCGTATCGAACAACGCACCCTGCGGGCATAAGGAGAATTCGCATGCTTACCCGTGAACAAATGGCGCAGCGCGTGGCGCAAGAGCTGCGGGACGGTTACTACGTCAACCTGGGCATCGGCATCCCGACGCTGGTGGCCAACTACGTGCCGGCGGGCATGGACGTGATGCTGCAGTCGGAAAACGGCCTGCTGGGGATGGGCGAGTTCCCGACCGAGCAGCAGCTGGACGCCGACATGATCAACGCCGGCAAGCAGACGGTCACCGCACGCCTCGGCGCGTCGATCTTCGATTCGGCGCAGTCGTTCGCCATGATCCGCGGCGGCCATGTCGATCTAACCGTGCTGGGGGCGTTTGAAGTGGACGTCGAGGGCAACATCGCCTCGTGGATGATCCCCGGCAAGATGGTCAAGGGCATGGGCGGCGCGATGGATCTGGTGGCGGGGGCGGAGAACATCATCGTGGTGATGACCCACGCCTCGAAGGGCGGCGAGTCCAAGCTGCTGCCGCGCTGCACGCTGCCGCTGACCGGCGCCAACTGCATCCGCAAGGTATTGACCGATCTGGCCTATCTGGAAATTGAAGACGGCGCCTTCGTGCTGCGCGAGCGCGCGCCGGGCGTCAGCGTGGCGGAGATTGTCGCCAAAACCGCCGGCCGGCTGATCGTGCCGGAGCAAGTGCCGGAAATGCGTTTCTGAGACGGAGGTGAATGTGCAACAACGTGAAGTGGTGATCGTGGCGGCAACGCGCACGCCGGTCGGCAGTTTTCACGGCGCGCTGGCGCCGTTGACGGCGGTGGAACTGGGCACGGCGGCGGTGCAAGGGCTGCTGGCGCAAAGCGGCGTGGCGCCGCAGCAGATCGATGAAGTGATCCTTGGCCAGGTGCTGACCGCCGGCTGCGGGCAGAACCCGGCGCGCCAGACCGCGCTGAATGCCGGGCTGCCCGTGACAACGCCGGCGCTGACCATCAACAAGGTGTGCGGCTCCGGTTTGAAGGCGGTGCATCTGGCGGTGCAGGCGATCCGCAGCGGCGACGCCGAGGCGGTGATTGCCGGCGGCCAGGAGAGCATGAGCCAGTCGCCTTACCTGATGGCCGGCGCGCGCGCCGGCCTGCGCCTCGGTCACGCGCAGATGGTGGACAGCGTGATCCACGATGGCCTGTGGGACGCCTTCAACGACTATCACATGGGCATCACCGCCGAGAACCTGGCGGAGAAATACGCCATCAGTAGAGAAGAACAAGACAGGTTCGCGCTGCGCTCGCAGCAGAAGGCGCAGGCGGCGCAGCAGGCCGGGCGTTTCGCGCAGGAGATCACGCCGGTGACGGTGCCGAAGCCGAAGGGTGAGGCGTCGCTTGTTAAGCACGACGAACAGCCGCGCGACACCAGCCTGGAGGCGCTGGCGCGGCTGCGCCCGGCGTTTCGCAAGGAAGGCACGGTGACCGCCGGCAACGCCTCGTCGCTCAACGACGGTGCCGCCGTGGTGCTGCTGATGAGCGCGGAAAAAGCCGCCGCGCTGCGCTTGCCGGTGCTGGCGCGCATCGCCGGTTACGCTTCGTCGGGCGTCGATCCGGCGATCATGGGCATCGGCCCGGCGCCGGCCGCGCGGCGCTGCCTGGAGAAAGCCGGCTGGCGGCTGGAGGAGGTCGATCTGATCGAAGCCAATGAAGCCTTCGCCGCGCAGGCGCTGGCGGTGGGCAAAGAACTGGGCTGGGAGGCGGAGCGGGTCAACGTCAACGGCGGGGCGATCGCGCTGGGGCATCCGATCGGCGCGTCCGGCTGCCGCATTTTGGTGTCGCTGCTGTACGAAATGCAGCGCCGCGGGGTGAACAAGGGGCTGGCGATGCTGTGCATCGGCGGCGGGCAGGGCGTGGCGCTGGCGGTAGAGCGCCCGTGAACAACCGAGGAGGGCACGATGCAGTCATCTGATTATGCGGTACTGGGCGCCGGATTGATGGGGGTGGGCATCGCCACCCACTTTATTCGCCACGGCCATGAGGTGCTGCTGTATGACCCGGATCCGCAGCGCCGGGTGGAGGCGCCGGCGGTGGCGAGCGGCATTCTGGCCGAGCTGAGCGACGTCGGGCAGTTTGATAACGCTGAGCGCGACGCGGCGCTGGCGCGCCTGCGCGTGACCGGTGAGCTGAACGACGTGGCGCGCGTCCGGCTGCTTATCGAGGCGATCCCGGAACGGCTCGAGCTGAAGCACGCGCTGTATGAGCAGTTGGAAGGGCTGATCGCCGACGACGCGGTGATTGCCAGCAACACCAGCGGCCTGCCGCCGGACGAGCTGGCGGCGCGCATGACCCACCCGCAGCGCCTGCTGATCGCCCACTTCTGGCACCCGCCGCACCTGATCCCGCTGGTGGAGATCGTGCCCGGTCGCGCCACCGATCCGCGCCATCTGGCGGCGGTGCAGGCGCTGCTCGGCGGGATGGCGCTGGAGGCGGTGCTGCTGGAGCGCGCCGCGCCGGGGTTTGTCGGCAACCGGCTGCAGTTTGCGGTGCTGCGCGAGGCACTACACATCGTCCACAGCGGCATCGCCAGCGCCGAGGTGGTGGATCAGGTGATGCGCGCCTCGCTGGGGCGGCGCTACGCCATGGTCGGCCCGCTGGAGGCCGCCGACATGACCGGGCTGCCGACGGTGGCGGACATCGCCCGCCACCTGTTCCCGGAACTGGCGACCGGCGACGAGATGATGGCGCTGGTGGAACAGCGGCTGCAGCGCGGCGATACCGGCCAGCGCAGCGGCCGGGGATTTTATCTTTGGGATGACGCACGCAGGGAACGCATTCAACGGCGACGGGCGCATCAGCTGCGCTTTGCGCTGAAACCGTAATTTCGCACTCCGTACCTGACAATAACAACGATACTGAGGTGACCGATGAGCGTTTTGATTGCCCTGGCAGCACTGGGATTACTGATGCTGGCCGCCTACCGCGGCTACAGCGTGATTTTGTTCGCCCCGATCGCCGCGCTGGGCGCGGTGCTGTTGACCGATCCCGGCGCGGTGGCGCCGACCTTCACCGGGCTGTTTATGGAGAAGATGGTCGGCTTCGTGAAGCTCTACTTCCCGGTGTTCCTGCTGGGGGCGGTGTTCGGCAAGCTGATCGAGCTGTCCGGCTTTTCCCGTTCGATCGTCGCGGCGGCGATCCGCATTCTCGGCCGGCGTCACGCCATTCCGGTGATCGTGCTGGTGTGCGCGCTGCTGACCTACGGCGGGGTGTCGCTGTTCGTGGTGGCGTTCGCGGTCTATCCGTTCGCCGCCGAGCTGTTCCGCCAGAGCGGTATCCCCAAGCGGCTGATCCCGGCCACCGTGGCGCTCGGCGCCTTCTCCTTCACCATGGACGCCTTGCCGGGCACGCCGCAGATCCAAAACATCATCCCGACCAGCTTCTTCGGCACCAATGCCTGGGCCGCGCCGTGGCTGGGGCTGATCGGCTCGCTGTTCATCATCGCGGTCGGTCTGCTGTATCTTGAACGCCAGCGGCGCAAGGCGCAGCTGAAGGGAGAAGGGTACGGCTCCGATCTGCTGAACGAGCCGGAAACCCCGGACGACATCAACCTGCCGAACCCGCTGATCGCCATCCTGCCGCTGATTTTGGTCGGGGTATTCAACCTTGGCTTCACCCATTGGATCCCGCAGTGGTACGGCGCCAGCCACGAGCTGACGCTGCCGGGGCTGGCCAAGCCGATCACCACCGACGTGGCGAAGATCACCGCCATCTGGGCGGTGGAAGCGGCGCTGGTGTCGGGTATTCTGCTGGTGGTGGTGTTCGGCTTTCGCAATATTCGCGGCCGGCTGGCGGAAGGCAGCAAGACGGCGGTCGGCGGCGCGATCCTGGCGGCGATGAACACCGCCTCCGAATACGGCTTCGGTGCGGTGATCGCCGCGCTGCCGGGCTTTTTGGTGCTGTCACAGGCGCTGTCGGCGATCCCCAACCCGCTGCTGAACGAAGCGATCAGCGTCACCCTGTTGGCCGGCATCACCGGATCGGCCTCCGGCGGCATGAGCATCGCGCTGGCGGCGATGTCCGACAGCTTTATCGCCGCCGCCCATGCGGCACAGATTCCGCTGGAGGTGCTGCACCGGGTGGCCTCGATGGCCAGCGGCGGCATGGACACCTTGCCGCACAACGGCGCGGTGATCACCCTGCTGGCGATCACCGGCCTCAGCCACCGGCAGGCCTATGGCGGCATCTTCGCCATCACCCTGATCAAGAGCGCCGCAGTGCTGTTCGTGATCGGCGTGTTCTACCTGACCGGCATTGTTTAAAGGAGCGATACCATGAGTGTACAAGGCAAAACCGCGCTGGTGACCGGCTCGACCAGCGGCATCGGCCTCGGGATAGCGTCCGTGTTGGCCGCCGCCGGCGCGCGCGTGATCCTCAACGGCTTCGGCGACGTGGAGCAGGCGCAAGCGCAGGTCGCGCGGCTGGGCGTCGCGCCGGGGTATCACGGCGCCGATCTCGGCGATGCGGCCCAGATAGCGGACATGATGCAGTATGCCGAACGCGAGTTCGGCGGCGTGGACATTCTGGTGAACAACGCCGGCATTCAGCACGTGGCGCCGCTGGATCAGTTCCCGGTGGAGAAATGGAACGCCATCCTCGCCATCAACCTGTCGGCGGTGTTCCACACCTGCCGATTGGCGCTGCCGGGGATGCGCGAGCGCAACTGGGGGCGTATCATCAACGTGGCGTCGGTGCACGGGCTGGTGGCGTCGAAAGACAAGTCGGCCTATGTGGCAGCCAAGCACGGCGTGGTGGGGCTGACCAAGACGCTGGCGCTGGAGACCGCGCGCACGCCCGTCACCTGCAACGCCATTTGCCCCGGCTGGGTGCTGACGCCGTTGGTGCAGCAGCAGATCGACAAACGCATTGCCGCCGGGATCGACCCGCAGCGGGCGCGCGATGAGCTGTTGGCGGAGAAGCAGCCTTCGCAAGCGTTCGTTACGCCAGAGCAGCTCGGCGAGCTGGCGCTGTTCCTGTGCAGCGATGCGGCGGCGCAGGTGCGCGGCGCCGCCTGGAACATGGACGGCGGTTGGCTGGCACAGTAGTGAATTCTCTCTCGGAGCGCGCAACGCGCTCCGTCGTTATTTTTCGCCATCAGTTAATTCCCCTGCGTGACGGTTTACCTGCGGCAATAATATTTATTTGTTATTTGCTATTTTTATTCCCGGATAATCACTCCGGTTTATTTTGGGTGAAACGTGCGGATTGGTTTATTTTGTGCTGCGGTTATTACATTATTTTTCTTCGCGTTACAGATGAACACGTTTTTGCTGAAATTAAATCCAACCTGAAATAATGACAGGTTATGGCGTGAATTTTTATATCTTGCGTGCGCTGTTCACATCGGTTAATTATTTCTGCGTGGCTTAAGACCACCGTGTTTATAACAATAATTTTTTCGGGCAGGGGTAATAATGAGAAAAAATACAACGCCAATATTCATTGGCGGCGTCTTGCTGTCGGCGTTATCCGCCGGCGCACAGGCCGAGATCACCATTCTGGATAAAAACCCGCAGAGCAATGTGTTGCTGGCGCCGCTCAGTATAAAAGTGGGCGGCAGCATTCGCCCCGAGTGGATCTTCAATAACGGCCCTGAGCCGGGCTATGACAAAAACGGCCACGACGGCGGCACGCGTTTTCGCTTCAGCGGCGACTATGCGCTGACGCAGGACACTTCGATCATCGGTTATTACGAGTGGGGCGTCGATCTGGCGCACGCGCTCAGCTGGGACGGGCACTATAACGAAGACGGCAAGCGCGACTATCAGCGCCAGCTGTACGCCGGTTTCAAAGACGATCGTTACGGCACCCTGACCTACGGCCATCAATACGGCATCTATTATTCGGTGGTCGGCATCAAAAGCGACGTCTGGGATAACGATGGCCATGCGGGCGGCACCGGCATCGGTATTTCCGGCGATTATGACGGCGGCAATAAACCGAAAAACAGCATCAAGTACACCAATGATTTTGGGCCGGTAACGCTGTATGCCAACTATTTATTGCCGGAAGACGATCTGCACACCGCGGATAACCTGATTTATCGCCGCAAGGGCGGGGGCGGGTTGGGCTTCGATTACAAGGTGACGAAAGATTTCACCTTCAGCGCGGCCTACAGTTATACCGACGCGAAGATCAAAGACAATCTGTACAGCGAAAAGGATTATCACCAGCAGCTGTCCGGCACCGCGTTGACCTGGCAGCCGAACAACTGGTACATCGTCGGCACCGCCAGCTACTACAAAGACTATGTGCCGAGCACCCGCCAGCGCACGCTGTCGCACTTCTTCGCCGGTGACGGCTACGGGCTGGAAGGTTTCGTCGGTTACACCTTCAATATCGACAAGCCATTCCTCAAATCGATCCAGCCTTACGTGGCGGCGGACTCGCTGCGGCTGAAGGGTGACGAGGCGTATCACGCCAACCACGTTTACCTCGGCGCGGGCACCACCATCGGTTACGGACTGTCGGTGTATGTGGAGCGCACGCTGGCCAACAGCAGCGACAACGAGCCGGACTCCACCTGGATTACGGTGTTCTACGACTTCTGATTCTCACCTGCTTCAAGCCGGCGCCTGCGCCGGCTTTTTCACATGGTAATTGCGCCGCCCAGGGTCTCTCCAGAGGCGTTGCGCTCCGCCAGGTAGCGCGCCGGCGGTTTGCCTACCGCCTTTCTGAACATGGTGACGAAGCCGCTGGCGCTCTCGTAGCCCAGATCCAGCGCCACCGTCTGTACGCTCTCGCCCTGCGTCAGGCGCTGCAGCGCCAGCATCACGTGCAGCTGGCGCCGCCAGTGGCCGAAGCTCATGCCCATCTGCTGTTGCAAGGTGCGGCTGAGGGAGCGCTCGCTCATGCCGATGCGCTGCGCCCACTGCCCGAGGGTGGATTTGTCCGCCGGGCTGCTCAGCATGCCTTCGGTCAACTGCCGAATGCGCGCGTCGTCGGACACCGGCAGATGCAGGTTCTCGATCGGCGCGGCCGCCAGCTGGTCCAGCAATACCGCCGTCAGGCGCCCTTCGGCGCCCTGTTCGTCGTAGAGCGGCTCGAAGGTGCTGGCCTGCAGCAGCAGCTCGCGCAGCAGCGGCGAGACCGACAGCGTGCAGCAGTTTTGCGGCAGACCGGCGGCGGCATGTTGATCGACGAACAGGCAGTAGGCCTCGGTGGAGCCGGCGCCCTGAGCGTTGTGCAACACGTTGCCCGGCATCCACAGCGCGCACTGCGGCGGCACCAGCCACAGCCCGTTTTCCACTTCGCAGCGGATCATGCCGCGTACCGTGTAGATCAGCTGCGCCTTCTGATGGCGGTGCGGCTCGACTTCCCAGTCCTGCTCGAGGGTCGAACCTTGCAGGGCAAACAGCGGGCGCGGCACCTGATCGATATCCAGACAGTGGCGGGGGATCTGTACTTTCATGAGAATAATTCTCAATTTGGCGGAATTGAAAAGTATTATGTCCTGATTGCGCAATGTGGTCTAGCGCCGGTGCCGATAAAGTAAGCGCCAGTCCTAAACCATTTCCTGAGGAAACTGATTATGTCATTGGATACCGCCGATTTTCCGCTGGTATGGATGCGCCAAAACGGGCGCGATACCCAGGCCGAACTGGCCGAATTCAGCGCGCTGCTGGCGCGCGCCGAACCCTTTGTCCTGATGACCGACCGCAGCGTCGGCGATGAAGAACAAGAACATGACCGCGATGCCCGCACCCAGGTCGCGCTGTGGAAGCGCGATAACCGCGAGGCGCTGAAGCTGTGGGTGAAAGGCATGATCATGCTGGAGCCGGACGACGCCAAACGCACGGCGGCGGAAGAATTCGCCGAATACGGCGCCAAGTTCTGGGGCTATCCGGTGCTGGTGGCCGCCGATGAAGCCGCAGGGCGGGTATTGGCGCAGACGTTATTGTTAAAATAAGGGGAATACCATGCACCAGCAACAGGTGATTGAACAGCTGCTGGCCTGGATCGAGCAGAGCCTGGATCAGCCGCTGACGCTGGACGACATTGCTGCCAAGTCCGGCTACTCCAAGTGGCATTTGCAGCGGATGTTCAAGCAACATACCGGCCATATTCTCGGCACTTACGCCCGCCGCAGAAGGCTGACCGCCGCCGCGCGCGAACTGCGCCTGACCGGCACCAGCGTGGCCTGCATCGCCGATACTTACCAGTTCGATTCGCAGCAGACCTTCACCCGTTGCTTCCGCAAACAGTTCGGTCTGCCGCCGGCCAGCTATCGCCGCAGCCAGGATTGGTCGAGCTACGGCCTGCAGCCGCCGCTACGGCTGACCGAAACGCCGTTGCCGCAGGCCGACATCGTGACGCTGCCCGCCATGCAGCTGGTGGGCAACACCCAGCGCCGTAGCTTTACGCTGGGGCAGTTGGCGGCCTCCAAGTGCGAGCTGCGCCGCCACGCCTGGCGGCAGCTGCTGCAGCCGCAGGCGCTGCCGGAGGTGGTATACGGCCTCACCAGTCTGGAGGTCGACAGGCAACGCCGGGGTAATCCGCGCATGGCCTATACCGCCGCTCTGCCGGACGAAGGGGCGATGGGGGAGCGGGTGACTATCGAACAGGGGGAGTATGCCCGTTTCACCTATCAAGGGCAGGCGGAAGGGTTACAAAACTTTATCGTGCGGCTGTACGACACCGCGATGCCGCAGATGAACGCCGTCCGCCGGCCGGGGCAGGATATTGAGCGTTTCTACCCGGCGCAGGAGGGCAGCTGCCCGCTCGGCGGCGCGGCGATCCGCTGCGAATATCTGATCCCTATTCGGCGGGTGGAAGCGTTGGCCGCCGCCGGTTAGGCGGCGGTTCTCGCAAAAAATCGCCTTCGTGGCGCGTCAGGTTACAAAAAATTGCGATATTACATCGGTAATGGTTCACACTTTGATTGATGTGCACATATAATGCGCATCCGGTCAAATCCCCCCTGGTTTTTCAGGCCGCAGCGCCGTTGGCTGCCGGCTGAAATGCAACGGGGTAAAGTGGCCGTAGAAACCGATACCCATAATCGCCAGTGGCCTTGACCAACACGAAGATGAAAATGAGCATTCGCGCGTTATTAACCCTGTTTACGGCACTGGTTGCATTCAGCCAGGCTGCCTTCGCCGTCGTCTACCCGCTGCCGCCAAAAGACAGCCGTTTGGTGGGCGAGAATATCCAAATCACCGTACCGGAAGACAGCAAACTGCCGCTGGAAAGCTTCGCCGCCCAGTATCAGATGGGGCTGAGCAACATGCTGGAGGCCAACCCGGGCGTGGATCCGTTCCTGCCGAAGGCCGGCAGCACCCTGACCATCCCGCAGCAGCTGATCCTGCCGGACGCGCCGCGTGAAGGCATCATCATCAACAGCGCCGAGATGCGTCTGTACTACTACCCGAAAGGGTCCAACACCGTGGTGGTGCTGCCGATCGGTATCGGCCAGCTGGGTAAAGACACCCCGCTGAACTGGACCACTACCGTACAGCGCAAGAAAGACGGCCCGACCTGGACGCCGACCGCCAAGATGCGCGCCGAATATGCGGCCGACGGTGAAATCCTGCCTGCGGTGTTCCCGGCCGGCCCGGATAACCCGATGGGGCTGTATGCGCTGTATGTTGGCCGCCTGTATGCCATTCACGGCACCAACGCCAACTTCGGCATCGGCCTGCGCGTGAGCCACGGCTGCGTGCGTCTGCGCGCCGACGACATCAAGTACCTGTTCGAGAAAGTGCCGGTCGGCACCCGCGTGCAGTTCATCAACGAACCGATGAAAGCCACCGTCGAGCCGGACGGCTCGCGCTACGTGGAAGTGCACAACCCGCTGTCGGCCAACGAAGAGCAGCTGCAATCGAAAGATCCGGTGCCGCTGACCATTTCCGCGCCGGTCGGCAAAGTGCTGATGGACGCCGGCGTCAACCAGAGCGAAGTGGACGCGGCGATCAAGGCCCGTTCCGGTATGCCGGTGAAAGTGAACTGATCGCCTCGGGCTTCAGTGAACGCGATAAAAAGACGCCTGCGGGCGTCTTTTTTTATGGCTGTTGAATCTTTATCTCTGCCGAGAGGGTTAATTTATTTTTTTCCCACCATCGTCTGTAAAGCGAAAAGCGCCGACTCATATTGCTCTTTATTGACCCGTTCAAGGTACCTGTTATCAATCGCGTCGGCGATTGGGCGGCTGGCTTCGAACAGCGCCTGTCCCGCAGGCGTCAGGTAAATAAATCGGCGGCGCTTGTCCTGCTCGCCTGCTTCACGCTTTAACAGACCTTTCCCTTCCATTCGGCTGAGTAATTCAGCCAGCGCGGCTTTACTGCTGATTGCCGCCTCCATTAACTCGACTTGCTCAATACCCGGAGTTTCTGAAACGGTGGCCAGAATGGAATATTGCTGTTTACTGAGTTCAGGGAGCGATTTCTGCCATTGAGAACTATGATCCTGAAGCAACTCGCGGATGAGATGGAAAAAAGTATTGGCCAGCGTTCTGTTCATACGTTTATTCCTTAAGAGGAAAAAAGCGAGCAATAATATCAATATAACAAAACTGACCGCTGAGAGATACTTGCCCTGGCAGGTCGTTCGTTTACGAACGGTTACATCTTGCCCGCTTGTTTTATCTCGATCCCAGGACTAGATTTGGCATATTGTTCGTATACGAACTTTGTCGAGGTAGGCATGAGATTAACGATCGCGATGACGGGCGCTACCGGGGCACCGCTCGGTACGGCGCTTCTCCAGGCCCTGAAAGATATCGAAGGTATAGAGACGCATTTGATCTTGAGCCGGTGGGCCAAAAAGACCATTGAACTTGAAACAAAGCACAGCGTACGTGACGTGATGGCGATGGCTGATGTCACACACAGTGCGGCCGACCAGGCCGCCACGATCTCCTCGGGTTCATTTCGCATGGATGGCATGATCATTATTCCCTGCAGCATGAAAACGTTGGCGGGAATTCGCGCGGGTTATGCCGAGGGGCTTATTGGCCGAGCGGCGGATGTCATGATTAAAGAAGGGCGGAAGCTGGTGTTGGTTCCAAGGGAAACGCCGCTGAGCGCCATCCATCTGGAAAATATGCTGGCGCTCTCGAAGCTGGGCGTTTCATTGGTCCCCCCGATGCCCGCTTATTATAACCATCCCACTCATATTGATGACGTCACCGATCATATTGTCGCACGGGTTCTGGACCAGTTTGGCCTTGATTACAGCCGGGCAAAACGCTGGGCTGGATTAAAAAAAGAGGTTTACAGTCAGGAGGGTTAAATATGGCTTATGACGATCTTCGAAGTTATTTGGCGGCATTGGATAAGGCCGGGCAATTACTCGACATTGCCGAGGAGGTTCAGGCGGAACCGGATATCGCCGCGGCGGCCAACGCCACCGGAAGAATCGGTGAGGGCGCCCCCGCCATTGCATTCAGGAACATTAAAGGCTTTGAACATGCGCATGTGGTGATGAACACCCTCGGCTCATGGCAGAATCACGCCATCGCGCTGGGCCTGCCGCCGACCACGCCGGTGAAACAGCAAATCGATGAGTATATTCGCCGCTGGGATCATTTCCCTGTCTCTGCAGAGCGCCGCGATAATCCGCCCTGGGCGCAGAATGAGGTCAACGGCGAGGAGATTAATCTGTTTGAAATCCTGCCGTTGTTTCGCCTAAACGACGGCGACGGCGGTTTTTACCTGGATAAGGCCTGCGTCGTTTCCCGTGATCCTGAAGATCCCGCTCATTTCGGCAAGCAAAACGTCGGCATTTACCGTATGGAGGTGAAGGGCAAACGCAAGCTGGGTTTGCAACCGGTGCCGATGCACGACATCGCGCTGCATCTGCATAAAGCCGAAGAACGCGGAGAGGATCTGCCGATTGCCATTACGCTGGGCAACGATCCCATCATTACGCTGATGGGGGCGACGCCGTTGAAATACGATCAGTCGGAGTATGAGATGGCCGGCGCCCTGCGCGAAAGCCCCTATCCGATAGCGACGGCCCCTTTGACCGGCTTCGATGTGCCGTGGGGGTCTGAAGTGATCATCGAAGGGGTGATTGAAGGCCGCAAGCGCGAGATTGAAGGCCCGTTCGGCGAATTTACGGGCCATTATTCCGGCGGCCGCAACATGACGGTGGTGCGTATCGATAAGGTTTCTTACCGAACACGGCCGATTTTTGAATCCCTGTATCTGGGCATGCCCTGGACAGAAATCGACTATCTGATGGGGCCGGCCACCTGCGTGCCGTTGTATCAGCAGCTGAAAGCCGAGTTTCCGGAAGTGCAGGCGGTCAATGCGATGTATACCCACGGGCTGCTCGTCATCATTTCCACCAAAAAGCGTTACGGCGGCTTCGCGCGCGCGGTGGGGATGCGGGCAATGACCACGCCGCACGGATTGGGCTATGTGAAAATGGTGATCATGGTCGATGAGGATGTCGATCCCTTCAATCTGCCGCAGGTCATGTGGGCGCTGTCCGCCAAGGTCAATCCGGCCGGCGATCTGGTGCAATTGCCGAACATGTCCGTGCTGGAACTGGATCCCGGCTCCAGCCCCGCGGGGATTACCGACAAGTTGATCATCGACGCGACAACGCCGGTGGCTCCGGATGCGCGTGGCCACTACAGTCAGCCGGTCAAGGATTTACCTGAGACCGCCCTGTGGGTGGATAAATTAACCGCCATGTTGGCTAACCGTCCTTAAGGAGCTCCTATGATTTGTCCTCGTTGTGCCGATAAACAGATAGACGTCATGGCGCATTCACCGGTCAAGGGCGTATGGACGGTATACCAGTGCCAGCACTGTCTTTATACCTGGCGGAATACCGAACCCGCCCGCAGAACGGAACGGGAGCATTATCCGCCTGAGTTTCGCATGACTCAGCAGGATATCGATAATGCGCCGGAAGTGCCGGCCATTCCTCCTCTTTTGACGAAATGAACCCAAAGACGGGCAAGAGCCCGTCTTTTGATGGAAATCGCTATGATGAATAACGAAGACGTCGTTTTGCTCGATGCCGCCTGGCAGCCTTGCGGAACGATGCCGAAAAATCAGGTGCACACGCATCATACGCCGCTGCATTTGGCCTTTTCATGCTATCTCTTTACCCCAGAGGGCAACGTGCTGGCCACAAGACGTGCGTTGAGTAAAACCGCCTGGCCGGGGGTTTGGACCAATTCCTTTTGCGGCCATCCCCTGCCGCAAGAGGCGCTGGCACAGGCGGTGATGCGCCGTGCCCAGGTTGAACTGGGCACGGAGGTGGAGCAGATAATGTTGCTGAGCGAAGCTTTCAGCTATCAGGCTACCGATGCGTCCGGCGTAATGGAAAATGAAGTTTGCCCGGTATTTGCCGCGCAAATAAAAGGCGCGCTCCATCGCAATCCGGATGAGGTCGCGGATTATGCCTGGGTCGAGCTCAATCATTTAATGGCGGCGGTAAAATTAACGCCTTTTGGTTTCAGCCCGTGGATGGTTTCGCAATTAAATACCGACGCGATAGCCGCAGGTTTGAAAGAATATCGGGATGCGATAATGATCAAGCGTTCAGCGGGCGGCGTAGGGTGAGGGCGGCAATAAAATAAATAGCCACCGCGGGGGTGACTATCTATTCGTGCTTACAGGCTGCCGCCGACCGAGGTCGAGGTGGAGCCGATAGTTTCGCGGAAATGTTTTGCGTAGTCCGCCACTTCCTGCTGCGTATGGGTCAGGCCATACAGCCCCAGCCCCACACCGCCTGCGACGCCGCCGATGATGGTACCGACCAGTTGGCCGACGGCGCCGGCAATAAAGCCGCCGGCCCCTGCGGATTTGCCTGCAATCAGCGCGCCGGTCATGGCGCCGTCCAGCAACCCATCCCAGGCCGCGTTCAGATCGCCACCGCTAACGTACTGCTCTTCATATTGACTAAGTACTTTCATATACAATCCTTATAAATAAAAGGGTGACTTAGTGGGGTTAATTAATACCGAGAATAACGCTGTGGCGCTATTCCACTTTAAAAATATAACAGCTGATAATCTGTTGGCAATAATATATCCAATGAGGAATATTGTTTGGTTATATATGCGAATATTTATTTTCTGTCGATATTTTTATGACAGGGGTTGAGAATATTCTTGGTTAAAAAAGGCGATATCACTGGAAACCCCATCATGCCCTTATTGCGGACGGGCTGAGGCGATTTCTTCTTGTCGTTGCCGTGGGCCCGCTGTGGCTGTCACTATTTTCACATTTCAGGCTCTGCTACCCGTTAGGCGAGTGCGTCCGCCCTGTGATTATTCCATTAAAAACTATAGCTAATTAATGGGTTATATCTCCGTGCTCGCCTCCCGTCATTGAAAGAATTCTCGCAAAAAATCCACACTGTGAAAATAAGATCACACAAGCGTAACAAAAGGTAAACAAACCCCTCCTATATTGGCTGCTTCGCTTTTGGGAGGGAGTGTCATGCGTAACTGGAACGAACCGAAAAAGAATAAAGCGCACATCGAGCTGATCCCGATGATCGACGTGATGATGTTTTTATTGGTGTTTTTCGTCTTGATCAGCCTGAACGTCATTCCGGCGCTCGGGCTGAAAACGCAGCTGCCGTCTGCCGGCAGCGCGCAGCAGCTGAAACCGCAGAAAAAAGCGATCGTCACGCTGGGGGCCGACGAGCAGCTGCAGCTGGATGGCCAGCCGATTGCGCTCGACGCGTTGGTCAACACGCTGAAGCAACAGCAGCAGGCCAACCAGACCACCACCATCATCGTCAACAGCGACAAGGGCGTGGCGGTCGAGCGGCTGGTGGCGGTCATGGACAACCTGCGCCAGGGCGGTTTCCTCTCCGTCTCCATCGCGACACGGAAGCTGTGACATGTATCTGCTCTATCGCTCACGTCATCTTTTCAGCTGGCTGCCGGCGCTGATTGTCGCCGGTTGCCTGCTATTCGCCAGCCAGCAGGCGGCGCTGAAGATCCAGCCGCGCTACGACGAAACCGCCATCGAACTGGCGCTGGTGGAGCCTGAACCGGCGCCGGAACCCCAACCGGAAACGCCGCCGGAACCCCAGCCCGAACCGCCGCCGCCCGAGCCGGAGCCGATCCCCGAACCGGTCGTACCGGCGCCGGAACCGATCGTGGAAGCCAAGCCGATGCCGAAACCGCAGCCGAAGCCCAAACCCAAACCGGTGAAGGAGAAAGCCAAACCGGTAGAGAAGCCTAAAGCGACGCCGGCGCCTGCCGCCCCGCGCGCGCTGGTGAGCAAACCGGCGGCGCAGCCCGCACCGGCCGCCCCGGCGGCGCCGAAGGTGAACGCGCAGGCGATTGAAAACGGCTATCTGCTGGCCTTGCGCCGCGAGCTGGAACAGCGCAAGCGCTATCCGAGCGGGCGCCAGGCCTCGCTCGAGCGCCCGCAGGGCAACGTCGAAGTGTGGCTGGAGGTCGATCGCAGCGGGCGGGTGCTCTCTTCCGGCATCGCCAACAAAGCCGCCAGCATGCTGCTGAACCGCGCGGCGATGAGCAGCCTGCAAAGCATCAGTTCAGTGAAGCCGTTCCCGAGCGAGGCGTTCGCCGGGCAAACAACCAAAAGATTTACCGCAACGTTCAATTATCAGGCGCCTTAGCGCAAGGGTTAATCGTTTGATTTTTATGGGATGCACACAATGAAATCGTTTAATCGTTCTGGGATCTATCTGGCGGTGATGTCGGCGATGCTGCCGGGCGCCGCGCTGGCGGCCGACGCCACCGATGTCGGCACCATCAGCGTCAAGGGGCAGTCGCTCGGCGGCGGCATGATGGTGCAGGATGACAGCGCCAAGGCGCGTTCTACCGTCACCAAAGAGGCGATGGACAAAATGCCGTCGGCGGCCAACGCCATCGACAAGCTGAAATACACGCCGGGCCTGAACGTCAACAGCAACGACGCCAGCGGCCTGAGCGGCGTGGACTACACCATGCGCGGCATGAACTCGGATCAGATCGGCCTGTCGATGGACGGCATTCCGATCAACGACTCCGGCAACTACGCGGTATACCCGAACCTGCTCGGCGATGCGGAAAACCTGGAGGAGGTGTTCGTCACCCAGGGGTCTTCCGAAGCGGACGGCCCGCACATCGGCTCCAGCGGCGGCAACATCGGCCTGGTGACGCGCCGCCCGGCGAAAGACTTCGGCGGTTTCGTCAAGCAGACGCTGGGCAGCAACAGCCTGAGCAAAACCTTCGCCCGCCTGGACACCGGCGAGTACAACGGCTTCAGCAACTGGCTCTCCTATTCACACACCGAAGCGAAGAAGTGGCGCGGCGAAGGGCGACTGTACTCCGACAAGTTCGAGATGAACTCGCTGTATGAAGACGGCAACGGCAACAGCAGCAATCTGGTGATGAAGTACAACCGCCAGAACAACACCAACTACAACACTCTGAGCAAGGCGCAGTTCCAAAACGACGGCCGTGACACCGACTACGTCACCACGCCGGAGTACAACAACAAAGGGCAGTTGAACAAGTATTACAAGATTGAACGCAACCCGTTCGAAAACTTCACGTTGTCGTTCACCCAGAAGCTGCAGCTGCGCGATAACCTGTCGCTGACCCTGCAGCCGTATTACTACTGGGGCAACGGCGGCAGCTTCAACGGCCAGACGGCGTCGGTGTTGTCCAACACCTCCAGCAAGGCCGGGCAGTACGATCTCAGCAACCTGAAATCCAACACCTACTACCGCCCGTCGTGGACCCAAACCTGGCGGCCGGGCATCACCACCAAGCTGAAGTGGGACATCAACGAGCAGCACAGCCTGGACGTCGGCTACTGGTATGAGCGCGCACGTCAGCTGCAGACTCAGCCGTTCATCAGCATCAAGGGCGACGGCAACCCGTCGCAGATTTGGGGCCAGCCGGGCGGCTCCGATCAGGTGAAGGACGCCAACGGCAACACCGTTCAGGGGCGCAACCAGTACACCATCACTCCGGCGCAGAAGGTGTGGCTGCAGGACACCTGGTTCGCCACGCCGGACTGGACCTTCGTCGGCGGCCTGGCCTATCAGTACGTGGAGCGCAAAGGGGACAACCGCGGCAGCCTGTACAACGTGCCGGAGAAGCGCAAAGCCACCTATCATGAATTCCTGCCGAACTTCAGCGCCAGCTATAAGGTGAATCAGGAAAACCAGGTGTTCTACAACCTGACGCGCAACATGCGCACACCGCCAAACTACGTGCTGTACAACGTCGGCGACTCGCTCAGCACCAAGCCGGAACTGAGCTGGAACCACGAACTGGGTTGGCGTTTCCAGCAGGAAGACATGCTGCTGAGCGCCACGCTGTTTTACATGCGCTACAGCGATCGCCAAATCTCCACCACCAACTCGGCCGGCGACTACGAGATGATGAACATCGGCAACGTGGAGAACAAAGGGCTGGAGCTGGAGTGGAGCGGCCAACTGCCGCATAACTTCAACTACTACACCTCTTATACCTACACCGAGTCGAAGCAGAAGAGCGACATTGTCAGCAACGGCGGGCTGCCGCTGCCGACCTCCGGCAAAGAGGTGCCGAACGTGCCGAAAAATCTGCTGAACATGACGCTGGGTTATGACGACGGGCTGTATTACGGCAGCGTCAGCGGCAAGTACGTCAGTTCGTTCTACGGCGATCTGACCAACGACGAGAAGATCGGCGGCCGCACGGTGTTCGATCTGGCGGCGGGGGTGCATCTGCCGGTGGACAAGAAAATCGTCAAAAGCGCTGCGCTGCGCTTTGGCATCAGCAACCTGTTTGACAAGGAATACCTGACCTCGGTGCGCACCACCACCTTCAACGCGGCACCTTACGGCGGCGTGAAAGCCAGCACGCCGTATTACAACGTCGGCGAAGAACGCACCTTCAGCGTCTCGCTGGAAGCCACCTTTTAACTGAATACCCCGCCGCCTGCCGGGCGGCGGGGAAGAGGAGCCCTGTATGGACGCCAATCTGTTGCACGACATTATTTTCTACGTGATGTACGCCGCGCTGGCAATCGCGCTGGTGATCATCATCGAACGCACGCTGTACTTCGCCTATACCCAGCGCCAGGCGCGCCGGCTGGAGCAGGCGCTGACGCCGGACGTACGCCGCGCCGCCGATCTGCCGGACGAGCTGACCCAGCGTAACAGCCTGCCGATGGCGGTGCTCGCGCCGGTATTGGCGCAGAAGCACCGCGCCGGCGACCGCGAGGCGATCGGCGATCTGATCGACGCCCAGTACCTGCTGAGCAAGCCACCGATGGCGCGCGGCCTGTGGCTGCTGGAAACCGTGGTCACCGCCGCGCCGCTGCTGGGGCTGCTCGGCACCGTGATGGGGATCATCGAAACCTTCAAGGCGCTGGCCGCCTCGGGGGTGTCCGAGCCGAGCCTGGTGTCGGCCGGGATGGGCACCGCGCTGTACGCCACCGGCCTCGGCATCGCCATCGCGCTGCTGTGCCTGGTGGCCAACAACTTCCTGCAGAGCCGCATGGAGCGCATCAACGAACTGCTGAAGGTGCTGCTGATCCGCGCCGGCCAACCGGCCAGCCGCCCGGAGAGCGGCAGCGGCGAACAATGGGTTGACAGCGGAGCGCCGCGCTATGCCTAATGGCCATCCAGTACGGCGGCCGCTTGGCCGCCTTTATACGGCATTGTGGGGCGGTTGTTTGTTGATGTTGAGCCAGAGCGCTGCGGCGCGTTTTGCGATTCCCGGCTATGAGCTGGTGTACACCGCACCGGTGGAAACCGCGCTGCAGGCCGACGACCTGCGCAACACTGCCGAGGTGTGGCGCGAGATGTTCGACGCGGCGAAAACCCGCATCGATTTGGGGCAGTTCTACGTGGCGAATCAGGACGGTTCGCTGCTGGATGGCGTGCTGCAGCACCTGAAGGCGGCCGGCGAACGCGGGGTGAAAATCCGCTTTTTGGTGGAAGATAAGGGCATTCGCATTTCTACCGCCGAGACGCTGGAACAGCTGAAGGCGATCCCCAATCTGGAGCTGCGCATCATTCCTTACCAGAAGCTGAGCGGCGGCATCCTGCACGCCAAATATCTGCTGGTGGACGGCGAGCAGGCGTTCGTCGGCAGCCAGAACTTCGACTGGCGCGCGCTGGAGCATATTCACGAAACCGGGCTGCGCATCAGCGACGCCAAGGTGGTGGGGCAGATCCAGGCGATCTTCGAGCAGGATTGGCAGGCGCAGGCGCTGCTGGCGCAGGATAAGCCGGTGCCGCCGCTGCCCGATTCGCCGACGACGGCGCCGACGCAAGGCAACTATCTGGTGGCCAGCCCGCGCGCCTACAACCCGGCGGGGGTGATTGACTCGCAGGCCGAGCTGCCGCGCTTGCTGGCCGGCGCCAAGCGGCGGGTGCGGGTGCAGGTGATGGACTACGCGCCGCTGTCGTTCGGCCCGGAACGCAGCCGCCCCTTTTATGCGGTGATCGACAACGCGCTGCGCAGCGCGGCGGCGCGCGGGGTGCAGATCGAGCTGATGGTGGCCAACTGGAACACCAAAAAGCCGGATATCGCCTGGCTGAAGAGCCTGGCGCTGGTGCCGAACGTGCAGATCAAAGTGGTGACCATACCACCGGCCAGCAGCGGCTTCATTCCGTTTGCCCGCGTGATCCACAGTAAGCTGATGACCATCGACGATGAGATTGCCTGGGTGGGCACCAGCAACTGGACCGGCGGCTATCTGGACAACTCGCGCAATCTGGAGCTGGTGATGCACAGTGCGGCGATGAGCGGGCGGTTGGACAAGCTGTACCAACAGCTGTGGAACAGCGTCTACGCCGAACCGCTGCGGCTGGATTACGACTACCCGACGCCCAAGCCGGGCGGCGAATCCTGATAAGCAGGGCGCGGTTAACCCCGCGCCCTGTGTTTTTTTACCGACGCCAGCCGGCCTGCTCCAGCGCCGTCACCAGCTGCTCGGCGCTCAACCCTTCCGCCCGGTGGCCGTTGCCGCTGACGGTATTGGCCGCCAGCAACGCATTCACGATCGCTTCCTCCACCGCTTCCGCCGCTGCGGCGAACAGCGCCGAAATGTAGTCGTTGTTCACCATGCGCAGCGGCGTGGTGAAGGCGCCTTTGTTGGCGTAGTCGGCGGGCGGCAGGCCGTCGTTGCCGGTGGCGAAGGCGATGAAAATGTCGCCGCTCGAGTCCTCGGTGCCGCCGCCGGTGCGGGCGATGCCGATGCTGGCGCGCTGCGCCAGCCGCGCACACTGGTGCGGCAGCAGCGGCGCGTCGGTCGCCAGCGCCACCACGATGGAGCCCATGCCGGGATGCGGCAACTGCGGCGTGAACGGCGAGGGGAGATGCCCCAGATGCCGGCCTACCGGGTAACCGCCGACCAGCAGCGACTCGCGCTTGCCGTGGTTGGCCTGCACGATGGCGCCCACCGTCCAGCCGCCCTGATCGGCGGGCAAGCGGCGCGACGCGGTGCCGCTGCCGCCTTTGAATTCATGGCAGATCATGCCGCTGCCGCCGCCGACCGCGCCTTCCTGCGGCAAGCCGCCCCGGGCCGCCTGCTGCGCCTGGCGCACGTGCTCGGCCTTGACGTGAAAGCCGTTGATGTCGTTGAGCAGGCCGTCGAAGGTTTCCATCACCACCGGCATATTCCAATACACCGCGTTGTCACCCGCGGGCAGCGTTTCACGCTCCAGCGCGATCAGCGCATCGCGCACCACGCCCACGCTGTGGGTGTTGGTGAAGGCGATCGGGCTGGTCAGCAGGCCCGCTTCGCGCACCCATTCCAGGCCGGTGGCGTCGCCGTTGCCGTTCAGCACGTGCACGCCGGCAAAGCAGGGGGCGTGGCGGGCGGAGCCGGGGCGCGGTTCGATCACCGTCACGCCGGTGCGCACGCTGCGCCCGTCCGCCAAATCGGCATGAATGCTGGCATGGCCAACGCGCACGCCGGGCACGTCGGTGATGGCGTTCAGCGGGCCGGGCGTGCCCTGTCCGATGATGATGCCCAGATCCTGAGCGCGCTGCGTCATGGTTATTCTCCTTCTATTGAGGGGGCGGCGAGGGGCGCCGTCTGGCGGCCGCGCAGATGGTTCAGCGCCAGCCCGAAGCCGATAATGCCGGCAATGATAATAAAGTCTTTCAGGCTGCTGGCGATCAAAATCGTCCACAGCACGTACAGGCAGCACAGCAGCGCCACCACCACCGGCAGCGGCCACAGCGGCATCAGGTACGGGTGGTGGAAGTGGCGGCGACGGCGGCTGATCAGCGCCGCCACCGCCATGATGATGTACACCAGCAGCAGCAGGATCACGGTGAACGAGGTCAGCGATTCGAGATCGGAGCAAAACGCCAGCAGCGCCGACGGCACGCCGAACAGCAGGGTGGCGATCCAGGGAGTGCCGAAGCGCGGGTGGATGATTTTCAGCGCCCGGTTAAACGTCGGCAGCCAGAAGCCGTCGCGCCCGCTGGCGAACATCATGCGGCTGAACTGCGCCACGATGGCGATGATGGCGTTGAACACCGACAGATAAATCGCGCCGCTTACCACCCGCGCCAGCGTCGGGCCGCCGAGCTGGGTGACCACATAGCCGACCGGATCGGCCTGTTTGGCCATCTCGGTCAGCGACGGCGAACCGATCAGCAGGGCGGTGAACGGCACCAGCTCCACCAGCACCACGATGACCAGCGTCAGCATGATCGCGATCGCCATCGGCCTGCCCTGTTCGCGCATGTCTTCCGCCATGTACACCGCCGCGCCGTAGCCGTTGTAGGAGAACAGCGCGACCCCGACCATGGCGACGATCAGCGGCAGCGACACCGGCGCCAGGCTGCCCTGCGCGTCCAGCATCACCGGCGCGGTGAGGATCTCCGTGCTCTGATGCGGGTGGCTGAAGCCGAGCCAGGCGATCAGCGCCAGCACCGCCACTTCCACCACCAGGAAGGCGCCGGTCAGCAGGGCGTTGGCCTTGATGTTGAAAATGGCGCAGATGCCGCCGACCAGCACGGTGAGCATGCCGGCGGTCGAGGCGTCGAACTGGGTGCCCAGCGCGGTGTTCAGGTAGGGCACCGCGCCGGTGGCCAGCACCGCCGGCACGAACAGTGAGGCGCTGAGGATAAACAGATAGGTCTGCAACCCGCACAGGGTACCGAACAGGCGCTTGATGATGCTGTACTCACCGCCGGCGCTGGGGTGTGCGGCGCCGAGCTCGGCATAGCACAGCGCGATGGCGGCGGCGACGCAGGCGGCGATCAGAAACGACAGAAAGGCGCCGCTGCCGGCGCTGGCGATCGCCAGCGGGGCGATGACGAAGATGGAGCTGGCCGGCGTCACGCCGGACGCGGTGATCATCACCACGTCGAGGACGCTGAGATTGCCTTTGAAGGTGTGTTCAGGGGCGGACTCTTTCATGGGATAACGACTCCATTAACGTGTGAGTGAATTATTGTTTTGCTGCACAGGCTGTACGCAGGAATCAAATGGAGCGCGCGGAAATGCCGGGGAGCGTTGCTCCCCGGAAGTTTATTGTTCTTATGTGTTACCCCTGTCCCGACGGGAAGCTGAAGCTGGCGCGCCGGGCATCGCCGGAGGCCGGCCAGCGCTGGGTCACGGTCTTGCGTTTGGTGTAGAACCTGACGGCGTCCGGGCCGTAGGCGTGCAGATCGCCGAACAGCGAGCGCTTCCAGCCGCCGAACGAGTGGTAGGCCACCGGCACCGGCAGCGCCACGTTGATCCCCACCATGCCGACCTGAATGCGGCTGGAGAAATAGCGCGCCGCTTCGCCGTCGCGGGTAAACAGACAGGTGCCGTTGCCGTATTCGTGGGCGTCGATCAAGGCCATCGCCTCCGGCAGCGACGCCGCGCGCACCACGCCGAGCACCGGGCCGAAGATCTCCTCCTGATAGATGCGCATGCCGGGCGTCACGCGATCGAACAGCGTCGGGCCGAGGAAATACCCCTGGCTGGGGCGGCCGTCTGCGCCGATCACGCTCAACTCGCGGCCGTCCACCAGCAGCTCGGCGCCTTCGGCTACGCCCTGATCGATATAACCTTTTACCTTCTGATAATGCTGTTGGGTCACCAGCGGCCCCATGTCGTTGCGGTTGTCGCTGCCGGGGCCGACGCGCATGGCGGCCATCTGTTGCCGCAGCCCGGCGATCAGCGCTTCGGCGGTGCTGTCGCCCACCGCCACCACCAGCGGGATGGCCATGCAACGCTGGCCGCAGGAGCCGAAGGCGGCGCCCATCAGCGCGCCGACCGCGCCGGGGATATCGGCGTCCGGCAGCACCACCGCGTGGTTCTTGGCGCCGCCCAACGCCTGCACCCGTTTGTTCTGCCCACAGCCGGTGTGATAGATGTGTTCCGCCACCGGCGTCGAACCGACGAAGCTGATCGCTTTGACGCGCCCGTCATGCAGCAGCGTCTCCACCGCTTCGCGATCGCCGTTGACCACGTTGAGCACCCCGGGCGGCAGCCCGGCTTCCGCCGCCAGCCGTGCGATATACAGCGCGGCGGAAGGCACGCGCTCGGAAGGCTTCAGCACGAAAGTGTTGCCGCACGCCACCGCCATTGGCCACATCCACAGCGGCACCATCGCCGGGAAGTTGAACGGCGTGATGCCTGCCACCACCCCCAGCGGTTGAAACTCGCTCCAGCTGTCGATGCCCGGGCCGGCCTCTTTGCTGTGTTCGCCCTTCAGCAGTTCCGGCACATAGCCGGCGTATTCGATATTCTCGATGCCGCGCTGCAGTTCGCCCAGGGCGTCGCTGAGCACCTTGCCGTGCTCGGCGGTGATCAGTTGGCAGATGGCGTTGGCGTGCTGCTCCAGCAGATCCTTGAGCTTCATCATGATGCGCGCGCGCTTCAGCGGCGGGGTGTCGCGCCAGGCGGGATAGGCCTGTTCGGCGGCGGCGATGGCGCGCTCCACCGTGGCGCGGTCGGCCAGCTGCACCTCCTGCGCCGATTGGCCGGTGGCCGGGTCGTAAACCGGCTGGCTGCGTTCGCCGCCGGCGGCGGGCTCGCCGTTGATCCAATGGGTAATGGTCATGGTTCTCTCCTTATTCGGTGGCGTTGAGGGCGTCGCCCACGGCGTTGATCAGCGCATCGATCTGCGCTTCGCTGCTGATGAACGGCGGCGCCAGCTGCAGGGTGTCGCCGCCGTAGCGCACGTAAAATCCGCTTTCCCAGCAGCGCATCGCCGCCTCGAAGGGGCGCCGCGCCGGTTCGCCCGGCCGCGCCGCCAGCGTAATGCCGGCCGCCAGGCCGATGTTGCGAATGTCGGCGACGTGTTTGGCTCCTTGCAGGCTGTGTACCGCGCGCTCGAAGTAGGGCGCCAGCGCCTGTACGCGCTCCACCATCTGTTCGCGCTGCAGGATGTCCAGCGTCGCCAGCGCGACCGCGCAGCTGACCGGGTGGGCGGAGTAGGTGTAGCCGTGCGGGAATTCGAGCTGGTAGTCCGGCTCGCCACCGTTCATGAAGGTGTGGTAGATCTCCGGCCGCACCACCACCGCGCCCATCGGCTGCGCGCCGTTGGTCACCTGTTTGGCGATGTTCATGATGTCCGGCGTGACGCCGAACGCCTCGGCGCCGGTCATCGCGCCGCAGCGGCCGAAGGCGGTGATCACTTCGTCGAAGATCAGCAGGATGTCATGCTGGGTACAGATTTCGCGCAGGCGCTGCAGGTAGCCGACCGGCGGCACGATCACCCCGGCGGAGCCGGAGAAGGGTTCGACGATCACCGCGGCGATCGTTGAGGCGTCGCGCAGCGCGATGATGCGGTTGAGCGCTTCCGCCAGCTCTGCCCCCTGTTGCGGCATGCCGCGCGAAAAGGCGTTGCCGGCCAGCAGGGTGTGCGGCAGGTGGTCCGCTTCGGCGCCGGCGCCGAACGTCTTGCGGTTGCCGGCGATGCCGCCGACCGAGATACCGCCGAAGTTAACGCCGTGATAGCCCTTTTCCCGGCCGATAAAGCAGGTTTTGCCCGCCTGGCCTTTGGCGCGCCAGTAAGCGCGCGCCATTTTCAGCGAGGTGTCCGCCGCTTCCGATCCGGAGCCGGTGAAGAACACGTAATCCAGCCCCGCCGGCGTCAGTGCCTTGATCTTGTTGGCCAGTTCGAACGACAGCGGGTGGCCGAACTGAAACGCCGGCGAGTAATCCAGCGTCGCCAGCTGGCGCTGGGCGGCGTCGGTGATTTCCTGCCGGCCGTGCCCCAATCCGCAACACCATAACCCGGACAGGCCGTCGAAAATCTTTCTGCCGTCATGGCTGGTGTAATACGCCCCCGCGGCTTGAGTAATGATGCGCGGCTGCGCTTTAAAATTACGGTTACCGGTAAAAGGCATCCAATGGGCCTCTAACCCTTCGGCATCGAGACTATTTAGCGGGTGATTTTCAGCGGCCATGTTTTCCTCCGAACAGGAAAATAAGAGCGATTAATGAAATAAATCGAGTTGTTAACGAATTGTTGTGCGAAATTGACTATGTACCGCTTGTTCTCTACTGTGAATAATCATATGTCGAAACTTACTTAAGGTTTTATGCAAGTAAAAAAGCGCGCGCTGTTAGGGCAATTGTCGGATATGGATCTGCGTTTGCTGCGGGTATTCAAGGCCGTGGTCGACTGCGGCGGCATGAGCGCCGCCGAACTGGAGCTGAATATCAGCCTGTCGACCATCAGCAAGCACATCAAGGATCTGGAGCAGCGGCTGGGCCTGACGCTGTGCCAGC
Organism: Serratia sp. 4542; assembly: GCF_016805595.1. Lineage (NCBI taxonomy): Bacteria > Pseudomonadati > Pseudomonadota > Gammaproteobacteria > Enterobacterales > Yersiniaceae > Serratia > Serratia sp. 4542. Next base: position 151,345 of record NZ_RXKV01000013.1, read on the forward strand.
GCGGGCGCGAGGGCTTTGCGGTCACCGACGAGGGGCTGCTTATCTACCAGGAAACGGTCAACCTGCTGGCGGCCACCGAGGCGTTCCGGCGCGGGGTAGACGAGGTGCACCAGCGCATGGGCGGGCAGCTGCACGTGGCGATATTCGATCATACGGTCAGCAATCCGCAGGCGCAGATCGGCCGGGCCATCGCATTATTCAGCGAGCGTGCGCCGGAGGTTTCTTTGCAAATGTACGTGGAGCCGATTAATACCATTGAACGCGGCGTCATTGACGGACAATTTCAGGTTGGCGTTATTCCCATGCACCGCAGCGCGGAAAGTTTATCTTATCATTCGTTATTCAGTGAGAGGATGTTCTTATATTGCGGCGCGCAGCATGAATTATTTTCCGCCCCCCATGAAACATTAAATTGGGATCTGCTGCACAATTATGCCTTCGCCGGATTAGGCTACCATTCGCCGAATATGGAACTGAGCCTGCAGCAACATTTGCATCGCAAGGCGACGGGGTTCGCGCAGGAGTCGATCGCCACGCTGATCCTGTCCGGCAAATACGTCGGCTTTTTGCCGGATCACTACGCGGCGTTTTTCGTGGCGCAGAATATGATGCGGGCGATCAAACCGGCGCTGTTCCGCTATCACTGCGAATACTCCAGCGTGCTGCGCCGCTCGCCGGTGCCGCAGCGGGTGGTGAAGCTGTTCCATGAGTGCCTGCTGGCGGCCCACGGAACAGCGTGACGCTTACTGCTCTTTCTTCTTGCCGAAGATTCTGATCAGCGCGCCGACCAGGATGCCGACCGCGATGCCGGCGAAGATCCAGCCGATGATGCCCATTTCCTTACTCCTGCTAGTGCGTTGATCTGATTATATAATCATTCGACGCGAAACGCCTCTTCGATCATCCGTTGCCGCTGTGCCGGCGCATAGTCGATCCAGGAATTCTTGCTGTTGGATTTCTCCAGCGCCACCGCCAGTTCCTGGCCGGAAATCGGCAAATCGTCCTGCCAGAACGGCGCGATGGCGTGGCGGGTGATGAAATCGGTCAGGTAGCTCTCCGGGCTGCCCTGCCAGTGCGGGTACAGGCGCGCGGCCAGCTCGGCCATCAGCGCGCGTTGCTGCGGCTGTTCGCTGCTTTCCAACAGGGCAAGGAACGGCAGCAGCAGGCGGCCGCAGACCTGGCCGTGGTGGTAGTCGCGCAGCGCGCCGATCTCGCCGGCGATGCCGTGGATCACCCCCAGCCCGGCGGCGCTCAGCGTCAGCCCCCCAAGGTACGAAGCTTGCATAATCGCTTCGCGCGCCGCGTCGCTGCGGTTGAGCGCCGGCCAGGCCGCAAGGAAGTGGCGGATGCCGCTCAGCGACATGTCGCGCGTCATGGCGCCGGCGGTTTTCGACAGATAGGCCTCGAACAGGTGGGTGAAGGCGTCGATGGCGCAGTAGGCCAGCACCTTGTCCGGCGCGTCGGCCAGCAGCTGGGGATCGAGAATGGCGGTGTGCGGCACGAAGTTATTGTGGCGCAGCGAGGCCTTCACTTTGCTGACCTGGGTGTCGGTGATCACCGCGTTCTGCGTCACCTCGCTGCCGGTGCCGGCGGTGGTAGGAATGGCGATCAGCGGCAGGGTGGCGCCGCTGATTTTGCTGTCGCCCACTTTTTCCATATAGCGCAGCGTCGGCAGCGGATGCTCCACCAGTGCGGAGAACGCCTTGGCGGCATCCAGCACGCTGCCGCCGCCGATGGCCACCACGCGCCGTGCCTGGCCGCGCCAGCGCGCCACCCAGGCGTCTATTTCCTGCGGCGACGCCTCGTGGCTGACGATCTCGGTGCCGATGAGCAGCGGCGTCAGCGATTCGCGCAGGCCGGCGTACACCGGGCCGTTGAGAAAAGATCGGCAGCTGAACAGCAGCGTCGGCTGCGGATCGGCAAGCAGCAGCGGCGGCAGTTGCTGGATGCTGCCGTGGCCGAACCAGGTCTGGCGGTTGGCGATGATGTGGCTGACGGACATGAGGTCTCCTTGACGGCGTTGCAGGGCGCGATGCCACAGCATAAGCCAGCGGGCGCGGAGCGGCCACCGCTTTCCCCGCTGCGGCAACTTGTGAGTTGTTTAACATGTAAACGATCGTGTTCTTGCATTTCGGCGCGCCGGATGCTTTTTTTAACAGTACTGGCCGCCATGCGGCTAACCCCATCCGAAATCGGTAGATTGTTAATGTATTAATAATGGCGAGGCGGGTATGGATATTCAGGTTGAACGCTTGTCTGCGGTGATCGATGCGGTGGCCAGCCCGCGCTTTTATCCCAGCCTGTTGAATTGGCTGGAAGGGTTTTTCGCCTTCGACAACGCCATCGTCTATGCCTTCGAACGCGGCCGGCCGCCGCGCTGCCTGATCAAAACCGAGCGGGAAAACAGCGATGCGGTTAACCAGATCTACCAACAGGGCGCCTATCTGCAGGATCCGTTTTACCGCGCGCTGAACGACGGCGGTGAAGGCGAGGTGCTCACGCTGCGCCAGCTGGCGCCCTGCGGGTTTTATCACAGTGACTATTACCGTAATTTTTATCGCAAGACCGGCTGGCACGATGAGGCCGGCGTGCTGCTGCAGCTGACGCCGGAGCGCGGGCTGGGGGTGTTCTTCGGCTCGGCGTGCCGCACGGTGGCGGTGCGCTACCCGCAGCGGGCGGATCTGCGCAGCGCGCTGACGCTGGTGAAAAGCGTGGCGCGGCTGCATGGCGAAGTGGTGGCGGCACCGGCCGAGGCCGACATGGGGAACGACGATGGCGCGCAGGCGCGTTATCTGCTGACGCCGCGCGAGCGCGAGATCGTCGATCTGATCCTCGCCGGCTGCGGTTCGCAGCAGATTGCCGACCGGCTGTTCATCAGCCTCGGCACGGTAAAAAATCACCGCAAGAACATCTACGGCAAGCTGAACATCGGCTCGCAGGCCGAACTGTTCAGCCTGTTGCTGACTGCCCCGCAGCGCCGCAGCGCGTGAATGTTAATTTTTTGTAGCAAATGTCCCTAAGGGGACATAGCGGACGATCCCACGGCTCCCGATAATCCGATGTCATGGCATAGGCAATCGGGAGTGCGGCAGTGAACAACGAAATCGAGTCCTTAACCTACTACGCGGCGACCAAAAAATACGATCTGCGCTTCCCGACGCTGGAAGAGGATCTGGACGTCGACGTGGTGATCATCGGCGGCGGCTTCTCCGGCATCAACACCGCGCTGGAGCTGGCGGAGAAGGGCATCACCAACATCGCCATTCTCGAAGGCCGCTATCTGGGCTACGGCGGCACCGGGCGCAACGGCGGCCAGGTGATGGCCGGCATCGGCCATGATCTGGAGAAGATCAAGCGCCACGTTGGCCCGACCGGGCTGGAAACCATCTTCAAAATCAGCAACCTCGGCGCCGGCATTATCCGCGAGCGCATCAAGAAATATGATATCGACGCCGACTTCTGCTTCGGCTATGGCTATCTCGGCAGCAACGCGCGCCAGGAGAAGACCCTGCGCGGCTGGCTGAAGGAGTTCAAGGCGGTAGCGCCGCAGGAGGAGATTGAGCTCTACACCGGCGCGGAGGTGAAGCAAGTGGTGGGCTCCGACGCTTACACCTGCGCGCTGAAACACATGGGCGGTGGCCACGTGCATTCGCTCAACCTGCTGCTGGGCGAGGCCAAGGCGCTGAGCGGCTACGGGGTGAAAATCTTCGAGAACAGCAGCGTGCTCAACGTGGAGTACGGGCCGCGCATCACGGTGCGCACCGCCATGGGCTCGGTGCGCGCCAACAAGATGCTGTGGGCCTGCAACGGCTTCCTCAACGGCATGGAGCCGCAGATCTACCGCAAGACCATCAATACCTACGCCTTCCAGCTGGCCACCGAGCCGCTGTCTGACGATCTGATCCGCCAGATCAGCCCGATCCGCGGCGCCTACAGCGACATCCGCCCGGTGATCGACTATTACCGGGTGACCAACGAAAACCGGCTGCTGTTCGGCAGCGCCACCCGCTTGCTCGAATATTTCCCGTCGGATCTCAAGGCCTGGAACCGCAACCTGATGCTGAAGGTGTTCCCGTACCTGAAAGACGTGAAGATCGATCTGGCCTGGGGTGGCCCGCTGTGCTGCAGCGCCAACCTGTTCCCGCAGATCGGCACGCTGCCGGATCGCGACAATGTGTTTTACGTACAGGGCTACTCCGGCTTCGGCGTAACGCCGAGCCACATCGTGTGCAAGGTGCTGGCGGAGGGCATGAGCGAAGGATCCGATCGTTACGATCTGATGAGCTCGATCCCGCACGTCAACATCTTCGGCAAGGACAAGCTGCGGCGGGTGATGACCACCGCCGGTAAGGTTTGGCACCAGACATCCGGCTACTGGAAAGGCCGCCGTTAACCCTCAGAGGAGAATGACATGAAACCGTTACTGCTTAAACAACCGCTGCCGGAACTGCTGGATATCGGTAGCGTCAGCAACCTGGGCGCCACGGTGATCGCCGGCACGCCAAACGTCGGCGTGGCCAGCATCTTCGGCGAACCGACCGACAACCTGAACTGCGGCGTGTTCAGCTGCACCCGCGGCAGCTTCGTGATGGAGTATCCGTTCGCCGAGCACGCCACGGTGTGGGAAGGCAGCGCGACCCTGACCAACGAACGCACCGGCGAATCGGTGCAGTATCAGGCCGGCGATTCCTGGTTCGTCGAGAAGGGCACCCCGGTGCGCTGGGACATCACCTCGGATCGCTTCGTCAAACACTACCTCGCCATCGTCGAAGGCTGACGCCGTTATGCCCCCTCGGCCCGCTGAGGGGGAACGCCTTAGCCTAACGCCCGCGCAATAAAATCGGTCACCCGCTTGAGGATCTGATCCTTATTGGTTTCGTTAAAGCTCTCGTGCCGCCCGCCCGCATTGATCATCCGTTCGAAATCGTCGCCGCGCAGTCGGTCGAACGCGGTTTGCGTTTCGCTCATCAGCACCAGCCGATCGTCGTCGCCGTGGATCCACAGCGTGGGCAGTGCGCCGAAGCCCGGCCCGGCGTTGATGGCGGCGAGGATCCGCTGCATGGCGCGCAGGGTGGGGCGCTTGAACGGCCCGTGCCACACCAGCGGATCTTCCTGATAGGCCGCGCCGACCGCCGGATCGCGCGCCAGGGTGGCGGTATCCAGCGGCGCGTCGGGGATCGTCGGCAGTTCGGCCAGATCGGAGATCGCCGTTCTGTCGCCAAGCAGCGGGCCGGACAGCACCAGCGCACGCACCTCCTCGCCGTAGCGCTGCACGTAGCGGGTGGCGATCATGCCGCCCATCGAGTGGCCGATCACCACCAGCGGCAAGGTGGGGTATCGCTGCCGGAAATGGCTGACCACGCGCTGCACGTCGTCGACCACGGCGTCATAATCTTCGATCAGCACGCGTTCGCCCTGCGACAGGCCGTGGCCGAGGTGGTCGGGGCCAAACACCCGCGCGCCCTGTGCCTGCAGCGTGCGCGCCACGTATTGGTAACGGCCGAGGTGCTCGCCGTAGCCGTGTATCAGCAGCGCCAGATAGCGCGGCTGGTCGTTTCCCCAGTCGTGCACGGCGATGTCGCCGTGACGGCCTTTGATAAAGCTGACGGTTTGTTCGGGCATCTTATTGTTCTCATGGTGGGTAGGGTTGCCCTTCAGCGTAGCGGCTGGCGGCGAGGTTGTCAGGGGCGCCGGGTGCGGCGCCCGCAAAGAGGGGGTTACAGGCCGAACTGGCGCGCCAGCTCGTCGAGCGCTTCGCGCTGGAAGCGGTTGAAGGCGTCGCGCGGCTGCTGTTGCTGGATGAACGCCAGCAGCGGATCCTGCACTTCAGTGCGCACGCCGCTCAGCTGTTCCATCACCGCCAGCCCGCAGAACGGCACGTAGGATTCGGCATAGCCGCCTTCGTGCACCATCACCAGCTTGCCGCCGCACAGCCGGTCGGCGGCGTCCTGCACCAGCGCGGTCATGGCGCGGAAGCTGTCGCTGTGCAGCTGCATGCGCGCCAGCGGATCGAGGGCGTTGGCATCGTAGCCGCAGGCGACGATGATCAGCTCCGGCTCGAATTTTTCCAGCGCCGGGATGATGATGCGCCGCATGGCGTGCAGGTAGCCGTCGTCGCCGGCGCCGGCCAGCATCGGCACGTTAACGTTGCAGCCCGCCCCGTCGCCTTCGCCGCGATCCCGTTCGCCGGAGTAGCCCGCCGGGAAGCAGCCGTCCTGATGCAGCGACAGCGTCAGCACGTCGCCGCGCTGCCAATAGATGTGCTGGGTGCCGTTGCCGTGGTGCACGTCCCAGTCGATTACCGCCACCTTGCCGAGGCCATGGCGAGCCTTGGCGCGCTCGATGGCGATGGGAATATTGGCCAAGAAGCAGAAGCCCATCGATTGATCCGGCAGGCAGTGGTGGCCCGGCGGGCGCGACAGCGCATAGGCGTTATCCAGCTCGCCCTGCAGCACCGCTTCCACCGCCGCGCAGGCCAGCCCGGCGGAGAGCTTGGCGATTTCATAGCTGCCCGGCCCCAGCGGCGCTTCCTCTCCCAGCAGGCCGCCGCCGCTGTCGCTCACCTGTTTGAAACGCTGCAGATAGTGGGCGGGGTGAATGCGCAGCAGGTCTTCTTCCGTCGCCGGTTCGGCGCTCAGCAGGGTGAGCTGGCGCGACAGGCCGGACACGTCCATCAGGTTCTTCATGCGCCGTTTGGTTTCCGGCGACTCGGCGTGGCCGGCGCCCGAAGGCGGTTGCACCCAGCCGCCGACCGGCAGGGTGGTGGCGTGCAGGCCGGTGCTGTGCCAGAAACAGCGTTCATCAAACAAGAAACCGGTTGTTCTTTTCACCTTTCTCCTCCTGTTATACGGCGCGGTGCGCGCGGTGAAGCCAGCGAAATCAACAGCAGCGACAGCAGCGCGCAGCCCAGCGCGCCGAACAGCAAAGCGTTGAAACCGCCGAAAGATTCGATCAGAGAGCCGGCCAGCGTCGGGCCGATGGCCATACCGCCGCCGATCACCAGGTTGATGCCGTTCATCAGCTTGCCGTCGTTATCCAACCCGGCGACCCGCGCCAGAATGAACGGCAGCACGAAGGTCCAGGTGAATTTGAACAGTAGAGCGGCCAGGGCGAAGCGCAGCAGCAGGGGCTGGCCCGTCAGCAGCGCCACGCTGGCCAGCAGCAGGGCGTACCCCAGCACGATCAGGCGTCCACCGCCGAAGCGCGCGCCGATCAGCGCCGCGGCCCCCGCGCCGACGATGCCGAGCAAGGTGGCGACGGCCAGCACCTGGCCGCTGTGGGCCGGCGACAGCCCGGCGCCGGCGGCGATGCCGCCGATAAAGGTCCAGACCGCGCTCAGGCTGATGTAAAAGGTCAGCACCGCCAGCACGGCGCACAGCTTGCGCGCCAGTGAGGCGGCGGGGCCGCTGCGGGCGGCGCGGGCGGCGGTGAAACCGTTGGGGAATGCCGGGATGAGCGGCAGGCAGCACAGCATAATGGCCGCCAGAATCAGGTAGACCGCCATCAGGCCGAAGTGCGCGAACAGCGGCGGCAGCACCAGCAGCCCGACCGCGCCCAGCACCAGTTGGCCGAGCACCCAGAAGGCATAGACCCGGCTGGGATTGGCGGTGCCGGCGGCGCAGGTGATGCACAGGATCATCAGGGTGCCGCCCGCCAGCGAGGCGATAAAGCGCAGCGGCAGCAGCAGGGTAAAGTCCTGCACCAGCGCCGAAGCCAGGTTGCCGACGATAAACACCAGCGCCGACAGCGTAGCGACCCGTCGCCAGTTGATGCGCCCGATCCACCACCACGCTGGCAGCGTGGCCAGGCTCATGGCGCCGAGTTCGGTGGAGAACAGGTGGCCGATCTGCGCCGGGCCGAGCTGCCATTGTGCGGCGAGCTGGGCGGCCACGGCGGGGGCGGTCATCAGAATGCCCGGCGCGATGGCGGCGAAGACGATAATGGCGGTCAGCAGCCGCGGCGGGCAGGGGAGCGCCGCGCCGACGGCGGGCGCGGAAACTGAATCACTGGACATAAACCTTTTCCCCAAGCGTTGAGTGACGATGAAATATCCCGCCCGGCCCGATTGCGGGCAGGGGGAGGCCGCGCCATAAATGGCGAAGACGTTTTGGCGTTATTTTCCGGCCGTCGGCAGCGGCGGCCGTTATCGGGCGTTAACCGTGGGCGAGAAAGCCGCCGGCGACCAGTTCGGTGCGGTTAACCACGTCGGTTTTGGCGAAAATATTGCGCATATGGGTTTTCACCGTGGACAGCGAAATGCCCAGCTTCAGGGCGATGCGCTTATTGCTGGCGCCTTCGCGCACCATGTTGACGATCTCTTGCTCTTTGGCGGTCAGCAGCTGCGCCTCGCCGTCGGGCAGCAAATCGCGCGTCGCCAGCTCGATCAGCGGCAGCACCGCGCGCAGGCGGCCGCGCTCCACTTCAGTGAACGGCGTATCGCGGATCAGCGATACCCCGGCGACGATGCGCTTGCGCTGGCGGATGAAGATCTCCGTCATGTCGCGCATGTCGTTCGGCAGCATAAAGTCGTGGTAATAGCGGCGGTTGCCGGCGATCGCCGCCGGGCTCATGCCGACCATGGTGATGTCCTGGCGATGGAAATTGGCCGGCTGCAGCGGATCTATCTGCTGGAAGTGGTTCAGATACTGCTGATGCGTTTTATCGGGCATGCCGTGCAGGATGTAGTGATCCGGCCGCAGGTCGCGATCGACCAGATAAAACACCCCGGCGGACACCGGGATCAGGTGCGTGATGGTCGCCAAACAACTGTTGATAAAGGCATCGGATGCGGTGCTGTGCATGATTCGTGTTCCTCCCTTTATCATTCAATCTGGAGAAGGTTGGCGGTCAATATATGAACGATACAAGCATAGTTGTAGCAATTTGGCAACACAATAAAAACATATTAACAACGTGAGGCCGATTGCAATAAAACACATAAATAACAAGATGACACTGCGTTAATCAGGGCTTTTCAGTTCGGATTTATCGCGATTTTCATTAATAGGTTAATGAAATAATTCACCGCTTTTCCCGCTGAATTTACAGCGCTTTTCAATGTTTGCCCGGGTGAAGCCCTCGCCGCCCTGCGCGTGCTACAACCGGCACGACTGGAGCCGTTCCTCGTTCTTAAGAACGATAGCCAGGCTTTTCCGCCGCTTCCTACACTGCGAATTGAAGATAGCGCCAGGCGGCGCCAAACGTATAAGACGAAAAAATGATGACCTTTCTCGGGCTGAGGCGTCGGGTTGTTCAGTCCGCATGACCATACGGGGAACGAACGATGCAGAAAAAAACGTTGGCGGTGGCGTTGAGCGGCGCCTTATCGGGCCTGGCGCAGGGGGCGGACGCCGATCGCCCCAATGTGCTGATCATTCTGGTGGACGACATGGGCTACTCCGACATCAGCCCGTTCGGCGGTGAGATACCGACGCCCAACCTGCAGGCGCTGGCCGAACGGGGCGTGCGCATGAGCCAGTACTACACCTCGCCGATGTCGGCGCCGGCGCGGTCGATGCTGATGACCGGCAACACCAACCAGCAGGCCGGCATGGGCGGCATGTGGTGGTATGAGAGCACCGCCGCGCAGCCGGGCTATGAAATGCGGCTGACCGACCGCGTGACCACATTGCCGGAGCGTTTTCGCGACGCGGGTTACGCCACCATGATGGCGGGCAAATGGCACCTGGGCTACGTCGACGGCGCCAAACCGACCGATCGCGGCTTCGAGCGCGCCTTCGCCTTTATGGGGGGCGGCACCAGCCATTTCGACGACGCGAAACCGCTGGGCACCGTGGAGGCGTTCCATACCTTCTACACCCTGAACGGCAAACGCGTGTCGTTGCCCAAAGATTTCTATTCCAGCAAGGCCTATGCCGATCAGCTGGAACAGTGGATCCGCGATACGCCGCAGAGCAAACCCGTCTTCGCCTATCTGGCGTTTACCGCGCCGCACGATCCGCTGCAGGCGCCGGATGACTGGATCGCCAAATTCGACGGCAAATACGACGCCGGTTACCAGCAGGCCTATCAGCAGCGCATTCAGCGCCTGAAGGCGCTGGGGTTGATTTCCGACCGCACGCCGATGCCGACGCTGACGCTGGATAAGGACTGGAATGCGCTGACGCCCGAGCAGCAAAAATATGAAGCCAAGACCATGCAGGTGTACGCGGCGATGATCGCTTACATGGACGATCAGGTCGGCGCGGTGCTGAATACCCTCAAGCAGACCGGCCGCGACCAAAATACGGTGATTGTGTTCGCCACCGACAACGGCGCCAACCCGGCCAGCGGCTTCTACTACGGCTCGAAGCCGGAGTATTGGCGGCAGTTCGACAACAGCTACGCCAACCTCGGCCGCAAGGGATCGTTCATTTCCTACGGGCCGCACTGGGCCAACGTCAGCAATGCGCCGTACGCCAACTACCACAAAACCACCAGCGCGCAGGGCGGCATCAATACCGATTTCATCATCTCCGCGCCGCGGCTGAAGGGGCGCGGCGGCATCGACCGCACGCCGATGGCGGTGTATGACATCGCCCCGACGCTGTATGACTATGCCGGCATCGACGCCAATAAACCGCTGAAGGCCAAACCGACGCTGCCGATGGTCGGCGTCAGCTTCAAGCGCTATTTCAGCGGCGAGGCCGACGGCGTGCCGCGCGCGACCTACGGCGTGGAGCTGCATAACCAGGCCGCCTATGTGGACGGCGTCTGGAAGCTGCGACGGTTGGTGAAGGCCGGGCCGACGGCGCAGATGGCGCCGTGGGGGCTGTTCAATCTGCATGACGATCCGCTGGAGACGCGCGATCTGGCCGCCGCCGACCCGGAGCGGGTCAAACGGCTGAGCGAGGCGTATCGCCGTTTTGCGCAGCAGAGCATGGTTATTGAAGCCAAAGGTGCAGCGATCGACTATCTCGGCGTCGACGCCAACACCGGCGACTACATCGGCCTGGATCCGCAGACCCACAAACCGTTGCCGCAGGCGGCGCCATGAACCTGGCCCAGCTGCGCGCGCAGCAGATCCCGGTAGAGAGCGAACCGCGCGCGGCGGCGCCTTTTCATTTGCTGGTGAAACCGATCGGCGCCGGCTGCAACCTGGGCTGCCGCTACTGCTACTACCCGCAGCGCCAGCAGGAGCGGACGCGTAAGATGGACGACGACCTGCTGGCGGAATTTATCCGCGGCTATATCGCCGCCCAGCCGCGTTACAGCCGCGAGATCAACTTCGTCTGGCAGGGCGGTGAGCCGCTGCTGGCGGGGATCGGTTTTTACAAGCGGGCGCTGGCGTTGCAACGCCGCTACGCGCCGCCGGGCGTGCGGATCAGCAACAGCCTGCAGACCAACGGTACCCTGCTGAACGACGCCTGGTGCCGGCTGTTCCGGCAGCATCACTTTATCCTCGGCGTCAGCCTGGACGGCGACCGCGAGGTGCAGGACGCCCACCGGCCGGACAAGCGCGGCGGCGCCAGCTATGACGCGGCGCTGCGCGGCATTGCGCTGTTGCAGCGCTATCAGATCGACTTCAACCTGCTGATGGTGGTGCACGACGGCGTCGCGGATCGCGCCGAGGCGATCTACGATCATGCGGTGGCGATCGGGGCGCGCTATCTGCAGTTCCAGCCGCTGATGCTGGAAGGGGACGCGCCCACCGCCGGCTATGGGTTGAGCGCCGCCAACTGGGGGCGCTTCATGCTGGCGGTATACCGCCGCTGGCGCAGCCGCGGGCACGTCGGCCAGGTCTTCGTGATGAACATTGAGCAGGTCTACGCGCAGTATTTCACCCACGTTAGCCCCAGCTGCGTACACGCCGAACGCTGCGGCGGCAATCTGGTGATGGAGCCGGACGGGCGGCTTTACGCCTGCGATCATCTGATCAACGCGCAGCACCTGCTCGGCCATGCCGATCGCCACACGCCGCTCGCCACCCTGGCGGCAAGGGCGGCGGAGATGCCGTTCGGTAAAAACAAGAGCCTGCGCCGCGAGTGCCAACGCTGCAGCGTGAAAAGCGTCTGCCAGGGCGGCTGCCCGGCGCATGTGGGCGAAGATCGCTACAACCGGCTGTGCGCCGGCTATTACGCCTTTTTTTCCGCGCTGCTGGCACCGCTGCGCGCCTACCCGCGCAGCCCGCAGGGGGCGATGCAGTGGCGCGCCGCCGTGAGCGCGGCCGCAGGTTGAAAGCGTCTCGTCCTTAAGGACGATAGTCAGCATTTTCCTTTCCTCTCTATAGTGAGATTACCGCCGCTGGCGGCGAAAAACCTGCAAGCACCTGCATGCATCAGGCCAAAACTATAAGAGGAAATAACCATGAACCTGTCGTCGCGGTTGCACGCCCACCTGGCTCGAGGCAAGGTCGGCTTTCCCACCACCCTGGCCAGTTCGGTCGGGGTGATCATGGCCAGCCCGGTGATCCTGACGGTCACCAGCGGCTTCGGCATCGGCGGCGACACCTTCGCGCTGGCGATGCTGATCGCCTTCATCATGATGCAGGCGCAGCTCACCACCTTCTCCGAAGCGGCGGCACTGCTGCCGACCTCCGGTTCGGTTTACGACTACATCTCCTGCGGCATGGGGCGCTTTTTCGCCATCACCGGCGCGCTGTCGGCCTACCTGATCGTGCACATCTTCGCCGGCACCGCCGAGACCATTCTCTCCGGCATCATGGCGCTGGTGAACTTCGAGCACCTCAACACCCTGATGGAAAGCCACAATGCCTCCTGGATGGTCGGCGTCGGGCTGGTTGTCGTGTTCGGCCTGCTCAACGCGTTCGGCATCGAGGCCTTCGGCAAGGCGGAGATCGTACTGACCTTCGCCATGTGGAGCACGCTGGTGATTTTCGGCATCGTCGGGCTGCTGTCGCCGCATGCGGTGCCGCTCGAGGGCTGGTTCGGCAGCACGCTGAGCCTGAACGATCCCTTTGCAGTGTTCAGCCTGATCGGCATGGCGATGTTCATGTTCGTCGGCTGTGAGCTGGTGACGCCGATGGCGCCGGAGATCAAGCGCTGCGATCGGGTGATCCCGCGCGCGATGGCGCTGGGGCTGTGCGGCGTGGCGGTGTGCATGGCGCTGTATGGCGCGGCGCTCAGCCACCAGGTGGAAAACGTGGTGATCGACGCCGCCAGCGGCGCGCGCCTGCTGGAAACGCCGATGGCCATCCCGGCGTTCGCCGGCCAGGTGATGGGCCAGTTCGGCAAATACTGGCTGGGCGTCGGCTTGCTGCTGGCGGGCGCGGCGACCATCAACACGCTGATGGCGGCGGTGCCGCGCATTCTGTACGGCATGGCGCTGGACGGCGCGCTGCCGCGCATGTTCGCTTATCTGCACCCGCGCTTTAAGACGCCGGTGGTCGGCATTCTGGTGGCGGTGTTGATCCCCTGCGTACACGCCTTTGCCATTCAGGGCAACCTCGACAGGATCATTCCGCTGGTGCTGGCGGCGGTGTGCGCCTGGGGCGTCGCCTACCTGCTGGTGACCTGCTCGGTGGTGATCCTGCGCGTACGCCGCCCCGATCTGCCGCGCGCCTATAAATCGCCGTGGTTCCCGCTGCCGCAGATCGTTTCCAGCGTCGGCATCGTGCTGGCCATCGTTTACATCACGCCGCCGGGAATGAACCCGAGCGATATCTACATTCCCTTCGGCTGGATGATCGGCCTGACCGCCGCCTATGCGCTGTTCTGGACGCTGTGCGTGCAGAAAGTGAATCCGTTCAAGCCGGTGCCGGTCGAGCAGGTGCTGGAGAACGCGTTCGCCAAGGGTGAAAACGAGGAGGCGCAGTTTGATCGGCTTACTTCCCTCACTTAATCGCGCCTGGCGGCGAGCGCCGTCGGGCTATCGGCCGGGCGCTGCGCTGGATCGTCTGGCGCGCAACCTGGAGCCCTATGCGTGCGAACGCCTGGCGCCGGGCCTGCTGCGGCTGACGCTGCCGCAGGGGCCGCAGATCGAGGTCAGCGAACAGGTGCAGGGGCTGTTTATGGCGCATATCGTCAGCCACCGCTTTCGGTTGCAGGGCCCGTGCGCGATGCAGCTTCCGCTGACGCTGGACGTGGTGACCGGCGGCTGGCTGCGGCGGCGCGGGGTGCGTTATCTGCTGCGCCAGCGCCATGCGGCCGCGCAGCGGGTGCTGGACGGCCTGCAGCGTTACCCGCAGATCGGCGAGACGCTGGCGCAGCTGGATTTTCGCCGCGTGCGGCTGACGGTGAACGACGGGCGCTGGCAGGTGGAGATTGAGCATTTCGCCGCGTCGGAGGTGGTCAGCCGTTTGCCGGCCGGCCGCCGCTATCTGCGGCTGGATGCCGAACAGCGGCGGCTGCTGTTGAGCAGCCTGCTGATGATCGGCCAACTGATGGAGAAGCTGAATCATGAATAGAGTGGTTGTGATTACCGGCGGCGGCACCGGCGTCGGCGCCGCCTGCGCCCGTCTGCTGGCGGCGCAGGGCGATCGGGTGTTCATCATCGGCCGCCGCCCGGAACCGCTGGCGGCGCTGGCGCAAGAGATAGGCGCGCTGGCGCTGGTGGGCGATGCCGCCAGCGGCGAGAGCTGGAACCACGCGCTGCTGCCGGCCATTCTGCGCGAAGCCGGGCGCATCGACTGCCTGATCGGCAGCGCCGGCGGCATGGGCTTCAAGCGCATCACCGAGATGACCGACGCGCAGTGGCAAGGGGCGATGGACAGCAACCTCAACAGCGCTTTCGCCAGCGCGCGCGCCTGCCTGCCGGAGCTGATTAAAAGCGGCGGCAACCTGCTGTTCGTGGCCTCGATCGCCTCGCTGGCCGCCGGGCCGGAGGTCTGCGGCTACGTCACCGCCAAGCACGCGCTGATCGGGCTGATGCGCTCCATCGCCCGCGACTATGGCCCGCTGGGCGTGCGTGCCAACGCAGTGTGCCCGGGCTGGGTGACCACGCCGATGGCGGACGAAGAGATGCAACTGCTGATGGACGCCCATCAGATTTCGCTGGAGCAGGCTTACCAGATGGTCTGCCGCGACGTGCCGCTGCGCCGCCCGGCCAGCGCCGAGGAGATCGCCCGCGTCTGCCGTTTCCTGTGTTCCAGCGAGGCTTCAATCATTACCGGCGCGGCGCTGGTGGCCGACGGCGGCTCCACCATCGTCGATGTGCCGACCCTGGCTTTCACTTCCCTGTAAGGAGCATTTCCATGAGTTCAGAAGCGGTATTCATTCAGGTTGGCGCGCTGGCGGAAGGCTTTGCGCCGCACAGCAATACGCTGGAACGGCAGCACGGGCTGGCGGGCACCACGCTGACGCTGCGCTTTAGCGACGGCGCGACGCAGCGCTGCCGGTTTACCGACGAGCAGACGCTGGAGTGGGGCGAACGGCGCAGCGTCGCCTATCGCGCCACCAGCATTCGCCCCGGCGTGCTGTTCATCGATTTTCTCGATCCTGCCCGCGCCAACGCCAGCATTACGCTGGTATGCGACCGCAATCAGGGCAACTTCACTGCGGTATACGGCCAGCTGCCGGACGAAGCGCAGGCGCGGCTCGACGCCTTCAGCCGGGTGGAGCAGGGGCTGCCGCTGACCGCGGTCGAGGCCGAATTCCGCTTCGGCACGCTGGATGACGCCGACGTGGCGCCACCGGGCTTTACCGATGAGCTGATCGGCATGCGCAACATGTACACCTACAGCCCGACCGAGCGGTACGAGCATATCTACCTGAACGATAACTTCTACGCCTGGCAGTGTCTGGACGGGGTGGAGAAAGGGCTGGCGGACGTCGATCGCTGCCACTACGTGAAGGTGGCGGAGCAGCTTTATCTGTTCGTCTGGCGCGAGAAGATCATCCCGACGCTGGGCGTGGTGATGATCGATCTGCAGGGCATGCGCACCGACGGCAAGATCCTCGGTTATCAGGGCAGCGATTTCAGCGCGCTGAGCAACTTTGCGGTCGGCGCCCACGCACAGGTGCTGAACACCACGCGCCACCCGCGAGGATAGGGCGATGAGCGCAACCTATGCGGCCGACGCCTTCGCGGGGCAGGCGGTGCTGGTGACCGGCGGCGCTCAGGGCATTGGGCTGGCGATCGTCAGCGCCTTTGCCCGCCTGGGCGCCGAGGTGACGATCGCGGACGTGCAGCTGCCGCAGGCACAGGCGGCGGCGCAGGCGCTGCGGGACGAAGGGCTGAGCGTGCAGGCGCTGGCTTGCGATCTGGCCGAACCGGGGCAGATTGCCGAGCTGGTGACGGCGGTAGGTGAGCGGCATCAACGGCTGGACGTGGTGATCCACAACGCCGCTTACTTTCCGCTGACGCCGTTCGCCGCCATCGACGCGGCCCTGCTGCAACGCACGCTGAGCGTCAATCTGATGGCGCCGTTCTTTCTGGCGCAGGCGGCGCTGCCGTGGATGCGCCGCCGGGGCGGCGGCTGCCTTCTGGTGACCTCGTCGGTGACCGGCCCGCGGGTAGCCTACCCGGGGCTGGCGCACTACGCCGCCTCCAAGGCCGGGGTGAACGGGTTTATTCGCGCGGCGGCGCTGGAGCTGGCGGCGGAGAACATTCGCGTCAACGGCGTGGAGCCGGGGATGATCCGCACGCCGGCGATGGCCAACCTGGGCGACGCGCAGGTGAATCAGGCGATCGCGGCCTCGGTGCCGCTCGGGCGGCTGGGGGAACCGGAAGACATCGCCGCGGCGATGGTGTTTCTCGCCTCGCCGGCGGCGGCCTACATCACCGGCCAGACGCTGGTGGTGGACGGCGGCGCGCTGCTGCCGGAAACGAATTCTCTGCTTACCTGACGCTGCAGCGTTGTTGGCTGCAACGTCAATTAATTTGAGAATTCCGGTTGGTTAAATCACTGCTTGGCGGGATGCGCGGTGACGTTGGCGGGCAGGCTGTCACCCAGCGTGATCAGCTCGTCCAGCAGCGTCATCAGCTGGTCCATTTTCTGCCGCGAGAAAGCGGCTTCAATCTCGGCGTAGCCCTGTTCCACCTGGTGGCGCGCCACTTCATACAGATCCTGGCCCTGCTGGGTCAGCGACACGTACAGCTTGCGCTGATCGTTGACCGGCTTCAGGCGGAAGATCAGCTTGTCACGCTCCATGCGCGACAGAATGCCGGTCAGGCTGGGGCGCAGAATGCAGGTTTCCGCCGCCAGCTCGTGGAATTCGATCGAGCGGCTGTTGGCCAGCACGCGGATGATGCGCCACTGCTGTTCGGTCAAATTGTGGCTTTTCAGGATCGGGCGGAAGAACCCCATGGCGGTTTCACGCGCCTGCAGCAGGGCGATGGTTAACGATTCATGCATAAGTTTGGCCTTAGCTATCAAGGTGTTCGTTGTTACGGCGCTCGTTATGGGGGCGCCTGCCCCGCAAAGCCCGATTTTGTTAATAACTTAATAGTAGCCAAAGTTACCCGTAGGGATAAAGCAAAAATGCAGGGCGCAGCGAAAAATGGCGCGAAAAATGATTAATGCATTGAATAATCACGCTAATGTTCGTTATTTGTGAATATTTTGTTATCACGATCACAAATCACTCCAAGCGCGTTGCGTAAAAGCTGCACAGCGTATAAAAGTAATCATTAATATATTAATGAATGCCGGTTGTCATGTTTTGCCATTGGAGGAGTTCGCATGAAAGGCACCGTATTTTCCGTTGCGCTGAATCACCGCAGCCAACTGGACGCCTGGGATCAGGCGTTTCACCAGCCGCCGTATCAGACCCCGCCCAAAACCCCGGTCTGGTTTATCAAACCGCGCAACACCCACCTCGCCAACGGCGGGGCGATCCCGTTTCCGGCCGGTGAAACCGTGCACAGCGGCGGCACGCTGGCGGTGATCATCGGCGATACCGCGCGCAAGGTGCCGGTGGCGCAGGTGGGCCGTTATCTGGCCGGCTACGCGTTGGCCAACGACGTCAGCCTACCGGAGAGCAGCTTCTACCGCCCGGCGATCAAGGCTAAATGCCGCGACGGGTTCTGCCCGTTGGGGGAGATCGGCCAGCTGGCGAATGCCGATCGGCTGGAGATCGTCACCGAGATCAACGGCGTGGAGCAGGATCGTTGGTCCACCGCCGATCTGGTGCGCTCGGTGCCGGAGCTGATCGCCGCCATCAGCGACTTTATCACCCTGCAGCCGGGCGATGCGGTGCTGATCGGCACCCCGCACCAGCGGGTGGAGATCAAACCGGGGGATGAGGTGACGGTGCGCGCCGCCGGCCTGCCCACGCTGACCAACCGCGTCACCCAGGCAGGAGCCGCATCATGAAACATGCCCGTATTCGCCATCATGGCCAGATCTTCAACGTGCAGGTGGACGAGCAGCTGCGCGTCACGCTGCCGAACGGCGAGGTGCTGCAGGAGCGCGAAGTGGAATGGCTGCCGCCGGCTCAGGGCACGGTGTTCGCCCTGGGGCTGAACTATGCCGACCACGCCAGCGAGCTGGAATTCAAGGCGCCGGAAGAGCCGCTGGTGTTCCTCAAGGCACCGAACACCCTGACCGGTCACCGCCAGGTGTCGGTGCGCCCGGCCGGCGTGGAGTACATGCATTACGAAGCCGAGCTGGTGGCGGTGATCGGCAAGACCGCGCGCAACGTCAGCCGCGAGCACGCCATGGAGTATGTGGCGGGCTACACCCTGTGTAACGACTACGCCATCCGCGATTACCTGGAGAATTACTACCGGCCGAATCTGCGGGTGAAGAGCCGCGACACCCTGACGCCGATCGGGCCTTACATCGTCGATCGCGACGACGTCGCCGATCCGCACCGGCTGGCGCTCAGCACTTACGTCAACGGCGAGCTGCGCCAGCGCGGCAGCACCGCCGACATGATTTTCGACATTCCGTTCCTGGTCGCCTACCTGAGCGAATTCATGACGCTGCAGCCGGGCGACATGATCGCCACCGGCACGCCGAAAGGGCTGGCCGACGTGCAGCCGGGCGACGAAGTGGTGGTGGAGATCGAGGGCATCGGCCGTCTGGTTAACCACATTATCAGTGAAAAAGATTACGAGGAGAGCCTGCGATGAAAACCATCAACCACTGGATCAACGGCAAGAACGTCGCCAGCAAAGAGTACTTCACCACCACCAACCCGGCGAACGGCGAGGTGCTGGCGGAGGTGGCCTCCGGCGGCCAGCTGGAGATAGACCAGGCGGTGGCGGCGGCGAAAGAGGCGTTCCCCAAGTGGGCCAACACGCCGATGAAAGAGCGCGCGCGCCTGATGCGCCGCCTGGGCGAGCTGATCGACCAGAACGTGCCGCAGATCGCCGAACTGGAAACCGCCGACACCGGCCTGCCGATCCACCAGACCAAAAACGTGCTGATCCCGCGCGCTTCGCACAACTTCGAGTTCTTCGCCGAGGTGTGCCAGCAGATGAACGGCAAGACCTACCCGGTGGACGACAAGATGCTCAACTACACGCTGGTGCAGCCGGTGGGGGTGTGTGCGCTGGTGTCGCCGTGGAACGTGCCGTTCATGACCGCGACCTGGAAAACCGCGCCTTGCCTGGCGCTGGGCAACACCGCGGTGCTGAAGATGTCCGAACTGTCGCCGCTGACCGCCGATCGCCTGGGCGAGCTGGCGCTGGAGGCCGGCATTCCGGCCGGGGTGCTGAACGTGGTGCAGGGCTACGGCGCCACCGCCGGTGACGCGCTGGTGCGCCATAAAGACGTGCGCGCGGTCTCCTTCACCGGCGGCACCGCCACCGGCCGTCGCATCATCGAAAGCGCCGGGCTGAAAAAATTCTCTATGGAACTGGGCGGCAAGTCGCCGGTGCTGATCTTTGAAGACGCCGACATCGAGCGGGCGCTCGACGCCGCGCTGTTCACCATCTTCTCGATCAACGGCGAACGCTGCACCGCCGGTTCGCGCATCTTCATTCAGGAGAGCATCTACCCGGAATTCGTCAAACGTTTCGCCGAGCGCGCCAACCGCCTGCGCGTGGGCGATCCGCAAGATCCCAACACCCAGGTGGGGGCGCTGATCAGCCCGCAGCACTGGGAAAAAGTCTCCGGCTATATCCGCCTCGGGGTGGAAGAAGGGGCGACCCTGCTGGCCGGTGGCCCGGACAAACCGGCCGGCTTGAGCCACGGCAACTTCCTGCGCCCGACGGTGCTGGCGGATGTCGACAACCGGATGCGCGTGGCGCAGGAGGAGATCTTCGGGCCGGTGGCCTGCCTGTTGCCGTTCAAATCAGAAGAAGACGGCCTGCGCATGGCCAACGACGTGGAGTACGGCCTGGCGTCGTACATCTGGACGCAGGATGTGAGCAAGGTTCTGCGCCTGGCCCGCGGCATTGAAGCGGGCATGGTTTTCGTCAACACCCAAAACGTACGCGATCTGCGCCAACCGTTCGGCGGCGTGAAAGCCTCCGGCACCGGCCGCGAAGGCGGCGAATACAGCTTCGAAGTGTTCGCCGAAATGAAGAACGTGTGCATTTCCATGGGCGACCACCCGATCCCGAAATGGGGCGTTTGAGCCTCAGGCCACAATAATAACGAAAGAGATGAGAACAATGACGACAAAACTGACCACTGATGCTGTCCCTGCTCCCGACGTCGTGCGCTGTGCCTACATGGAAATTCAGGTCACGAACCTTAAAGCCGCACGCGAATTTTACGTCGATATCCTCGGCCTGGTCGTGACCGCCGAAGAGGATAAAACCCTCTACCTGCGTTCGATGGAAGAGTTCATTCACCATAACCTGGTGCTGCGCGAAGGCCCGGTCGCCGCCGTGGCGGCGTTTGCTTTCCGCGTGCGCACGCCGGAAGACGTCGATCGCGCCGAAGCGTATTTCAAGGCGCTTGGCTGCCGTACCGAGCGGCGGGTGAACGGGTTCGCCAAAGGCATCGGCGATGCGGTGCGGGTAGAGGATCCGCTCGGTTTCCCGTATGAGTTTTTCTACGACGTGCAGCACGTCGAGCGCCTGGCCTGGCGCTACGATCTGTATACGCCGGGCGCGCTGGTGCGCCTCGATCACTTTAACCAAATCACCCCTGACGTGCCGCGCGCCGTGGAATACATCCAGGGGCTGGGCTTCCGCGTAACGGAAGACATCCGCGATGAAGACGGCGTGGTTTACGCCGCCTGGATGCGCCGCAAGGCGACGGTGCACGATACCGCAATGACCGGCGGCGCCGGGCCGCGCATGCACCACATCGCCTTCGCCACCCATGAAAAGCACAATATTTTGGCCATCTGCGACAAGCTCGGCGCGCTGCGCAAATCCGATTTGATCGAACGTGGCCCCGGCCGGCACGGCGTCTCCAACGCGTTCTACCTCTACCTGCGCGATCCCGATGGCCACCGCGTGGAAATCTACACGCAGGATTACTACACCGGCGATCCGGACAACCCGACCGTGACCTGGGACGTGCATGACAACCAGCGCCGCGACTGGTGGGGCAATCCGGTGGTGCCGAGCTGGTATACCGAAGGATCGCTGGTGCTGGATCTCGATGGGCAGCCACAGCCGGTCATCGAGCGCAGTGCGCCCAGCGAAATGGCCGTCACCATCGGCGCAGACGGTTTTTCCTATACCCGTGAGGGCGATACGGAAAAAGGTTTCAAGCTTGGCAATACGCTGTAAATGCCGCTGCGCGGGCGGCGCCCGCGCATATTTGCCGTCTGGAGAACGCTATGCCCCATTTTTACGCTGAATGTACCGACAACATCCGCCGCGAGGCGGATTTGCCCACCCTGTTCGCCAAGGTCAACGAGGCGCTGGCGGCGACCGGCATCTTTCCGCTGGCCGGCGTGCGCAGCCGCGCCATCTGGCTCGACACCTGGCAGATGGCCGATGGCAAGCAGGACTACGCCTTCGTGCACATGACGCTGAAGATCGGCCACGGCCGCAGTCTGGAAAGCCGGCAGCAGGTGGGCGAGATGCTGTTTGCGCTGATCAAGGAACACTTCGCCGCGCTGATGGCGCAGCGTTACCTGGCGCTCTCTTTCACCATGGAAGAGCTGGATCCGGTACTGAATTACAAACAGAACAATGTCCACGCGCTGTTCAACAAGGCGTGAATAAGGGGTCGTAAATGCTGGATAAAGAGCAGGTTAACCGCGCCGTACAGCGCCTGCATCAGGCGGAAAAGAGTCGTGAACAGATCCGCGCGCTGTCGCTCGATCATCCCGAGATCACCATCGAAGACGCCTATGCCATTCAGCGGCAGTGGGTGGAGCTGAAGATCGCCGAGGGGCGCACGCTCAAAGGCCACAAGATCGGCTTGACCTCGCGCGCCATGCAGGTGAGCTCGCAGATCACCGAGCCGGACTACGGCGCGCTGCTGGACGACATGTTCTTCAACGACGGCAGCGACATTCCGATCGATCGCTTTATCGTGCCGCGGGTGGAGGTGGAGCTGGCGTTCGTGCTGGCCAAGCCGCTGCGCGGGCCGAACTGCACGCTGTTCGACGTCTACAACGCCACCGACTACGTCATTCCGGCGCTGGAGATCATCGACGCGCGCAGCCACAACGTCGATCCCGAGACTCAGCGGCCGCGCAAGGTGTTCGACACCATCTCCGACAACGCCGCCAACGCCGGGGTGGTGATGGGTGGGCGGCCGATCAAGCCGGATGCGCTGGATCTGCGCTGGATTTCCGCGCTGCTGTACCGCAACGGCGTGATTGAAGAATCCGGCGTGGCGGCGGCGGTGCTCAACCACCCGGCCAACGGTGTGGCCTGGCTGGCCAACAAGCTGGCGCCGTATGAGGTGGAGCTGGAAGCGGGGCAGGTGATCCTCGGCGGCTCCTTCACCCGGCCGGTGCCGGCGCGGCGCGGTGATACCTTCCACGTCGACTACGGCCCGATGGGCTGCATCAGCTGCCGCTTCGTCTAAAAAGCAGGCTCGGCGAACCGGGCCGCAATAAACCGGGCGGGGCCATGCGCTACGCCCGCTTGTCAGGGAGAATGCGATGTTAACCAACCACTTCAAGCGTGCGCTGCAGGAAAAACGCCCGCAGATCGGGCTGTGGCTCGGGCTGTGCAGCAGCTACAGCGCCGAGCTGCTGGCCGGCGCCGGTTTCGACTGGCTGCTGATCGACGGCGAACATGCGCCCAACAACGTGCAAACGGTGCTGGGGCAGCTGCAGGCGGTCGCGCCTTACCCGAGCCAGCCGGTGGTGCGGCCACCGTGGAACGACGCGGTGATCATCAAGCAGCTGCTGGACGTCGGCGCGCAAACCTTGCTTATCCCGATGATTCAAAACGCCGAACAGGCGCGCGACGCGGTGCGCGCTACGCGCTATCCGCCGCACGGCGTGCGCGGCGTCGGCAGCGCCCTGGCGCGCGCTTCGCGGTGGAACCGGGTGCCCGATTACCTGCAGCAGGCCGATGAGCAGATGTGCGTGCTGGTGCAGATTGAAACCCGCGAAGCGGTGAAAAACCTCGACGCCATTTTGCAGGTGGAAGGGGTGGACGGCGTGTTTATCGGCCCGGCGGATCTCAGCGCCGACATGGGCTTTGCCGGTAATCCGCAGCACCCGGAGGTGCAGCGCACCATCGACGACGCCATCGCGCGCATCCGCGCCGCCGGCAAGGCGCCGGGCATTTTGATGGCCAACAAGGCACTGGCGCAGCGCTATCTGGAGGCCGGCGCGCTGTTCGTTGCGGTGGGGGTGGACACCACCCTGCTGGCACGGGCGGCGGAAGCCCTGGCGGACGAATTCAAACGGGGCGGGGCGCAAGCGCCTTCATCGGGAGTCTACTGAACCATGAACCACGTCGATTCGCTGCAGCCGGCCAACCCGGCGCAGCAACATAAAGCGTTAACCGCCGCCGAGCAATCGGTGATTAAAAAGTTGTTTCGGCGCCTGATCATTTTCCTGTTCGTGTTGTTTGTTTTCTCTTTCCTCGATCGTATCAACATCGGCTTCGCCGGGCTGACGATGGGCAAAGATCTCGGCCTCAGCTCGACCATGTTCGGGCTGGCGGCGACGTTGTTCTATGTCACCTACGTGATCTTCGGTATTCCGAGCAACATGATGCTGAGCCGGGTCGGCGCGCGGCGCTGGATCGCCACCATCATGGTGCTGTGGGGCATCGCCTCCACCTGTACCATGTTCGCCACCGGGCCGACCAGCCTGTACGTGCTGCGCATGATCGTCGGCATCACCGAGGCCGGTTTCCTGCCGGGCATTCTGGTGTACCTCACCTACTGGTTCCCGGCGTTCTACCGCGCCCGCGCCAACGCGCTGTTCATGATCGCCATGCCGGTGACCATGGCGATCGGTTCGCTGGTTTCCGGCTATATCCTGGCGCTGGACGGGGTGATGAACCTGAAGGGCTGGCAGTGGCTGTTCCTGCTGGAAGGCATTCCGTCGGTGCTGCTGGGCGTGGTGGTGTGGTTCTACCTCGACGATACGCCGGCCAAGGCCAAGTGGCTGACCGACGAGGAGAAAGCCAGCCTGCAGGCGATGATGGAGGCCGACAAACTGCAGCTGGTGCAGCCCAACGGGCCGAGCAGCCACCGCGCGCTGCAACAGCGCAGCCTGTGGCGCGAGATCTGCACGCCGATCGTGCTGATGTATACGCTGGCCTATTTCTGCCTGACCAACACCCTGAGCGCGATCAACATCTGGACGCCGCAGATCCTGCAAAGCTTCAACCAGGGCAGCAGCAACGTGACGATCGGCATTTTGGCGGCGATCCCGCAGATCTGCACCATCGCCGGCATGGTGTGGTGGAGCAAACGATCCGACAGGCTGCAGGAGCGCAAGCACCACACCGCGCTGCCGTACCTGTTCGCCGCCGCCGGCTGGCTGCTGGCGTCCGCCACCGATCACAGCCTGATCCAGTTGCTCGGGATCGTGATGGCCTCGGTCGGCTCCTTTACCGCCATGGCGATCTTCTGGACCACGCCGGATCAGTCGATCAGTCTGGAAGCGCGCGCGGTGGGGATCGCGGTGATCAACGCCACCGGCAACATCGGATCGGCGCTCAGCCCGCTGTTGATCGGCTGGTTCAAGGATCTGACCGGCAGCTTTAACTCCGGGCTGTATTTCGTCTCGGCGCTGTTGATCGTCGGCGCCGTGCTGGTGTGGCGCATTCCGATGAAGGATTCGCGCCCGAGAGCGACGCCTTGATGCGCAAGTGGGCATGATTGCAGGAGGTCATGAGGTGCGGAAAAGTACCGGCTTTATCGCCAACATCGATATTTGCAAAGAGTATGACGCGCGCTACGCCGCCGACGAGGTGCACTACGAAACCTTCGCCGGGCTGGCGGCGTTCTTCGGCCGCGACATGCAGGTGCATTGGCACGACTGCTTCTTCCAGGTGCATTTCCTGGAGACCGGCAAGATAGAGCTGCAGCTTGACGATCAGCACTATTCGGTGCAGGCGCCGCTGTTCATACTCACGCCGCCGTCGGTGCCGCATGCGTTCTTCACCGAACCGGACAGCGACGGCCATGTGCTGACGGTGCGCCAGGAGCTGATTTGGCCGCTGTTGGAGCATCTGTATCCCGGCAGCAACCTGGCGCTGGACATGCCGGGCATCTGCCTGTCGCTGGCCGACGCGCCGCAGGAGCTGACGGCGCTCAGCCACTACTGGGCGCTGATCCGCCGCGAGTTCGGGCAGAACCTGGCCGGGCGCGAACAGACGCTGGCGCTGCTGGCGCAGGCGGTGTTCACGCTGCTGCTGCGCAACACCGCGCTGGAAGACAGCGCCAACAGCGGCGTGCGTGGCGAACTGCAGCTGTTTCAGCGGTTCAACAAGATGGTGGACGAGCGTTTTCGCGAGCACCTGCCGGTGCCGGAGTATGCGCAGGCGTTGGGGGTGACCGAATCGCGGCTCAACGACCTGTGCCGGCGCTTCGCCAACCGGCCGCCCAAGCGGCTGATCTTCGATCGGCTGCTGCGCGAGGCCAAACGCATGCTGCTGTTCAGCGCCTGTACGGTGCATGAAACCGCCTACAGCCTCGGCTTCAAGGATCCGGCCTATTTCGCCCGTTTTTTCAATCGGCTGGAAGGCTGTTCCCCCTCGACCTACCGCGCGGCGCAACACGCCCTTTCGTAACCGCGATCACAGTTTGCCGCGAAAGCGGCAAACTGACCTGAAAAGTACCGGCGATTGCCGCAAAAGTCTCTTCTCGAAATCGGCTTTGGCAGCTTCAATTAAGCAACCAAAAGAAAACATTATTTTAACAAATGGCCGAATCCACGGCCTGAAAAATGCCGATGACGAGGAAGACCCGATGAAACCAGAAGACTTTCGTGCCGACAGCAAACGCCCGTTCACCGGCGCCGAATACCTGAAAAGTTTGCAGGACAGCCGCGAAATCTACATTTACGGCGAGCGCGTGAAAGACGTCACCACGCACCCGGCGTTCCGCAACGCGGCGGCATCAGTCGGCCAGCTGTACGACGCGCTGCACGATCCGGCCAGCCAGGATCGCCTGTGCTGGAATACCGACACCGGCAACGGTGGCTATACCCACAAATTCTTCCGCTACGCCCGCAGCCCGGAAGAGATGCGCCAGCAGCGCGATGCCATCGCCGACTGGTCGCGCCAAAGCTACGGCTGGATGGGGCGTACGCCGGACTACAAGGCGGCCTTCGGCTGCGCGCTGGGCGCTTATCCGGAGTTCTACGGCCAGTTCGCCGACAACGCGCGCCACTGGTACAAACGCATTCAGGAAACCGGGCTCTATTTCAACCACGCCATCGTCAACCCGCCGATCGACCGCCACAAGCCGGTCAACGAGGTGAAGGACGTCTACATTCAGGTGGAGAAAGAGACCGACGCCGGCATCATCGTCAGCGGCGCCAAAGTGGTGGCCACCAACTCGGCGTTGACCCACTACAACTTCATCGGCTTCGGTTCGGCGCAGGTGATGGGCGATAACCCGGACTTCGCGCTGATGTTCGTGGCGCCGATGGACGCCGAAGGGGTGAAGCTGATTTCGCGCGCCTCCTACGAGCTGGTGGCCGGCGCCACCGGATCGCCGTTCGACTACCCGCTCACCAGCCGCTTCGATGAGAACGACGCGATCTTGATCATGGATCATGTGCTGATCCCGTGGGAAAACGTGCTGATCTACCGCGATTTCGATCGCTGCCGCCGCTGGAGCACCCAGGGCGGTTTCGCCCGGCTGTTCCCGCTGCAGGCCTGCGTGCGCCTGGCGGTGAAGATGGACTTTATCACCGCGCTGCTGCAAAAGAGCCTCTCGTGTACCGGCGTGCTGGAGTTCCGCGGCGTGCAGGCCGATCTGGGCGAAGTGGTGGCCTGGCGCAACCTGTTCTGGTCGCTGAGTGACGCGATGTGTGCCGAAGCCACAAAATGGGAAAACGGCGCCTACCTGCCGGATTCCGCCGCGCTGCAGACCTACCGCGTGATGGCGCCGATGGCCTACACCAAGGTGAAACACATCATCGAGAAGAACGTCACCAGCGGCCTGATCTACCTGCCGTCCAGCGTGCGCGACATGAACAACCCGGAGATCGACAAGTACCTGGCGCGCTACGTGCGTGGATCGGACGGCATGGATCACGTCGAACGCATCAAGATCCTCAAGCTGATGTGGGATGCGATCGGCAGCGAATTCGGCGGCCGCCACGAGCTGTATGAGATCAACTACGCCGGCAGCCAGGATGAAATCCGCCTGCAGTGCCTGCGTCACGCGCAGGGATCCGGCAACATGGATCGCATGATGCAGATGGTCGACAAGTGCCTGGCCGATTACGATCAGCACGGCTGGAAGGTGCCGCACCTGCGGAACAATGACGATATTAATCAGTTGGATAATCTGCTGAAGTAATTCAGGAGGAGGTGGTATGTCTCAGGAAAATGAACAGCGCCTGCGCTTTCGCGACGCCATGGCCAGCCTGTCGGCGGCGGTGAATATCGTCACCACCGACGGCCCGGCGGGGCGCTGCGGCATCACCGCCACGGCGGTGTGCTCGGTAACCGATACGCCGCCGACGCTGCTGGTGTGCATCAACCGCAACAGCGCGATGAACCCGGTGTTTCAGGAAAACCGCAGGCTGTGCGTCAACGTGCTCAACCACGAGCAGGAGCTGATGGCGCGCCACTTCGCCGGCATGACCGGCGTCAGCATGGAAGATCGCTTCCGGCTGGAAGAGTGGCAGCTCGGTGCGCTGGGGCAGCCGGTGCTGCGCAATACCCTGGCCAGCCTGGAAGGGGAGATCGAGCAGATCCAGAGCATCGGCACCCACCAGATGTACCTGGTGCAGATCAAGCAGATCGCGCTGAGCGAAGCCGGCAACGGGCTGATCTACTTCAAGCGCAATTTCCATTCGGTGATCCACCCGATGGCGGTGCCAGCCTGAGGCGTTGGGGCGCAGCAGGCTGCGCCCCGCGTTTCAACTCTTGTTAGTCGCCAGATCGCTCACCAGGCGGTTGACCGGATCGCTCATGTTGGTGAATTTGCTCAGCTCCGAGCGGGTCACCACCACGAACACCCCGACGTTTTTCGCCGGGATCATCGCCATGTAAGTAATGAACCCGCCGCCGCCGCCGGTCTTCTGAATGATGCCCGGCAGCCCGTCCTTCGGCGCCATATACACCCAACCCAACCCCAGCGCATCCGCTTGCCCCGGCACGTCCATACCCTTCAGCGACACCAGATCGTGACGCTGGAAGTACATGGTTTGCTCGCTGGCGGCGGTGGCTTTGCGCGGACCGCTGGCGCTGGAGGAGAGGAATTGTTGCATCCAGCGCTGCATGTCGCGCGGGGTGGAGTAGACGCCGCCGCTGCCGGCCGCGGCGGTGGTGTCGCGGCAGGCGCTCGGGCCGGCCGCCGCCACCATCAGGCGCGAGCACTGCTCGGGGCTCGGCGTCAGCGTGGTGTCGACCATGCCGAGCGGCGCGGTGATTTTCTCTTTCAGCAGCGCGTTGTAGGGCTTGCCTGCGGCGCGCGACAGCGCGTCGGCCAGCAGGTCATACGCCAGGTTGGAGTAGGCGGCGCGTACGCCCGGCGGCACCGTGACGTTGGCATGCGCCAGCCACTGCCAGCGCTGGGCCTTGGTCGGCCAGGTGAACACCGGCGTTTTCGGCGGCTTCTTGCCCGGCTGCTCGCGCGGCAGCGAGCTGGTGTGCGTCGCCAGGTTCAGCAGGGTGATCGGCTGCCCGGCGTTGTAAGCCGGCACATAGGCGCCTTTGGGGGCGTACTTGCGCAGCGGGTCGGTCAGTTTGACCTGGCCTGCCGCCGCCATTTTCACCATCACTTCGCTGGTCATCAGCTTGGTGATCGAAGCGATGCGGATCAGCGAATCCGGGCGCGGGCGCAGGTTGTTGCCGGGTTTGGTATCGCCAAAGCTGCGGTTAACCACCTGATTGCCGTCGATCACCACCAGCGCCATGCCGGTGGCGCCGCTGTTGTAGAAAATATGTTCGGCATACTGGTCGACGATTTGCGAAGCCAGCTGCGGAGGCGCGGCCTGCACGGCCAGCGGCGCGGCGCACAGGCCCAGCGCCAGCAATAAAGCGGAGACAGAGTTCTTCAACGGTCGTTATCCATTTAACAATGCAGCGGGGAAAGGGCTTATCCGTCGCCCAGTGTAATGCGCCCGGGCCCCGGCTGCATGTAGAAAAAAGAGCGGTGGCGATAAAATTTTTTCACCGCCGGCGAGCTACTGCGCGCGGGCGAAAATGGCGATCACTTCATCGAGGTGCGCCTTCATCGCCTTGCGGGCGCCGCGCACGTCGCGCGCTTCGATCGCCGCCAGGATCGCCCGGTGTTCCAGTTCGGAACGGTGCGGCATGTCGTCCGGCGTATAGTGGCGTTGCAGCACGCGGAACATGCTGCCGTAACGGTGGCCGAGCAGGTGGCCGATGATGAACGCATAGGCCGGGTTGCCGCTGGCCTGGGCGATGCGGATGTGGAACAGCCGATCGCCGGGGTGGGTGGCGGAACCGGCGCGGTTATCGCGGCAGTTCTGCTCGTAGGCGGCGCGGATGCCCGCCAGCTCTTCGTCGGTGGCGTGGCGCGCGGCCAGCGCGGCGGTCTCCGGTTCGATCAGCAGACGGGTTTGCAGCAGAGAAAACGGCGGCAGCTCGGCGTTGAAATCCAGCTCGATGTTCAGTTCGTCGTCGATCTCCGCCCACTGGTTGCGGCCGGCCTGGGTCATCACCGGCTCCTGCGACGGCGCCAGCGGCGTTGGCGAGCGCACGATCACCCCGTTACCGACCTTGACGTCCACCAGGCCGATCACTTCCAGCGCGATAAGCGCCTCGCGCACCGACGCGCGGCTGACCTGCAACTGCTGGGCGAGATCGCGCTCCGAGGGCAGGCGGCTGCCCGGCGGAAATTCGTTATTTTCGATAAGACGTTTGAGCTGGTCAGCTATCTGTCTGTAAATCCTTGGGTTTTCCAGTCGGGTAATCGGCATTTTTGACCTTTGACGATTCGGCGTTCAGTGATTTGGCGCACAATTATGCGACAAGGCGCTTGAGTAATCGTTATTCAAGTGTAAAAAAATGGTTAATTGAAATGCGGTTTCAAGGCTGTTTTATTAACTTCTTCCCCCAACGATAACGCGTAAAGCGTCTTTTGTCATGTTAGAGGCCTGACCTTTAACCGCCTTTAGTGGCCTGACCATTAGACCTTTAGGCCGAGGAGTCAAGATGGATTTAACCGGGAAACGCGTACTGATCACCGCCGCCGGGCAAGGGATCGGTTTTACCACCGCCAGGCTGTTCGCCGCCGCCGGCGCTGAAGTGATCGCCAGCGACATCAACCTCGAGCGCCTGCAGGGCTCTGCCGGGATCCGCGCGCTGACGCTAAACGTCACCGATCCGGCCGCCATCGCGGCGGCGGCGGAAGCGATCGGCCCGATCGACGTGCTGTTCAACTGCGCCGGCGTGGTGCACAGCGGATCGATCCTCGATTGCAGCGAAGATCAGTGGGCGTTCGCGCTCGATCTCAACGTCACTGCGATGTTCCGCATGATCCGCGCCTTCCTGCCGGGCATGTTGGCGCGCGGCAAAGGCTCGATCATCAACATGTCTTCGGTGGCCTCGAGCGTGAAAGGGGTGCCGAACCGCTTCGCTTACAGCGCCAGCAAGGCGGCGGTGATCGGCCTGACGCGCTCGGTGGCGGCGGACTACGTCACGCAGGGCATACGCTGCAACGCCATCTGCCCCGGCACGGTGGAGTCGCCGTCCCTGCGCCAGCGCATTGCCGAGCAGGCGCGCGAGCAGGGGCGCAGCGAGCAAGAGGTGTATCAGGCGTTCGTCGCCCGTCAGCCGATCGGGCGCATCGGCACCACCGAGGAAATCGCCCAATTGGCGCTGTATCTGGCCTCTGACGCCAGTTCATACACCACCGGCACGGTGCAGATCATCGACGGCGGCTGGAGCAACTGAGCCGCCATTTTTGAGAGAGGAAGGCATGAAACTTTTACGTTACGGGCAACCCGGGCAAGAGCGCCCCGGCATGTTGGATGCGCAAGGCCGCCTGCGCGATTTGTCGCAGCATATCGCCGACGTGGGGGGCGCCGCGTTATTGCCGGCGTCGCTCGCCAAACTGCGCGCGCTGGACAGTGCCACGCTGCCGCTGGTCGAAGGGCAGCCGCGCCTCGGCGCCTGCGTCGGCGGCATCGGCAAGTTTATCTGCATCGGCCTGAACTACGCCGATCACGCGGCGGAGACCGGTGCCGCCATTCCTGAGGAACCGGTGGTGTTCAACAAATGGACCAGCGCGGTGATCGGCCCCCACGATCGGGTGGAGATCCCGCGCGGCTCGCAGAAAACCGACTGGGAAGTGGAGCTGGGCGTGGTGATCGGCCAGGGCGGACGCTACATCAGCGAAGCAGACGCGATGCGCCACGTCGCTGGCTACTGCGTGATCAACGACGTCTCAGAACGCGAATATCAAATTGAGCGCGGCGGCACCTGGGACAAGGGCAAAGGCTGCGACACCTTCGGGCCGATCGGCCCCTGGCTGGTGACCGCCGACGAGATCGCCGATCCGCACAGCCTGAACCTGTGGCTAGAGGTGGACGGCAAGCGCTATCAGGACGGCAACACCAGCACCATGATCTTCCGCATTCCGCAGATCGTCAGCTACCTCAGCCGCTTCATGAGCCTGCAGCCGGGCGATGTGATCTCCACCGGCACGCCGCCGGGCGTCGGGATGGGGCAGAAACCGCAGCCTATCTATCTGCGGGCGGGCCAGACGATGCGTCTGGGCATCGAAGGGCTGGGCGAACAGCGCCAGCAAACCGTACAGGCCTAACCGGGAGCGCCGCCATGACCACCATTACCGCACTGCGGGTTGAAGACATTCGTTTCCCCACGTCGCTGGGGCTGGACGGATCCGACGCCATGAATCCGGATCCCGACTATTCCGCCGCCTACGTGATCCTGGAGACCGATCGCGCGGATCTCAGCGGCCACGGGCTGACGTTCACCATCGGCCGCGGCAACGAGATCTGCTGCGCGGCGATCCGCGCGCTGGAGCATCAGATCGTTGGTGAGCGGCTGGAGGATATCGCCGCCGACATGGGCGCCTTCTGGCGGCGTTTCACCAGCGACAGCCAGCTGCGCTGGATCGGGCCGGACAAGGGGGCCATTCACCTGGCGACCGGCGCGGTGGTCAACGCGGTGTGGGATCTGTGGGCCAAATCGGTCGGCAAGCCGGTGTGGCGGCTGGTGGCGGAGATGACGCCGGAGGAGCTGGTGCGCTGCATCGACTTCCGTTACATCACCGACTGCATCACGCCGCAGGAGGCGCTGGCGCTGCTCAAGCAGCGTGCCGAGGGCAAAGAGCAGCGCCTGGCGCGGCTGCTGCAGGAGGGGTATCCCTGCTACACCACCTCCGCCGGCTGGCTGGGGTATCCGGACGACAAGCTGCGCCGCCTGTGCCAGGAAGCGGTCGACGCCGGTTTCTCCTACCTGAAGCTGAAGGTCGGGCGCGATCTGGAAGACGACATCCGCCGGGTGCGCATCGCCCGCGAGGTGATCGGCCCGGATCGCCGGCTGATGATCGACGCCAACCAGGTGTGGGAGGTGGACGAAGCCATTCCGTGGGTGAAGCATCTGGCGTTCGCCAAACCCTGGTTTATCGAAGAGCCGACCAGCCCGGACGACGTGGAAGGCCACCGCCGCATCCGCGAAGGGGTGGCGCCGGTCAAGGTGGCCACCGGTGAGATGTGCCAGAACCGCATCATGTTCAAGCAGTTCATCATGCGCGGCGCGGTAGACGTGGTACAGATCGACGCCTGCCGCCTCGGCGGCGTCAACGAAGTGCTGGCGGTGATGCTGATGGCGGCCAAATACCAGCTGCCGGTCTGCCCGCACGCCGGCGGCGTCGGGCTGTGCGAGTACGTGCAGCACCTGTCGATGATCGACTACCTGTGCATTGCCGGCACCCACGAAGGCCGGGTGATCGAGTATGTCGATCATTTGCATGAACACTTTGTCGATCCCTGCGTGATCAAAGGCGCGGCCTACATGCCGCCGAGCCGTCCCGGCTATTCGATCGAGATGCATCCATCGTCGATCGCGCAGTATCGATTCCGCGGGTGAGGGGGGAGGATCGTATGCCGCGCATCGACGCTCACCAGCACTACTGGCGCTATCACCCCCAGCACTACCCGTGGATCGACGAGCGGATGAGCGTGCTGCGGCAGGATTTCGATCCGCCCCGGCTGCGGCCGCTGTTGCAGGAACAGGGGTTCGACGGCGCGCTGGCGGTGCAGGCGCGCCCCAGCGAGGAAGAGACGCTGGCCCTGCTGGCGCTGGCTGAGCAGGGCGAGGGCATATGCGGCGTGGTGGGCTGGCTGGACATCGCCGCGCCCCAGCTGGCGCAGCGTCTGGAGGCCTTGCGGCCTTACAGCGCGCTGCGCGGGGTGCGTCATCAGGTGCAGGACGAAGCGGATCCGGCGGCCTGGCTGGCGCGGCCGGAGGTGGAACGCGGCATGCAAACGCTGCAGCGCGCCGGGTATGTGTACGAGATCCTGGTGACGCACCGGCATCTGGCGGCCGCGGCGGCGTTCGCCGCCTGCCACGATGAACACTGGCTGGTGTTGGATCATCTCGGCAAGCCGGACATCGCGCGCGGCGCGCGGCACTGGGCGCAGCAAATCCGGCCGCTGGCGGCGCTGCCGCACGTGGTCTGCAAGCTGTCGGGGCTGATCACCGAGGCGCCGGGTGGCCGGTGGCGGGCGGAAGAACTGCTGCCGTTCTTCGACGCTGCGCTGGAGGCGTTCGGCCCGCAGCGGCTGATGTTCGGCTCCGACTGGCCGGTGTGCCTGCTGGCCGGCGACTACCGCCAGGTGGTGCAACTGTGCGAACGGGCGCTGTCGACGCTGGGGGCCGCCGAGCAGGCGGCGATTTGGGGCGACACCGCCTGGCGAATTTACGGTTTAACGGAGTCTGGTTATGGATCTGTATCTGCAAGATAAGGTGGTGCTGGTCACCGGCGGCGGTGCCGGCATCGGCGCGGCGATTGCTCATGTGCTGGCCGAAGAAGGCGCGATCCCGGTGCTGGTCACCAACGCCGCGCCGGAGGCGGCGCTGCTGGCCGATTTGCAGCGGCTGCAGCCGCGCACCGAGGTGATCCTCATCGAACTGTGCGACGAGGCGGCTTGCCGCCGCGCGGTCAGCCAGACGCTGGCGGCCTTCGGCCGCATCGACGGGCTGGTGAATAACGCCGGGGTCAACGACGGCGTCGGGCTGGAGGCAGGGCGCGAAGCGTTCGTCGGCTCGCTGGAAAAGAACCTGGTGCACTACTACCTGATGGCGCACCTGTGCCAGGCGGCGCTGCAGGAGAGCCGGGGCGCCATCGTCAATATCGCCTCCAAGACCGCGCTCAGCGGCCAGGGCGGCACCAGCGGCTACACCGCCGCCAAGGGCGCGGTGCTGGCGCTGACGCGCGAATGGGCGGTGTCGCTGCGCCATGACGGGGTGCGGGTGAACGCGGTGGTGCCGGCGGAGGTGATCACCCCGCAGTACCAGCGCTGGCTCAACACCTTCGCCGAGCCGCAGCGGCAGATGGCGAAAATCACCGCGCGCATTCCGCTCGGGCAGCGCATGACCACGCCGCAAGAGATCGCCGACACCGTGGCGTTCCTGTTGTCGTCGCGGTCGTCGCACACCACCGGGCAATGGCTGTCGGTGGACGGCGGCTACCTGCATCTCGATCGGGCGCTGACGTGAGCGGCGCGGCGGCAGGGCGGCGCCGTTTCTGCCAGGCGCTCGATCTGATTGACTCACCGGCGCTGATTGCGGAGTACCAGCAGCATCATCAGCGCATCTGGCCGGGCATCGCCGCGCATTTGCGCGAGCACGGCATTCTGGACATGGAGATTTACCGGTTGGGCACCCGGCTGTTCATGATCGTGGAGGTCAGCGCCGATTTCGACGCCGCGCGTTTTGACGCCGCCAGCCTGAACAACCCCGAAGTACAGCGATGGGAAGCGCTGATGTGGCACTACCAGGCCACCACCCCCTGGACGCCGCAGGGCGAAAAATGGGTGGAAATGGCGCGGATATTTTCTCTGCAACAGCAATAACGCCAACATCATCATCGCCAGACGATACGAGGGTATCACCATGCTTGCTGAAAAAAGTGCGGCCTCCGCGCAGCCGGGCGTCGCCGTGACCGCCAATCTGCGCTGGGCCTTTATCCTGGTCACCAGCCTGTTCTTCATGTGGGGGCTGTCCTATGGCCTGCTGGACGTATTGAACAAACATTTTCAGGAGACGTTGCACGTTACCAAGGCACAGTCGGGGCTATTACAGGCGGCCTATTTCGGCGCCTATTTCCTGGTGGCGCTGCCCGCCGGGTA
Organism: Serratia sp. 4542; assembly: GCF_016805595.1. Classification (NCBI taxonomy): domain Bacteria; kingdom Pseudomonadati; phylum Pseudomonadota; class Gammaproteobacteria; order Enterobacterales; family Yersiniaceae; genus Serratia; species Serratia sp. 4542. Next base: position 187,050 of record NZ_RXKV01000013.1, read on the forward strand.
CTTTATGGACCGCAAGGGCTATAAGGCGGGCATTCTGGTTGGGCTGTGCCTGTATGCGCTGGGGGCGCTGCTGTTCGTGCCGGCGGCGTCGGCCAACAGCTTCGGCGTGTTCCTGTTTGCGCTGTTCGTTATCGCCAGCGGTTTGGGCTGCCTGGAAACGGCCGCCAACCCGTACGCCACGGTGCTGGGCGACGCGCAGGGCGCCGAACGGCGGCTCAACCTGGCCCAGTCGTTCAACGGCCTCGGGCAGTTTATCGGCCCGTTGATCGGCGGCACGCTGTTCTTCTCCGCCAGCCAGTCCGCCGGCGGCGGCGATCAGAGCGCGGTGAAGATGACCTATGTGGCGATCGCCGTGCTGGTGCTGCTGATCGCGCTGTTGTTCAGCCGCACCCGGCTGCCGGCGATCCGCGAAGAGGAAAAACCGGTACACGGCGTGATAGCGCAGGGATTGTGGCAGCATCCGCATTTCGTCGGCGGGGTTATCACGCAGTTCTTTTACGTGGCGGCGCAGGTGGGCGTAGGGGCGTTCTTCATCAACTATGCCACCGAACACTGGCGCGAAGTGTCTAACCAGAGCGCCTCTTACCTGCTGTCGATCGCCATGATCTGCTTTATGGTCGGGCGTTTCTTCAGCACCTGGTTGATGGGGCGAGTCAAGCCGGCGACGCTGTTGGCGGCCTATGCGCTGATCAACATCGCGCTGTGCGGCGTGGTGATGCTGAGCGTTGACGGCGTGTCGGTGGTGGCGCTGATCGCGGTATTCTTCTTTATGTCGATCATGTTCCCGACGATTTTCGCCCTGGGGGTGAAAAACCTGGGTAAACACACCAAGCGCGCCAGCTCCTTTATGATCATGGCGATCGTCGGCGGCGCCATCATGCCGTACTTTATGGGGGCGCTGGCTGACCGTTACAGCACCGCACTCTCTTATCTGCTGCCGCTGCTGTGCTTCGCGGTGGTGCTGGTTTACGGCCTGCGGCAGCGCCGCGCCTGATTCAACCCGGCGGCGAATCGGCCTTCGCCGCCGTTGTCAGCGCCTGTGGGCGGGTTCGCATCAGGATCGCCAACGCCAGCAGCAGCACGATGCCGGACAGCACGCCGTTTAGCGTCAATCCCCCTGCATCCACCACCAGCCCGCCCGCCAGTGAACCGCAGGAAATCGCCAGATTAAACAGCGCGATATACAGTGAAGAGGCGACCTCGACCGCGTCGGGGGCCGCCTTGAGCATCCATGCCATCAGCGAAACGGAAACGCCGCCGTAGGCGATGCCCCATAGCAGGAGGAAGGCGCCGCCGCTCAGCGGCGCGTGGCCCAGCAGCGGCAGCAGCAGGACGGCGAGCGCCAGCCCGAGGGCGATCAGCGCCAGGGTGCGGCGCAGCCGTTTGGCGGCGGCCTGGCCGGCGATGAAATTCCCGATGATACCGGCGGCGCCGTAGGCGAACAGCAGCGGACCCACCCAGCGGCCCTCGATGCCGGCGACCGTCTGCAGCAGCGGGCGGACAAAGGTGTAAGCCATAAAGTGGCCGGCGACCAGTAGAAACGTCAGCAGCAGCCCGAGGAGCAGCCGGCGATTCGCGCGCTGCGCGGTGAATAAGCGCCAGCTTATCGCCTGCGTGACCGGTAGCGGCGGCAGCACGCACAGCAGCAGGAGCAGGGTCAGCGCCGCCAGGACGGCGACGGCCAGAAACGCCATGCGCCAGCCCAGCGCTTCGCCGAGGAATACGCCGAGCGGCACGCCGAACACCGAGGCCGCCGCTACGCCGCCGAAGATGACGGACAGCGCCAATCCGACGGAAGTCGGCGGCACCAGACGTTCCGCCAACCCACCCGCGATGGCCCAGATGCCGCCGATGCAAAAGCCCAGCAGGATGCGCGCAGCAAACAGCAGCGCCATGGAGGTGGCGGCGGCGGCCAGCAGGTTGGCGGCGATCAGCAGCAGCAGAAAGGCGATCAGCAGGCTGCGGCGATCCGTGCGCCGGGCACCCAGCACCACCAGCGGGGCGAACAGCGCGGCAAACAGGGCGGGCAGGGAAATCAGCAGCCCGGCGCGGCCTATCGATGCGTTCAAGGTGCTGACGATCGGAGTCAGCAGCCCGACGGGCAGCATTTCTGCCGTGACGACGGTAAAGGTGGACAGGGCGATAGCGAAAGTCGCCAGCCAGGGTTTTGCGCCGCCGCCGGCGTGTAAGGCACTCATAATGACTCTCCCAACAGATGAAGAGCCTCAGTGTATCCGCGCCAAAATGGCTGATAAACTGGCCTGAATGCGCAACATTGGGGATAAATCGTGGCTAATTTACCGTCTATGCCGTTGGATAACCTGACCGACCTGCTGGTGTTCATTCGCGTCGCCGACGCCCGCAGCTTCACGCTGGCGGCCGAGAGACTGGGCATTTCCCGATCGGCGGCGGGCAAATGCGTGAACCGATTGGAGGAACGATTGGCCACCCGGCTGCTGCAGCGCACCACGCGCAGCGTCAGCCTGACCGAAGACGGCGCGGTGTTTTACGAGTATGCGCAGCGCATCCTGTCGCAGGCCGAAGAGGCGGAAACGGCGCTGAATACGCGGCGGCAAACGCCGCGCGGGCGGCTGCGGCTGGATCTGCCGGTCTCGTTGGGGCGATTGCATATCCTGCCGATTCTGCGGGAGTTTTTGGCGCAGTGGCCGGAGGTGGACGCCGACGTCAGCTTCTCCGATGAGTACAGCGATCTGGTGCGCGACGGCATCGACGTGGCTGTCCGCGTCGGCGGCAGCGACGATAGCCGGCTGGTGCGGCGGGTGCTCGCGCCGCATCGCCTGATCACCTGCGCGGCGCCGGATTATCTGGCGCGGCACGGTACGCCTGCAAAACTGGAAGCGTTGGGCGAGCACGAGACGCTGGTCTTCAGCCATCAGGGGCTGCCGGCGCCCTGGCGCTATTTGGTCAACGGCCAACTGCACGAACAGACGGTGCGTGGCCGGATGCGTTTCAACAACGTCGAAGCCTTGCGGGATGCGGCCGTCGCCGGAGCCGGCCTGTGCCAGGTGGGGGCGTTTCTGGTCGGCGAGCAGATTGCGGCCGGCACGCTGGTGCCAGTGCTGGAGCGCTATTGTCGCCCGGGGCCGCCGATCTGCGCCGTCTATCCCAGCCGACGCCATCTCTCCCCCAAGGTGAAGCTGTTCCTGGCGGCGATCGAACGGCGCTGGCAGGGCAAGGCGATTTGGGAAACCGCTTAGCGCGGGCGATTCACGCCGCTTTCAAGGCCAGCGTTCGCCGCATTAAGCGGTAGCCGCCTGCCGCCACCAGCAGCACGATCAGCCCGGCGGTGAGCGTGACGCTGAAGCCAGCCGTTATCCCTATGGCATCGATCGCCAGGCCCGCCAATGCGGCGCCGAGCGCCACGCCTATCCCCAGGCCGGTGACCATCCAGGTCAACCCCTCCGTCAGTCTGGAGGGCGGCACGATGTTTTCAACCAGCCCCATGGCAACGATCATGGTCGGCGCAAAAAACAATCCCGCGACAAACATCGCCGCCGCCAGCATCAAGACATTGTGTACCCACAGCAGCGGCAGGGTGGTGAAGGCGGTGGCGAATGCCGCGTATAAGAACAGACGAGGTAAGGGGACGGGGATCTTCATTGCGCCGAAAATCAGCCCGGCCAGGCAGGAGCCGAACGCGTAAACCGACAACACGATGCTGGCGGCGGCCGGCTGCCCTTGCTGCTCGGCGAAGGCCACGCTGATAACGTCCACGGTGCCGACGATGGTACCCAGAGCGATCAGCGCCAGCACCAGGATCAGCATCGACGGCATGGCCAGGATGGCGCGCTGCCGCTGGTTATTGTGGGCGTAAACCGGAGGCTGAGTGCTTTTTTGCGAGGCGAATGCCGCAACGCCCGCCACCAGAAGCAGCGCGGCTACCAGAGGGCCGGCCTCTGGGAAGAGTGAAACGCTAAGCCCCACGGCGATCGGTGGGCCGACGATAAAGGCCACCTCGTCCAATACGGACTCGAATGAAAATGCCGTGTGCAGCTGTGGCGTGCTGCGATAAATTTCGCTCCAGCGGGCCCTGACCATCGCAGAGATGCTGGGCATGCTGCCCGCGAGCGCGGCGAAGACAAACAGCGTCCAGTCCGGCGCCCGATAGTGGGTGCAGAGCAACAGCAGCAGCAGGGCGATCGCGCTGACCCCGGTGGCGTAGGGCAACACGCGGCTTTGGCCGTGACGATCCGCCGCGCGCGCGATTTGCGGCGCAAGCAGCGCCATGGAAAAGGCGAACGTTGCCGCCACCGCGCCCGCCAACCAATAGGAGCCGCGTACCTGCGAGAGCATGGTGATGATGCCGATACCGGTCATCGAGACCGGCAGGCGCGCGATCAGCCCGGCAGAGGAAAACGCCTTGCTGCCCGGGGCGTTGAACAGTTTGAAATAAGGATTTGCCATGGAAAGGGCTCCGGAATGTTGGCGGCTCGGTATTCGCTCAATGTCCATCATTGACATACGCCACGTATGTTACATTAATTGACATACATTGCGTATGTCAATTATAACGTCATCAATAACGAGGCGGAGTGGACCCATGGCACGTAAAGCGCGCGCAGAAATGATTGAAGAAACCCGACAAAAATTGGTGGCGGCTGCCCGTCAGCAGTTTGGCAGCGTGGGGTATGCTGAGACGGTGATGGATGAACTCACCGCGCAAGCCGGTATGACGCGCGGTGCGCTCTATCACCACTTTGGCGACAAGAAAGGTTTGTTTTTGGCCGTCGTGCAAGAAATCGACGCCGAGATGGATGCGCGTCTGGCGGCAATTTCCGCCAACGCGCCTGACGAGTGGAGCGCTTTTGCCGGGCGCTGTCGCGCCTATCTGGCGATGACGATTGAACCGCAAGTGCAGCGCATTTTATTGCGTGATTCACCTTCTGTATTGGGGGCGGAACATCTTCAGGCCAGCAGGTTGCAATGTATCGCCTCCATGACGAATATGCTGCAAAAGCTGATGGAACAGCGGACGATCGCGACGACCGCACCTGAGGTATTGGCGCATTTAATCAATGGCGGCCTGATGGATGCCGCGCTTTGGATCGCGAATCAGCAGGATGAGAAGATCGCTTTGGAGCAGGCGTTGGCCGGTTTGACGCTGTTGCTGAACGGCTTGCGGCCAACGGCCGCTTAACTGGACAGGGTATTTACTCCTGCGGCTGCAGCAGGGCGGGCTGGACGTTTTGCGCCAGCTGGATATTGTTGCGGCCGCTGTGCTTCGCCAGATAGAGCGCGGCGTCGGCCGCGCCGATCGCCGACTCGACGTCCAGCTTTTCCAGCGCGGAGATGCCGGCGCTGAGCGTCAGCGTGCCGCTGTGCTGCGGGCTGGCGCCGTGTGGGATGTTCAGTTCCGCCACCCGTTGGCGCACCCGTTCGGCCAGCTGCGCCGCGTAGCCTTCGTGCACGTTGGTCAGCAGTACCAAAAACTCTTCCCCGCCGTAGCGCACCACGATGTCGCGCGAACGTACCGCATCGCGGATGGCGATCGCCACCTGCACCAGCGCCCGGTCGCCCATCGCGTGGCCGTAGCTGTCGTTGTAGACCTTGAAGTGGTCGATATCCAGCAGCAGCACGTAGTGGCGGCCGGTTTGCGGTTCCAGCAGCATGTTGATCTTATTCTCCAGCCCGCGGCGGTTATAAAGACCGGTCAGGGGATCGAGCATGCTTAAATTATTGAATTTGTCCCGTTCGTTATACAGGTTGGCCACCAGCGCGTGGGTAAAGATTTCACTGCGTTTCAACATCAGGTGGTGGATGGAGAAAGCGATAATAGGTAATAGCGTGGTGAATAATATCCGCAGGGTATTATGCATACCGTCTAAAGCCAGGATCACCATTGCGGAAGGCACGGCGTGTAAACAAAAGGCGGTAAAGTTATCCGTCAGAGAAATAGCGCTGATAAAAAAGATGCTGAACAAACTAATTAATAAAAAATCTTGGTTATTCGGTAGGCAATATTGACTTTTAACGTAAATATGGGCGGCCCACAGCAGGCCAAGCACGCTGGCGAACAGGTTGAGTTTGCACAGGTATTTCCGCGGCGTTTGCAGGGAGAATAGCGCCGCCGCCAGACAAAATAGCGGTATACATAATAAAGGTAGGGTAAATGAGGGCGTATCCCTAAAAGGGAACAATAACGTAAATACGGAAGAGGCGGCATTCATCACCAGAAAAAGAAATAATGCCAGGCGCTGCTTGCTGTTCAGTAATTCCTGATAAGAACGGGCGTTCATACGGAGGTCACTCTTTGCAAAGTCGTTCTGTCGAATAATTAAGGTTGAGAAGCATTCCCTCGGCGCGAAATATCCACGGAAGTTGCATGGTTGATGATTGTGATTATTATCATGCAAACAGGGCTAGGAATTTTCTTATGTCAAATTATCATTTTTTCATGCTGGTGTCATCTGGGTTTGGTCACCGCAGTGAAAATGATGCGGCGGCCAAAAAAGTGTTATATGATATTGGTTATCATTATCACTTAAAGGGGGTTATCATGCTCACCGCCATGATTGCCGCGTGTGGACTGTGGGGCGTCAGCTGGTGCCTCGGCGATCGCCTGGCCAGCGCCTGGGGCGTTTTGCTGCCGTGCGCGCTGATGCCGCTGCTGGCCTTGATCGATCTGAATATGATGCAGCTGCGCACCCTGATTGTGATAGCGATGCTGGCGACGCTGGTGATGCTGTTCAACAGCCGGCTGCGTCACTATCTGCTGCTGCCTTCCTGCATGGCGCTGGCGGGCGGCCTGGCGGCAATCAGCCTCAACTTCAGCTTCGCGTAAACGCCGGAAACGGCAAAACCACGCTTAGGCGTGTTTATCATCAATGCATTGGGATTTTTTCGAAGGAACTACCGGAGAGATCATCAATTGGTGCGAAGAGAGGGACTTGAACCCTCACGTCCGTAAGGACACTAACACCTGAAGCTAGCGCGTCTACCAATTCCGCCACCTTCGCACAGTCGATGTTGTTGCTTTGATTTATATTACGTCGCCAGCTTGGTGCGAAGAGAGGGACTTGAACCCTCACGTCCGTAAGAACACTAACACCTGAAGCTAGCGCGTCTACCAATTCCGCCACCTTCGCATCGATGCTGAGTGCAATATAAATCATGTGGTTATTTGGTGCGAAGAGAGGGACTTGAACCCTCACGTCCGTAAGGACACTAACACCTGAAGCTAGCGCGTCTACCAATTCCGCCACCTTCGCGTACCAGAAACATTACCGGAGTAACGTTACCACGGAGGCGAATTCTAGAGATTTTGGCGGGCACGTCAACAGTTATTTCCCCGCTTTGCGGGCGTTTGCTGGAAAAACAGCCATATCGCCGCTTTTCTGCTGGTCAAACAGCCAAATCAGCCAATCAATCAACACCCTGACCCGTGGCGCCAGGAAACGGCCGGGCGGATACATGATGTAAATCGGCATCGGCGGAGGCGGCGTGTCCGCCAACACTTCCACCAGTTCGCCCCGTTCCAGCCAGGGAGCAAGTGAATAGCGCGCCGCCTGAATCAACCCCATGCCGGCACGCGCGCCGGCGATGTAAGCGTCGGCGCCGCTGACGCTCAGCCGGGCAGGGAGTTCGCGCAGTTCCACCTTGCCGCCACGGCAGAATTCCAGCGGATAATCGCGGTTGCTGGCCAGGGAAAAATACCCTACCGCGCGGTGCGGCGCCAGGCTATCGATGTCGAGCGGCGTGCCGCTGGCCTGCAGGTAAGCGGGGGAAGCGCAGGTGATCTGCGGCAGCTGGGCGATGCGCCGCGCCACCAGGCTGTCGTCTTCGGTTTCCCAGGCGCGCAGCACGCAGTCTACGCCTTCGCGCAACAGATCGACGTGGGTGTCGTTGGCACCCAGCGCCAGCGTGATGTCGGGATAGCGCCGGTAAAAGTCGCCCAGCGCCGGAATGACGATCTGGCGCGCCAGCGAATGGGGCATATCGATGCGCACTTTGCCGGACGGCTGCAGCTTATGGTGGCTGAACAGCGTGTCCGCTTCCTCAAGCGCCCCCAGCAGCTGTACGCAGCGTTGATAGTAAAGGCTGCCTTCGCTGGTCACCTGTACCTGGCGGGTGGTGCGGATCAGCAGGCGCACGCCCAGCCGCTGCTCCAGCCGTTTCAGCGCGTTGCTGACCGTGGCGCGCGGCAGCTGCAGGCGCTCGGCCGCCCGACTGAAGCTGCCCAGTTCGACGATGCGGGTAAAAATGCGCATGGCTTGAACCTGATCCATGTCCACTCCGGATTGTTGGTGATTTTTGAACAGTGATGTGCGATCTGCATTATTTATCTTTGTAGCGTAAACAACCAGACTTTGCTGCGTTATCCGTTCATCGCATGAGGGCTGCACAATGCAACAACGTAAACTGGGTTCCCACGGTCCCGTCGTCTCCGCCCTGGGGCTGGGATGCATGGGCATGAGCGACTTCTACTCCACCGGCGCCGATCGGCAGGAGGCCATCGCCACGCTGCACCGGGCACTGGAGCTGGGCGTCACGCTGCTCGACACCGCCGACATGTATGGCCCGCACACCAATGAAGAGTTGGTAGGGGAAGCGATCAAGGGCAAACGGCAACAGGTGTTCCTGGCTACCAAGTTCGGCATCCTGCGCGATCCGGCGGATCCTTCGGCGCGCGGCGTCAGCAGCCGGCCCGAGTATATCCGGCGCTCGGTGGAAGGCAGCCTGCGGCGCTTGGGCGTAGAGGAGATCGATCTTTATTATCAGCATCGGGTCGATCCGCAGGTGCCGATCGAAGACGTCGTCGGCACGATGGCGGATCTGATCCGCGAAGGCAAGATCCGCCATATCGGCCTGAGCGAGGCGTCGGTCGCCACGCTGGAGCGGGCGCACAAGGTGCATCCGATCACGGCGTTGCAGACCGAGTATTCGCTGTGGACGCGCGATGCTGAACAGGGCGTGCTGGCCGCCTGTGAGCGACTGGGGATCGGCTTTGTGCCTTACAGCCCGTTAGGGCGCGGTTTCCTTACCGGCGCTATCCGGCGGCCGGAGGATCTGGCCGAGGACGATTTCCGCCGCGGCAATCCGCGCTTCCAGGGCGAAAACTTCGCCCGCAACCTGGCGCTGGTGGAGAAGGTGGGTGAGCTGGCGGCGCAGAAGGGCGTCAAGCCTTCACAGCTGGCGCTGGCCTGGGTGTTGGCGCAGGGCGAGCACATCGTGCCGATCCCCGGCACCAAACGCCGTCGCTATCTGGAAGAGAACGTCGCGGCGGCGGAGATAACGCTGAGCGCGGCCGAACTGGCGGCGATCGAAGCGGTGTTTCCGCTGAGTGCAGCGGCCGGCGATCGCTACGGCGCCGAGTCGATGGCCTATATCAACGGCTAAAAAAAAGCGCGGCCTCAGGCCGCGCTCTGTCGTTTTCCGCCAACGGCGAATTATTTCTTCTTCGGCGCGCGCGGTGGGCGGCCGACGGTGGCCTGATACACCTTGAAGCGGCCGTTCTGCGCCAGCACTTCGTGGCTGCCGAAGGTGGCGTCCAGAATGTCCGGGTACGGCAGGAAGGCGTTGGCGACGATGCGCAGTTGGCCGCCGATCGGCAGGTGTTTCACCGCGCCGCGGATCAGGGTTTCAGCGGCGGTCAGGCTGGTCTGCAGCCCGTCGTGGAACGGCGGGTTGGAGATGATCATGTCGAAACGGCCGGTGATGTCGGAGTAAACGTTGCTGACGATCACTTCGCCTTCGATGCCGTTGGCGGCCAGCGTCGCGCGGCTGGATTCCACCGCGGCGGCGTTGACGTCGCTGAGGGTCAGTTTCACCTTCGGCGACAGCTTGGCCATCACCGAGGCCATCACGCCGGCGCCGCAGCCGATGTCCAGCACCTTGCCTTTCATGTGTTTTTCCAGCGTCGACAGCAGCAGCGAGCTGCCGACGTCCAGGCCGTCGCGGCTGAACACGCCCGGCAGCGTTTTCACTTCCAGATCGTGCAGCTGATAGCTGTCCCACCAGTCGTTCAGGTCGAATTCGGTCTGCGCGTCCAGGCGGCCGTGATACAGGCCGCAGCGGCGCGCGCTGTCGATTTTCACCAGCGCAACATGGCCTTCCAGCGTTGGCTCGGCGCTGCGCACGCCGCTGCGGTTTTCACCGACCACGAACACGTCTACGCCCACCGGCAGCAGCGCCAGGATGTTGCACAGCTGGAATTGCGCTTCCTGCTTGCTCTTCGGCCAGTAGTAAACCAGCGTGTCGCAGTCGGCGACGAAAGCGGGATCGACGGTCAAACCGAACTGCACGTTATCGCCCATCGTCCGGTTCAGTAACTGCCAGTGATGGTATTGCTGAGTGTGGACGCGCACGTCCGCGGCCTCGAATTGGGCCGGCAGGCTGTCCTGCAGGTCGCCGGCAAACAGCACGCGGCGTTCGATAAATTCATCACTGTGGCGCAGCATGACTTCACTGGCGGGGGTTAATGCAGACATCAGATATTGGCTCCTGGAAATGAGACCGGGGATTATAGAGCTTTGTGGCGATATGTTCGACGGGTTTGTTGGCGCGGGCTGCGCGGGTTTGTTAGCATAGCGCGGCGCATGGCAGGCATGGCGCACCACAACGGGTAGGAATCGGCATGGCATCAAAACGCGACTGGCTGTTACAACAACTGGGTATTACGCAGTGGACATTGCGCCGCCCGAGCGTGTTGCAGGGCGAAGTGGCGGTCAGTCTGCCGCCCGAGGCGCGCCTGCTGGTGGTGGCGCAGACGCTGCCCGCGTCCGACGATCCGCTGTTTTGCGACGTGCTGCGCAGCCTGGGGCTGACGCCGGCGCAAACCTACAGCCTGACGCCGGAACAGGCGGCGATGCTGCCTGAAGAGACCGCATGCAACAGTTGGCGGCTGGGCGTGGCGGAACCGCTTGCGGTCGCCGGCGCGCAGCTATACAGCCCGGCGCTGGCCGAGCTTTCCCAAGACGCGGGGGCCAAACGCGCCCTCTGGCAGCAGATTTGTCATCATGAACACGATTTCTACCCTGACGGCGGCCGACCTGGCCACGGCCTTCACCATTGAGCAAGCCAGCCACGCTTTCCCCTGGACGGAAACCACCTTCGCCAGCAATCAGGGCGATCGCTACCTTAACCTGAAGCTGAACGCCGAAGGGGAAATGGCGGGATTCGCCATCACGCAGATCGTGCTGGACGAAGCCACGCTGTTCAACATCGCCATTCATCCGCGGTGGCAGCGCCGGGGCTTTGGCCGCCTGCTGCTCAACGCGGTGATCGAACAGCTGGAGAGCCGTGGCGTGGTGACGCTGTGGCTGGAGGTGCGCGCCTCCAACCAGGCGGCGATCGCACTGTATGAAGATCTCGGTTTCAACGAGGTCACCGTGCGCCGCAATTATTACCCGAGCGCCCACGGCCGCGAAGACGCGATCGTGATGGCGCTGCCGCTGGCGTAATCCGCCCGGCCGGTAAAAGCATTGATTGTCACCGGTTGGCAAATCGGCGAAAATGCCCGGCTGTTATCTTTTATTCACCGCTTTGCCCGGCGCCGCGATCGGCGCGTTCTGATGATGTCGCAGGGCGGACTAACCGTAGAACCTGAAAACCATGTCTCCTAGTGAATTTGCCCGCGAAGTCTCCAAAAGAAGAACTTTCGCCATCATCTCGCACCCCGATGCCGGTAAAACCACCATTACCGAAAAAGTGCTGCTGTTCGGACAGGCGATCCAGACCGCCGGTACGGTAAAAGGCCGTGGCTCCAGCCAGCACGCCAAATCCGACTGGATGGAAATGGAAAAGCAGCGTGGGATCTCGATCACCACCTCCGTGATGCAGTTCCCGTACCGCGACAGCCTGGTTAACCTGCTGGATACCCCGGGGCACGAAGACTTCTCCGAAGATACTTACCGTACCCTGACCGCCGTCGACTGCTGTCTGATGGTGATCGACGCCGCCAAGGGCGTTGAGGATCGTACCCGTAAGCTGATGGAAGTCACCCGTCTGCGCGACACGCCGATCCTGACCTTCATGAACAAACTGGACCGCGACATCCGCGATCCGATGGAAGTGATGGATGAAGTCGAGCGCGAACTGAAGATCGCCTGCTCGCCTATCACCTGGCCGATCGGCTGCGGCAAGCTGTTCAAGGGCGTTTACCACCTGTACAAGGATGAAACCTACCTGTATCAGACCGGTAAAGGCCACACCATCCAGGAAGTGCGCATCGTCAAAGGCCTGGACAACCCGGAGCTGGATGCGGCGGTGGGCGAAGATCTGGCGGCGCAGCTGCGCGATGAGCTGGAGCTGGTGCAGGGCGCTTCCCACGAGTTCGATCAGGAGGCCTTCCTGAGCGGCGAGCTGACCCCGGTGTTCTTCGGTACCGCACTCGGTAACTTCGGCGTGGATCACATGCTGGACGGTCTGGTGGCCTGGGCGCCGGCGCCGATGCCGCGCAAAACCGACACCCGCGAAGTGACGGCGGCGGAGGAGAAATTCACCGGCTTCGTTTTCAAGATCCAGGCCAACATGGATCCGAAACACCGCGACCGCGTGGCCTTCATGCGCGTGGTGTCCGGCCGCTACGAGAAGGGCATGAAGCTGCGCCAGGTGCGCACCGGCAAAGACGTGGTGATCTCCGACGCGCTGACCTTTATGGCCGGCGACCGTTCGCACGTGGAAGAAGCCTACCCGGGCGACATCATCGGCCTGCACAACCACGGCACCATTCAGATCGGCGATACCTTCACCCAGGGTGAAGACATGAAGTTCACCGGTATTCCGAACTTCGCGCCGGAGCTGTTCCGCCGCATTCGCCTGCGCGATCCGCTGAAGCAGAAACAGCTGCTGAAGGGGCTGGTGCAGTTGTCCGAAGAGGGCGCGGTACAGGTGTTCCGTCCGATCGCCAACAACGATCTGATCGTCGGCGCGGTCGGTGTGCTGCAGTTCGACGTGGTGGTGGCGCGTTTGAAGAGCGAGTACAACGTGGAAGCGCTGTACGAATCGGTCAACGTGTCGACCGCGCGCTGGGTCGAGTGCGACGACGTGAAGAAGTTCGAAGAGTTCAAGCGCAAGAACGAGATCAACCTGGCGCTGGATGGCGGGGACAACCTGTCCTACATCGCGCCGACCATGGTGAACCTCAACCTGACGCAGGAACGCTATCCTGACGTGACCTTCCGCAAAACCCGCGAACACTGATCGCTCGGCAGGGCGCCCCGTGCGCCCTGCACGCTTCTCCTATCCTCACTGCGCTAATTAATAAATCTTCCTCATATTTTATCCTGCGAACCGCTATCGCCAGGCGATGTTCGTTCGGCCTGCGTTTTCCGTCTGATGGTCTATCTTTAACGAGATGTCCGCACATTGCTTGAGAGTAAATCACTGCAATACGCTATTTGTTTGGTGAGTTATTCTGATGTGTTGCCGATAGGAGACAGTCAGTGTCTTTAAATATCAATGAGATAGCTATATTTCAGTTTTGTGTAACTTAGCCTGTCGCCAATAGGCGACAGTTTTTTGGCTAAAAATCCGACTTCTGAATTTTTTTCTTTGATTTTTAAAGTGTTTTTTGAGTTGGCACGGCCGTTGCAATATTCCTGTCGTGAACGCTTAATCGTATAGCGATGATGAAGTATTTACCGAGAAGGCCGCGTGAAGGTGGCCGCAGGGTTCCGGCGCTCTGGCGCTACGGGCCCCCAACAAAAGGAAGAGATCGATGAAAAAGACCAAATTTGCACACTCGCTGATGGCTGTCGTATTGGGTTCTGCTTTGGTAAGCGGCAGTGCGCTGGCCGAAGACAGCCTGCTCAACAAGGCGTCTAACGCCGCGGATAGTGCCGGTGCCAAAATCGATAGCTCCATGAAAAAAGTTGACGGTTACATGGATGACAGCGCGATAACGGCTAAAGTTAAAAGTGCGTTGGTGGAAGATAAGACCATCAAAAGCTCCGACATTTCGGTGAAAACCGAAAAAGGCACCGTGATCCTGAGTGGGTTCGTCGGCAGCCAGGCGCAGGCGGAGCATGCGGTCGCGGTCGCCGGCAAGGTGGAAGGCGTCAAGACCGTCAGCGACAAGCTGCACGTGAAAGATGAAGCCAACCAGTCGATCAAATCGTATGCCGGCGACACCGCCACTACCAGCGAGCTGAAAGCCAAGCTGCTGGCCGATGACATCGTGCCGTCGCGCAATGTGAAAGTGGAAACCACCGATGGTGTGGTGCAGCTTTCCGGTGAGGTGAAAACGCAGGCGCAGTCTGAGCGTGCGGAAAGCATCGCCAAGGCCATCGACGGCGTGAAAAGCGTGAAAAACGACCTGGTGGTCAAGCAGTAATTCCGCCAGGCGCCCGTAACAAGCAACAACAAGCCGCATCTGTCGGGCCGTGAAGGCGGCCCGGCATGTAACACCAAAAAAAGAAACTGATTTGCCGTCGACGTCCCGTTGTCGGGGTGGTAGATGGCAGCGAATTTTTTCACAATGGTAAGGAGAAGCTTATGTTTCGTTGGGGCATTATCTTTTTAGTCATCGCGCTTATCGCTGCGGCGCTGGGGTTCGGTTCGTTGGCGGGCACCGCTGCCTGGGCGGCTAAAATCGTGTTCGTTGTCGGCATCATCCTGTTCCTGGTCAGCCTGTTCACCGGCCGCCGTCGCCCTTAGCCGGCGGGCATTTTCCCGTAAACTGTAACAAAGCTTAACTCCTTTTCTCACGTCGGGGAGGGCCGGCCATGAACAGCGACATCATCGTCGGGCGCTGGAAACAGCTGAAAGGCCAGGTATGGCAGGCGTGGGCAGAATGGTCAGGCAGCGATTATGCCTGGCTGGCCGGCAGCAACGATTTCCTCGCCGGCGTACTGCAAGAGGATTACGGAAGAGAGCGAGACGCGGTATCCTCGGAGAAAACGTCTCACTGAGGATGCCAAGTTGGGATACAGAATACCCATCACGCTCGGCAATATAGAACCGCTGGCGTCTAAACCCTTTCGGCCAGGCAAGATGGCGCTGGTCTGCGAAGGCGGCGGCCAGCGCGGCATTTTCACCGCCGGCGTGCTGGACGAGTTTCAGCGTGCGGGCTTTAACCCTTTCGATCTGCTGATCGGCACGTCGGCCGGTGCCCAGAATCTCTCCGCCTATATCTGCGGGCAGGTGGGTTACGCACGTCGAGTGATCACCCGTTACACCACTTCTGCCCAGTTCTTCAATCCGCTGCGCTTCGTGCGCGGCGGGCATCTGATCGATCTCGATTGGCTGGTCGATACGGCGGCGGCGCAGATGCCGTTGGCGATGGACGTGGCGGAACAGCACTTTACCGACGGGCGCGAGTTCCTGCTGTGCGCCTGCCGCAGCGATGACTTTGAGCCGACCTACCTGCCGGCGCAGCGCGAACGCTGGCTGCCGGCCATCAAGGCGTCCAGCGCCATTCCCGGTTTTTATCGCCAGGGCGTGGAGCTGGACGGCGTCAGCTATCAGGACGGCGGCATCAGCGATGCGATCCCGGTGGAAGAGGCCTATCGTCGCGGCGCTGACACCATCGTGGTGATCCGCACCGTGCCCTCGCAGATGTACTACACCCCGCAGTGGATGAAGCGCATGGAGCACTGGCTGAGCGACAGCAGCCTGCAGCAGATGGTGCGTATCCTGCAGCATCACGAGCAAAGCTATCACCGCATCCAGCGCTTTATCGAGAAGCCGCCGGGCAAGCTGCGGATCTTCGAAATCTTTCCGCCGAAGCCGCTGGCCAGCAATGCGCTGGGCAGCCGACTGGGGTCGCTCAATCAGGATTATCACCTGGGGCGCCGCTGCGGCCGTTATTTCCTGGCCACCGTCGGCCAGTGGATGGCGCAGCCGGAGCCGGACGGCATGAAGGTGAAAAAAGCGCTGTCGCGCCGCCTGATCCAGCCGGAGAACGTCAGAATGCCTTCGCCGATCGTGACCGATATCGTCATGCCGTCCGAGCTGGGCGCGCAGCCGGAGGCCGCGGTAGCGGCGCCGAAGATCATTCTGCCGGGTGATTTGCCGCCGGGTGAAGGGGGGGCGCTGTGAGTTACGCCTTTACCGATACTCACTGCCATTTCGATTTTCCGCCCTTTACCGGGCATGAGGCCGAGAGCCTGACGCGGGCGGCAAGCGCCGGCGTGCAGCGCATCATCGTCCCGACGGTCACCGCCGATCGCTTTGCCCGGGTGCTGCGACTGGCGCAAGATCACGCGCCGCTGTTCGCCGCGCTGGGGCTGCACCCGCTGTATATCGCGCAGCATCATGAGCCGCAGTTGGAGCAGCTGGCAACGCTGCTGGCCGAACGGCCGCGCAAGCTGGTGGCAGTGGGGGAGATCGGGCTCGATCTGTATATGGACAACCCGCAGTTCGAGCGCCAGCAAAGCGTGCTGCTGGCCCAGCTGAGGCTGGCGAAACAGCATGACCTGCCGGTGATCCTCCATTCGCGCCGCACCCACGATCAGCTGGCCGCGGCGCTGCGGCGCATGCAGTTGCCGCGTCGCGGCGTGGTGCACGGCTTCGCCGGCAGCCTGTCGCAGGCGCAGGCCTTTATCCGCCTCGGCTATTACATCGGCGTGGGCGGCACCATCACCTATGAGCGGGCGCAAAAAACGCGCGGCGTGATGGCGCAGCTGCCGCTCGAGGCGCTGCTGCTGGAGACCGATGCGCCGGACATGCCGCTGGCCGGCTATCAGGGGCAGCCGAATCGCCCCGAACGCGCCGCCGAGGTGTTTCAAACGCTGTGCGAGCTGCGGCCGGAACCGGCCGACGAGATCGCCGCCCACCTGCAACGCAATACTCAGGCACTGTTCGCCATGCCGGATTGACGGGCTTATAACGTGACTTGCGTCACGTTATAAGATTTTCATTTGCGTCTCGTTGTATACATTTGTGACATAAATCGGTGCGAGGGTGACCTCGCTCAGTATAATCCCCCCCGAAACACTCCAATAGCAGACCTCTCTTCATGAGCAGGGATGTACTTTATTTTTTGCAACAGGGAAACTTTGCATGCAACTCATCATGAGTCTGGTCGGTATGGCGGTGCTGATCGCCATTGCGGTGCTGCTCTCCAGCAACCGCCGGGCCATTAAACTGCGCACCGTCGTGTGGGCGTTCATCATCCAGATCGGCATCGGCGCGCTGGTGCTGTATGTGCCGCTGGGCCGCAGCATCCTCGGCAGTATGTCTAACGGCGTGGCAAACGTTATCGCCTACGGCAATCAGGGCATTTCGTTCATCTTCGGCGGGCTGGTGTCCGACAAGATGTTCGAGGTGTTCGGCGGCGGCGGCTTCGTGTTCGCGCTGCGTGTTCTGCCGGTGATCGTGTTCTTCTCCTCGCTGATTGCGGTGCTGTACTACCTCGGCATCATGCAGTTGGTGATCCGCGTGCTGGGCGGCGGCCTGCACAAGCTGCTGGGCACCTCGCGCACCGAATCGCTGTCGGCGACCGCCAACATTTTCGTTGGCCAGACCGAAGCGCCGCTGGTGGTGCGCCCGTATATCGCCACCATGAGCCAGTCAGAGCTGTTCGCCGTGATGTGCGGCGGCCTGGCCTCGGTAGCCGGTTCGGTGCTGGCAGGGTACGCGCAGATGGGCGTGCCGCTGGAATACCTGATTGCCGCGTCCTTCATGGCCGCGCCGGGCGGGCTGCTGTTCGCCAAGCTGATGGTGCCGGAAACCGAGCAGACCCACGATAAAGACGATGCGATGAAGCTGATCGCCGAAGAAGATCGTCCGGCCAACGTGATCGACGCGGCGGCTTCCGGCGCGGCTTCCGGCATGCAGCTGGCGCTGAACGTCGGTGCGATGCTGCTGGCGTTTATCGCGCTGATCGCCTTGCTTAACGGCATTCTCGGCGGTATCGGCGGCTGGTTCGATTATCCGCAGCTGTCGCTTGAACTGATCCTCGGCTGGGTGTTCTCGCCGATCGCCTTCCTGATCGGCGTGCCGTGGAGCGAGGCGATGACCGCCGGTTCGTTTATCGGCCAGAAGATCATCGTCAACGAGTTCGTCGCCTACATGAACTTCGGCGCCTATCTGCGTCCGGACGACGTGGTGGCTGCGGAAGGCCTGCAGGTGCTGTCGGCCCATACCAAGGCGATCATCTCCTTCGCGCTGTGCGGCTTCGCCAACCTCTCCTCGGTGGCGATCCTGCTGGGCGGTCTGGGCAGCATGGCGCCCAACCGTCGCCACGACATCGCGCGTTTCGGTCTGAAGGCCGTGGCAGCGGGCACGCTGTCCAACCTGATGAGCGCCACCATCGCCGGTTTCTTCCTGGCGCTGTAAGCCATTCCGGAGCCCGCGACGGCGCGACCGATCGCGGGACTCCGCCTATACTCTAAGCAACGCGGGTGCTTGCCGCACCCGCGATCTTCAGCCGCTTCTTTAGCGAATTTGTGAACGATATCGCGTTATTTTGTGATGCTCTTCACATATAATTCCGGTCTGTTACAGTGCTATTTCATATAGTGTGACGATGAACGCGAATCGCCCTTGGCATTCGTGTTCAAATAGCTATTACTGGCCGGCCGCAAGGCGGGTGGCCATGTGCGGTGAGAAGGATCTCAGTTGCCGCCGCGGGAACGCCGTTCCCCTGCGCTATCTTCATGGAACCAAGTCCGCTCGCCAACACCCAGGTACTCAGTTGGAGAGTTTTATGACCGAATTAACCGCAGCAGCGCAACGTGCGCTGAACCTGATGGATTTAACCACGCTGAATGATGATGACACCGACGAGAAAGTGATCGCCCTCTGTCGTCAGGCCAACAGCCCGGCCGGCCACACGGCGGCCATCTGCATCTACCCGCGTTTTATCCCGGTAGCGCGCAAGGCGCTGCGTGAGCAAGGCACGCCGGATATCCGTATCGCCACCGTGACCAACTTCCCGCATGGCAACGACGATATCGACATCGCGCTGGCGGAAACCCGCGCGGCCATCGCCTATGGCGCGGATGAAGTGGACGTGGTGTTCCCTTACCGCGCGCTGATCGCCGGCAACGAACAGGTCGGCTTCGAGCTGGTGAAACAGTGCAAGCAGGCTTGTCAGGCGGCCAACGTGCTGCTGAAAGTGATCATCGAAACCGGTGAGCTGAAGCAGGCCGACCTGATCCGCAAGGCGTCCGAAATCGCCATCAAGGCCGGGGCGGACTTTATCAAGACCTCCACCGGCAAGGTGCCGGTCAACGCCACGCTGGAAAGCGCCGAGCTGATGATGTCGGTGATCCGCGATCTGGGCGTGGCGAAGACGGTGGGCTTCAAGCCGGCCGGCGGCGTGCGCACCGCAGAGGATGCGCTGCATTATCTGCAACTTGCCGATCGTATTCTGGGCGAAGGCTGGGCTGACGCGCGGCATTTCCGCTTTGGCGCTTCCAGCCTGCTGGCCAGCTTGCTGACCGCGCTGGGCCACCAGACCCAGACCGCCGGCGGCGGCTACTGATCGATTTCGTTGGCGGGCGCCAGGCGCGCCCGTCTGCACCGACTCTCGGCGACACAGGGGGATGCTTTGTTCCTGGCTCAAGAAATTATTCGTAAAAAACGCGACGGCCAGCCGTTAAGCGAAGCGGAAATCCGCTTTTTCATCAACGGCATTCGCGACAACGTGGTGTCGGAAGGGCAGATCGCCGCGCTGGCGATGACCATTTATTTCCATGACATGAGCATGCCGGAGCGCGTGGCGCTTACCATGGCGATGCGCGATTCCGGTACCGTGCTGGATTGGAAGAGTCTGGCGCTGAACGGCCCGATCGTCGACAAGCATTCGACCGGCGGTGTGGGCGACGTGACCTCGCTGATGCTCGGCCCGATGGTGGCGGCCTGCGGCGGCTATGTGCCGATGATCTCCGGCCGCGGCCTGGGGCATACCGGCGGCACGCTGGACAAGCTGGAAGCCATTCCGGGCTTCAATATTTTCCCGGACGATAACGCCTTCCGCAAAATCATTCAGGACGTCGGCGTGGCGATCATCGGCCAGACCAGCTCGCTGGCGCCGGCGGACAAACGTTTCTACGCCACCCGCGACATTACCGCTACCGTGGATTCGATCCCGCTGATCACCGCCTCCATTCTGGCTAAGAAGCTGGCGGAAGGGCTGGATGCGCTGGTGATGGACGTGAAGGTCGGCTCCGGCGCCTTTATGCCGACCTATGCCCTGTCGCAAGATTTGGCGCAGGCGATCGTCGGCGTGGCCAACGGCGCGGGCTGCAAGACCACCGCGCTGCTGACCGACATGAACCAGGTGCTGGCCTCCAGCGCCGGCAACGCGGTGGAAGTGCGCGAAGCGGTGCGCTTCCTGACCGGCGAATACCGCAACCCGCGCCTGCTGGAAGTGACGCTGGCGCTGTGCGTGGAAATGCTGCTGTCCGGCGGCCTGGCGCAAGACGAGGCCGACGCGCGCGCCAAACTGCAGGCGGTGCTGGACAACGGCAAGGCGGCGGAGGTGTTTGGCCGCATGGTGGCGGCGCAGCAGGGGCCGATAGACTTCGTCGAACGCTACGATAGCTATCTGCCGGCGGCAACGCTGAGCAAGCCGGTGTATGCTGAAAAGCCGGGCATCATCAGCGCCATGGATACCCGCGCGCTGGGCATGGCGGTGGTTTCGCTGGGCGGCGGCCGTCGCCGGGCGAGCGACGCCATCGACTACAGCGTTGGGCTGACCGAAGTGGCGCGCCTGGGTGATAAAGTGGATGCCCAGCAGCCGTTGGCGATGATCCACGCCAACGATGAAGAGAGCTGGCAGCAGGCGGCCGATGCGGTGCGCAGCGCAATGACGCTGAGCGACAAGGCGCCGGAAGCGACGCCGGTGGTGTATAAGCGCATCACGGAATAACCCAAGAATCAGGAACGGCCGCGGCTTTTTCGCGGCCGTCCAAAGCGTGAGAACACGCAGGAGAGCACAGATGAAACGCACATTTATTATGGTATTGGACTCCTTCGGCATCGGCGCCAGCGAAGACGCCGAACGTTTTGGCGACCAGGGTTCCGACACCCTGGGCCACATCGCCGAGGTTTGCGCGCGCGGTGAGGCCAACGTGGGCCGCCAGGGGCCGCTGACGCTGCCTAACCTGAGCCGTCTGGGCCTCGGTAAAGCGGCGGAAGAGTCCACCGGCAACTTCCCGCAGGGGTTGGACCGCAACGCCGACATCATCGGCGCTTACGCTTACGCCAGCGAGCTCTCTTCCGGTAAAGACACGCCGTCGGGCCACTGGGAAATCGCCGGTGTGCCGGTGCTGTTCGACTGGGGCTACTTCACGGACGAGCACAACAGCTTCCCGCAGGCACTGCTGGACAAGCTGGTCGAGCGCGCCAAGCTGCCGGGTTACCTGGGCAACTGTCACTCGTCCGGCACCGTGATCCTCGATCAGCTGGGCGAAGAGCACATGAAAACCGGCAAGCCGATTTTCTACACCTCCGCCGACTCGGTGTTCCAGATCGCCTGCCATGAAGAAACCTTCGGCCTGGATCGCCTGTATGAGCTGTGCGAAATCGCGCGTGAAGAGTTGACCGAAGGCGGCTACAACATCGGCCGCGTGATCGCGCGTCCGTTCGTCGGCGATAAGCCGGGCCACTTCCAGCGCACCGGCAACCGCCACGATCTGGCGGTAGAGCCGCCGGCGCCGACCGTGCTGAAAAAGCTGGTGGACGAGAAAGGCGGTGAAGTGGTGTCGATCGGTAAAATCGCCGACATCTACGCCAACGTCGGCATCACCAAGAAGGTGAAGGCTACCGGCATCGACGCGCTGTTCGACGCGACCCTGATCGAAATGGAAAAGGCCGGCGACAACACCATCGTGTTCACCAACTTCGTGGACTTTGACTCCTCCTATGGCCACCGCCGCGACGTGGCGGGCTACGCTGCCGCGCTGGAGCTGTTCGACCGCCGCCTGCCGGAGCTGCTGAAGCTGGTGAAAGACGAAGACATCATCATCTTCACCGCCGACCACGGCTGCGACCCGACCTGGCCGGGCACCGACCACACCCGCGAACACATCCCGGTGCTGGTTTACGGCCCGAAAGTGAAGCCGGGCTCGCTGGGCCACCGCGAGACCTTTGCCGACATCGGCCAGACCGTCGCCAATTATTTTGGCCTGTCGCCGATGGATTACGGTAAGAGCATGTTCTAAGCCCTGTCTTTCAAGCCGCAGCGTTGTTAGCTTCACGCGTGAACCCCAGTCACTTACTCAAGTAAGCTCCTGGGGATTCACCCGCTAGCTGCCTGGCTGCAACTCGACATTCAAGGCTTAGATGTTTGACGTTTTTATTAAATAAGATTTCTAAAGGAAGAAAATTATGGCTACGCCGCACATTAATGCTGAGATGGGTGATTTCGCTGACGTAGTACTGATGCCGGGCGATCCGCTGCGTGCAAAATACATCGCCGAAACCTTCCTGGAAGGCGCGGTGGAAGTGAACAACGTGCGCGGCATGTTGGGCTTCACCGGCACCTACAAAGGCCGCCGCATTTCCGTAATGGGCCACGGCATGGGCATCCCGTCCTGCTCCATCTATGCGCGTGAGCTGATCGCCGAATTCGGCGTGAAGAAGATCATTCGCGTGGGCTCCTGCGGCGCGGTGCGTGACGATATCAAACTGCGTGACGTGGTGATCGGCATGGGCGCGTGCACCGATTCCAAGGTGAACCGTCTGCGCTTCAAGGACAACGACTACGCGGCGATCGCCGATTTCGACATGGTGCGCAACGCGGTCGACGCGGCGGCGGCGCAGGGTATCCCGGCGCGCGTGGGCAACATCTTCTCCGCCGATCTGTTCTACACGCCGGATCCGGACATGTTCCAGGTGATGAAGAAGTACGGCATCCTGGGCGTGGAAATGGAAGCGGCCGGCATCTACGGCGTGGCGGCGGAGCTGTACGAAGAGTTCGGCTGCAAGGCGCTGACCATCTGCACCGTGTCCGACCACATCCTGCGTCACGAAGCGACCACGGCGGCGGAACGCCAGACCACCTTTAACGAAATGATCGTTATCGCGCTGGAATCCGTGCTGCTGGGCGACAAAGCGTAATACCCCGGCGGGCGTCATCATGGCGCCCGCCCGTCAATCTATTCATTCCGCTTGGCCAGTTTTGGCTAACGCTTTACCTTTCAATTGGTTGTGGATCCCGTTGTTACGGACAATCTATTCACCGAAAGGACAAGAAAACGGCACGAGCGCATTCAGCGCCCAGCCTGAGTTACCCCTTCTTCGGCGCTTCCTGTTTTTTCTCCGGCGCATCCTCTTCGTCGTCTTCCACCGTATTGCCTTCTGCCAACGGCGTGTTGGCGGTCAACAGGTACGGCGACTGCTGCCAGCGGCTGCGGCGGTGTTGCAGCAGGGTGCGCGCCAGAATGATGCCGATCGCCAGCGCCAGCAGGATCATCAGGCGCAGCAGGTTGGTGGTGTTGTCCACCTGCTTGGATTCGGTCGCCAACACGTGGGTGTCGAGGGTGATGCGGATAAAGCCGATCGGGCCGTCTTTGCCCTGAATGGATTCGACCAACTGGTGGTTGAAGTAGCTGCCGGCGCGTTTGCCGTCGAGCGACAGGCGATCGCGTATACTTATCTGTTCCCCGGCGTGGGAGACCAGCGTGCCGTCCAGCTGATACACGCTGACGTCGAGAATGCGGCTGTGATCGGTGAGCTGCTTGAGGATGGCGTCGATGCGCGGGGTGTTGCCGTCGTCGTCCAGCAGCGGCGCCAGGCTGTAGGCGACCTGTTTGGTCAGCGTCTGCGCCAGTTCTTCAACCTGCTCGGATCGCGCCATTTGGTGACTCAGGCTAAAATAAGAGGCGCCCTGCATCAGCAGCACCAGCAAAGCCAGGCAAATCAGGATAATAGCGGTGCGGTGCAGGCGAAATTTCAGTTTAGCGCGAGCCATGCAGGTTCCTTGGGCATCGGGGACACTTTATGTTGCCAGAACCGCTGGCGATAGGATAGCTTGATGCGTCGTTTTATCATGCAGCGTTTTTGTCCATTCAGGAGTCAATGATGTCAAACAGTCTGACCTATTGCGATCTTCCGGCGGAGATCTCTCAATGGCCGGGTCTTCCCCTTTCGCTCAGCGGCGACGAAGTGATGCCGCTGGACTACCGGGCGGGCAATACCGGGTGGCTGTTATACGGCAGAAAGCTGGACAAGGCGCGCATTACGCAATTCCAACGTAAGCTCGGCGCGGCGATGGTGATCGTCACCGCCTGGGGCGTGGACGACTATCAGGTGGTGCGGTTGGCGGGCACGTTGACGCCGCGCGCCAAGCTGTTGGCGGCGGAGAGCGGGCTGGACGTGGCGCCGCTCGGCAAGATCCCACACCTGCGCACGCCGGGGCTGCTGGTGATGGACATGGATTCGACGGCGATCGAGATCGAGTGCATCGACGAGATCGCCAAGCTGGCGGGCGTCGGCGAGCAGGTGGCGGAAGTCACCGAGCGCGCGATGCGCGGCGAGCTGGACTTTACCGCCAGCCTGCGCCAGCGCGTCGGCACGCTGAAAGGGGCCGACGCCAACATCCTCAAGCAGGTGCGCGACGAGCTGCCGCTGATGCCGGGGCTGACCAGCCTGGTGGGCAAGCTGCAGGCGATGGGCTGGCATGTGGCGATCGCCTCCGGCGGCTTCACCTACTATGCCGAATACCTGCGCAACCGGCTGCGGCTGGTGGCGGCAGCGGCCAATGAGCTGGAGATCCGCGACGGCAAGCTGACCGGCGAAGTGCTGGGGCCGGTGGTGGACGCACAGTTCAAAGCCGACACGCTGCTGCGGCTGGCGGAAAAGCTTGAGATCCCGCTGGCGCAGACCGTGGCCATCGGCGACGGCGCCAACGATTTGAAAATGATGCAGGCGGCGGGGTTGGGCATCGCCTACCACGCCAAACCGAAAGTGTATGAAAAAGCGCAGGTGGCGATCCGGCATGCGGATCTGATGGGCGTGCTGTGTATTCTCACCGGCAGCCTGAAACACGAAGTGCGATAACGAAAGATTGAGGTAAGACGTGGCAAAAGCGGCAAAACGGGCATTTGTGTGCAATGAGTGCGGGGCGGACTATCCGCGTTGGCAGGGGCAGTGCAGCGCCTGTCATGCCTGGAACACCATCACGGAAGTGCGTTTGGCCGCGTCGCCCGCAGCGGCGCGCAACGATCGCCTCAGCGGCTATGCCGGCGACGCCGGCGTCAGCAAGGTACAGAAGCTGTCGGAAATCAGCCTTGAGGCGCTGCCGCGCTTCACCACCGGCTTTCTCGAGTTTGACCGCGTGCTGGGCGGCGGCGTGGTGCCCGGCAGCGCCATTCTGATCGGCGGCAACCCCGGCGCCGGCAAGAGCACCCTGTTGCTGCAGGTGCTGTGCAAACTGTCCGAACAGATGAAAACCCTGTACGTCACCGGCGAGGAGTCGCTGCAGCAGGTGGCGATGCGCGCTCACCGTCTGGGGCTGCCGACCGGCGGCCTGAACATGCTTTCGGAAACCAGCATCGAGCAGATCTGCCTGATCGCCGAGCAGGAGCAGCCGAAGCTGATGGTGATCGACTCGATCCAGGTGATGCACATGGCGGACATTCAGTCTTCGCCGGGCAGCGTGGCGCAGGTGCGGGAAACCGCCGCCTATCTGACGCGCTTTGCCAAGACGCGCGGCGTGGCGATCGTCATGGTCGGCCACGTCACCAAAGACGGCTCGCTGGCCGGGCCGAAAGTGCTGGAACACTGTATCGACTGTTCGGTGCTGCTGGATGGCGACGCCGATTCCCGCTTCCGCACTCTGCGCAGCCACAAGAACCGCTTCGGCGCGGTCAACGAGCTGGGCGTGTTTGCCATGACCGAACAGGGGCTGCGCGAAGTCAGCAACCCTTCGGCGATCTTCCTCAGCCGCGGCGACGAAGTCACCTCCGGTAGCTCGGTGATGGTGGTGTGGGAAGGTACCCGGCCGCTGCTGGTGGAGATCCAGGCGCTGGTGGATCACTCGATGATGTCCAACCCGCGCCGCGTGGCGGTGGGCCTGGAGCAGAACCGGTTGGCGATCCTGCTGGCGGTGCTGCACCGGCACGGCGGGCTGCAGATGTCGGATCAGGATGTGTTCGTCAACGTGGTCGGCGGGGTAAAGGTCAGCGAGACCAGCGCCGATCTGGCGCTGCTGATGTCGCTGGTTTCGAGCCTGCGCGATCGGCCGCTGCCGAACGATCTGGTGGTGTTCGGCGAAGTGGGGTTGGCGGGGGAGATCCGCCCGGTGCCGAGCGGCCAGGAGCGCATCTCCGAAGCGGCCAAGCACGGCTTCAAGCGCGCCATCGTGCCGCACGGCAACATGCCGAAGAAGCCGCCGGCCAACATGCAGGTGTTCGGGGTCAAGAAGCTGGCGGACGCGCTGGACGTGCTGGAAGAGTTTTATTAATGTCGCCGACGGCGAGAAAGATATGCTATTTTGTTTAGCATACTAAACGGAGGTGGCCATGCCGCAATTTGATTACCTGAAGACGTCCATTAAGCAAAAGGGCTGTACTTTGCAGCAGGTGGCGGATGCCAGCGGCATGACCAAAGGCTATCTCAGCCAGCTGTTGAACGACAAGATCAAAAGCCCGAGCGCGCAAAAGCTCGAGGCGCTGCACCGTTTTCTCGGGCTGGAGTTCCCGCGTAAAGAGGTTAAAGTCGGCGTGGTGTTTGGTAAATTTTACCCGCTGCACACCGGCCACATCTACCTGATCCAGCGCGCCTGCAGCCAGGTGGACGAGCTGCACGTTATCTTGTGCCATGACGAGCCGCGCGATCGCGAGCTGTTCGAGAACAGTTCGATGTCGCAACAGCCGACGGTCAGCGATCGCCTGCGCTGGCTGCTGCAGACCTTCAAGTACCAGAAAAACATCCATATCCACTCGTTCGACGAACAGGGCATCGAACCCTATCCGCACGGCTGGAACGTGTGGAGCGACGGCATGAAGGCCTTTATGGAACAGAAGGGCATCGTGCCGAGCTTCATCTATTCCAGCGAAGCGCAGGATGCGCCGCGCTACCGCGAGCATCTGGGCATCGAAACCAT
Organism: Serratia sp. 4542; assembly: GCF_016805595.1. Lineage (NCBI taxonomy): Bacteria > Pseudomonadati > Pseudomonadota > Gammaproteobacteria > Enterobacterales > Yersiniaceae > Serratia > Serratia sp. 4542. Next base: position 214,009 of record NZ_RXKV01000013.1, read on the forward strand.
TTTGGTCGACCCCGAGCGTTCGTTCATGAACATCAGCGGCAATCAGATCCGCCAGGATCCGTTCCGCTATTGGGACTACATCCCGACCGAGGTGAAGCCGTTCTTCGTGCGCACCGTAGCGATCCTCGGCGGCGAATCGAGCGGCAAGTCGACGTTGGTCAACAAGTTGGCCAACATCTTCAACACCACCAGTGCCTGGGAATATGGCCGCGATTACGTGTTTTCGCACCTGGGCGGCGACGAGATGGCGCTGCAGTATTCCGACTACGACAAAATTGCCCTCGGGCAGGCGCAATACGTGGATTTCGCGGTCAAGTACGCCAACAAGGTGGCGTTTATCGATACCGATTTCGTGACTACGCAGGCATTTTGCAAAAAGTACGAAGGGCGTGAACACCCCTTCGTGCAGGCGCTGATCGACGAATACCGTTTCGATCTGGTGATACTGCTGGAAAACAACACGCCGTGGGTGGCGGACGGCCTGCGCAGCCTCGGCAGCACCGCCGATCGCCTGGCGTTCCAGCGCCTGCTGGAGGAGATGCTGCGCGCCAACAACATCGAGTACGTGCACGTTGAGTCCAGCGATTACGAAGAGCGTTTCCTGCGCTGCGTCGAGCTGGTGCAACAGCTGCTGGCGGCGGACGCCGGCCGGTTGAGCGCGCCCGCCCATCGTCACGCGGCAGGCTGAGTAAAATTAGCGTAATGTGCGATCGATGCGGCAGAAACGCCACCCAGGCGCACATTTAACGGCTTGTTTAAACATGGTTCATTCGACAGCGACTAAGTTAAGATTTTCTTTACAATAACGCTTAGAAGAAGACATGTCTTATCGCTTACTCGCTCTCTGGTTGGTCTGCTATGCCGCAGCCTGGACGCTGCTGACTGTTCATCTCGATCCTACCCTGCCTTACGACGCCGTCGAGGCGCTCAACTGGGGCCTCAACGGCGAGTGGGGCTCACCGAAAAATCCGTGGCTGGTCGGTGCGGCGATGCATCCGGCGATCTGGCTGTCGTGGCTGCCGCTGAACGTTTACTGGTATGGCGGGCACTTCATCGCCATCGCCATCGGCATGTTGGGCGTCTGGCTGTTGGCGCGGCGCCTGAGCGGCAGCACCTCGCTGGCCTGGATGGCGCTGCTGACGCTCAACCTGTCCGGCATCATCAATTTCGACATTATTCCCTACAACGACAACTACCTGTTGGTGATGCTGTGGCCGTGGATGGCGCTGTTCTTCCACATGGCGATCTCGCGTTCGGCCAACTGGTGGCCGGCCTTCGCGTTGGTGGCCGGTCTGGCGATGATGGCGAAATACTCGACCTTCGCCTTCGTCTATTTCGTGGCGCTGTCGACGCTGTTCGTACCGCAGGTCCGCCGCTGCTATCGGCAGCCGCAGTTCTATCTGGCGGTGGCGATCTGGCTGGCGTTGGTGTTGCCGAACGTGTTCTGGCTCTGGAACCACGACTTTGCCGCCTTCAAATGGGTGGATTCGCAGATCAAGATGCAGCTCAACCTCGACATGCTGCAGTCGCTGCTGCTGGTGTTCTATCCGTCGCTGGTGCTGTGGGCGATCCTGCGGCGCAGCGGGGCGGTGCTGGCCTGGCCATCGGCGTTGCCGATGCGGGTGCTGTTGTGGATCTATCTGTTGCCGCTCGGCATTATCACTTTCTGGTTCTCCTTCAACGTCGGCGGCCGGTTGACCGAGTGGCTGCAGCCGTTCTTCATGCTGGCGCCCGCGCTGCTGGTCGGCTGCGTGCGTCAGCCGCCGGTGCGTTCACTGCGCGCGGCGACCCTCGGGCTGATGTGCGCAGCGCTGGCGGTCTATCTGGGGTATGCCGCAGTGATGCTGGGCAACGTGCGCAACGCCGGCCAGAAAATGGTGGGTATCAAGGCGTTCAGCGCCGGGGTGGAGCGGCAGTGGCAGGAGCGGTATGGCGTCGATCTACGCTACGTTGGCGGCGAATACCTGTCGCAGTGGATGACGGTGTACGCCGGTTCCCGGCCGCAGACCATTACGCGTTGGTCCAATCATACGCGCCCGAATATCTACAACGTCAACATCAGCTATCCGCAGATTGCGCAGCACGGCGTCGCCCTGTTCGGCCGGTTGGGCGAAGACTGCGCGCACAGCGACTTCGGCGGTGAGTTGGCCCACTGGCCGAAGATGCGCCTCGATTGGCAGCAGACGCTGACGTTCCGCGCCGATCCGCATGCCGACGAGCAGACGCTGTGCGTCGGCTTCGTCCGCCCGCAGTAACGGCGGCGCAGGGCGCCGCCGCGATTCAGACTTAGTAAGCGATAACCAGCTTGCCTTGCATATGGCCGCCGAGCAACTGTCGATGCGCGGCGGTCAGCGTGTCTACCGACAGCCCGTGCAGGGTTTCGCTCAGCGTGGTGCTCAGCTTGCCTTCGTCCAGCAACTGCGCCATCTGCTGCAGGATCTTGCCTTGCTGCGCGATGTCCGGGGTGGTGAACATGCTGCGGGTGAACATGAATTCCCAGTGCAGCGCGGCGCTTTTCAGCTTCAGCGCGTTTTGATCCAACGGCTGCGCGTTCTCGACGATGGTGCAGATATGGCCCAGCGGCGCGACCAGCTCGGCCATCGCCGGCCAGTGGCCGTCGGTATCGTTCAGGCACAGGATGTAATCCACCTGCTCGATGCCGTGCTGCGCCAGGTTGCCCTTCAGATCGCGGTAGTCCACCACCAGATCGGCGCCGCGCTCACGGCACCAGGCGGCGGATTCCGGCCTTGAGGCGGTGGCGATCACTTTTACCTTGCTGCGCAATGCGGCCAGCGGAATGGCCAGCGAGCCGACTCCGCCGGCGCCGCCGATGATCAACAGCGTCTTGTGCTCCGGCGCATCCTGAATGTTCAGATGTTCGAACAGCGCCTCCCAAGCGGTGAGGGCGGTGAGCGGCAACGCGGCGGACTCGGCCCAGTTCAGGCTGCGCGGCTTGTGCGCGGCGATGCGTGAGTCGATCAGCTGGTGGCTGCTGTTGCTGCCGGGGCGGGTGATGTCGCCGGCGTACCAGACTTCATCGCCGGGCTTGAAGCCGCTGACGCCGCTGCCCACGCCCACCACGATGCCGCTGGCGTCCCAGCCGAGAATGCGCGGCTGCTGCAGGCCGCTTTTCTGCAGACCGGCGTGCACTTTGGTGTCCACCGGGTTGACCGACACGGCTTTCACCTCCACCAGCAGATCGTACTGGCCGGGAACCGGCATCTCCGGTGAAATTTCGATGAAACCGGCGGGGTTCTGCGGGTCTACGGCAATGGCTTTTATCGACATGATTGTACTCCTTTCAAATGATGCCCCCAGTGTAGACCCGCGGCAGTGGGGTGATAAGATGGACAATATCTAACTGAGTGTTCGTTTAAGGTGAACAATGGAATTCAAACAGCTGCAGGACATGGCGCTGTTCGCGCTGGTGGCGGAGTGCGGCAGCTTCACCGCCGCCGCACAGCGCGTGGGATTGCCGAAATCCAGCGTCAGCCAGCGCATCAGCCAGCTCGAACAGACGCTGGGGCTGCGCTTGCTCAACCGCACCACGCGCCAGCTGAACCTGACCTTCGCCGGTGAGCGTTATCTGGAACATTGTCAGGCGATGATGTCCGCCGCCGAACGCGCCGATCTGGCGCTGCAGCGGCTGCGCGATAACCCGAGCGGCCGCCTGCGCATCTCGACGCCCGCCGGGCTGGGGGCGACCCTGGTGGCGCGGCTGGCGGCGGATTTTCAGCGCCAGTACCCGGACGTTTCGCTGGAGGTGTCGGTGTCCGATGCCATGGTGGATCTGGTACAGGAAGGCTTCGATGCCGCGTTGCGCACCGGCAAGCCGCAGGATTCTTCGCTGATCGGTCGCCGTCTCGGGTATGCGCCGCGCTATCTGTTGGCGGCGCCGTCCTATCTGGCGCAGCATCCGCCGATCGAACACCCGCAGCAGCTGCAACAGCATCGCTGCATTGCCCACCGCGCCTGGACGGCCTGGAACCTGCGCTGTGGCGACGACTACTACCGTTGGCAGCTGCCGCTGGCGCACACCACCGACAACCTGCTGTATGCACGTGAATGCGCTATCGCCGGTGCGGGGATCACGCTGTTGCCGGCGTTTCTCAGCCGCGAGGTGGTGGCGCAGAAGCTGTTGGTGGAAGTCTTGCCGGCGTGGCGCGCGGAGGGTAATGAGCTGTATCTGGTCTACCCGAGCCGCAAGCTGAATTCCCCGGCGCTGGCCTGTTTTATCGATGTGGTGCTGCAGCACCCGGCGTTTGACGACTACGCGCGCGAGCTGGCGCGGGAATAAAAAAAGGCGCCGCATGCGGCGCCTGGGGGATTACTTGGCGATCTTCTTGTACTTGATGCGGTGCGGCTCGAGCGCGTCGGCGCCCAGCGTACGCTTCTTGTACTCTTCGTACTCGGTGAAGTTGCCTTCGAAGAATTCCACCTTGCCCTCGTCCTGGTAGTCCAGGATGTGGGTGGCGATACGGTCGAGGAACCAACGGTCGTGCGAGATCACCATGGCGCAGCCAGGGAATTCCAGCAGGGCGTTTTCCAGCGCGCGCAGGGTTTCGATATCCAGGTCGTTGGTCGGTTCATCGAGCAGCAGCACGTTGCCGCCAACCTGCAGCAGCTTGGCCAGGTGCAGACGGCCACGCTCACCGCCGGACAGCTCGCCCACGCGTTTGCCCTGATCGACGCCCTTGAAGTTGAAGCGGCCGACATAGGCGCGGCTCGGCATCTCGGTGTTGCCGATGCGCATGATGTCCTGCCCGCCGGAGACTTCTTCCCACACGGTTTTCGAGCCGTCCATGCTGTCGCGGAACTGATCGACGGACGCCAGCTTGACGGTATCGCCCAGCACGATGCTGCCGGAGTCAGGCTGTTCCTGACCGGACATCATGCGGAACAGCGTGGATTTACCCGCGCCGTTCGGGCCGATGATGCCGACGATTGCCCCTTTCGGCACAGAGAACGACAGGTCGTCGATCAGCAGGCGGTCGCCGTAGGACTTGCGCAGGTTGCTGACTTCGACCACTTTATCGCCCAAGCGTGCGCCAGGTGGAATGAACAGTTCGTTGGTTTCGTTGCGTTTCTGGTATTCGGTGTTGTTCAGCTCTTCGAAGCGGGCCAAACGGGCCTTGCCTTTGGACTGACGTCCTTTGGCACCCTGACGCACCCACTCCAGCTCTTTCTCGATCGACTTACGACGAGCGGCTTCGGCGGAGGCTTCCTGCGCCAGACGCGCGTCTTTCTGCTCCAGCCAGGAAGAGTAGTTGCCTTCCCATGGAATGCCCTCGCCGCGGTCCAGTTCGAGGATCCAGCCGGCCACGTTATCCAGGAAGTAACGGTCGTGGGTGATTGCCACCACGGTGCCTTCGAAATCGTGCAGGAAGCGTTCCAGCCAGGCCACGGACTCGGCGTCCAGGTGGTTGGTCGGTTCGTCCAGCAGCAGCATGTCCGGTTTTTCGAGCAGCAGGCGGCACAGCGCTACGCGGCGACGCTCACCCCCGGACAGGTGGGCGATTTTGGCGTCCCAGTCCGGCAGGCGCAGCGCATCGGCGGCGCGTTCCAGTTGGGCGTTGAGGTTGTGACCGTCGTGCGCCTGAATGATCTCTTCCAGGCGGCCCTGTTCGGCAGCCAGCTTGTCGAAGTCTGCGCCTTCTTCCGCGTACAGCGCGTACACTTCGTCCAGGCGTTTCAGCGCGCCGACCACTTCCGCCAGCGCTTCTTCCACCGACTCACGTACGGTGTGTTCGAGGTTAAGCTGCGGCTCCTGCGGCAGGTAACCGATCTTGATGCCCGGCTGCGGGCGCGCTTCCCCTTCGATGTCGGTATCGATGCCGGCCATGATGCGCAGCAGGGTGGACTTACCGGCGCCGTTCAGGCCCAGTACGCCGATTTTGGCCCCAGGGAAGAAGCTCAGGGAGATGTTTTTCAAAATATGACGCTTCGGCGGTACGACCTTGCCGACGCGGTGCATGGTATAGACGTATTGAGCCACGTTGCTCTAAGCCTCTCTATATCAGTATTTATAGGATGTCTGGCGGCATGAGTGTAGCCCGTTTCGATCTCGGATCCCAGACATCGCTCAGCGATCGCTAAGTATAACCGTTTATGCGCCGATAAAGGCGCATATTGGTGGCTTATGGCGTGACGACGATCGCGACGCGGCGGTTTTCCGCGCGGCCGCTGGAGGTGCGGTTATCGGCAACGGGATCGCGCTTGCCCATGCCGCGGGTTTCGATATTGGCGCGCGGAATGCCGACGCTGGCCAGCAGATCGGCCACCGCATCGGCGCGGCGCAGGGAGAGCTGATCGTTATAGCTGTCTTCACCGTAGTTGTCGGTATGGCCGTCCAGGCGGAACTTGGTGATGCCGACGCTCAGCAGCGCACGGCCCATCTTCTGCACCGTCTCGGTGCTTTCCGGGTTCAGCTTGCCGATGTTGTTGCCGAACAGCACCTTATCCGACAGGCCAAACTCCCAGCCGTTATCGGTCAGCTTGAAGCCCTGCGATTGCAGCAGCGCGATCTGCTCGGGCGTCAGGCCCTGCGGCTTGCTCTGGCAGCCGGCGAGCGCCAGCAGGGCGACGAACACCATCGTCAGCAGTGAAAAACGACCTTTAAACAGTTGCTGTATCATAGTCAAAATCCCTAGTTCAAGTGTTATAGCCGGGGCTCTTATTTATGTATAGCCAGCCGCCAGCCTCCGTTATAACGATGCTTTGCCTGATACATCGCATCGTCAGCTTCGTGCAAAAGACCCTGAGGCGTCGAGGCGTGATCAGGGTACAGCGCAATACCGATACTCAGAGAGGTAATGACCGCCTCGTCGTTCGGCAAAATGACCGGTTGCGTCATGCAGTCGATGATGTTGTCAGCGATCTGCAGGACATCTTCCGTGCCGTGTACCGGCGCCAGCAGCACGGCGAATTCATCCCCGCCCAGACGCGCGACCAGATCGGTCTCGCGCAGCTGCGCGCGAATGCGTCCGGCAATGGTGGTCAGCACCGCATCGCCTGCGGCGTGGCCGTAACTGTCGTTCACTTCCTTGAAGCGATCGCCGTCGATAAACAGCACCGCCAATTTTGCCGGCGGCTCGATATCGCCCAGGGCGCGGCTCAGCCGCCCTTCGAAGAAGGCGCGATTCGGCAAGCCGGTCAGGCTGTCGTGCGTCGCCCGGTGGGCCAGCGAGTCGTTCTCCTGCTTCAGGTGGGCCTGCCAGGCCTCCAGCTCGTCGAGCAAGCCGTTGAAATCGTTGCTGAGCTCATGCAGCTCGGCGATCGGCGCCGACGGCACCCGCAGGCCGAAGGTGCGATCGCGGCGCACCGCGTGCGCCACGTTGGCGATGTCGTCCAGCGAACTGACGATGCCGACCAGCATACGGCGCGACAACACCAGGGCGCACAAGGTACTGAGCACCAGGCAGGCGATCATGCCGACCATGCCGCGCAACAGGAAACGCAGCAGGCTGCCGCCGTTGCCGCTCAGCCAGACCTGGCCGACCTGCTTACCCTCGTGGGTGATGGGCAGGATGACCGGTTCGGGCAGCGCCCAGTGTGCGACGATCTGCTCCAGGCCGTGCAGCGGCCCATCGGTGGGATGGCGCCAGTTGGCCAGCATCTTGCCGTTGTTGTCGAGGATCCGCGCGTCCGATACTTCTTCGTTGGAGGCGATCAGCATCAGCGCCTCGCGCGCGGCGGTGCGGTCTTCAAACACCACGGCGGCCTCGACGGTATAACTGATGGAGCGCGCGATCAGGTGCAGGTTGTGGTTGGCATAGGCGCGCAGTGCAAACAGCGCCACCAGCGTCAAAAAGATGCCGGCGGTGCCGACGGCGATCAGCGCCAGCCCAAGATGCACCCGCTGCAGCACTCGGCCCAGCGTCGGGCGCGCATTGCCGGAACGGTTTTTACGCAACAGCCTCATAGCGGCGGCGCCTGTTTGCGTGCCAGCTGCAGCACGTTGGGGTGGACGCGCACGCCGCTGCGCGCCAGGGCGTCCAGGTTGACCTTGAAGCTGGCCTGATCCCCATCGATCTGCAGGCAAAATGCGCTGCCGGCGGAGCATTCGCTATCGTTCTCGCTGATGCTGAGAATGGAGTTGCCGGAAATGCGCTGCATGAAATTTTGTCTCTGCGCGGCGGTGATGTTCCCTAAGTAGATAACATCGCAGCCGGTACTCAGCGTTGGGCTGTCGAACGGCACGCGCTCGGCTTTAATCGGACGCGGGGCGCTGAGCAGGATCGGATCGAACAACCCTTCGGCATACTGGGTGGGTGCGGTCACGCACAACCGGATCGGATTGGGTTCACGCGACCAGCGGGCGTAGCTGATGATGCCGACCACCACGGTCGTTACGGCGTGCGTGCGCTTTTGATAGGGATCATCGGCGGCGCGCGCAGGCCCGGGCAACGTCAGCAGCACCAACAAAACGATCAGCAACAGGCGACCGATATTCAGGCGTGCGGCATGGAAGCCCGGCACGGGGCTTTTTGCGCAACGCATCGCTATCGCGGTCTTACTTGCCATTTTCACCCGCCATTCCGGCCTGATCCACCGCCCGCAGGCCGTGGCCTGACAAGGAAAAATCCGGCCCGCTTGAAGGGACAATCGTTTTGCTGAAAGCTGTCAGTCGCACTGCCTAATGAACACTATCTAACCCATAATTGGCGCGGATTGTATTATAAGATGTCTTCGTTGGGCGCTTTATGTGCTGTTTTCTCGGAATTATCCTACTTATTTTTGATAGTATAAAAATGCCTACCCGGGTTTGCCACCGCTTTTCTGCAAAGTTGGCGCGTTTGGCCAGCTGTCAGGCGATTTGCGCAACGACTGCGTCATTTCGAAAATGTAATAATGTGATAGCTAATAATTAAAAAGTATTTTACTTCTCCAATAAGCACCGGGACGGCTAATAAAAATCCGGTAGCTGGAAATATCCCGCCGGCCTGATTTGTCAGCCAAAGTAAACGTTTTTTACCTGGCTCCCGTCATGGCGATACACTTCTTCTTCTACAGTATTGAATGGATAAGCGATTGCGCTGTCTATGGTAGATATCTGCGTCCGGGCCGTGCGCCCGGCTTTATTTTGTCCCGCGGCGCCGTGGCGCGGCGGTCACCGGGGAGCTGGGCGGCTCCTGCGGTATAACCAGTGAGGAAAGAGCGAGGATGGTCAAGGTGGACAAGCGACGGCTGTTGGCGATGGGGCTGTGCCTGACGGCGTTTTCCGGCGCGGCGCTGGCGGATTCTCTGGATGCGCAACGTCAGCGTTACCAGCAGATCAAACAGGCGTGGGACGGCAATCAGATGGACGTGGTGGCGCAGCTGATGCCGACGCTGCGCGATTACCCGCTTTATCCTTACCTGGAATACCGCGAGCTGACGCAGGATCTGAGTCAGGCGGGGTTCTCCGAGGTGAACGACTTTATCAAACGCAACCCGACGCTGCCGCCGGCGAAATCACTGGCGCCGCGCTTCGTCAATGAGCTGGCGCGTCGCGAAGACTGGCGCACCCTGTTGGCCTTCAGCCCGCAGCCGCCCAAACCGGTGGCGGCGCGCTGCAACTATTACTACGCCAAGTGGGCCACCGGCGATCAGCAGGCGGCCTGGAGCGGCGCCGACGAACTGTGGCTGAACGGCAAAACGCTGCCGAGCGCTTGCGATCGGCTGTTCAGCGTCTGGCGCGGCGCTGGCAAGCAGACGCCGCTCGATATTCTGGCGCGCATGAAGCTGGCGCTGAAAGAGGGTAACAGTTCACTGGTCAGCAACCTCTACAGCCAACTGCCGGCCGACTACCAGACCATGGGCAACGCCCTGGTGCGCTTGCAAAACGATCCGACCACCGTGGAAGCCTTCGCCCGCAGCGTGGGGCCGACCGACTTTACCCGCGCCGCCACCGGCATCGCCTTTGAGCGCCTGGCGCGGCAGGATGTGGAAAACGCGCGGGCGATGATCCCGACGCTTGCGCGGCTGCAGAAAATGAGCGACGACGAGCGGCTGGGGCTGGAAGAGGCGGTGGCCTGGCGCCTGATGGGCAGCGATGCCACCTTTGAACAGGCGCAGTGGCGTGATCAGGTGATCCTGCGCAGCCGTTCGCCTTCTCTGCTGGAGCGCCGGGTGCGCATGGCGCTGGGCAACGGCGATCGGCAGGGCGTGGCGACCTGGCTGGCGCGCCTGCCGGAAGAGTCGCGCAACAAGGATGAGTGGCGCTACTGGCGCGCCAGTCAACTGATGGACGAAGGGAAACGCGCCGAAGGCGAGGAGATATTGCGTAACCTGATGACCGAACGCGGCTTCTATCCGATGGTGGCGGCGCAGAAGCTGAACGCCACTTATCCGGTGATGGTGGCGGTGGCGGCCAAGCCGCGCGCGTCGCTGACCGACGGGCCGGAAGTCGCCCGGGTGCGCGAGCTGATGTACTGGAATATGGACAACCTGGCCCGCAGCGAGTGGGGCTCCTACGTCGCCAGCCGCAGCCGGCCGGAACAAGAGGCGCTGGCGCGTTACGCCTTTGAGCAAAAATGGGCCGATCTGAGCGTGCAGGCGACCATCGTCGGCAAGCTGTGGGATCACCTGGAGGAACGCTTCCCGGTCGCCTGGCCGCAGGAGTTCCGCCGCGCCACCGATGACAAGGGGATCACCACCAGCTATGCGATGGCGATAGCGCGTCAGGAGAGCGCCTGGAATCCGAAGGCACAGTCGCCGGTTGGCGCTTCCGGCCTGATGCAGGTGATGCCGCGCACCGCGCAGCATACGGTGCAGATGTTCAACATCCCCGGTTACGTCGGCCCGAGCCAGCTGTTTGATCCGCAGACCAACATCACCATCGGCACCAGCTATCTGGAGTCGGTCTATCAGCAGTTCGGCCGCAACCGCATCCTGTCGACCGCCGCCTATAACGCCGGCCCGTCGCGGGTGAACACCTGGCTGGGCAACAGCTCAGGGCGGATCGATCCGGTAGCGTTTATCGAAAGCATTCCGTTCTCGGAAACCCGCGGCTACGTCAAGAACGTGTTGGCCTATGACGCGTTTTACCGCTATCTGACGCACCGGCCGGCCAAGGTGCTGACCGACGCCGAGTGGCAGAGACGTTATTGATTTTGACGGCCCTATGGTATGCTGCTGTACTAGTTAAATAGTATGGTGGCTGCCATGACGCAATTATCGTTAAACGACCCCGCTCTTTCAGAACAAGGCAATGAGGATTGGCTGCGCTTCGTCGCGCTGCTGCAGAATTCGTTTGCGCAAGAACTGCATCAACCGCTGCTGCAGCTGATGCTGACGCCGGACGAGCGCACCGCGCTGGGCACTCGGGTACGGATCATTCAGGAACTGATGCGCGGCGAAATGAGCCAGCGTGAGCTGAAAAATGAACTGGGCGCGGGGATTGCCACCATCACCCGCGGATCGAACAGCCTGAAAGCGGCTTCACCGGCGCTGAAACAGTGGCTTGAGCAGCAGTTGCTGCACGACGCGCCCTAACAGGCTCGGGGTTATTGCTGATAGATGGCGTTGTGGAACGGCACCAGCGCCAGCAGCAGTGCCTGATGATAGACGCTGGTGCGGCTCAGCCGGCCGTCGGTGAAGACGCCGATGGCGCCGCCCTGACGCTTCACCTCGGGGTTGCCGGTGATTGCCGCCATTTCGCTGCCCAATTCGCGACCGTCGCGAATACCTTGTAAGATGACTTCCGGCAGCATCAGGCTCGCCGAGCGGGATTCGCCGCGGATGTGCGGGTTCTCGATGGTCATCCAGGCGAAGGTCATATTCTCTTCAATCCCGGCTTCTACGCCGACCCAAAAATCGGCCTCGGGCCTGACCTGGCGCGCTTCCATGACGCGTTGGCGCGAGCCGGTGCGCGTTTCGTGATTGCCTATCGGCTGCAGCGAGACGCCGCTGGCGACGTCGACGGCTTCAATGCGATAGTGGCCCGCGCCGAAGACGTCGTCGAAGGCCAGTTGAATAGCCTTGATCTTTGCCGGGTTGGTAGTTGCAGCGACAACATGGTACATAACGGGTTTGATATCCTTCTGGCCGATACGCCGGGCAGCGGCAAAAGCGCCGCCGGGCCGGGGATAAACGCAAATTTCACGCAGTATAACGGAAAACAAAAATGTTACAGGTATACCTCGTTCGCCATGGCGAAACGGAATGGAACGCGGCTCGCCGCATCCAGGGTCAGTCCGACAGCCCGTTAACCGCCATGGGTGAACACCAGGCCCGTCTGGTCGCCAGGCGCGTCAGCAAAGAAGGCATTACGCATATCATTACCAGCGATCTGGGGCGCACGCGCCGCACCGCGCAGATCATCGCCGAAGCCTGTGGCTGCGAAGTGATTTGCGATCCGCGTTTGCGTGAGCTGCACATGGGGGTTCTGGAAGAACGCCTGATCGACAGTTTGACGCCGCAGGAAGAGCAGTGGCGCAAACAGATGGTCGATGGTACTCCTGACGGCCGTATCCCTCAAGGCGAATCCATGGAGGAGCTGGGCGAGCGCATGCGTGCCGCGCTGGAGAGCTGCTTGATGCTGCCGGAAGGCAGCAAGCCGCTGCTCGTCAGCCATGGCATCGCGTTGGGGTGTTTGATCAGTACGGTGCTCGGGCTGCCGGCCTATGCGGAACGTCGCCTGCGCTTGCGCAACTGCTCACTGTCGCGCGTCGATCACCAGCAGAGCCCGTGGCTGGCTTCCGGCTGGATAGTGGAAACGGCGGGCGATGTCACGCATCTGGACATGCCCGCGTTGGACGAACTGCAGCGTTAACGTCGAATCGGGATCAGGTAATCGCACTTGATCTCGATAGGCGCCTGATGCGGACGGCGCTCGCCTTTCGGATAGAAACGCTCGATGTCGTGCCCCTTGCGGCGCGTCAGCTGGAGCGCCGGCAGGCAGGTGCCGTACACCGTCAGGATGAAGTCTTGCAGCCCCTCGGTGGGCCCTTCATAGCTGAACATCGCGAATTCACCGCCCGGCAACACCAGCGGCTGGCCTTCCTGTACTTTGTCAGGCACCTGATCCGGCTCCAGCGCCGTGGTGTACAGCACTTCCTGTTCGTCGTCCTTCTCCTGGCTCGGGCGCGAGTGGTGCAGCCCGTACAACACCGGCGGCAGGGTATCGACGTCACCGAGGAACTGGCGCCAGAACTGCGAGCGCAGTTCAGTGCGCACGGTGGTGATCTGTTCCAGCGTACAGGAGTAGCTTTGGGTCAGGCCAACCAGATGCTTATCCGGCAACGAAACGAATTCCGGCTGCGGCAGGGTGAAGGCCCCCAGACGGATCGGCGGACAGATGCCGAACGCGTTCCAGTCTTCGGCGCGGCGGTACAGCGCCGGCGTTTGCGCAAACTGTTTTTTGAAGGCGCGGGTGAAGGTCTGCTGCGAGTCGAAACGGTATTGCAGGGCGATATCCAAAATCGGCCGGCCGGTCAGACGCAGCGCGACGGCGGCTTTGGACAGCCTCCTTGCCCGGATGTAAGCACCGATGGCGTTACCGGTAATATCTTTGAACATCCGTTGCAGATGCCATTTGGAGTAGCCGGCCTTGGCCGCCACGTTATCCAGCGACAAGGGTTGGTCCAAATGGCTTTCCAGCCAGCTAAGCAGATCACGAATGATACCGGCTTGATCCATAGATCTTCCTCGTAAAGCTTGGGGGTAGGAACCCGAACTGTTGATTCGTCACGCTGGTGCTGCGCTATCAGACCGATCCATGAGCCATTATGCGTTGCACTCTTTGCCTCTGCTGCGCATGCCGCGCCAGAGTTGGATTGGGGTACACCGTAGTGGGCGCAAAGAAATAACGACGCCGCATCATAGCAATTTTTTTACTCCGCGACTCTCAAAGATTTTTGTCACGCTCTGTGCTAAAACGAACGGTGCGGACCCGTAAAAAACCGATTCCGTGAGCTTAGACATAAATAATGGCGATCGCCGAACCTATTTTTGCGGCAAGGTTATATCGGAGTTAAGTAAATGAAAAAAGGCTGGATATTTTTATTCGGTTTGGTTTGCGCAACCGTTGGCAGCGCGCAGGCGGAGCAGGTAGGTTCCGTTGATACGGTGTTTAAATTGTTGGGGCCAGACCACAAAATCGTGGTGGAAGCGTTCGACGATCCGGATGTTAAAAATGTAACTTGTTATATCAGCCGCGCCAAAACCGGCGGCATCAAAGGCGGCCTGGGGCTGGCGGAAGACACCGCCGACGCGGCCATTTCCTGCCAGCAGGTGGGGCCTATCGAGCTGAGCGACAAGATCAAAAACGGCAAGGCGGAAGGCGATGTGGTGTTCCAGAAACGCACCTCGCTGGTGTTCAAGAAGCTGCAGGTGGTGCGCTTCTACGACGCCAAGCGTAATTCGCTGATTTACCTCAGCTACTCCGACAAGGTGATCGACGGCTCGCCGAAGAACGCGCTGAGCGCGGTGCCGATCATGCCGTGGGCCGAGACGAAATAAAAAAAACGGGGTTCAGCATGCTGAACCCCGTTTTCATGACGGCAGGCCGGAATTACTCTTCCAGATCGCCGCAGAAGCGGTAGCCTTCGCCGTGAATGGTGGCGATGATTTCCGGCGTGTCCGGCGTCGATTCGAAGTGTTTGCGAATGCGACGGATGGTGACGTCCACGGTACGGTCATGCGGCTTCAGCTCGCGGCCGGTCATTTTCTTCAGCAGTTCGCCACGGGACTGGATCTTGCCCGGGTTTTCGCAGAAGTGCAGCATGGCGCGGAATTCGCTGCGCGGCAGCTTGTACTGTTCGCCGGCCGGGCTGATCAGCGAGCGGCTGTTGATGTCCAGCTCCCAACCGTTGAACTTGTAGCTCTCGACCAGGCGGCGCTCTTCGCCCAGGCTGCCCAGGTTCATGGTACGCGACAGCAGGTTGCGTGCGCGGATGGTCAGCTCACGCGGGTTGAACGGTTTGGTGATGTAATCGTCGGCGCCGATTTCCAGGCCGAGGATTTTATCCACTTCGTTATCGCGACCGGTCAGGAACATCAAGGCGACGCTGGCCTGTTCGCGCAGTTCGCGCGCCAACAGCAGGCCATTTTTGCCTGGCAGGTTGATGTCCATGATGACCAGATTGATATCATTTTCAGACAGGATATTGTGCATCTCTGCACCATCATTGGCTTCATGAACAATGTAGCCTTCCGCCTCGAAAATGCTCTTCAGGGTGTTACGAGTGACTAACTCGTCTTCGACAATCAGAATGTGCGGGGTCTGCATATTTGCTACCTAAAATTGCCAACAAAATAGAAAATCGGAAGTACAGAAGTCTCTGTTTTCTTAGAGGAGGGCAGAGATAGCGCCACGTTCCCTCTCAGCAAATGACTAAAGTACGTAAACTCGTTCTTGATGCACTTTCCATCTCATGTCAACAAGATCGCTAGCTTGGTGGGGATGCTGTTCCCTACAACCCCTTGGGGTGCCAAATCGGCGCATATCCTAACCCCATTAACAGCAATATAACAGCGCGTGCCGAATTCATCACCCAACAAAACTACGCTTTGTTGACATATATCAAATTCAATTGTAGCACGTTAACAGATTTGTGAAAAACACTTACAGAAATGCCAGTTTAAGTCACAGAACCTCAAATTCTGTGAACGATTCAGCATTATCCGGCCCGATAGGATACAATTATTCGCTTATTGATCATCGTCTTGTTTTAACTCATTGATAAATAAATGCAGTAAAACATAAGCACGAATAATGACTATTACGACGGGTTTATTAGCTCAACGAGCCGTTTAATCTTGTTTGTTGCTATTAACGCGTTTATTGTTACGCAATTGTAAATATAAGCGGGCGCTGCGCCACCGTCAAAAACGCAGGCCCGCCTTCGGTGGAAGAGTGATGCAGCTTCATATTGTTTTAGTGGCTCCGGCGCGGCCGGAAAACGTTGGCGCGGCGGCGCGCGCGATGAAAACCATGGGCTTCACGTCGTTGCGCATCGTCGACAGCGAGGCGCACCTGCAGCCGGCGGCGCGCTGGGTGGCACACGGGGCCGGCGAGATCCTCGACGGCGTGCAAACGTTCGCCACGCTGGAGCAGGCGCTGGCGGACGTGGATTTCACCGTCGCCACTACCGCCCGCAGCCGCGCGCGTTTTCACTACTACTGCACGCCGCCTGAGCTGCTGGAACAGTTGAGCGAGCGTAAGCAGTGGGTCGGCCAGGCCGCGCTGGTGTTCGGCCGTGAAGATTCCGGCCTGACCAACGAAGAGCTGGCGCTGGCAGATTTGCTGACCGGCGTGCCGATGCAGGCGGACTATCCGTCGCTTAATCTGGGGCAAGCGGTGATGGTGTACTGCTACCAGTTGGCGAGCTTGATGGGCGTCAGCACGCCGCAGGAAACGGCGGCGTCGGAAGGGCAGCTCAAGGCGCTGCGCCGCCGTGCCGATGCCTTGTTGAACGCATTGGAGGTCGGCGATGACCAAAAATTGCGCGACTGGCTGCACCAGAGGCTCGGCGTGCTGCAACAGCGAGATACGGCGATGTTGCATACGTTGCTGCACGACATCGAAAAAAAACTCGCCAAGTGATAGCGGCTTCGTCAAGCGGTTACCCAGAGTGATCCACTATTAAACCGGCTTTAGGTTGTTTTTTTGTTCTGTCATTTTGCTTTTTACCTCCGGTATCGCGCAATGTCGCCGCTGAACGGAAAATAAGCAAAAAAAAGAAATCGTTTGACTTGGGATAGCGATTGCTTTAACCAATAGAGGGGACAGAGTATTTCATGAGACAGACAGACAACATGCGCAATATCAGCCTGAATACCACAATTATTACCACCACCGATACCACAGGTAACGGGGCGGGCTGACGCGCACAGGAAACACAGAAAAAAGCCCGCACCTAATCAGTGCGGGCTTTTTTTTCGGCTTAAATTCGGAGAGATCACACATGCGAGTGCTGAAATTTGGCGGAACCTCGGTGGCGAATGCAGAACGTTTTCTGCGCGTCGCCGACATCATGGAGAGTAACGCGCGTCAGGGACAGGTAGCCACGGTCTTGTCCGCCCCCGCAAAGATCACCAACCATCTGGTGGCGATGATCGACAAAACGGTGGCAGGCCAGGACATTCTGCCGAATATCAGCGACGCCGAGCGGATCTTTGCCGATCTGCTGAGCGGCCTGGCGCAGGCGCTGCCGGGCTTTGAATACGACAGGCTGAAGGGCGTGGTCGATCAGGAGTTCGCGCAGCTCAAGCAGGTGCTGCACGGCGTTTCGCTGCTGGGGCAGTGCCCGGACAGCGTGAACGCGGCTATTATCTGCCGCGGTGAAAAGCTCTCCATCGCCATCATGGAAGGGGTATTCCGCGCCAAGGGCTACCCGGTCACGGTGATCAACCCGGTGGAGAAACTGCTGGCGCAGGGCCACTACCTGGAGTCCACCGTGGACATCGCCGAGTCCACGCTGCGCATCGCCGCGGCGGCGATCCCGGCCGACCACATCGTGCTGATGGCCGGTTTCACCGCCGGTAACGACAAGGGCGAGCTGGTGGTGCTGGGCCGTAACGGCTCCGACTATTCCGCCGCCGTGCTGGCCGCCTGCCTGCGCGCCGACTGCTGCGAGATCTGGACCGACGTCGACGGCGTGTATACCTGCGATCCGCGCACTGTGCCGGACGCCAGGCTGCTGAAATCGATGTCGTACCAGGAGGCGATGGAGCTCTCCTACTTCGGCGCCAAAGTGCTGCACCCTCGCACCATCACGCCGATTGCCCAGTTCCAAATCCCTTGTCTGATTAAAAACACCTCCAACCCGCAGGCCCCCGGCACGCTGATCGGCAAAGACAGCACCGATGACGCGATGCCGGTGAAAGGTATCACCAACCTGAACAACATGGCGATGATCAACGTCTCCGGCCCGGGCATGAAAGGCATGGTCGGCATGGCCGCGCGGGTGTTCGCCGTGATGTCGCGCGCCGGCATTTCGGTGGTGCTGATCACCCAATCCTCTTCCGAATACAGCATCAGCTTCTGCGTGCCGCAGGGCGAACTGCAGCGCGCCCGCCGTGCGCTGGAGGAGGAATTCTATCTGGAGTTGAAAGACGGCGTGCTGGATCCGCTGGACGTCATGGAACGCCTGGCGATCATCTCGGTGGTCGGCGACGGCATGCGCACCCTGCGTGGCATCTCCGCGCGCTTCTTCTCCGCGCTGGCGCGCGCCAACATCAATATCGTCGCCATCGCCCAGGGCTCTTCCGAGCGTTCAATTTCGGTCGTGGTCAGCAATGATTCCGCCACCACCGGCGTGCGCGTCAGCCACCAGATGCTGTTCAACACCGATCAGGTGATCGAAGTGTTCGTCATCGGCGTCGGCGGCGTCGGCGGGGCGCTGATCGAGCAGATCTACCGCCAGCAGCCGTGGCTGAAGCAAAAACATATCGACCTGCGGGTGTGCGGCATCGCCAACTCGCGCGTGATGCTGACCAACGTGCACGGCATCGCGCTGGACAGCTGGCGCGACGAGCTGGCCGGCGCGCAGGAGCCGTTCAATCTCGGCCGCCTGATCCGGCTGGTGAAGGAGTATCACCTGTTGAACCCGGTGATCGTCGACTGTACCTCCAGCCAGGCGGTGGCCGATCAGTATGTGGACTTCCTGGCGGACGGTTTCCACGTGGTGACGCCGAACAAAAAGGCCAACACCTCGTCGATGAACTATTATCAGCAACTGCGTGCGGCTGCCGCCGGTTCGCACCGCAAGTTCCTCTATGACACCAACGTCGGCGCCGGTTTACCGGTGATTGAGAACCTGCAAAACCTGCTGAACGCCGGCGATGAGCTGGTGCGCTTCTCCGGTATCCTGTCCGGTTCGCTGTCCTTTATCTTCGGCAAGCTGGACGAAGGGCTGTCGCTGTCGGCGGCGACCCTGCAGGCCCGGGCCAAAGGCTACACCGAGCCGGATCCGCGCGACGATCTGTCCGGTATGGACGTGGCGCGCAAGCTGCTGATCCTGGCGCGCGAGGCCGGTTACAAGCTGGAGCTGAGCGATATCGAGGTCGAACCGGTGCTGCCGCCGTCCTTCGACGCATCGGGCGACGTGGATCAGTTCCTGGCGCGGCTGCCGGAGCTGGATAAAGAGTTCGCGCGCAACGTGGCCAACGCCGCCGTGCAAGGTAAGGTGCTGCGCTATGTCGGCCTGATCGACGAAGGGCGCTGCAAGGTGCGCATCGAGGCGGTGGACGGCAACGATCCGTTGTATAAAGTGAAGAACGGCGAGAACGCGCTGGCCTTCTACAGCCGCTATTATCAGCCGCTGCCGCTGGTGCTGCGCGGCTACGGCGCCGGTAACGATGTGACCGCAGCGGGCGTGTTCGCCGATCTGCTGCGCACACTGTCATGGAAGTTGGGAGTTTAATATGGTTAAGGTGTATGCACCGGCCTCGATCGGTAACGTCAGCGTCGGTTTCGATGTGCTGGGCGCGGCGGTTTCGCCGATCGACGGCACGCTGCTGGGCGACTGCGTCAGCGTCGAAGCCGCCGAGACGTTCAGTTTGCAAAATGCCGGGCGCTTCGTCAGCAAGCTGCCGGCCGAGCCGAAAGAGAACATCGTTTATCAATGCTGGGAGCGCTTCTGCCAGGAGATCGGCCGCGAAGTGCCGGTGGCGATGCGGTTGGAGAAGAACATGCCGATCGGTTCGGGGCTGGGTTCCAGCGCCTGTTCGGTGGTGGCCGGGCTGATGGCGATGAACGAATTTTGCGATCGCCCGCTGGATAAGATGACGCTGCTCGGCCTGATGGGCGAGTTGGAAGGGCGCATTTCCGGCAGCGTGCATTACGACAACGTGGCGCCATGCTATTTGGGCGGCCTGCAGTTGATGCTGGAAGAAGAAGGCATCATCAGCCAGGAGGTGCCGTGCTTCGACGATTGGCTGTGGGTCATGGCCTATCCGGGCATCAAGGTCTCCACCGCCGAAGCGCGCGCCATTTTACCCGCACAATACCGTCGTCAGGATTGCATCAGCCACGGCCGCTATCTGGCCGGCTTTATCCATGCCTGCCACACCCGGCAGCCGCAGCTGGCCGCCAAATTGATGCAGGACGTGATCGCCGAACCGTACCGCACCCGGCTGCTGCCGGGCTTCGCCGAAGCGCGCAAGGCGGCGCAGGAGATCGGCGCGCTGGCCTGCGGCATCTCCGGCTCCGGCCCGACGCTGTTCGCCGTCTGCAACGACGGCGCCACCGCGCAACGCATGGCCACCTGGCTGCAACAACACTATCTGCAAAACGACGAAGGTTTTGTTCATATTTGCCGTCTGGATACCGCAGGCGCTCGACTACTGGGATAACGCATGAAACTGTACAACCTTAAGGATCACAACGAGCAGGTCAGCTTCGCGCAGGCGATCAAACAAGGCCTGGGCAAGCAGCAGGGGCTGTTCTTCCCGCTGGAGCTGCCGGAGTTCGAACTGACCGAGATCGACCAACTGCTGGAGCAGGACTTTGTCACCCGCAGCAGCCGCATTCTGTCGGCCTTTATCGGCGAAGAGGTACCGGAAGCGGCGCTGAAGAAACGCGTGCAGGCCGCCTTTGAGTTCCCGGCGCCGGTGGCGAAAGTGACCGAAGACGTCTCTTGCCTGGAGCTGTTCCACGGCCCGACGCTGGCGTTCAAAGACTTCGGCGGCCGCTTTATGGCGCAGATGCTGGCGGAAGTGGCCGGCGATCAGCCGGTGACCATTTTGACCGCCACCTCCGGCGACACCGGCGCCGCCGTGGCGCACGCCTTCTACGGCCTGAAAAACGTCCGGGTGGTGATCCTCTATCCGCAGGGCAAAATCAGTCCGCTGCAGGAGAAACTGTTCTGTACCCTGGGCGGCAACATTCACACCGTAGCGATCGACGGCGACTTCGATGCTTGCCAGGCGCTGGTGAAGCAGGCGTTCGACGATCAAGAATTGAAAGACGCGCTGCACCTGAACTCGGCTAACTCGATCAACATCAGCCGTTTGCTGGCGCAGATCTGCTACTACTTCGAAGCGGTGGCGCAGCTGCCGCAGGAAGCGCGCAATCAGCTGGTGATTTCGGTGCCGAGCGGCAACTTCGGCGATCTGACCGCCGGGCTGCTGGCCAAGTCGCTGGGCCTGCCGGTGAAGCGCTTTATTGCCGCCACCAACGCCAACGACACCGTGCCGCGCTTCCTGACCAGCGGCCAGTGGCAGCCGCACGCCACGGTCGCGACGCTGTCCAACGCCATGGACGTCAGCCAGCCAAACAACTGGCCGCGCGTGGAAGAGCTGTTCCGTCGTAAGGTCTGGCAGCTGAAAGAGCTGGGTCACGCGGCGGTCAGCGATGAGACCACCAGGGAAACGATGCGTGAACTGGCCGAGCTGGGTTATATCTCAGAACCGCACGCGGCCATTGCCTATCGCGCGCTGCGCGATCAGCTGCAGGAAGGGGAGTTCGGTCTGTTCCTCGGCACGGCGCATCCGGCCAAGTTTAAAGAGAGCGTAGAAGCGATCCTCGGCCAGGAACTGCCGTTGCCGAAAGCGCTGGCGCTGCGGGCCGATCTGCCGCTGCTGTCGCACACGCTGCCGGCCGGCTTTGCCGAACTGCGCAAATTCCTGATGGCGCTGCCGGCCTGAAGTTCGCCAGGCTAGAATGCGAAAAGCCGTCTTGCGACGGCTTTTTTTATGCCTGCTCCGGGCGTTTGAACACCAGTTCATTGCCCTGCGAGGCGGCTTCGTCGAAGGCGTAGCCTTCCAGGTTGAAGTCCACCAGCTGCTCGCTGCGCGTCAGGCGGTTCTTGATGATAAAGCGGCTCATCAACCCGCGCGCTTTCTTGGCGTAGAAGCTGATGACCTTGTACTTGCCGTTCTTCTCGTCGAGGAACACCGGTTTGATCAGCGCGCCGTGCAGTTTGGCCGGCTTCACCGCCTTGAAATACTCGTCGGAAGCCAGGTTGACCACCACGTCGTCGCCCTGCTGCTCCAGCGCTTCATTGAGTTTCTGGGTGATTTGATCGCCCCAGAAGCTGTACAGATCTTTGCCTTTCGGGTTTTCCAGCTTGATGCCCATCTCCAGCCGGTACGGCATCATCAGATCGAGCGGGCGCAGCACGCCATACAGGCCGGACAGCATACGCAGATGCTGCTGGGCAAAGTCGAAATCGGCCTCGTTGAAATCCTGCGCCTGCAGGCCGGTGTAAACGTCGCCCTTGAACGCCAGCAGCGCCTGACGGGCATTGTCTGGGGTAAATTTGGGCTGCCACTCGCTAAAGCGCGCGGCGTTCAGCCCGGCCAGCTTGTCGCTGATGCTCATCAGGCTGGCGATTTGCGCCGGCGTCAGCTCGCGGCAAATTTTGATAAGCCGCTGAGACTTGTCCAGCAGTTCGGGCTGCGTGAAACGTTCTGTCGCCAGCGGGCTGTCGTAATCGAGAGTTTTTGCAGGGGAAATAATAACGAGCATGGCCAGATCCTGTTTATCCAAGTGCGGATACTGTAGCAAAAAGCGCGGGAAAAAGGGGCAATCGGTCCAATAGGCAGGGGCGCGCACCGCACGCGCCCCGGAAAACTCAGCGCGGTGGTTGATGACCGTCCCACACGCCCGGCTCCAGCTGCGACTTCAGCTCCGGATAACGGTTGGCGTCGAAGGTCGGCAGCTTACCCAAGCGGCGCTGGCGATGGTAGTCGTCGGCCAGCTTCAGCGCCACCCGCGACAGCAGCAGGATGGCCGTCAGATTGGTGATGGCCATCAGCGCCATGGAGGTATCCGCCATTTTCCACACCAGCGGCAGCTCCGCCAGCGCGCCGAACATCACCATGCCCAACGCCACGCAGCGGAAAATGATCAGGCCGCCCGGGTGGTTGTGCTCGAGGAATACCAGGTTGCTCTCGGCATAGGCGTAGTTGGCGATGATCGAGGTAAAGGCGAAGAAGAAGATGGCGATGGCGACGAACGGCGCCCCCCAACTGCCGACGGCGGTCGACAGCGCGCGCTGGGTCAGATCGATGCCGCTGATGCTGTCGGTCGGCTGATCGAGAATGCCGGAGGAGAGGATGATCGCCGCGGTGGCGCTGCAGATGACGATGGTATCGATAAATACCCCGAGCATTTGCACGTAGCCTTGCGAAGCCGGATGCGGCGGATAAGGCGAGGCGGACGCTGCCGCATTGGGCGCCGAACCCATGCCGGCTTCGTTGGAGAACAGGCCGCGCTGCACGCCTTGGGTCATCGCCTGGGAGATGCCGTAACCGACGGCGCCGGCCGCGGCTTCCTGTAGGCCGAAGGCGCTTTTGAAGATCAGCGCCAGGATCGCCGGCATGTGTTCGATGTTATGGCCAATTACCCAGAGGGCCAACAGCAGGTAGGCGCCCGCCATCAGCGGCACCACCAGTTCGGCCACTTTGGCAATGGAGCGAATGCCGCCGAAGATCACTACCCCGCTCAACACCACCAGGCCGATGCCGACGTGCAGCGGCTGCAAATGGAAGGCGACGGCGGAGGCCTGGGCGATGGAGTTGGCCTGCACGGCGTTGAATACCAGGCCGAACGCGATGATCAGGAAGATGGAGAACAGCACGCCCATCCAGCGCATGCCGAGGCCCTTTTCCATGTAGTAGGCCGGGCCGCCGCGGTAGTTGCCGCTATCGTCTTTGGTTTTGTAGAGCTGCGCCAGCGAGCTTTCCACAAAGGAGGTGGCCATGCCGATAAACGCCACCACCCACATCCAGAAGATGGCGCCGGGGCCGCCGGCGGTCAGAGCGATGGCGACGCCGGTCAGGTTGCCGGTGCCGACGCGCGCCGCCAGCGTGGTACACAGCGCCTGGAAAGAGGAGATGCCGGCGCTGTCGCTTTTATTGCTGTTTTTCAACACCGAGAACATGTGGCTGAAGTGGCGGAGCTGGATAAAGCGGGTGCGCAACGTGAAGTAGATGCCGGTGCCGAGCAGCAGATAAATCAGCACCGACCCCCACAAAATATTGTTTATAAAGTTCATCAGGTCCGTCAAGGGATCCCTCCTCTTATCGAAATTTAATGCGCACCTTGCAGCATCCACCGCAGGTGAAAAACATTGGCCTATTTTTTACAAGAGCTTAGCTGGAATTGGTCCGGCGTCAGTCGATTAAGATTTTTCGCAGATTAGCGGACGAATTGCATCAATTTTTTCGAATTTAACATAATTTATTCGGACAATAGCACGTTATTGCCTTTCCATCCGCTCGGTTATGGCGAAAGATATCGGCGTAAACGGTTGCTCGCCCAAGGATAAAACAGATGCTTGCGCGCCGCGGTTTTCCAGCCTTGCACCGGGCTTGGCGCATGTTATTATCAGGGTAGGGCATGGTTGAACAATGCCAAAAGTTCATGCACAAACGATGAGATAATGCCAACATGACCGACAAATTAACTTCCCTGCGCCAGCTGACCACGGTGGTTGCAGATACGGGTGATATCGCGGCAATGAAGCTGTATCAACCGCAGGACGCTACAACCAACCCTTCGCTGATCCTCAATGCAGCCCAAATTCCTGAATACCGCAAACTGATTGACGAAGCCATCGCCTGGGCGCGCGGCCAGAGCAGCGATCGCGAGCAGCAGATCGCCGACGCCGCCGACAAGCTGGCGGTCAACATCGGTCTGGAAATCCTCAAACTGGTTCCGGGCCGCATCTCCACCGAAGTGGATGCGCGTCTGTCTTACGACACCGTCGCCAGCGTGGCCAAGGCCAAACGCCTGATCAAACTGTACAACGAAGCCGGCATCAGCAACGATCGCATCCTGATCAAACTGGCCTCGACCTGGCAGGGCATCCGCGCGGCGGAGCAGCTGGAGAAAGAAGGCATCAACTGTAACCTGACGCTGCTGTTCTCCTTCGCTCAGGCTCGCGCCTGTGCCGAAGCCGGCGTTTACCTGATCTCGCCGTTCGTCGGCCGTATCCTCGACTGGTACAAAGCCAACGGCGACAAGAAAGAGTTCGCCCCGCACGAAGATCCGGGCGTGATCTCCGTGACCGAAATTTACCAGTACTACAAACAGCACGGTTACAACACCGTGGTGATGGGCGCCAGCTTCCGTAACGTCGGCGAAATCATCGAACTGGCCGGCTGTGACCGCCTGACCATCGCCCCTGCGCTGCTGAAAGAGCTGGCGGAGAGCGAAGGCGCGCTGGAGCGCAAACTGTCTTACACCGGTGAAGTGAAGGCGCGTCCTGCCGCACTGACCGAACCTGAGTTCTACTGGCAGCACAACCAGGATCCGATGGCGGTTGAGAAACTGACCGACGGTATCCGCAAGTTTGCCGTAGACCAGGGCAAACTGGAAAAAATGATCGCCGACCTGCTGTAATTCCCGCAGATCGCGCAGTAAAAAGGTGGCTCAGGCCACCTTTTTTTATGCCCGACGCTCCCGTCGGCGGGGGAAGCCCTTATACTCTCGGCAATGACAACAGAACGGGAGACGAACCCGTTCGGACCCCATCAGGCTGTAGAGGTTACGCATGGATATTTTACGTATTGGTTTGGTTTCCGTTTCCGATCGCGCTTCCGGCGGTGTTTATCAGGATAAAGGCATCCCGGCGCTGGAAGAGTGGCTGAGCGGCGCGCTGGCGACGCCCTTCAAGCTGGAAACCCGGCTGATCCCCGATGAGCAGACGCAAATTGAACAGACGCTGTGCGAATTGGTGGACGAAATGGGCTGCCATTTGGTGTTGACCACCGGCGGCACCGGGCCGGCGCGCCGCGACGTAACCCCCGATGCTACGCTGGCGATCGCCGATCGCGTGATGCCCGGCTTCGGCGAGCAAATGCGTCAGATCAGCCTACACTATGTGCCAACGGCAATTCTTTCTCGCCAGGTGGGGGCGATCCGCAAACAGGCGCTGATCATCAACCTGCCCGGCCAACCGAAGTCGATCAAGGAAACGCTGGAAGGGGTAAAGGATGAGCAGGGCAATGCGGTGGTACACGGCATCTTCGCCAGCGTGCCTTATTGCATTCAGCTGCTCGACGGGCCTTACGTCGAAACGCACGCCGCGGTGGTAGCAGCATTTCGGCCAAAGAGCGCGCGTCGCGAGATAAACCTCTAAATTTCAGCATTCTGCGAGATCGGCTTCAGCCCGTCTGGTGTGAAAATAATTTGCCGCTATAGTAAGGATTCTTTTACAGAAAGCCTGCGGCTTTTATTTTTACAGCCTTTACCGACGGTGCCCTATGCCTCACGACACTAATCGCCGGCTGAACCGGCAAGACTACAAAACGCTGACGTTGGCCGCGTTGGGCGGCGCGCTGGAGTTTTACGACTTCATCATCTTCGTGTTCTTCGCCGCCGTGGTCGGCGATCTGTTCTTCCCGGCGGACATGCCGGAGTGGCTACGCCTGGTGCAAACCTTCGGCATCTTCGCTGCCGGCTATCTGGCCCGCCCGCTGGGCGGCATCGTGATGGCGCACTTCGGCGATCTGGTCGGCCGCAAGAAGATGTTTACCCTGAGCATTCTGCTGATGGCGTTGCCGACGCTGGCGATGGGCCTGCTGCCGACCTACGCCAGCATCGGCATTGCTGCGCCGCTGCTGCTGCTGTTGATGCGCGTGCTGCAGGGGGCGGCGATCGGCGGTGAGGTGCCGGGCGCCTGGGTCTTCGTTGCCGAACACGTGCCGCGCCGGCGCATCGGCTTCGCCTGCGGCACGCTGACCGCCGGGTTGACGGTGGGCATCCTGCTGGGCTCGGTGGTGGCGACGGTGATCAACACTACGCTCAGCCCGCAGAGCATCGCCGGCGGCGGCTGGCGCATTCCTTTCCTGTTGGGCGGCATGTTCGGCCTGGTGGCGATGTACCTGCGCCGCTGGCTGCAGGAAACGCCGATCTTCATCGAGATGCAGGCGCGTAAAGCGTTGGCCGAGGAGTTGCCGCTGAAGTCGGTGGTGCTCAACCACAAGCGGGAAGTGGTGGTATCGATGCTGCTGACCTGGCTGCTCTCCGCCGGCATCGTGGTGGTGATCCTGATGACCCCGACCTATCTGCAAAAGCAGTTCGGCATTGCGCCGGCCTTGACGCTGCAGGCCAACAGCATCGCCACCATCATGCTGATCGCCGGCTGCATCGTCGCCGGTTTATCGGCCGATCGCTTTGGCGCCAGCAAAACGCTGGTGGTCGGCAGTGTGCTGCTGGCCGGCTGCAGCTGGCTGTTCTATCAGACGGTGGGCGTGCACCCGGAAATGCTATTCGCCTGCTATGCGCTGGTGGGGTTCAGCGTAGGCGTGGTGGGGGCCGTGCCGTACGTGATGGTGCGGGCGTTCCCGGCGGAAGTGCGGTTTACCGGCATCTCGTTCTCATATAATGTCTCGTACGCTATTTTTGGCGGTTTAACCCCTATTTTTGTGACGCTGATCATGAAATTGACCCCGTTAGCACCCGCTTACTACGTGTTGGCGCTGTCGCTCATCGGGCTGCTGCTCGGCTTCTACCTGCATCGCGATCTGAACAGCGAAGCCGGGGAGCGGCGAGCCGATTCCTACAGCTAAAAAAAAGCCCTGCACTGCAGGGCTTTTTCATCAGGGAAGGGCGATTACGCCGCCACCGGTGAGGCCGCGACGCGGGCCGGAGCCGGTTCGCCAATCGGCAACACGGTGCGGCCGTATTGCTCGTTGAGCACTTCGGCCATCGCCAGGTAAATGGCGCTGGCACCGCAGATGATGCCTTCATAGCCGGCGAAGGTCAGCAGCGCGTGATTGCCGGTGATGTTGCCGACGGCCAGCAGGGCGAACAGCAGCGTGAGGCTGGCGAACACGAACTGCAGCACGCGGTTGGCGGCCAGGGTGCCGAAGAACATGAACAGGGTGAAGACGCCCCACAGCGCCAGGTAGATGCCCAGCACGTGCGCCTCGGTGGCCTCAGCCAGGCCCAGACGCGGCAGCAGCAGCAGACCGACCAGGCTCAGCCAGAAGCTGCCGTAGGCGGTGAAAGCGGTCATGCCGAAGGTGTTGCCCTTCTTGTATTCCAGCAGACCGGCCAGGATCTGGGCCAGGCCACCGAAGAAAATCCCCATGCTGATGATGGCGGAGTTCAGTGGGAAAAAGCCCGCGTTGTGCAGGTTCAGCAAGACGGTGGTCATCCCGAAGCCCATCAGGCCGAGAGGGCCGGGATTCGCCAACTTGTTGGTGTGCATAAGTCCTCTGCGATAACAGAAAATTAACGGAAACAGCGAAGTAAAATAATAAATGGTCTGAATGGCCAAAAAATCGAAGTTTTCCACCAGAGCGCGCGCATCATAATGATCCCCGCAGCCGGAAACAATGATCTGAATGACGATAAAAAAAAGAAATTTTTTTCGCCTTGCCCCTTGATGCCGGATTGGATGGCCCCATCTTATTTGCAACCGCAGTTGCTAACCGCGGGTCGCACTGAGATATCGGGCAGTTGAAAAGCAAAAAATCGCCCGCATATAGGTTAGCAACCTGACTGATTATGAATTTTTTAGTGGAGACGTTTAGATGGGTAAAATTATTGGTATCGACCTGGGTACTACCAACTCTTGCGTAGCAATTATGGATGGTGCCAAGGCACGCGTGCTGGAAAACGCCGAGGGCGACCGCACCACTCCTTCTATTATCGCATATACCCAGGACGGTGAAACTCTGGTTGGCCAGCCGGCTAAGCGTCAGGCAGTGACCAACCCTGAAAACACCCTGTTCGCCATCAAGCGCCTGATCGGTCGCCGCTTCCAGGATGAAGAAGCGCAGCGCGACAAAGCGATCATGCCGTACAAAATCGTCGAAGCCGACAACGGCGACGCTTGGCTGGAAGTGAAAGGCCAGAAAATGGCTCCGCCGCAGATCTCTGCGGAAGTGCTGAAGAAAATGAAGAAAACGGCGGAAGATTACCTGGGCGAACCGGTAACTGAAGCGGTTATCACCGTACCGGCTTACTTCAACGACGCCCAGCGTCAGGCGACCAAAGACGCCGGCCGCATCGCGGGTCTGGAAGTCAAGCGCATCATCAACGAACCAACCGCTGCGGCCCTGGCCTACGGTCTGGACAAAGAAGTCGGCAACCGCACCATCGCGGTTTATGACCTGGGCGGCGGTACTTTCGATATCTCCATCATCGAAATCGACGACGTTGACGGCGAAAAAACCTTCGAAGTGCTGGCGACCAACGGTGACACCCACCTGGGTGGCGAAGACTTCGACAGCCGTCTGATCAACTACCTGGTGGAAGAGTTCAAGAAAGATCAGGGTATCGATCTGCGCAACGATCCGCTGGCGATGCAGCGTCTGAAAGAAGCCGCTGAGAAAGCGAAGATCGAACTGTCTTCCGCTCAGCAGACCGACGTTAACCTGCCGTACATCACTGCAGACGCGACCGGTCCAAAACACATGAACATCAAAGTGACTCGCGCCAAACTCGAGTCGCTGGTTGAAGATCTGGTTGCACGTTCTATCGAGCCGCTGAAAGTGGCGCTGAAAGACGCAGGCCTGTCGGTTTCCGACATCCAGGACGTGATCCTGGTGGGCGGCCAGACCCGTATGCCAATGGTGCAGAAGAAAGTCGCAGACTTCTTCGGCAAAGAGCCGCGTAAAGACGTGAACCCGGACGAAGCGGTTGCCGTGGGCGCTGCGGTACAGGGCGGCGTGTTGGCCGGTGATGTGAAGGACGTTCTGCTGCTGGACGTGACCCCGCTGTCGCTGGGTATCGAAACCATGGGCAGCGTGATGACGCCGCTGATCACCAAAAACACCACGATCCCGACCAAGCACAGCCAGGTGTTCTCTACCGCTGAAGACAACCAGTCTGCGGTAACCATCCACGTGCTGCAGGGTGAGCGTAAGCGCGCCAGCGATAACAAATCTCTGGGCCAGTTCAACCTGGACGGCATTCAGGCGGCACCGCGCGGCATGGCGCAGATCGAAGTGACCTTCGATATCGATGCCGACGGCATCCTGCACGTGTCTGCCAAAGACAAGAACACCGGTCGTGAGCAGAAGATCACCATCAAGGCATCTTCTGGCCTGAACGAAGACGAAATCCAGAAAATGGTGCGCGACGCCGAGCTGAACGCTGAAGCCGACCGCAAGTTCGAAGAGCTGGTACAGACGCGTAACCAGGCGGATCACCTGATCCACGGCACTCGCAAGCAGCTGGAAGAAGCGGGCGACAAACTGCCGGCGGAAGACAAAACGGCGATCGAAGCGGCGCTGAAAGATCTGGAAGCGGCGGTGAAAGGCGAAGATAAAGCCGAGATCGAAGCGAAGACTCAGGCTCTGGTGCAGGTTTCCGGCAAACTGCTGGAAATGGCCCAGGCGCAGCAGGCTCAGCAGGGTGCTGACGCCGGCGCGGACAACGCGGCGCAGAAAGACGACGACGTGGTTGACGCTGAGTTCGAAGAAGTTAAAGACAAAAAATAATCGCCCTTAAGCGGGCACGGGGCGGCCGAGATGCCGCTCCCGGAAACCAGCACGGGCGTCGAGGCAACTCTGCGCCCGTGCACGCATGTTAAGGGTAAGCGAAAGAATGGCGAAGAAAGACTATTACGAGATTCTCGGCGTCAGCAAGACGGCGGATGAACGTGAGATCAAAAAGGCGTACAAACGCCTGGCGATGAAATACCATCCTGACCGCAACCAGGAACAAGACGCCGAAACCAAGTTTAAAGAAGTTAAAGAAGCTTACGAAGTCCTGACCGACGACCAGAAACGCGCGGCCTACGATCAGTACGGGCACGCGGCCTTTGAACAGGGCGGCATGGGCGGCGGCGGCTTTGGCGGCGGTGCCGACTTCAGCGATATCTTTGGCGACGTGTTTGGCGACATCTTCGGCGGAGGCCGCCGTCAGCGCGCCAGCCGCGGTTCCGATCTGCGCTATAACATGGAGCTGACCCTCGAGGAAGCGGTACGTGGCGTCACCAAAGAGATCCGCATCCCGACGCTGGAAGAGTGCGACGTCTGCCACGGCAGCGGCGCCAAGCCGGGCAGCTCGCCGGTAACCTGCCCAACCTGTCACGGCCAGGGCCAGGTGCAGATGCGTCAGGGCTTCTTCACCGTGCAGCAGGCGTGTCCGCACTGCCATGGCCGCGGTCAGATCATCAAAGATCCGTGCAACAAGTGCCACGGCCACGGCCGGGTAGAAAAATCCAAAACGCTGTCGGTGAAAATTCCGGCCGGCGTCGATACCGGTGACCGCATCCGCCTGGCGGGTGAAGGCGAAGCCGGCGAGCACGGCGCACCGGCGGGCGATCTGTACGTTCAGGTGCAGGTGAAGGCGCACCCGATCTTCGAGCGCGAAGGCAACAACCTGTACTGTGAAGTGCCGATCAACTTCGCCATGGCGGCGCTGGGCGGCGAGATTGAAGTGCCGACGCTGGACGGCCGGGTGAAACTGAAGGTGCCTTCGGAGACCCAAACCGGCAAACTGTTCCGCATGCGCGGCAAGGGCGTGAAATCGGTGCGTGGTGGCAGCCAGGGCGACCTGCTGTGCCGCGTAGTGGTGGAAACCCCGGTCAATCTGAACGACAAGCAGAAGCAATTGCTGCGCGAGCTGGAAGAGAGCCTGGGCGGCCCGTCCGGTGACAAGAACAGCCCGCGTTCGAAGAGCTTCTTCGACGGGGTGAAAAAGTTCTTTGACGACCTGACTCGTTAACCTGCTGTTTCTGCTGGGTTATATTAGAACCCCGGGCGTCTGTCCCGGGGTTTTTATTTGCATGTTGCACCCATAATCCCCTATAAATAATGTGACTTATTCGTGCTTTTGATCGGTTTTATCGAGTTATTTAGCATTTATAAACTTATTTTTTCGAACTAAAACGCCCTCTATACTCACTTCTTGACTGTGGTTCGCAGGGCGCTACGCCCTGCACAGATTTGGAGAGACGTATTGTGACCAACATCATTCGTCAATTTTTACGTCAGGAAGCCGCGGGTGGCATCATTCTGATCGCGGCGGCGATCGTCGCCCTGATCATGGCCAACACCCCGGCGCAGGGGATCTATCAGGCATTCCTCAACCTGCCGGTGATGGTAAAAATTGCTTCGCTGGAGATCGCCAAGCCGCTGCTGCTGTGGATCAACGACGGCCTGATGGCCATCTTCTTCCTGGTGGTGGGGCTCGAGGTTAAGCGCGAGCTGATGCAGGGCTCGCTGTCCGGGCGCGACAAGGCGGTGTTTCCGGCGATCGCTGCGCTGGGCGGCATGCTGGCGCCGGCGCTGATTTACCTGCTGTTCAACGGCGCGGATGAAGTCACCCGCCAGGGCTGGGCGATCCCGGCTGCGACCGATATCGCCTTCGCGCTGGGCGTAATGGCGCTGCTGGGTAACCGCGTGCCGACCAGCCTGAAAGTGTTCCTGCTGGCGTTGGCGATCATCGATGACCTGGGCGTGATTATCATCATCGCGCTGTTCTACACCCACGAAGTGTCGATGGTGGCGCTGGGCGTGGCGGCGGCGGCGACGGTGCTGCTGGCGGTGATGAACTGGCGCGGCGTGGGTAAAACCTCGCTGTATATGATGGTCGGCCTGGTGTTGTGGGTCGCGATCCTCAAGTCCGGGGTACACGCGACGCTGGCCGGGGTGATCGTCGGCTTTATGATCCCGCTGAACGTCAAGAAGGGGCCGTCGCCGTCGGAGACGCTGGAACATGAGCTGCACCCTTGGGTCGCATTTATGATCCTGCCGCTGTTCGCTTTCGCCAACGCCGGGGTCTCTTTGCAGGGCGTATCGCTGGAAGGGTTGACGTCGTTGTTGCCGGTAGGGATTGCGGCCGGGCTGTTTATCGGTAAGCCGCTGGGGATTTTCCTCTTCAGCCTGCTGGCGGTGAAAATGGGCATCGCCCGCTTGCCTGAGGGGATCGGTTTCAAACAGGTGTTTGCCGTTTCGGTGCTGTGTGGTATTGGTTTCACCATGTCGATTTTCATCGCCTCGCTGGCGTTCGGCGATGCGGATGCGGCGCTCAGCACCTATTCCCGCCTGGGGATCCTGCTGGGCTCCACTGCGGCGGCGGTGGCAGGGTATGGGTTGCTGCGTCTGGCGTTGCCGCGGGTGCGTTAATCCTGCGTGTGCCCGATAAGGGCACACAATAAAATGGCTGGTCGGAGCTGCGCGGTATAAAATATGTGCAGCTTCGGCCGTTCTTCGTTGGGACTAATGGGGCTATACGTTGTCTGAAGCAGGGAAAGGAAGTTTGTCGCTCGTCACGGCACACCGTTTGCCGCTGCGAAACGTTGTTAAGGAGAGCCGCTCGTGAGGATGTCGCATATCAACTTTAATCACCTTTACTATTTCTGGCAGGTCTGCAAGGCCGGTTCCGTGGTCGGTGCCGCCGAAGCGTTGTTTTTGACGCCACAGACCATCACCGGCCAGATCAAAGCGCTGGAAGAGCGGTTGGACGGCAAGCTGTTCAAACGCCAGGGGCGCGGGTTGGTGCCTTCGGAGCTGGGGCAGCTGGTGTTCCGCTATGCCGACAAGATGTTTATGCTCAGCCAGGAAATGCTGGATATCGTCAACTACCGCAAAGAGTCGAACCTGCTGTTCGACGTTGGCGTGGCGGACGCGCTGTCGAAGCGCCTGGTCAGCCAGGTGTTGGAAACGGCGGTAGTGGTGGATAACGAACAGATCCACCTGCGCTGTTTTGAATCGACGCACGAGATGCTGTTGGAGCAGCTCAGCCAGCACAAGCTGGATATGATCCTGTCGGATTGCCCGGTGGACTCCAGCCAGCAGGAAGGGCTGTTCTCGCTGAAGCTGGGCGAGTGCGGCATCAGCTTCTTCTGCCGCCAGCCGGCGCCGGAGCTGCCGTTCCCGGCCTGCCTGGAGCAGCGCAAGCTGCTGATCCCCGGCCGCCGCTCGATGCTGGGGCGCAAGCTGCTCAACTGGTTCAATACGCAGGGCATTCAGGTGGAGATCCTGGGCGAGTTCGACGATGCGGCGCTGATGAAGGCCTTCGGCATGTATCACAATGCGATTTTCGTGGCGCCGACGCTGTATGCGCAGGATACCTATAACGATGACAACGTGGTGGAGATTGGGCGCATCGACAGCGTGCAGGAGGAGTATTACATCATCTTCGCCGAGCGCATGATCCAGCATCCGGCGGTGCAGCGCGTGTGCAACAAAGACTTCTCGGCGCTGTTTTCCTGCTAGCGGTTCACTGAACGCAGGGCGTAAAAAAACCGGCCTGAGCCGGTTTTTTTATCAAGCAGATAACGAAATGCTTATTGCATTGCGTTGATGCGTGCAGTCAGGTTTGACTTATGACGCGCTGCTTTGTTTTTGTGGATCAGGCCTTTAGCTGCCTGACGGTCCACCAGTGGCTGCATTACCAGGAATGCAGTTTGTGCTGCTTCTTTGTCGCCAGCTGCGATAGCTGCGTCTACCTTCTTGATGAAGGTACGCACCATTGAGCGACGGCTAGCGTTATGCTTGCGGCGTTTCTCAGACTGTACGGCGCGTTTCTTAGCTGATTTGATATTAGCCAAGGTCCAACTCCCAAATATATTCTATTGAGGACAATTCAAAGGCCGAGGAATATGCCCTTTTAGCCTTCGTTTGTCAATGGATTTGTGCAAATAAGCGCCGTTTGTACAGGCGGCACTCGCTACGTTGTGATGGCGCAGGATTTTACCAGCTTCGCTCTTGGGAATACAGTGTTTCGCGAGAAAATTCGCCAATGTTTTGCCGCGGCGGACGCAAGCCGTTGGCCGCGGTCGAGAATCGGCCCGGCGGCGCCGGATAAACTGCGGCGAAGCCGTTTCACGCGCAGATTATCTCCGGTATGGTATGTCTATTACATAAAGGCACCAATCGCGGGTTAACCTTACCGGCTGTACAAGGTATAATCCGCCGATTTCCACTGTTTTGAGCCAGCTATGGAGCTAATTCGCGGCATTCACAATATCCGGGCGCGCCACCATGGTTGCGTGCTCACCATCGGCAACTTTGACGGCGTACACCGCGGTCATCAGGCGCTGCTGGAGCAGTTGAAGCAACAAGGGCAACGCCTCGGGCTGCCGGTAATGGTCATGATCTTTGAGCCGCAGCCGCTGGAGATGTTCGCCGCAGACAAAGCGCCGGCCCGTTTGACGCGCCTGCGCGACAAGGCCAACTACCTGGCGCAGGCGGGCGTCGATTACCTGCTGTGCGTCAAGTTCGATCCGCGTTTTGCCGCCAACACCGCGCAGGCGTTCGTCGCCGAGCTGCTGGTGGAAAAACTGGGCGTCAAATTCCTGATGGTGGGGGATGATTTTCGCTTTGGCGCCGGGCGTCAGGGCGATTTTCCGCTATTGCAGCAGGCCGGAAAAGAGTACGGCTTCGAGGTGGTCAGCACCCCGACCTTCCGCGAAGGCGAGCGGCGCATCAGCAGCACCGCGATCCGCACCGCGCTGAGCGAGGACGATCTGCCGCTGGCGGAGACACTGCTGGGCCACCCGTACAGCATTTCCGGGCGCGTGGTGCACGGCGACGAGCTTGGCCGCACCATCGGCTTCCCGACCGCCAACCTGCCGCTCAAGCGCCTGGTGGCGCCGGTGAAAGGGGTGTATGCGGTAGAAGTGTACGGCCTGGGGCCGCAGCCGCTGCCGGGCGTGGCCAATATCGGTACGCGCCCGACCGTCGCCGGCGTGCGCCAGCAGCTGGAAGTGCATCTGCTGGATGTCACAATGGATCTTTACGGGCGCCATATTGAGGTGGTGCTCCGCGCAAAATTGCGCAATGAACAACGGTTTGCTTCGCTCGATGCCCTGAAGCAGCAAATCGCCAATGATGTGGTGACGGCCCGGAAGTTCTTCGGGCTACAGACACCGGTTTAATCTCTATAGCCGAAAACGGAACCGAGAATCTAATGAGTGACTACAAGAATACCCTGAACTTGCCGGAAACAGGGTTCCCGATGCGCGGCGACCTCGCCAAGCGCGAACCTGGCATGCTGCAACGTTGGTATGAACAGGATCTGTACGGGATTATTCGTACTGCCAAAAAGGGCAAAAAAACCTTCATTTTGCATGACGGCCCTCCGTATGCGAACGGCAGCATTCACATTGGTCACTCGGTTAACAAGATTCTCAAAGACATTATCATCAAGTCGAAAGGGATGGCCGGCTTCGACTCGCCTTATGTGCCGGGTTGGGACTGCCACGGCCTGCCTATCGAACTGAAGGTTGAACAGCTGTACGGCAAACCGGGCGAGAAGCTGACGGCGGCCGAATTCCGTCAGAAGTGCCGCGAGTACGCGGCCGAGCAGGTTGAAGGCCAGAAGAAGGACTTCATCCGCCTGGGCGTGCTGGGCGACTGGGATCGCCCATACCTGACCATGGACTTCAAAACCGAAGCCAACATCATCCGCGCGCTGGGCAAGATCATCAGCAACGGCCACCTGCTGAAAGGCGCCAAGCCGGTTCACTGGTGCACCGACTGCGGATCGTCGCTGGCGGAAGCGGAAGTGGAGTACTACGACAAGACTTCGCCGTCGATCGACGTGACCTTCCATGCGGCCGACGCGGCTGCCGTGGCGGCCAAGTTTGGCGTGAGCCACTTCAACGGGACTATCTCCCTGGTTATCTGGACCACCACCCCGTGGACCCTGCCGGCCAACCGCGCGATCTCGCTGCACCCGGACTTCACCTATCAGCTGGTGCAGGTTGACGGCCAGTGCCTGATCCTGGCGGCCGAGCT
Source organism: Serratia sp. 4542 (assembly GCF_016805595.1). Taxonomy (NCBI): domain Bacteria; kingdom Pseudomonadati; phylum Pseudomonadota; class Gammaproteobacteria; order Enterobacterales; family Yersiniaceae; genus Serratia; species Serratia sp. 4542. The sequence goes on from NZ_RXKV01000013.1 coordinate 250,591, forward strand.
GGTGGAAAGCGTGATGAAACGCGCCGGCATCACCGAGTGGACGGTGCTGGGCAGCTGCAAAGGCGCCGATCTGGAGCTGCTGCGCTTCAATCACCCGTTCATGGACTTCGACGTGCCGGCGATCCTCGGCGAGCACGTGACGCTGGACGCCGGTACCGGTGCGGTGCACACCGCAGGCGGTCATGGCCCGGATGACTTCGTCATCAGCCAAAAATACGGTCTGGAGATCGCCAACCCGGTAGGGCCGAACGGCTGCTACCTGACCGGCACTCACCCGCTGCTGGACGGCAAGTTCGTCTTCAAGGCCAACGATCTGATCGTCGACCTGCTGCGTGAGAAAGGCGCGCTGCTGCACGTCGAGAAGTTCCTGCACAGCTATCCGTGCTGCTGGCGCCACAAGACGCCGATCATCTTCCGCGCCACGCCGCAATGGTTCGTCAGCATGGATCAGAAAGGCCTACGTCAGCAGTCGCTGGAAGAGATCAAAGGCGTGCAGTGGATCCCGGATTGGGGCCAGGCGCGTATCGAAATGATGGTGGCCAACCGCCCGGACTGGTGCATCTCGCGTCAGCGCACCTGGGGCGTGCCGATGTCGCTGTTCGTGCACAAAGAAACCGAGCAGCTGCACCCGCGCACCGTTGAGCTGATGGAAGAAGTGGCCAAGCGCGTCGAGCAAGACGGCATTCAGGCCTGGTGGGATCTGGACGCGGCCGATATCCTCGGCGCGGAAGCTGCCGACTACGTGAAAGTGCCGGATACGCTGGACGTGTGGTTCGACTCCGGTTCCACCCACGCTTCGGTGGTCGACGTGCGCCCTGAGTTCCAGGGACACAGCGCCGACATGTATCTGGAAGGCTCCGACCAACACCGCGGCTGGTTCATGTCATCGCTGATGATCTCCACCGCGATGAAAGGCAAGGCGCCTTATAAAGAAGTGCTGACCCACGGCTTCACCGTCGACGGCCAGGGCCGCAAGATGTCCAAGTCGATCGGTAACACCGTCAGCCCGCAGGACGTGATGAACAAGCTGGGCGGCGACATTCTGCGTCTGTGGGTGGCATCGACCGATTACACCGGCGAAATCGCGGTCTCCGACGAGATCCTCAAGCGCTCCGCTGATTCTTATCGCCGCATCCGCAACACTGCGCGCTTCCTGCTGGCCAACCTGAACGGGTTCGAGCCGAGCACCGATTGCGTGGCGCCGGAAGACATGGTGGTGCTGGATCGTTGGGCGGTCGGCCGTGCGCTGGCGGCGCAGCAGGATATCGAACAGGCTTACGCCAACTACGATTTCCACGAAGTGGTGCAGCGTCTGATGCAGTTCTGCTCGGTCGAGATGGGCTCCTTCTATCTGGATATCATCAAGGATCGTCAGTACACCGCGAAGAGCGACAGTGTCGCCCGCCGCAGCTGCCAGACCGCGCTGTATCACATCGTGGAAGCGCTGGTGCGCTGGATGGCGCCGATCATGTCGTTCACTGCGGACGAGATCTGGGGCTTCATGCCGGGCAAACGCGCGCAGTACGTGTTTACCGAAGAGTGGTACGACGGCCTGTTCGGGCTGGCGGAAGGCGAGCCGATGAACGACGCTTTCTGGGCCGAACTGCTGAAAGTGCGCGGCGAAGTGAACAAGGTGCTGGAGCAGGCGCGTGCCGACAAACGCCTCGGCGGTTCGCTGGAAGCGGCGGTAACGCTGTATGCCGACAGCGAGCTGGCGGCGCGCCTGAACAGCCTGCAGGATGAGCTGCGCTTCGTGCTGCTGACCTCTGCGGCAAGCGTTGCGCCATTGGCGGATGCGCCGGCCGACGCGCAGGCTTCCGAGCTGCTGAAAGGGCTGAAGATCGCCTTCAGCACGGCACCGGGTGAGAAGTGCCCGCGCTGCTGGCATTACACCACCGATATCGGCCTGGTGGCGGAACACGCAGACATCTGCGGCCGCTGTGTGAGCAACGTCGCCGGTGACGGCGAGAAGCGTAACTTTGCCTGAGAACTCGCGCCTGATGAGTAAATCAATTTGTTCGACCGGCCTGCGTTGGCTGTGGGTTGTGGTGGCGGTGCTGGCGCTGGATTTTGGCAGCAAGCAGTGGATCCTCGCTAACTTTACGCTGGGCCAGTCCCAGCCGTTGATCCCGTCGTTCAACCTGTTTTACGCGCGCAACTACGGCGCTGCGTTCAGCTTCCTGGCCGACCATGGCGGCTGGCAGCGCTGGTTCTTCGCCGGCATCGCCATCGCCATCGTTGCGGTGCTGCTGGTGATGATGTACCGCAGCACCGCGCAGCAGAAGCTGAACAACATCGCCTACGCCTTTATTATCGGCGGGGCGTTGGGCAATCTGTTCGATCGCCTGTGGCACGGTTTCGTGGTCGATTTCATCGACTTCTACGTCGGTGACTGGCACTACCCGACCTTCAATCTGGCGGACAGCTTCATCTGCGTGGGCGCGGCGATGATCGTGCTGGAAGGTTTCCTGTCGCCGGCGAACAAAGACGCAAAGAGTAAAGGTGAGTAATATGACGGCTCAGGTTATCAGTGACAGCGCGGTGCTGGTTCACTTTACGCTGAAACTGGAAGACGGTTCGACCGCCGAATCCACCCGCAGCAGCGGCAAGCCGGCGCTGTTCCGCCTGGGTGACGGCAGCCTGTCGGCACCGCTGGAAGCGCAGCTGCTTGGCCTGCGCGCGGGCGACAAATGCGCCTTTACCCTGCAGCCGGAAGCGGCGTTCGGCGCGGAGAACCCGGATCTGGTCCAGTTCTTCTCGCGCCGCGACTTCGCGGAAACCGGCGTGCCGGACGTGGGCACCATCATGCTGTTTACCGCCATCGACGGCAGTGAAATGCCGGGCGTGGTGCGCGCGGTGGCGGAAGATTCGATCACCGTCGATTTCAACCATCCGCTGGCGGGCCATCCGGTGACCTTCGATATCGAAGTGCTGGAGATCGATCCGCAGCAGGAGGAGATGCATGCAAATATTGCTGGCTAACCCGCGCGGCTTCTGCGCCGGGGTTGATCGTGCGATCAGCATCGTGGAACGCGCGCTGGAACTGTATGGCGCACCGATCTACGTGCGGCATGAAGTGGTGCACAACCGCTACGTGGTCGACAGCCTGCGTGAGCGCGGCGCGGTGTTTATCGAAGAGATCGCGGAAGTGCCGGACGGCTCTATCCTGATCTTCTCGGCGCACGGCGTTTCTCAGGCGGTGCGCGCCGAAGCCAAGGCGCGCGATCTGACCATGCTGTTCGACGCCACTTGCCCGCTGGTGACCAAGGTGCATATGGAAGTGGCGCGCGCCAGCCGCCGCGGCACCGAAGCGATTCTGATTGGCCACGCCGGGCACCCGGAAGTGGAAGGCACCATGGGCCAGTACAGCAACCCGCAGGGCGGCATGTACCTGGTCGAGTCGCCGGAAGACGTGTGGAAGCTGCAGGTGAAAGATGAAAGCAACCTGTGCTTCATGACGCAGACCACGCTGTCGGTAGATGATACCTCGGACGTGATCGACGCCCTGCGCCAGCGTTTCCCGAGCATTATCGGCCCGCGCAAGGATGACATTTGCTACGCCACCACCAACCGTCAGGAAGCGGTGCGTAACCTGGCCGGCGATGCGGACGTGGTGCTGGTGGTGGGGTCAAAAAACTCCTCCAACTCCAACCGACTGGCTGAACTGGCGCAGCGCGTCGGCAAACCGGCTTATCTTATCGATTCGGCGGCGGATATTCAGGAGAGCTGGCTGAGCGGGGCGCGCCATATCGGCGTTACCGCCGGTGCCTCAGCGCCGGACGTGCTGGTGCAGGAGGTGATCTCTCGCCTGAAAGCGCTGGGCGGTATGGACGTGCATGAAATCAGCGGGCGTGAAGAGAACATCGTGTTCGAAGTGCCGAAAGAGCTGCGCGTGGACGTTCGTCAGATAGACTGACAGGCGCCGGCGGATGACAACGGGGAGCCCAGGCTTCCCGTTTTTTTTGGCATTTGCATGGCATTGAAAATAAAACGCTGCGCATATTCAAATTTTCTGCTAACTAAAGTCAAATTTATTCTGAGTATTTGAAATAGCGTCGGTGTCATTAATTATATAAGCTGACGAAAAGTCATTAATCAAGGTATCATTAGTCTGCAATCTAAATAAGGCCTGGCGTTGGCAAGGTGATTACAATAATTACAATAATGGGTGTTGCAGATGTTTCTTATTTTATTCCTGCCGAATATGTTCTAAGGCGTTTAATCCTTTCTCCTTTAAATAGAGCTTCATATGCTCCAGCAATCGTCGGACTTTTAATGGCTGAATCTCCCGACGCGGCATAATGGCATAGCAATTTATTTCCGGTAATCGCCAGTCGGGCAATATTTCAATCAGCTCGCCGCTGAGCAACTCACGCTCAACGTTGGCGAAGAAATTGCGAATGATACCCTTGCCGGTCAGCGCCAACTCCTTCATCGCCATACCGCTGTTGGTGAACAAGCGCCCGGTCATGCGCATGCGGTGTTCACCGCCGTCGCGATGGATCAGACGAACAAACTGCGGGTTGCCGAGCGGTGTAAAGGTCACCCAGTGGTGATGCGTCAGCGCCTGCGGCGAATCCGGCACGCCGTGGTGCGCCAGGTAGGCCGGCGAGGCGCACAGCACTTCGCGGCAGCGCGCCAGCCGGGTGGAAACGTAGCTGGAGTCGGCCAGCACGCCGCCGCGTATCGCCAGATCGATGCGTTGCGTGATGAGGTCTATCTTCTCATCGTGGATTTCCAGCCGCAGCGTGAGCCGCGGGTGCTCGTCGAGGAAGCTCTGCAGCGCCGGCACCAGATAGTGGGTGGCGAATTCGGTCGAGGTGGCGACGCGTAGTTCACCCACCAGTTCGCCACGCAGCGCGGCGATCCGTTGTTGGCCGCGTTCGGCGGCGTGGATCATCAGCAGGCAATCTTCATAAAAGCACAATCCGGCTTCGGTCAGACTCAATGAACGCGTCGACCGCAACAGTAATTGAATGCCCAGATGTTCCTCCAACTGGCGAATATGTTGGCTGACGGCCGAGGTCGTCATGCCCAATTCTTTTGCCGCCATGCTGAATGCGCCGCAATCGACCACTTTTGAGAAAATGGCCATGCGTTTTAAAATATTGCTCATAGTTTGTTAAGCACAACTTAACCAAGATTGTGAATTATACGGGCTAATAATATAGCACCATCTCTTCTATATTGCCTGAAGCATATAAACGCCGGGCTAATTATTATCTCGCAGAGGTTTTTTCTCTTTTTGATAAATCTTATTGCGCTTTTCAATAATACACCCGCGCCGCATCGCAACAGGAGCACATTGTGGACAGCGTTCAGAAAGATGAAATAGCGTTAAAAATCCTACGTGAATTATTGCAATACCGCCGCCGTTTCCCCGGTGGCGACACCTCAATTGCCGAAGAAGAACAACGGGTCACTCAGGTGCAATTGCCACGCATTCGGGCATTCATTGAAAACGAGCAGCGCATCGAATTCGTGCTGCCGGCCTTTCCGACCAAGTCGCCCAACACCAACAAGGTGATCGGCGCGGTGCCGGACATGGCGGAGCGGCTGTCGCTGATCTTCCTCAACTCGCTGTGCCAGCGTATTCAACTCTATTACCCGCCGGGTGCGCATATCGTTATCTGCTCCGACGGCCACGTGTTCGGCGATCTGATCCGCGTCAGCGACGAAGCGATCAACCACTATCAGCGCGAGATTGAAGGCCTGCTGCATGAAGTGGGTGCGACGCACCTGAGCGTGTTCAACCTCGGCGACGTCAAAGGCCTGGCGGAGCATACCGACGATTACGATCTGCTGCGCCGGCTGTTGGTGGACGGCTACGCCGAGTCGGAAGAGGCGATCAAGCAACAGCTGATGCAGGACGAACAGGGCCTCTTGCTGTACCGCGCCATCACGCGTTTCCTGTATGAAGACAGCCAGCTGCCGGGCTACAGCGGTTCCAACGCCGCGCTGCAGAAGGACGCCAAGCAGCGCGCCTGCGGCGTGATCCAACGCAGCTGGGCCTGGGGCAACCTGCTGGCGCAACATTTCCCGGCGGCGATCCGCCTGTCGATTCACCCGCAGCCGGTCGATAGCCTGAAAATGGGCATCCACATGATGCCGACCAAAGACGACTGGCTGACACCGTGGCACGGCGTGGCGGCGAACGTGAACGGCCAGTTCGTGCTGATGAAGCGTAAAGACGCGCAGAGCCTGGACGGCGAACTGGTGGAGATCCGCGGCACGCCGAGCCATTACCTGATCGAGCAGCCACAGATGGCCTGAGGCCGCCGCAGGCTTTTGCGCCCGAAATCCTGGCGGGCGCGTTTTTGACGGCACGTTGCCGTGTGAGCAGCACATTCGATGCAAGGAGAATCACCGATGAACAACCAACCGCTTAATTGCCATATCCAACCGAATACCCCGTTCGGCGCGATCCTGACGCCGCAGCATCCGGGGCAAAAGATCGGCGAGCTACCGGTGGCGGCGCTGCGAGCGCTGGCACAGGAACACCACTTGCTGGTGCTGCGCGGATTCGACTCCGGTTTCAGCGAGGCGGAAGTCCTGACTCGCTATGCCGAACAGTGGGGCGAAATCATGATGTGGCCGTTCGGTGCGGTGCTGGACGTGAAGGAACATCCGGACGCCAAGGATCATATCTTCGACAGCAGCTACGTCCCGCTGCATTGGGATGGCATGTATAAGCCGACCATCCCCGAGTTCCAGCTGTTCCACTGCGTGGCGGCACCCTCTCAGGACGAAGGCGGATGCACCACCTTCGTCGATACCACACGGCTGTTGGCCAATGCGGACGAAGCGCTGCTGGATCAGTGGCTGTCGGTCTCGATCACCTACCGCATCAAGCAGGTGGTGCATTACGGCGGTGAAGTCTGTTCGCCGCTGGTGGTGCAGCACCCGAACGGCAGGGGGTTAATCATGCGCTACAATGAACCGCCGACGGAGGGGAAAAAATTCCTCAACCAGCATGCGCTGGAATATCACGGCGTGCCGGAACAGCAGCAGGAACAGTTCCACCACACCCTGCAGCAGCACCTGTACGATCCGCGTCACTATTATGCTCACCAATGGCAACAGGGTGACGTGGTGGTGGCGGACAACTTCTCGCTGCTGCACGGCCGTGAGGGCTTTACCGCCCGTTCCGCGCGTCATTTGCAGCGCGTGCATATTCAGAGCAACCCGGTGTGCGCCAATCTGGCGCTGAAGCCGGCCAACGCAGAAGCGTAAAGGAGCATTATGGCAAGGATACTGATGGCGGCGGTCGCCACTCCGGGGCACGTTTACCCGATGTTAGCCATCGCTCGCCACCTGATTGCCCAAGGGCATCAGGTGCGGGTGATGACCGGCGCGCTGTTTCGCGAACGCGCCGAGGCGGCGGGCGCGAACTTCGTGCCGTTCGACGCGCAGGTAGATTTCGACTATCGCCACCTGGAAGAGCACTTTCCGGCGCGCGCCGCGCTGCCGCCGGGCAATGCGCAGATGGCGCTGGCGCTGAAGGATTTCTTCGCCGCACCGATCCCGCTGCTGGATCGGCAGCTGCGGGCGGCGATCGCCGCCGAAAAGACCGATCTGCTGATGGTGGAGAACTGCTTCTACGGCGTGCTGCCGCTGCTGCAGTCCGCCGAGCGGCCGCCGGTCTTCGGTATCGGCGTTACGCCGCTGTCGTATTCTTCGCGCGATGCTATTTTTTATGGCCCGCGTATCCCGCCGGCGCTGCTGCCACAGGCGTTGACCCGTGAGCAGCTGGTGGATGAAGAAACGCGCGTGCTGCTCGATGAAGTACAGCAGAGCTTCGATACCGCGCTGGTGCAGGCGGGCGGGCGGGCGCTGGATCGCCCATTCACCGACGCGCTGATCGGCGGCTGCGAGCGTTTCCTGCAGCTGGCTACCACGGCACTGGAATATGAGCGTGACGATCTGCCGAGCGGCGTGCGCTTCGTCGGCCCGCTGCGCAGCGGCGGCCAGCCGGCGGCGGAAGAGACGCTGTGGGAGACGGATGACCGTCGGCCGTTGGTGATTGTGACACAGGGCACGCTGGCCAATGTCGATCTGCATCAGCTGATCGTACCGACGCTGCAAGCGCTGGCGCATTTGCCGGTGCGAGTGCTGGCCACGACCGGCGGACGGGCGACGGAAGGGCTGATGGAGGCACTGCCGGGCAATGCCAGAGTGCGGGAGTTCATCTCCTTCGAACGCTGGCTGCCGGAGACGGCGCTGCTGATCACCAACGGCGGTTACGGCTCGATCAACTATGCGCTGGACAGCGGCGTGCCGCTGATCGTCGCCGGCACCGGCGAGGACAAGCTGGAGGCGGCCGCGCGCGTGGTGGCCGCCGGCTGCGGCATCAGCCTGCACACCAGCACGCCGACCGCCGAACAGATCCTGGCGGCGGCGACGCGCATTCTGCAACAGCCGATCTATCGGCAACGCGCGGCGCTGGTGCGTGAGGACTATGCCCGCCACGACGCGCTGACGGCGATCGCCAACGAAGTGGCCGCCATTACCGCCTGACCTTGCCGTTCTTCCTTCCTCTGGCGCCGTTTTCGGCGCCTTTTTTCTGCATTTTTTTGCCATGGAAACTGCATGATTATGTACAATCGTCGCAGGCCGCCAAATCGGTTGAATGTTAATCTCACGACAGCGCCGCTGATGAGAACGGAGGAATATCATAATTTTCTAATTATGAAATGAATCCTCTGGCGACGCTGAAGCGGGGCGGTTACCCTGAATCGATAGCCTAATGGGATAGGCGTCAAATCAAGAAGAGAGCAAGCATGAGTGATTCACAAATCCGCATTGCGATTGCGGGCGCCGGCGGCCGGATGGGCCGTCAATTGATCCAGGCGGTGCAGCAGGCGGAAGGCGTGGTGTTGGGGGCGGCGCTGTCGCGCCCGGGCTCCAGCCTGGTCGGCGTCGACGCCGGCGAACTGGCGGGCATCGGCGCGCTGGGCGTCAAGGTGAGCGACAGTCTGGAGAAGGTGGCGAACGAGTTCGATATTTTGATCGACTTCACCCGCCCGGAAAGCACCCGGGGTTACCTGGATTTTTGCGTGGCGCACCACAAGGCGATGGTGATTGGCACTACCGGCTTCGATGACGCCGGCAAACAGGCGATCCGCGATGCGGCGCAGCATATCGGCATCGTGTTCGCCGCCAACTTCAGCGTCGGCGTCAACCTGGTGTTGAAACTGCTGGAGAAGGCCGCGCAGGTGATGGGCGACTATACCGATATCGAAATCGTTGAGGCGCACCACCGCCACAAAGTGGATGCGCCGTCGGGCACGGCGCTGGCCATGGGCGAAGCGATCGCCGGCGCGCTGGGGCGCGACCTGAAAAGCTGCGCGGTCTATGCGCGCGAAGGCCATACCGGCGAACGCGATCCGAAAAGCATCGGCTTTGCCACCATTCGCGCCGGCGATATCGTCGGCGAGCACACCGCGATGTTCGCCGACATCGGTGAACGGGTGGAAATTACCCATAAGGCCTCCAGCCGGATGACTTTTGCCAGCGGCGCGGTGCGTGCGGCTGCCTGGTTGCATAACCGGGATAAAGGTCTGTTTGATATGCGTGATGTGCTGAATCTGGACCAATTATAATTAATTTGCATACCATCGTGATGTGGTTGTATTGATCATAATGCTATGATAATCGGACAATAATTTTATTGTCCTTTTTTTTAACATGAAAAAAGAAGCGTTGGTGTGTTTTTATTTCATTGATTGTTATTTATTGATGTTTACCTTGCTAATCATCCCGTTTTTATCCACCAGATCTTATTTCAGCGTCTTTTGGAGCCCATTCTGGCACCATTTTTCGTCATTCAGCCTCGCAACCGTTTTCCAGCCCCGGTTTTCTGTGTTTTTATCGCCGCTCAAGCCGCATGAGCGGTGAGAACTGCAAAAATAAAACAAAAAACGGCAGTTTGGGTAGACAAGCCTGGCACTCATCATTAAAATGCGCCCAATTTGCCAAAAATTGGCCTCGCGGACGGTTTTTGCATTGATTTAGATCGCGATATCTGAATTAATATGCAAATATTGTGATTGATTATTCCTCGGAGGATGTTTTGATAAAGTCAGCGCTATTGGTTCTGGAAGACGGAACCCAATTCCACGGTCGGGCCATCGGGGCAGAGGGAACGGCAGTGGGGGAAGTGGTCTTCAATACGTCGATGACCGGTTATCAAGAAATCCTCACTGATCCTTCCTATTCCCGCCAGATCGTTACTCTTACTTATCCTCATATCGGCAATGTCGGCACTAATGCTTCCGACGAAGAATCCTCCGCAGTACACGCCCAAGGCCTCGTCATTCGTGACCTCCCGCTGATCGCCAGCAACTACCGCAACGAAGAAAGCCTGTCCGACTACCTCAAGCGTCACAACATCGTGGCAATCGCCGATATCGATACCCGTAAATTAACCCGCCTGCTGCGCGAGAAGGGCGCCCAGAACGGCTGCATCATCGCCGCGGACTCGCCGGACGCCGCGCTGGCCCTGGCCAAGGCGCAAGGTTTCCCGGGGTTGAAGGGCATGGATCTGGCGAAAGAGGTCACCACCCAAGAGGCCTACAGCTGGCAGCAAGGCAGCTGGACGCTTGAAGGCGACCTGCCTGAAGCCAAGACCGCCGCGGAGCTGCCGTTCCACGTAGTGGCTTACGACTACGGCGCCAAGCGCAACATCCTGCGCATGCTGGTGGATCGCGGCTGCCGCCTGACCGTGGTGCCGGCGCAGACCCCGGCCGACGAGGTGCTGAAAATGAATCCGGACGGCATCTTCCTGTCCAACGGCCCGGGCGACCCGGAGCCATGCGACTACGCCATCGCCGCCATCAAACAGTTCCTGGAAACCGACATTCCGGTGTTCGGCATCTGCCTGGGTCACCAGCTGCTGGCGCTGGCCAGCGGGGCGAAAACCATGAAGATGAAGCTCGGCCACCACGGCGGCAACCACCCGGTGAAGGATCTGGACAACAACACCGTGATGATCACCGCGCAGAACCACGGCTTCGCCGTCGATGAAAACAACCTGCCGGCGAACCTGCGCGTCACGCACAAATCGCTGTTCGACCACACGGTGCAGGGCATTCACCGCACCGACAAAGCGGCGTTCAGCTTCCAGGGGCACCCGGAAGCCAGCCCAGGCCCGCATGATGCCGCGCCGTTGTTCGATCACTTTATCGAACTGATTGAGACTTACCGTTCTAACGCCAAATAATCAGGAGCAGTAAAAAATGCCAAAACGTACAGACATAAAAAGCATCCTGATCCTCGGCGCTGGCCCGATCGTTATCGGCCAGGCGTGTGAGTTCGACTACTCGGGTGCCCAGGCGTGCAAAGCGCTGCGCGAAGAGGGTTACCGCGTCATTCTGGTCAACTCCAACCCGGCGACCATCATGACCGACCCGGAAATGGCCGACGCGACCTACATCGAGCCGATCCACTGGGAAGTGGTGCGCAAGATCATCGAAAAAGAGCGCCCGGATGCGGTGCTGCCGACCATGGGCGGCCAGACGGCGCTGAACTGCGCGCTGGAGCTGGAGCGTCAGGGCGTGCTGGCCGAGTTCGGCGTTACCATGATCGGCGCGACCGCCGATGCGATCGACAAGGCCGAAGACCGTCGCCGTTTCGACGTGGCGATGAAGAAAATCGGTCTGGACACCGCGCGTTCCGGCATTGCGCACACCATGGAAGAAGCGCTGGCGGTAGCCGCTGACGTCGGCTTCCCGTGCATCATCCGCCCTTCCTTTACCATGGGCGGCACCGGTGGCGGCATCGCCTACAACCGCGAAGAGTTCGAAGAGATCTGCGAACGCGGTCTGGACCTGTCGCCGACCAACGAGCTGCTGATCGATGAATCGTTGATCGGTTGGAAAGAGTACGAGATGGAGGTGGTGCGTGATAAGAACGACAACTGTATCATCGTCTGCTCCATCGAAAACTTCGACGCGATGGGCATCCACACCGGCGACTCGATCACCGTCGCACCGGCCCAGACCCTGACCGACAAGGAATACCAAATCATGCGCAACGCCTCGATGGCGGTGCTGCGTGAGATCGGCGTCGAAACCGGCGGCTCCAACGTGCAGTTCTCGGTCAACCCGAAAACCGGCCGCCTGATCGTTATCGAAATGAACCCGCGCGTGTCGCGCTCTTCGGCGCTGGCGTCGAAAGCCACCGGCTTCCCTATCGCCAAGATCGCCGCCAAGCTGGCGGTGGGCTACACCCTCGATGAGCTGATGAACGACATCACCGGCGGCCGCACCCCGGCATCGTTCGAACCGTCCATCGACTACGTCGTGACCAAGATCCCGCGCTTCAACTTCGAGAAGTTCGCCGGCGCCAACGATCGCCTGACCACCCAGATGAAGTCGGTCGGCGAAGTGATGGCCATCGGCCGCACCCAGCAGGAGTCGCTGCAAAAAGCGCTGCGCGGCCTGGAAGTGGGCGCTACCGGCTTCGACCCGAAAGTCAGCCTGGACGATCCGGAAGCGCTGACCAAGATCCGCCGCGAGCTGAAAGACGCCGGCTCTGACCGCATCTGGTACATCGCCGACGCCTTCCGCGCCGGTTTGTCGGTTGACGGCGTCTTCAACCTGACCAACGTCGACCGCTGGTTCCTGGTGCAGATTGAAGAGCTGGTGCGCCTGGAAGAGCAGGTGGCCGACGCGGGCATCAACGGCCTGAACAAAGCGTTCCTGCGCACCCTGAAACGCAAGGGCTTCGCCGATGCGCGTCTGGCCAAGCTGGCCGGCGTCGCCGAGAGCGAAATTCGCAAGCTGCGCCACAGCCACGGCCTGCATCCGGTGTACAAGCGCGTGGATACCTGCGCGGCGGAATTCGCCACCGACACCGCCTACATGTACTCCACCTATGAAGAAGAGTGCGAGTCCAACCCGACCAACGACCGGCCGAAAGTGATGGTGCTGGGCGGCGGGCCGAACCGTATCGGCCAGGGCATCGAGTTCGACTACTGCTGCGTGCACGCCTCGCTGGCGCTGCGCGAAGACGGCTACGAGACCATCATGGTCAACTGTAACCCGGAAACCGTCTCCACCGACTACGACACCTCCGACCGCCTGTACTTCGAGCCGGTGACGCTGGAAGACGTGCTGGAAATCGTGCGCATCGAGAAGCCGAAGGGCGTGATCGTGCAGTACGGCGGCCAGACCCCGCTGAAGCTGGCGCGCGAGCTGGAAGCTGCGGGCGTGCCGATCATCGGCACCAGCCCGGACGCCATTGACCGTGCCGAAGACCGCGAGCGCTTCCAGCAGGCGGTTAACCGTCTGGGCCTGAAGCAGCCGGCCAACGCCACCGTCACCGCCATCGAGCAGGCGGTGGAGAAGGCGGCGGGCATCGGCTATCCGCTGGTGGTGCGCCCTTCCTACGTGCTGGGCGGCCGGGCGATGGAAATCGTCTATGACGAAACCGACCTGCGCCGTTACTTCCAGACTGCGGTCAGCGTGTCCAACGATGCGCCGGTGTTGCTGGACCGCTTCCTGGACGACGCGGTGGAAGTGGACGTCGACGCCATCTGCGACGGCGAGCGCGTGCTGATTGGCGGCATCATGGAGCACATCGAGCAGGCGGGCGTGCACTCCGGCGACTCCGCGTGTTCGCTGCCGGCGTACACCCTGAGCCAGGAAATTCAGGACGTAATGCGTCGTCAGGTGGAAAAGCTGGCGTTCGAGCTGCAGGTACGCGGCCTGATGAACGTGCAGTTCGCGGTGAAAGACAACGAAGTCTACCTGATTGAAGTGAACCCGCGCGCCGCGCGTACCGTGCCGTTCGTGTCCAAAGCGACCGGCGTGCCGCTGGCCAAAGTGGCCGCGCGCGTGATGGCGGGCAAAACGCTGGTTGAGCAGGGCGTGACCGAAGAAATTATCCCGCCGTACTACTCGGTGAAAGAAGTGGTGCTGCCATTCAACAAATTCCCGGGCGTCGACCCGATTCTGGGGCCGGAAATGCGCTCTACCGGGGAAGTGATGGGCGTGGGCCGCACCTTCGCGGAAGCCTTCTCCAAAGCGATGCTGGGCAGTAACTCGGGCATGAAAAAGCAGGGCCGCGCGCTGCTGTCGGTGCGTGAAGGCGACAAGGCTCGCGTGGTCGATTTGGCCGCCAGCCTGCTGAAGCAGGGCTTCGAGCTGGACGCTACCCACGGCACCGCGGTGGTGCTGGGCGAAGCGGGCATCAACCCGCGCCTGGTCAACAAGGTGCACGAAGGGCGTCCGCACATTCAGGACCGTATCAAGAACGGCGAGTACACCTACATCGTCAACACCACGGCCGGCCGTCAGGCGATTGAAGACTCCAAGCTGATTCGCCGCAGCGCCCTGCAGTACAAGGTGCACTACGACACCACGCTGAACGGCGGCTTCGCCACCGCGATGGCGCTGAAAGCGGATCCGACCGAACAGGTCACGTCGGTGCAGGAAATGCACGCGCGCATCGGCAAATAACCGCGCGATAACGCTACGCCAGGGGCGCTGCAGATGCAGCGCCCTTTTTTATTCAGCGAATTTGTCGGCTGGCGTTAAAAATTTCCGCTATCAATCAGTGGGCAAACTGTCACCCTGTGTGATTGGTATATGCTTGGTGTATTGGCAAGGAACGAAGGAACGACGATAACAATGATTCTGATAATTTATGCTCACCCGTATCCCCGGCATTCGCATGCCAACCAGCGCCTGCTGCAGGCGGTGAGGGATCTCCCCGAGGTAGAGGTGCGCTCGCTGTATGAGCTGTACCCCGATTTCAATATCGACATCAACGCCGAGCAGCGGGCGCTGGAGCGCGCCGACCTGGTGGTGCTGCAGCATCCGATGCAGTGGTACAGCTTCCCGCCGCTGTTGAAGCTGTGGATCGACAAAGTGCTGGAGCACGGCTGGGCCTACGGCCACGACGGCAACGCGCTGGTGGGTAAAGACTGCCTGTGGGCGGTGACCAGCGGCGGCGACGAGCACCACTTCGAGCTGGGCGACTTTCCCAACTTCGCCGCGCTGGCGCAGCCGCTGCAGGCCACGGCGATTTACTGCGGCATGAACTGGCAGCCTTTTTTCGCTCTGCATAACACCTTTACCTGCAACGAACCGGCGCTGCTCGCCGCCGGCGAAGCCTATCGGCAGCGGTTGGTGGACTACCTGATGGAACATGCCGAAGCGGAAACACGGGAGGCCAGCCATGGATAACCACCACATGATGATCGAGGGGCTGATCTACCTCGGCTCCGCCGCGCTGTTTGTGCCGATCGCGGTGCGACTGGGGCTGGGCTCGGTGCTCGGCTACCTGATTGCCGGCTGCATCATTGGCCCCTGGGGGCTGAAGCTAGTGTCGGATGCCGAGTCGATCCTGACCTTCGCCGAGATCGGCGTGGTGCTGATGCTGTTTATCATCGGCCTGGAGCTGGATCCCAAGCGGCTGTGGACGCTGCGCGCCTCGGTGTTCGGCGGCGGCAGCATTCAGATGGTGGGCTGCGGCCTGGCGCTGAGCGCCTTCTGTTACTTCCTGGGCCTCAACTGGAAGGTGGCGCTGTTGATTGGCCTGACGCTGGCGCTCTCATCCACCGCCATCGCCATGCAGGCGATGAGCGAACGCAACCTGACGCCGTCGCCGATCGGCCGCAGCGCATTTGCGGTGCTGCTGTTCCAGGATATTGCGGCGATCCCGCTGGTGGCGATGATCCCGCTGCTGGCAAGCAGCGGCGCCACCACCACGCTGGGCGCTTTCGTGCTGTCGGCGGCCAAGGTGGTGGGCGCGTTGACGATAGTGGTACTGCTCGGCCGCTACGTCACCCGCCCGCTGCTGCACTTCGTCGCCCGTTCGGGCATGCGCGAGGTGTTCAGCGCCGTGGCGCTGTTCCTGGTGTTCGGTTTCGGCATCCTGCTGGAGATGGCCGGGCTGTCGATGGCGATGGGGGCGTTCCTCGCCGGGGTGCTGCTGGCGAGCTCGGAATACCGCCACGCGCTGGAGAGCGATATTCAGCCGTTCAAGGGGCTGCTGCTGGGGCTGTTCTTTATCGGCGTCGGCATGTCGATCGACTTCGGCACGCTGTTCCATCACCCGCTGCTGATCGCCTCGCTGCTGCTGGGCTTTATGCTGATCAAGGCGGCGCTGCTGTGGCTGATTGGGCCGCTGCTCGGCGTGCCGAAGCGCCAGCGCGGCCTGTTCGCCATTCTGCTGGGGCAGGGCAGTGAATTCGCCTTCGTGATCTTCAGCGCCGCGCAGCTGGCCGGCGTCCTGCCGGTCGAATGGGCCAAGTCGCTGACGCTGGCGGTGGCGCTGTCGATGGCGGCCACGCCGCTGCTGCTGGTGATCGCCGCGCAGTTGGAGAAAAATGCGCCGAAAGAGGAGCGCCCGGCTGACGTTATCGACGACGAGAATGCCAGCGTGATCATCGCCGGCTTCGGCCGTTTCGGTCAGATCGCCGGCCGCTTGCTGTTGGCCAACGGCGTACACACCGTGGTACTGGATCACGATCCGGACCATATCGAGACGCTGCGCAAATTCGACACCAAGGTGTTCTACGGCGACGCCACGCGCGCCGATTTGCTGGAGGCCGCCGGCGCCGCCCACGCCAAGGTGCTGATCAACGCCATCGACGACGTGGAAGACAGCCTGGCGTTAACCGAGCTGGCCAGGCAGCACTTCCCGCATCTGAAGGTGGTGGCGCGAGCGCGCGACGTCGATCACTGGTATCAGCTGCGGCAGCTGGGGGTGGAAAAACCGGAGCGCGAAACCTTTGAAAGCTCGCTGCGCATCGGCCGTGAAACGCTTGAGCTGCTGGGGCTGGACGCCTATGAGGCGCGCGAGAAGGCGGATACGTTCCGCCGCTATAACCTGAAGATGCTGGAAGACACGCTGGAGAATTATCAGGACACCGAGTTCCGCATCGCCAGCCTGCAGCGGGCCAAGGAGATGCTCAGCGCGGCCATCGAGCAGGATCAGAATCGGCTGGCGCGGGTGCAGCAGACCGGCTGGCGCGGCAGTATCGACGGCAAGGCGCCGGAGGATGAAGTGGTGGAAGCCAAAGGATAAGAGTAGGGGCGCCAGATCGGCGCCCCTTTTTTTGCTTAGCTCAGTGCGACCTTGATGCCCAAGGCGATCAGCATACCGCCCAGCAGCTTGTCGACGATCTTCTGGGTCTTTTCCAACCCGCGACGCACCGGCCCGCTCTGGATCAGGAACACCAGCAGCGGCCACCAGATGACCGACAGGCCGAGAATAATCCCCGCGTACCACAGCTTGTCGCCCAGGCCGGAATCGATCTGCAGCACCTGGGTGAATACCGCCAGGAAGAACAGGGTGGCTTTCGGGTTCAGCAGGTTGCACAGGTAGCCTTGCGCAAAGGCGCTCTTCAGGCTGACCTGCTGCTGCGGCAGATTGCTGACGTTCATCTTACCGCTGCCGCGCGACAGCAGCGCCTGGATGCCGATCCACACCAGATACACCGCCCCGGCGTATTTCAGCAGGTTGAACAACCACGGCGTGGTGGTGATCACCACCGCCAGCCCGGCGACGCAGTAGGACATATGGGTAGCGACGCCGCAGATCACGCCAAAGGCGGTCATCATGGCGGCCAGCCGCGGATAGCGGGCGGCGTTTTTGATCACCAGGAAAAAATCCGGGCCGGGGGAGAGCATGCCGAGGGCGGCAATGCCGGCGACGAACAGCGAAGTTTCAAGCATGGGGGCGTCTCGCACAAAAGACAGAGTTCTGGCGATAATAACGCCGCTTCCTCTGATGCGCATCAACCCAATGAGGTATTGTTAGGCTCTATGATAATTATTCATCTACCGCCAGCGACGGAGCCCTATGCAGCAGACTAACGCCACAGACATGCCGGAACCGCACCGGCAACAGCGTGAAATAACCCGCCTGTGCATTCAATGCGCGCTGCTGCTGTTGCAGCACGGCGCTGAGAGCACGGTGGTGGAACAGCTGTCGACCCGCCTGGGGCTGGCGCTGGGGATGGACAGCGTGGAAAGCTCGATCTCCGCCAATGCGGTGGTGTTGACCACCCTCAGCCACGGCGCCTGTCTGACCACCACCCGGAAGAACGTCGATCGCGGCATCAATATGCAGGTGGTGACTGAAGTGCAGCATATCGTGATCCTCGCCGAGCACCACCTGGCGGATGCGCACGACGTGGCGCGCCGTTTTGACAGGATCCGGCCGTTGCGCTACCCGCGCTGGCTGGTGGTGCTGATGGTGGGGTTGTCCTGCGGGTGCTTCAGCATGCTCAACGGTGGTGGCGCTGACGCCTTCCTGGTGACCTTTATCGCCAGTGGCACGGCGATGCTGGTGCGCCAAATTCTCACCGCCCGCCATATGAATCCGCTGATCAATTTTTGCCTGACGGCGTTTGTCGCGACGTCGATCTCCGGGCTGCTGCTGCGCCTGCCGGCGTTTAAGGACACCTCGAGCGTGGCGATGGCCGCCAGCGTGCTGTTGCTGGTGCCGGGCTTCCCGCTGATCAACGCGGTGGCCGATATGTTCAAGGGGCACGTCAACACCGGGCTGGCGCGCTGGGCGATGGCCAGCCTGCTGACGCTGGCGACCTGCATCGGGGTGGTGATGGCGATGTCGCTGTGGGATCTGCGGGGGTGGTCATGAGTCTGCTGTGGGCTTTGTTGCAGGAGATGTTGCTGGCGGCGGTGCCGGCGCTGGGCTTCGCCATGGTGTTCAACGTGCCGCTGCGCGCGCTGCGTTATTGCGCGTTGCTTGGGGCCATCGGGCGCGGTTCGCGCATGCTGATGATGCACGGCGGCATGAACATCGAGTGGGCCTCGCTGCTGGCGGCGATCCTGATCGGTATCATCGGTATCTACTGGTCGCGCTGGCTGCTGGCGCACCCGAAGGTGTTCACCGTGGCGGCGGTGATCCCGATGTTCCCCGGCATTTCCGCCTATACCGCGATGATAACTGTGGTAGAGATCTCGCATTTGGGCTACAGCGAAGCCTTGATGGAGACCATGATCACCAACTTCCTCAAGGCCAGTTTCATCGTCGGCGCGTTGTCGATCGGCCTGTCGTTGCCGGGCCTTTGGCTGTACCGCAAACGCCCCGGCGTGTGAAATTTCCCGGCGGGAGAACGTTGGTTATTAGATATGCTGATAAGAGCTATCTTATATATTCATCTTGCTTGATTAGCCTATCGACGGCACTCAGGCCTTTACGTATAGTGTCACCAATTTTGCTGCCTACACAGGGTTAAACAATGATTATCAGCCTGATCGCTGCCTTGGCGGCGGATCGCGTTATTGGCATGGAAAACGCCATGCCGTGGCACCTGCCGGCGGACCTTGCGTGGTTTAAACGCAACACGTTGAATAAGCCGGTTATTATGGGCCGCAAGACCTTCGAGTCCATCGGCCGCCCGCTGCCGGGCCGCCACAATATCGTTTTGAGCAGCCGTCCGGGCAGCGAAGCCGGGGTGACCTGGGTGACCTCGATGGATGAAGCGCTGGCCGCCGCCGGCGACGTGGAAGAAGTGATGGTGATCGGCGGTGGGCGCATCTATACCCAGCTGCTGCCGCGCGCCGATCGCCTGTACCTGACGCACATCGACGCCGAGGTCGGCGGCGATACCCACTTCCCGGATTACGAGCCGGACGAGTGGGAAACCACGTTCAGCGAGTTCCACGACGCTGACGATCTGAACTCGCACAGCTACTGCTTCGAGATCCTGCAGCGCCGCTGATTTCAGCGCGTTAGCCAACTCTCCCCGGGGGCGCAAGCAATTGCGCCCCCGGCCTTTTTGCGCCCGTCGTCCGTAACCTTTCCGTCACATTACCTGATTAGTATGAAGCCCAACTCCGAGCGCCCCGGCAACTCTGGTGAATCTTGACCGCGGCGCCATAACTAAAAAGGTAACCACGCTATGACCAAGCAAATTGAGCAATTAGACGCCGACCGCCTGATCGATCCCACTCGCCGCAAACTGCTGCTCGGCAGCGCCGGCGCCGTCGGCCTGGCCGGCTTTCTCGGCGGCGGCATCTGGTCGGTCTCCGCCGAGGCGTTGGCCGAGGATCTGCCGCCGAACAAACTGCTGGGCTTTCAGGGCATCGCCGCCTCTACCGCCGACGAGGTGACCATCGCGCCGGGCTACCGTGCGGAGGTGCTGATCTCCTGGGGGGAGCCGCTGGTGGATGGCGCACCGGCTTTCGATCCGCAGGGCAACAACAGCGCCGCCGATCAGGAAAAACAGTTCGGCGACAATAACGACGGCATGAGTTTCTTCCCGATCGACGATCGCCACGGCGTGATGGCCATCAATAACGAATACGTCAACGAGCAATACCTGTTCGCCCACGGCGGCACCAAGGCCACCAGCCTGGAAGAGGTGCGTAAATCCCAGGCGGCGCACGGTGTTTCCATCGTGGCGGTAAAGCGCGTCGGCGACGGCCAGCGTTGGGAAGTGGAGCGCCCGTCGCGCTATAACCGCCGCATCACCGCCAACACCGACATGCAGTTCAGCGGCCCGGCCGCCGGGCATCCGCTGCTGCAGACCGCCGCCGATCCGAGCGGACGCAAGGTGCTGGGCACCTTCGGCAACTGCGCCAACGGCAAGACGCCGTGGGGCACTTACCTGACCTGCGAAGAAAACTTCGATACCTACTTCGGCACCCGTCAGGCCGATTACCCAACCACGCCGGAACAGAAGCGCTATACGCTGAAGGTCAGCGAGCCGGAGCGTAACTGGCCGGACTATGACGAGCGCTTCGACGTGGCGAAGAACCCCAACGAATTCAACCGCCACGGCTGGATCGTGGAGATCGATCCGCTGAATCCGACTTCGACGCCCATCAAGCACACCGCGCTGGGCCGCTTCAAGCATGAAAATGCGGCGGTGACCGTGGCCAAAGATGGCCGCCTGGTGGTGTACATGGGGGACGACGAGCGCGGCGAACATATCTATAAGTACGTTTCCAAAGGCGTGGTCGACGCCGCCAATCCGGCCAACAATCGCACGCTGCTGGATGAGGGAACGCTGTACGTGGCGCAGTTCGACGGTGACGACGCCGGCACGCCGCTGAAGGGCAAAGGGCGCTGGATTGCGCTCGAGTTCGGCAAGAATGGCCTGACGCCGGAGAACGGCTTCCGCGATGAGGCCGAAGTGCTGATCTTCGCCCGCAAGGCGGCACAGCAGGTCGGCGCCACCAAGATGGATCGTCCGGAGTGGATCGCGGTGAACCCGCATGACGGCCGCGCTTACTGCACGCTGACCAACAACAGTAAGCGCGGTGAGGAAGGGATGCCGCTGAACGCCGCCAACCCGCGGCCGAACAATATCTATGGCCAGATCATTCGCTGGGACGAAGGCGGTGACGCCACCGCCGGCACCTTTGCCTGGGACATGTATGCGCTGTGTGGCAACCCGATTGCCCACCCGGAAGGCGTCAACCGCGGCACGCCGAACATCACGGCGGACAACACGTTCAACAGCCCGGACGGGCTGGGCTTCGATCGCGCCGGCCGCCTGTGGATCCTCACCGACGGCAAGTACAGCAACAAGGGGGATTACGTCGGGCAGGGCAACAACCAGATGCTGGTGGGCGATCCGGTCAGCGGCGAAATTCGCCGTTTCATGGTGGGGCCGAAGTCCTGCGAACTGACCGGCATCACCTTCACTCCGGACTACAAGACGATGTTCGTCAACGTGCAGCATCCGGGAGAAGAGGGCGATTCGCACTTCCCGAACAACAGCCCGCGCCCGCGTTCATCGGTATTGATGATCACGCGTGAAGATGGCGGGGTGATTGGGGCGTAAGGCGGTAAAGAGAACCAAGGCGGCCTGGGCCGCCTTTATGTTTGTTTTCAGGACGCGGCCAGTCTGCCGTCGTGGTCAGGCGCTTCGCCACGGTTGGCGGGCTGCGTGAAGTAACGGCGGTCTTCCCAGCGCAGCATCGTCAGATCGCCGCCCCAGCAGCAGCCGGTATCCAGCCCGATTACGCCTTCCGGCGTGCCCTTGCCTTCCAGCGAGGCCCAGTGACCGAAGACGATGGTGTATTCCGGATCCACCAGGCGCGGCAGCTCGAACCACGGCTTCAGCGGCGCCGGCGCGGTGCCCGGCGCATCTTTGCAGATCATGTCGAGCTGGCCGTTGGGGAAGCAGTAGCGCATGCGCGTGAGCGCATTGGTGCTGAAACGCAGGCGCGCCAGGCCGCTCAGCTCCGGCGCCCAGTTGTTCGGCATATCGCCGTACATGGCGTCGAGAAACAGCGGGTAGCTGTCGCTGCTCAAGACCGCTTCCACTTCGCGCGCGCACATTTTCGCGGTGTCGATATCCCACTGCGGGGTGATGCCGGCGTGCGCCATCACCAGCTTTTGCTCATCGTCCACCTGCAGCACCGGTTGGCGGCGCAGCCAGTTGATCAGCTCGTCGGCGTCCGGCGCTTCCAGCAGCGGGGTGATGCGATCTTTGGGTTTGTTGCGGCTGATGCCAGCGTAGACCGCCAGCAGGTGCAGATCGTGGTTGCCCAGCACCATGCGCACCGCCGGGCCGAGCGAGCGCACGAAGCGCAGCACGTCCAGCGAGGCGGGGCCGCGCGCCACCAGATCGCCGGTCAGCCACAGCCGATCGCGCTCGGGATCGAAAGCAGCCTGAGCCAGCAGCGACTTCAGTTCATCGTAACAGCCGTGAACGTCGCCGATAAGGTATGTCGACATAATTAATGGATCAGCGTTGGAATGGCTAAGCGAAACACGGGAATAGCGGTGCGGAACGGTTGACCCTGATGGTCCACCATTTCGTAATGGCCTTCCATGGTGCCCAGCGGCGTTTCCAGAATGGCGCCGCTGGTATACTGAAACTCTCCGCCGGGCGGAATGACAGGCTGTTCGCCGATCACGCCTTCGCCCTGAACTTCGGTTTGGCGGCCGTTGCTGTTGGTGATCAGCCAGTAACGGCCCAGCAGTTGCACGTCGGTCCGCCCCAGATTGCGGATAGTGATGGTATAGGCGAAGACGTAACGCTCTTCTTCAGGGATCGACTGTGATTCCACATAGATGCTCTGAACCTGAATACACACGCGGGGCGAATCAATCATGACAACAACTCCTTATTGCTGCGGCGTCGGATTGGCTGACAGCCAGTTCGCCAGCTTGCAGTACTGCGCCACAGAAATATTTTCTGCTCTGAGCGAAGGATCGACGCCCAGCTCCGTCAGCTGCTCCGGCGTGAACAGGTCGCCCAGGCTATTGCGGATGGTTTTCCGCCGCTGGTTGAACGCCTGCGTGGTGATGCGGCTCAGCATGCGCACGTCGCCCACCGGGTTCGGCAGCACGCTGTGCGGCACCAGGCGCACCACGGCGGAATCGACCTTCGGCGGCGGCGCGAACGCGGTCGGCGGCACTTCCAGCACCGGAATGACGTTGCAGTAGTACTGCGCCATCACGGTCAAACGCCCGTAGGCCTTGCTGTTCGGGCCGGCCACCAGACGGTTGACCACCTCTTTTTGCAACATAAAGTGCATGTCGCGGATTGCCTGAGTATAGCTGAAAAGGTGGAACATCAGCGGCGTCGAAATATTGTACGGCAGGTTACCAAATACGCGCAGCGGTTGGCCAGCTTCTTCGGCCAGTTCGGCGAAATTCACCGTCATGGCGTCCTGCTGGTGGATGGTCAGCTTGTCTTTCAGCCGCGGGTGGTTCTCCAGCCGGGTGGCCAGATCGCGGTCCAGTTCGATCACCGTCATGCGGTCCATGCGTGCGCCGACCGGCTCGGTCAGGGCGCCGAGGCCTGGGCCGATCTCGACCACCGCTTCGCCCGGCTGCGGGTGAATGGCGGAGACAATGCTATCGATGACAAACTGATCGGTTAAAAAGTTTTGTCCAAAGCGTTTGCGGGCAAAGTGCCCTTGGTGGACTCTGTTATTCATTACAATTAATTATCATTTTAATGGCGAGATTCAGGGCCGTTTGGAAACTGCCGACATCGGCGGTGCCGGTGCCGGCCAGTTCCAGAGCGGTACCGTGGTCGACCGAGGTGCGTATGAAAGGCAAACCGAGGGTGATATTCACCGCGCGGCCGAACCCTTGGTATTTTAGCACCGGCAGCCCCTGATCGTGATACATCGCCAGCACCGCATCGGCATCTTGCAGATATTTGGGCTGGAACAGGGTGTCCGCCGGCAGCGGGCCGACAAGATGGATGCCCTCAGCGCGCAGCGCGTCGAGCGCCGGGATGATGGTGTCTATCTCTTCGTGCCCCATATGGCCGCCTTCCCCGGCGTGGGGATTCAGACCGCAAACGTAAATGTGCGGCCGGGCGATGCCAAATTTGGTTTTCAGATCGTGGTCGAGGATGCGGATGACTTCGAACAGGCTCTGTTGCGTGATGGCGCCCGGCACCGCCAGCAGCGGCAGGTGGGTGGTCGCCAGCGCCACGCGCAGCTCTTCGGTCGCGAGCATCATCACCACGCGATCGCAGCGGCTGCGATCGGCAAAGAATTCGGTATGGCCGATAAACGGCACGCCGGCGTCGTTGATCACGCCCTTGTTCACCGGGCCGGTGATCAGCGCAGCGAATTCGCCGTTCAGGCAGCCGTCGCAGGCGCGCGCCAGGGTTTCCACCACGTAGGCGCTGTTGCCGACGTTCAACTCCCCGGCGGTGACCGGGTGAGCGAGCGGGACCGGCAGCACGGTCAGCGTGCCGGCGCGTTGCGCTTCGGCCGGCTGCTGCGGCTGGTAGTCGTGCAGCGTCAGCGGCAGGCCCAAACGCTTGGCGCGTTCAAGCAGCAAGGCCGGATCGGCGCACACCACCAGCTCAACAGGCCAATCCTGTTGCGCCAGCGCTGCCACCAAATCCGGCCCTACCCCGGCGGGTTCGCCGGGGGTAATGACGACGCGTTTATTGCTGTGCATCGCTGCCATCGAGGATCTTCACATAAGCCTGGGCGCGCTGTTCCTGCATCCAGGTCTGCGCTTCTTCGGCGAACTTACGGTTGAACAACATGCGGTAAGCGCGATCTTTTTGCGCGGCGTCGGTCTTATCCACCTGGCGGGTATCCAGCAGCTGGATCAGGTGCCAACCGAAGGAAGAGTGGACCGGCGCGCTGATTTCACCCTTGCTCAGCTTCAGCAATGCATCGCGGAAGGCCGGATCGTAGATGTCCGGGGAAGCCCAGCCCAGATCGCCGCCCTGCATGGCGGAACCCGGATCCTGCGACAGCTGTTTGGCTTCGTCGGCAAACTTGGCGCGGCCGCTCTTGATCGCTTCCGCAACGGATTGCAGCTTGGCGCGCGCCTGATCGTCGGTCAGCACCACCGAAGGTTTCAGCAGGATGTGACGGGCGTGCACTTCGGTAACCGACACCGACTGGCTCGCGCCGCGGATGTCGTTCACTTTCAGGATGTGGAAGCCGACGCCGGAGCGGATTGGGCCGACGACGTCGCCTTTCTTGGCGCTCACCAGACGTTCCGCGAACAGGGTCGGGATCTCTTGCAGCTTGCCCCAGCCCATGTTGCCGCCTTTCAGCGCCTGAGAGTCGGCGGAGTAGGTGATTGCCAGCTTGCCGAAGTCGGCGCCGCTGTTGATCTCACCCACCAGGCGTTTGGCCAGCTCTTCGGCTTTGTCGACCTGCTGCTGAGACGGGTTCTCCGGCAGCGGGATCAGGATGTGGCTGATGTTCATTTCGGTGTCGCTGCCGTTCTGCGCGCCCACCTGTTTGGCCAGCGAGTCCACTTCCTGCGGCAGGATGGTGACGCGGCGGCGAACTTCGTTGTTACGCACTTCGGAGATCAGCATCTCTTTGCGGATCTGTGAACGGTAGGTGTTGTAGTTCAACCCTTCGTACGACAGGCGGCTGCGCAGCTGATCGACGCTCATCTTGTTTTGTGCGGCGATATTGGCGATCGCTTTATCCAGATCGGCGTCGGACACGGTGATGCCCATTTTCTTGGCCATCTGCAGCTGGATGTTATCCATGATCAGGCGTTCGATGATCTGATGGCGCAGCGTCTTGTCGTCCGGCAGCTGTTGGCCGGCCTGCTGGGCGTTGAGCTTCACTGACTGCAACAGACCGTTGACGTCGCTTTCGAGTACCACGCCGTTATCCACGACGGCGGCGACTTTATCCACTTCTTGGGGTGCTGCGAACGCGGCATTGGCGCAAACCACCAATCCGAGAATAAGCGTTCTCCAGTTCTTCATACATTTCCCATTATGTAATCCGCAAATGCGGGTGAAAGTTCTCGTTTTCAAAGTGTTGCAAAGCGTCAGAATGCGCGCTGATACGGCAGAATGCCGGAGCGCAGCATTTCTGCGGAGCCGAGACTATGATCGCTGCTCAGGCCGCGCAGTTCGACGTTGAACGAAACTCTGTTGTCGTAAACGCTGGTATTGTTGCTGTTGTTCCAGTCGGTGATCTTGCGCTCATAGCCCAGGGTCACTGCCCAGCAGCAGGTGTTGTACTTCAGCCCCACCAGCTGATCGGCGGATTGTTTGGCGCGGGTGTCGTAATAATACGCCCCGACCACCGCCCAACGATCGGCGATCGGCCAGCTGCCGGTGATGCCCACCTGCGAGATGCCGTCCTGGAAGGCCGGAACCGTTTTGGTGTTCAACGCCGTCTGGATATATTCCGGCGTGGCGTAACGGTAGTTCAGCTGCACCACGCGCTCGGCATCCTGGCGGTATTCCACCACGCCGTTGCCCAGCGAGACGCTGTTCAGGCGGGTGTCGTACTGCAGGCCGCCGCGCAGGCCCCAACGATCGTCGATTTTCCAATAGGTATCGCCGGCCCAGGCCACGCTGCCGGTATCGTCGTTGTTGTCGTACCCGGTTACCTGGTCGCCGGTGCGCGAACGGCTGAAGTAGTAGATTTGACCCACGGAAGCGTTAAAACGTTCAACCAGCGCGTCATCATAAATGCGGGTGGTCAAACCGGTGGAGACGCGGTTCTGCGAAGCGATGCGATCCAGGCCGCTGTAGGTGCGGTCGCGGAACAGGCCGGAGTAGTCGGTCTGCAGCAGCGTGGTGTCGTAGGTGTAGATGTTGCTCTGGTCGCGGTACGGCACGTACAGGTACTGCACGCGCGGCTCCAGCGTCTGGGTGGCGCCTTCGGCCCAGATCATCGGTCGTTCGAATACCAGCTTGCCGTCAACCTTGAACTGCGGCAGTACGCGGTTGACCGAGTCATCAAGTTCCGGTGCAGCGACGCCTTTACGGCTCTGGTAGTTGGCGGCGAAACCGTCAGGAATATCCTGCTGGTAATGGGTCGCCATCACCTTGGCTTCGGTGTTCAGGCTGGCCCAGCCGTTGGTCAACGGCAGGTTGAGCGTCGGCTCCATATGCAGACGGGTGGCGTCCGGGCTGTATGGGTTGACGCTGGTGAACTTGGCCGCCTGACCGTAGATATGGAAGTCGAACGGGCCGAGGTCGTTCTTGTAGTAGTTCAGATCCAGCTGTGGCTGGACTTTATACGAGTCCGACTGTGAACGATCGGTGTCGTCGTAAATCTGGAACTGTTTGGAGCTCAGCGTGGCGTTCCAGTTCTCGTTGGCATAGCCGAGGCTGAATTTCTGCGTGGCGTAGCCGTCAGTGGTGGAACCGTACTTGGAATCCAGGTCGGTGAAGTATTTAGAGTCGCTGACCTTGGTGTAGTCGACGTTGAAGCGCCACACCTGATCCATGACGCCGTTGTGGTTCCAGTAGAACAGCCAGCGTTTGTTGTCGTCATGATCTTTGCCGTATTCCTTGTCGTCCGGCAGCCAGTCGAACTCCATCAGGCCGAGGCCCGGCTGCACCAGATAACGGAACTCGGTCTGCCACTGCAGGCCGCGCTTGGACATATAGTGCGGCGTGATGGTGGCGTCGTAGTTCGGCGCGATGTTCCAGTAGTACGGCAACATGAACTCGAAGCCGTTGTTGCTGCCGTACTTGGCGTTCGGGATCAGGAAGCCGGAACGGCGCTTGTCGCCGACCGGCAGCTGCAGGTACGGGCTGTAGAACACCGGCACGCCGCCGATGCGGAAGCGGGCGTTCCACACTTCCGCCACCTGCTCTTCGCGATCGTGGATCACTTCGGAGCCGACCACGCTCCAGCTGTCGTCGCCCGGCAGACAGGAGGTAAAGGTGCCGTTTTCCAGAATGGTGTAACGGTTGGCGCCGCGCATCTTCATCTTGTCGGCGTCGCCGCGCCCCTGACGGCCTACCATCTGGTAGTCGCCTTCATAGACGTCGGTATCTTTGGTGTTTAGGTTCGACCAGGCCTTCGGGCCTTTCAGTTTGATCTGATTGTCGCTGTAGTGCACGTCGCCGGTTGCGGTGACGGTACGCACCGGCTCCGTCTGGCCGGGTTTTTCCGTCTGGTTCAGCTCAACTTCTTTGGCGGTCAGGGTGCTGTTGCCCTGCTCGACGCGCACGTTGCCGCTGAACAGGGCGCTTTTCGGGTAGTCGGCGCGCGAGTCATCGGCATTGATCGTCACCGGTTGGCTGTTCGGATCGCCGCTGACCAAAGGCTTGTCGTAAACGGGAACGCCAAGCATGCATTGCTCGGCCAGATCAGCCAGCGCATGCTGACTGTAGAGTGCCGTCCAAATCATCGTGGCCAGCAGTGTTGGGAAACTTTTTTTCATACGCGGTTTTGGTGTTCCGTCATCAGAGGCGTCATGTCCGGCAAACGGTCAGAGACTATATTACTCATCTGCGTTGCGCTAGTGCTAAATCCAGCCGTTTACTTGCGTCGTCGTTAGGCGCAAAGATAAATGACAGGTATGATAATCCAAATTCTAGGAAAAATCGCCTGCACCCTTTCCTGAAGCGAAGGGGAGTGGGCGGCTTTCGGCATGATAATTGAGGAGTATATGCAGTATTGGGGAAAACTGCTCGGCGTCATCGTCGCCATCTGGTCTGGCGCGGGATTCTGGGGTGTAGTTCTGGGGCTGATTATCGGTCATATGATCGATACGGCGCGCAGCAACAAGCGCAGCCGGGGGTTCTTCACCGACCAGCAAACGCGGCAAACGCTGTTTTTCCGCACCACTTTTCAGGTGATGGGCCACCTGACCAAATCCAAAGGACGCGTTACCGAGGCGGATATCCAGATCGCCAGCCTGTTCATGGATCGCCTGCAGCTGCATGGCGAAGCGCGCACCGCGGCGCAGCAGGCGTTCCGCGAGGGCAAACAGAGTCAGTTCCCGCTGCGTGAGACGCTGCAGCAGTTCCGCAGCATCTGTTTTGGCCGCTTCGATTTGATTCGGATGTTTCTGGAAATTCAGATTCAGGCGGCGTTCGCCGACGGCTCGCTGCACCCGAACGAACGCCAGGTGCTGTACGTCATCGCCGAGGAGCTGGGTATTTCGCGCGCGCAGTTCGACCAGTTCCTCAGCATGATGGAAGGTGGGCGCCAGTTCGGCGGCGGTCAGCAGGGCGGATATTCGCAGGGCGGCTATCAGCAGGCTCAGCGCGGCCCGACGCTCGACGACGCGTGCAAGGTGCTCGGCGTGCGCAGCAGCGACGATGCCGCCACCATCAAACGCGCCTACCGCAAACTGATGAGCGAACACCATCCGGATAAGCTGGTGGCGAAAGGCTTGCCGCCGCAGATGATGGAAATGGCCAAGCAGAAAGCGCAGGAGATTCAGGCGGCGTACGACCTGATCAAACGCGAGAAAGGCTTTAAATAAGCGATGTAAGCGGGCCCGCTATGCCGGGCCCGTTGGGTTTTAGCCTTAGAAATCCGGCTCGGCGCGAAAGTGCATCGGCGTCTGGAAGGCGGGGTGGGTGATGCGCAGCTCTTGCGCATGCAGCTGCAGCCGCGGTGCCATCGCCTTGGCCTCCGGCGGGGCGTAGAAACCGTCGCCGAGGATCGGATGCCCCAGCGCCAGCATGTGCACCCGCAGCTGGTGCGAGCGGCCGGTGATCGGCGTTAGCTTCACGCGGGTGCTGCCGTCGGCGTCGCGCGACAGCACCAGATATTCCGTTTGCGCCGCTTTGCCGGTGTCAAAACACACCTTTTGCAGCGGCCGGTTCGGCCAATCGCAGATCAGCGGCAAGTCCACTAACCCTTCGTCATGCTCCATATGCCCCCAAACGCGGGCGATATAGGATTTCTTCGGTTCGCGTTCGCGAAACTGACGCTTCAGCTCACGCTCGGCGGCCTTGTTGAGCGCCACCACGATCACCCCGCTGGTGGCCATGTCCAGCCGGTGCACCGATTCGGCGGCCGGATGATCGGCCTGAATACGGGTCATCAGGCTGTCTTTGTTTTCCGGCGCGCGGCCGGGCACCGACAGCAAGCCGCTGGGCTTGTTGACCACCATGATGTGTTCATCCTGATACAGGATGTGCAGCGGGTCCTGCGGGGGATTGTAGGGTTCCATCTTGGCTCCGCGATAAGGGCCGAACGGGGAGGCGGTTGCCTCCCCGCGTCGCGCCGGTTACTGGTGGGTGACCACCACCAGACGAATGGCGTCCAGGCGCCAGCCGGCTTCATTGAGGTTGGCCAGCACCTGACGGCGGTTGAACTCCAGCGCTTCGACTTCGTCGTCGCGGATGTTCGGGTTGACCGCCTTCAGCGCTTCCAGACGCGCCAGCTCGGCGCTCAGCTTGTCGTCCGCCTCTTGCTTCGCCTGTTCGATAAGCGTGCGCGCCTGCGCTTCCACCAGGCTTTCCGCCTGCTGCAGCATGGCGTGCACGTCTTGCTGCACGGCGTTGACCAGCTTGCTGGAGGTGTGGCGATTGACCGCGTTCAGCTGGCGGTTGAAGCTTTCGAACTCGACCTGCGCCGCCAGGTTGGTGCCCTTGCGGTCCATCAGCATGCGGATCGGCGTCGGCGGCAGGAAGCGGGTCAGCTGCAGGTGCTTCGGCGCCTGGGCTTCTACCACGTAAACCAGCTCAACCAGCAGGGTGCCGACCGGCAACGCTTTGTTTTTCAACAGGGACACTGCGCAGCTGCCGGTGTCGCCGGACAGGATCAGATCCAGGCCGTTGCGGATGATCGGGTGCTCCCAGCTGACGAACTGCGCGTCTTCGCGCGACAGCGCCCGATCGCGGTCGAAGGTGACGGTGCAGCCGTCCTGCGGCAGGCCCGGGAAGTCCGGCACCAGCATATGATCGGACGGCGTCAGCACGATCAGGTTGTCGCTGCGGTCTTCCTGATTGATGCCGACGATGTCGAACAGGTTGAGCGCGAAGCCCACCAGATTGACGTCGTTATCCTGCTCGGCGATGGCGGCGGCCAGCGCCTGGGCTTTGTCGCCGCCGTTGGAGTGCATCTCCAGCAGGCGGTCGCGGCCCTGTTCCAGCTGCGCTTTCAACTGATCGTGCTGCTGGCGGCAGGCGTGGATGAATTCGTCGAAGCCTTCCTGTTCGGTCGGCGCGGCCAGATAGCCGATCAACTGCTCGTAGCAGCTGTCGTAGATGGTGCGGCCGGTCGGGCAGGTGTGTTCGAAGGCATCCAGCCCCTCGTGGAACCAGCGGCCCAGCACCGCCTGCGCGGTGTGCTCCAGGTAAGGCACCATGATTTGGATATCGTGCATCTGGCCGATACGGTCCAGACGGCCGATACGCTGCTCCAGCAGATCCGGGTTGAACGGCAGATCGAACATCACCAGCTGGCTGGCGAACTGGAAGTTGCGGCCTTCGGAGCCGATCTCGGAACACAGCAGCACCTGTGCGCCTTCCTCTTCGGAGGCGAAGTAGGCGGCGGCGCGGTCGCGCTCGATGATCGACAGCCCTTCGTGGAACACCGCGGCGCGGATCGCTTCACGCTCGCGCAGCACCTGCTCCAGCTGCAGCGCGGTGTCGGCCTTGGCGCAGATCACCAGCACTTTTTCGTTGCGGTTGGCCAGCAGGTAGTCCAGCAGCCACTCGACGCGCGGGTCGAAGTTCCACCAGGTGGCGTTTTCGCCTTCGAATTCCTGGTAGATCTGCTCCGGGTACAGCATGTCACGCGCGCGCGCTTCGACGGACTTCTTGGCGCCCATGATGCCGGAGACTTTGATCGCGGTCTGATACTGGGTCGGCAGCGGCAGCTTGATCTGGTGCAGGTTGCGGTGCGGGAAGCCCTTCACGCCGTTACGGGTGTTGCGGAACAGCACGCGGCTGGTGCCGTGGCGATCCATCAGCATGGAAACCAGCTCCTGACGCGCCTGCTCGGCGTTGTCACCTTCGCTGTTGGCGGCTTTGAGCAACGGTTCGATGTCCTGCTCGTCGATCAGCTCGCCCAGCAGGTTCAGCTTGTCATCGGCCAGGCGCTCACCGCTCAGCAGCAGGGTGACGGCGTCGGCCACCGGACGGTATTTCTGCTGCTCGGCAACGAACTCGCCGTAGTCGTGGAAACGGTTCGGATCGAGCAGGCGCAGGCGCGCGAAGTGGCTCTGTTGGCCCAGCTGCTCCGGGGTGGCGGTCAGCAGCAGCACGCCGGGGATATGCTCGGCCAGCTGTTCGATCACCTGATATTCGCGGCTAGGCGCTTCTTCGCTCCAGGCCAGGTGGTGCGCTTCGTCGACCACCAGCAGATCCCACTGGGCGTCTGCCAGCTCTTCCAGGCGCTGCTTGTTGCGGCGCACGAAGTCCAGCGAGCAGATCACCAGCTGTTCGGTTTCGAACGGGTTGCTGCTGTCGAGCTTGGCTTCGGCGTAGCGGCTGTCGTCGAACAGCGAGAAGTAGAGGTTGAAGCGGCGCATCATCTCCACCAGCCACTGGTGCTGCAGCGTTTCCGGCACCACGATCAGCACGCGCTCGGCGCGGCCCGCCAGCAGCTGCTGGTGGATGATCATGCCGGCTTCGATGGTTTTGCCGAGGCCGACTTCGTCCGCCAGCAGGACGCGCGGCGCATGGCGCTGGCCGACTTCATGGGCGATGTGCAACTGGTGCGGGATCAGGCTGGCGCGCATGCCGCGCAGGCCGGCGAACGGCAGGCGATACTGCTCGCTCTGGTATTTGCGCGCGCGGAAACGCAGCGCGAAACGGTCCATGCGGTCGATCTGGCCGGCGAACAGACGATCCTGCGGTTTGCTGAAGGTCAGCTTGCTGTCCAGCAGGACTTCGCGCATCGCTACGCCGTTTTCCTGGGTGTCCTGGCGGGTGCCGATATAGGTCAACAGACCGTTTTCCTCTTTCACCTCTTCCACCTGCAGCTGCCATCCCTCGTGGCTGCTGACGGTATCGCCCGGGTTGAACATCACGCGGGTGATCGGCGAATCGTTTCTGGCATAGAGGCGGTTTTCACCGGTGGCGGGGAAAAGCAGGGTAATCATGCGCGCGTCCAGCGCCACGACGGTGCCCAGTCCTAATTCGCTTTCCGTGTCGCTGATCCAGCGTTGACCAAGAGTAAAAGGCATATATTGTCGGCTCGATTCTTTGTAAGTAAGTCTTGTTACCGGGCGGGAAGGGCCGCGGCACCTGTACTGAACGTCTGCTAATCCCGGTTTGTTTTAAATTTGACGGGCAATAGCCGTTCACGCCATGCAGACGTCGCGAGACGGCAGGGCTAAGCGTGGTTCAGTTTTGGGAAGGGCGCTATGGTAATGGAAGGCGGCGCGTTCGTCACCTGCAAAACCGGATGATTTTTCTTAACCTGGCGCAATCTCAAAACAGCCCCATCTGCCCGGTGACCAGCGTGGTGAAATCGTCGTGCAAGAAAGGGAGTATAGCGTCTGCCACCGGTTGCAGCTGGCGTTCGAGGTAATGCTGATAGTCGATGGGCGAATGGCGCGTTTCCAGCGGCTCCGGCCCGGCGACGGTCATCACATAGCTGATCCAGCCGCCGTTCTGATACTGCAGCGGCCGCCCCTGGCTGCGGTTGTAGTCGTCGGCGATGCGCGCGGCGCGGGCGTGCGGCGGCACGTTGCGCTGATAGTCGTCGAGCTTTCTGCGCAGGCGCTTGCGGTACACCAGCTGATCGTCGAAGTCGCCGTTCAGGGTTTTGCCGACGTAGTCGCGCACATAGTCCTGGTAGGGCTGCCGTTTGAAGATGCGCTGATAGAGCTGCTGCTGGAACTGCTGCGCCAGCGGCGTCCAGTCGGTGCGCACCGTTTCCAGGCCTTTGTACACCATCTCTTCCTCGCCGCCGGCGCGTGCGATCAGGCCGGCGTAGCGCTTCTTGCTGCCCTGTTCGGCGCCGCGAATGGTCGGCATCAGGAAGCGGGAATAGTGGGTTTCGAACTCCAACTCCAGCGCGTTCTCCAGCCCGAACTGCTGCTGCAGATGCTGCTGCCACCAGGCGTTGACCCGCTGCACCAGCGCCCGGCCGATCTGCGCCGCCTGCTGCTCGTCATGCGGCTGTTTCAGCCACACGAAGGTGGAGTCGGTATCGCCGTAAATCA
This sequence comes from Serratia sp. 4542, assembly GCF_016805595.1. Taxonomy (NCBI): domain Bacteria; kingdom Pseudomonadati; phylum Pseudomonadota; class Gammaproteobacteria; order Enterobacterales; family Yersiniaceae; genus Serratia; species Serratia sp. 4542. The sequence continues at coordinate 284,866 of NZ_RXKV01000013.1, forward strand.
CCTGATAGCCTTCGGCTTCGATCAGCTCGCGGGTTTGGCGCATGATCTCGTGGCCGCGCAGGGTGATAGACGACGCCAGCCGCGGATCGAAGAAGCGGCAGCCGCTCGATCCCAGCACGCCGTACAGCGCGTTCATGATGATCTTTAGCGCCTGCGACAGGGGCTTGTTGTGCTGGCGCTTGGCGGCTTCGCGCCCCTGCCAGATCTGCTCGACGATCGCCGGCAGGCAGTGTTTGCTGCGCGAGAAGCGGGCGTTGCGAAAGCCGGGCACCGAATCGGCGTCGCTTGGGTGGCGCATGCCTTCCACCAACCCGACCGGATCGATCAGGAAGGTGCGGATGATCGACGGATACAGGCTTTTATAGTCCAGCACCAGCACCGAATCGTACAGACCGGGCTGGGAGTCCATCACGAATCCGCCGGGGCTGTGTTCCTCCGGCTGTTCGCCGAGGTTGGGGGCGACAAAGCCCAGTCGGTGCATGCGCGGCATATAGAGGTGGCTGAAGGCCGCGACCGATCCGCCGCTGCGATCGGCCGCCAGCCCGGTGACGGTGGCGCGTTCCAGCAGGAAGTTGAGCAGATCGGCCTTGGCGAAGATGCGCGTCACCAGCTCGCAGTCCTTCAGGTTGTAGCGGGCCAGCGCCGGCTTGTCTTCGGCGAAGCGTCGGTCGATCTCCGCCATGCGCTGATAAGGGTTGTCGATCGCCTTGCCTTCACCCAACAGCGCCTGCGAAACGTATTCCAGGCTGAAGGAGGGGAAGTTCCAGGTGGCGGATTTCAGCGCTTCGATGCCGTCGATGATCAGGCGGCCGGCGGCGGCGGCGAAAAAGTGGTTCTGTTTGAAGCCGTGCTCGCGCCACTCCAGCAGGTTGCCGCCGCGCCCCAGCCGCAGCGGGATCTGGTAGCGTTCGGCGTGCTTTTGCAGCACCCGCAGATCGAACTGCACCAGGTTCCAGCCGATGATGGCGTCAGGATCGTGGCGCTCCAGCCACGCGTTCAACCGTTCCAGCAGCTGGGGGCGGCTGGCGCAGTATTCCAGATCGAAATCCAGCGGCGCATCGCCGCCGTTGGCCGGCCCCAGCATGTAGACCTGGCGCTGGCCGCAGCCTTCCAGCGCTATGGAGTAAAGTTCGCCGTGGGCGGTGGTTTCGATATCCAGCGACACCAGTCTGAGCGTCGGGCGGTAGTCCGGCGCCGGCTTCATCTGGCCATTGAGCAACGGCCCATCGCCGTTGCCCTGGCCGTTGAACCATACCGGCGCGGTGATGAAGCGTTCCATCAGGTAGCGCTCGGGCGGGCGAATGTCGGCCTCGTAGACCGTAACGCCGCCTTCCCGCAGCAGCTTTTCCAGCTTGATGAGCTGACGGTGCTGGCGGCAGTACAGCCCCAGCATCGGGCGGTGATGAAAATCCGTCAGCGCCAGCGGTTTCAGTTCGACTTGCCGTTCTTCGCGCAGCAGCTGTTCCGCGCGCGGCTTTTGTTCGGCGGGGATAAACGCCACCGAGGTTTGCGGCGGTAGACGCAACTGACGCGGGCCCGCGTCGGTCGCCAGCCAAAATTCGACCTCGGTGCCGGCGGGCGTGTCGCGCCAGTGGCGAGTGAGCAGGAAACCCTGTTGCAGTGCTGTCATAACCCCTTCGTCTTCCGCCGGGCGGCGTGCGCGACATTCAGCGAGATGCCGGTTTTAGCGCTAATATAGATAAATTATAGTATGGGTTTTTATACAGTGATTGTCCATTGCCGTGCGGCGTTGCCAAATACGCATACAATTCATCGATTGACTCGTCTGCGGCGGCACTGGAAAATCCTTCGCCCCGTTTGGCCGAATAATCCGCAGAGGTGTAATGGAAGCCTATTTACAAGATTTGATCACCCAGTCACTGGCTTTCACCCTGATGGTCGTCCTGCTGGTCGCTTTTCTCGAGTCGCTGGCGCTGGTAGGGCTGCTGCTGCCCGGCACGGTGATGATGGCCAGCATCGGCGCCCTGATCGGCAGCGGCAAGGTGGACTTCTACTACGCCTGGGCGGCGGGGATTGTCGGCTGCCTGCTCGGCGACTGGATCTCCTATTTCGTCGGCCGTGCCTTCAAAGGGCCCTTGCACCGCTGGTCATTCCTGAAGAAGAACAAAGCGCTGCTCGACAAAACCGAACACGCCTTGCACCAGCACAGCATGGCGACCGTTCTGATCGGCCGCTTCGTTGGCCCGACGCGCCCGCTGGTGCCGATGGTGGCCGGCATGCTCGATCTGCCGCCGTACAAGTTTGCCTTGCCGAACATCATCGGCTGCCTGACCTGGCCGCCGGTCTATTTTTTCCCCGGCATCCTGGCGGGCGTGGCGATCGACATTCCCGCCGGCGCCAACAGCGCGATGTTCAAGTGGCTGCTGCTCGCCGCGGCGCTCACCCTCTGGCTGGCGGTGTGGCTGAGCTGGCGCTGGTGGCGTGAGGGCAAGCGCAACGCCGATCGGCTGAGCCGTTGGCTGACGCCGCTGCGGCTGCGCGTGGTGTGCGCCGTGAGTTGGCTGGCGGCGCTGTCGGTCGGTTATCTGCTGAGCCAGCAGCCGCTGATGCCGGTGTATCGGCACCTGTTGTGGCAGGTGCTGTCCGGGCAATCATCATAATGGATAGGGGGCGTCAGCCCCCGTTCGCCTTACTGGAAGAACGCTTCCAGCTGTTCAAATACCCGCACGTCTTCGCTGTGGCGCTTCACCTGCAGCACGTCCTCCAGCTTTTCCACCTGGCTTATCATCTGCTCCAGCCGTTGGTCGTCGGCCACCAGTAGCCAAATGCGGCTCTGCTGGCCGTCCTTCAGCGGCAGGCACAGAATGCCTTCGACGTTGAACGCGCGGCGAGCGAACAGCCCGCAAACGTGCGACATGACGCCGGGATGGTTGCGCACGGCCAGCTCCAGGATCACCTGGGGTTTATCTTGTGGTTGCAGCATGGCTTATTCTCCAATCATGTCGATGTTGGCGGCGCCCGGCGGCACCATCGGGAACACTTTTTCGTTGATGTCGATCAGCGCGTGGATCAGGCAGGGGCCCGGGCGTTGGATCGCTTCGGCCAGTGCGGCCTGCGGATCTTCCGCGACGTTCAAATCGCAGGTATCCAGCCCGAATCCGGCGGCGATCTTCAGGAAATCGGTGCGCTTCGGATAGGCGGCGGCGAAGATGCGCTGCTGGTAGAACAGGGTTTGCTGCTGGTGCACCAGCCCCAGCGCCTGGTTGTTCATCAAAATGATTTTCACGTCCAGATCGTGTTCGACCGCGGTGGCCATTTCCTGAATGTTCATCATCAGGCTGCCGTCGCCGGAGAAGCACAGCACTTTACGCTCAGGCTCCGCCAGCGCCGCGCCGATCGCCGCCGGCAGACCGAAGCCCATGGTGCCCAGGCCGCCCGACGTCAGCCACTGGCGCGGCCGGCTCAGCGGATAGGCCTGCGCCACCCACATCTGATGCTGGCCCACGTCGGTGGTGATAATGGCGCTGTCGTCCACGCAGCGCGCGGCGGCCAGCACCAGGCCGTAATGGCTCAGCGGATCGTCGGCGTTCGGCATGTTGAACGGGAACTCGCGTTTCAGGTCGTTGACGGTGCTCAGCCACGCGCTGCGCGGCTGCGTGTCGATCTGCGGCAGCAGCTGTTGCAGTACCTGGCCGACGTCGGCATGGATCGCCACGTTGGCCTGTTTGACCTTGCCCAGCTCGGCGCGGTCGATATCCACGTGAATGATGGCGGCGTTAGGGCAGAACTGCTCGGTTTTGCCGATTGCCCGATCGTCGAAGCGCGCGCCCAGCACGATCAGCAGATCCGCCTCCTGCAGAATGAAGTTGGTGCTGCGCGCCGCGTGCATGCCCAGCATGCCCAGCGACAGCGGGTGTTCCACCGGCATCGCCCCCAGCGCCATCAGCGTCATGGTGGTAGGCAGACCGGCGCGTTCGGCCAGTTCCAGCGCCTGCCGGTGAGCGTCGGCGCAGATGATGCCGCCGCCCAGGTAGAGGATCGGGCGTTTCGCCTGGTTGATCATCGCGGCGGCCTGCGAAACCAGCGCCGGATCGAAGCTCGGTGCGGCGTCCGGTACGGCGATCGGCGGCAGCTCCTCCAGGGTGATGGTGGCGGTCTGCACGTCTTTCGGCACATCGATCCAGACCGGGCCGGGGCGGCCGGACTCGGCGATGCGGAACGCGTCGCCGATCACCTGTGGCAGTTCGCGGATATCGCGTACCAGATGGTTGTGCTTGGTGATCGGAATGGAAATGCCGTAGGTATCCACCTCCTGGAAGGCGTCGGTGCCGATCATCGAGGAGGGCACCTGACCGGTGATGCACACCAGCGGAATGGAGTCGAGCTTGGCGTCGGCGATGGCGGTGACCAGGTTGGTGGCGCCCGGCCCGCTGGAGGCGATGCATACCGCCGCTTTGCCGTTGGCGCGCGCCATGCCCTGCGCCATAAAGCCCGCGCCCTGTTCGTGGCGCGCCAGCACGTGGTGAATGCGGGTGCTTTGGCTCAGCGCGTCATACAGCGGCAGCGCGGCGCCGCCGGGGATGCCGGCGACGGTGGTGATGCCCTGACGCTCCAGCAGATGAACGATCAATTGTGCGCCGGTGAAGCTGGTGCCCGGTTGAGGCGTGCCCGAAGTTGCCATGTTCCTGTCCTTTCTCAAGGCCGGTGAGCTTTTCTGGGCAGGGTGCTAAAACAAGAAACCCCGCCCGGTTTGCGCCGGCGGGGTTTGGGAATCGATGCGTTGATTCGGACCCTACGGCGCATTGCCGACGACCACCACCACACGCACGACGACCACCGCGGCTGGTAGCGCGGTAACTAGTAGGGTCGAAGTCAGCGAGGATGCGATCACAGGGAACCTTATCATCAGTAAAAAAGTCAGGTTTTTATAAAAGCACAGGCGCAAAATTCGCACAACAGGTTTATTGGCGCAGCATAAAAAACGCGCGTCAGATCACGCTTTGCCCGAAATGCCCAGCACGCGCGCTTCGGGCGCGCTGCCGTCCAGCAGGGCCTGCGTCGGGCCGTCGTAGTAAATGCGCCCGTCGACCACCAGCAGCGTGCGCGGCGCGATGCGCGCGGCGTCGTCGAGGTTGTGCGACACCATCAGCAGCGTCAGGTTGCGCTGTTCGCACACCGTCTGCAGCAGTTGCAGCATCTCGTTGCGCAGCGCCGGATCGAGCGCCGAGAAGGGCTCGTCGAGCAACAGGATCGGCCGTTGGCGAATCAAACAGCGCGCCAGCGCGGCGCGCTGGCGCTGGCCGCCGGAAAGCTGCGACGGCAGGCGCTCCAGGTGCTCTTCCAGACCGACCTGACGGGCGATATGCGCCCGCTGTTGGCGCTGCTGTTCAGTCAGGCGCAGACCGGGATCCAACCCCAGCCCGATGTTCTGCGCCACCGTCAGGTGCGCGAACAGGTTGTTCTCCTGAAACAGCATCGCCACCGGCCGTTTGGCCGGTGGCGTGGCGGTGTGGTCTTCGTCGTTCAGCAGCAGCCGGCCGCTGGCCGCCGGCAGAAAACCGGCGATCAAACTCAGCAGGGTGCTTTTACCGGCGCCGCTGGGGCCGAGCACCGCGACGCGCTCGCCCGGCTGGATGCGCAGATCAAAGCGCATCGGCAGGTGTTCGTACAGATAGGTCAGTTTTTCAAGCGTCAGCATGGCGCCCCGGTAAGCGTTCGATAAGGGTAAACAGCAGGAAACACAACAGCAGCAACAGCAGCGCGGTCACCGCCCCGTCGTTGCTGCGGTAGGCGCCAATCTGCTGATACAGGTAAAAAGGCAGGGTACGGAAATGCTCGTTGCCAAACAAGGCGACCACGCCGAAATCGCCGATCGACAGCACGCAGGCGAAGGCCAGCGCCTGCGCCAGCGGGCGGCGCAGCGCGCGCAGTTCGATCAGCCGCAGCCGTTGCCAGCCGCGGATATCCAGCGACAGGCACAGCGGGTTGTAACGTTCGGCGAGGTCGCGCATCGGGTTCTCCAACACCTTGAGCGCATAGGGCACCGCCATTAGCGCATTGGTGAGGATCACCAGCGCATAGGGCGACTGCGGCAGCCCGATCGTATCGCTCAGCAGCAGGAAGAAGCCGGTGGCCAGCACGATGCCCGGCATCGCCAGGATCACCATGCCGCTCAGCTCCAGCGCCTGGCCGCCGCGCAGGTGCTGCCGCAGCTTCAGCTCGCGGCTGCTCCACAACAGCATCATCGTGAGCGCCACGCACAATAGCCCGGCGCCGAGGGCGATGCGCAGCGACGTGAACAGCGCCTGCCACAGCACCGGCTGGCGCAGCACGCTGACGACGGCCTGATTGGCGCCGTCGGCGATCACCGCCAGCAGAGGCGGCAGCAGCAGCAGCAGCGCGGCGGCGATCAGCAGAAAATCGCCGACGCGCCGCCACAGACTGTCTTCCGGGTTGCGCCAGCGCTGGGCGTGGGTATGGCCCACCGGCAGCGCCTGGCTCAGCCGCTGGCTGATCAACACCAGCCCCAGACAACAGCTTAACTGGATCAGCGCCAGCATGGCGGCGCGGCCCAGATCGTAGTCGTAACTCAGCGCCTGATAGATCGCCAGTTCGATGGTGGTGGCCTGCGGCCCGCCGCCGAGCGACAGCACGGTGGCGAAGCTGGCGAAGCACAGCATGAAGATCAACGCGCCGCTCGGCAGGATCTGGCGGCGCAGCGCTGGCCATTCGACGAAGCGGAACTGCTGCCAGCCATTCATGCCCAGCTGGGCGGCCAGCTGGCGCTGCTCTACCGGGATATTCTCCAGCGCCTGCAGCAACAGGCGGGTGGCCAGCGGCAGGTTAAAGAACAGGTGCGCCAGCAGAATGCCCTGCAGGCCGTAGGGCGAGAAGCCATACTCGACGCCCAGCCAGCCGCACAGCGTCGCCAGCCAGCCCTGGCGCCCATAGACGCTGAGTAGGCCGAATACCGCCACCAGCACCGGCAGCACCAGCGTCATGGCGCACAGCCGCAGCAGCAGTTGCCGGCCGGGGAAACGGCGGCGATAGAGCGCGCGCGCCAGCAGAACGGCGGGCAGCACCGAAATCAGCGCCGACAGCAGCGCCTGCCAAAAGGTGAAGCGCACCACGTGCCACAGGTAGCTGTCCTGCCACAGGCCGCGCCAGTCGCTGTCCGGCGCGTGACGCCACAGCGAGCCCATCGCCAGCGCGGCGACCAGCAGGATCACGCCGGCGGCCAGCAGCCCCGGCCAGAGCCAGCGGGGGATCAGCGGCTGACGGTGGTTTGCCATGCCCGGATCCAACCGCCGCGTTGTTTGGCCACCTCTTCGGCGCTGTATTGCAACGCGGTATGCGGCACGTTCATCTGCTCAAAGCCGACGGGCAGTGGGGTGTTGATCACCGGGTACATCCAGTTGCCGGTCGGGATGGTGTTCTGGAAGGCCGGCGTCACCATGAACTGCATGAAGCGCTCCGCCAGCTCTGGCTGTTTGGCGGCCTTCAGCTTGCCCGCCACTTCCACCTGCAGGTAGTGGCCTTCGCTGAACGTGGCGGCGGCGTAGAGATCTTTTTTCTCTTCGATCAGGTGATAGGCGGGAGAGGTGGTGTAGCTGAGCACCAGATCGCCTTCGCCTTTCAGGAACAGGCCGTAGGCTTCGCTCCAGCCTTTGGTGACGGTGACGGTCTTCTTCGCCAGCTGCTGCCAGGCGGCCGGCGCCTTGTCGCCATACACTTTTTGCATCCACAGCAGCAGGCCGAGGCCCGGCGTGCTGGTGCGCGGATCTTCGTAGATCACTTTCCAGTTGCGATCGCTGCTGACCAGCTCCTGCAGGCTTTTTGGCGGGTTCTTCAGTTTTTCTTTGTTGTAGACGAAAGCGAAGTACCCGTAGTCATATGGCACGAAGGTCGCGTCCTGCCAGCCGCCCGGCACCGTCAGTTTGGCGGTGTCGACGCCGCTCGGCGCGAACAGGCCGGTTTGCTGCGCCGCCTGCAACAGGTTGTTGTCCAACCCCAGCACCACGTCGGCGGCGCTGTTCTTGCCTTCCATGCGCAGGCGGTTCAGCAGCGAGACGCCGTCTTCCAGCGCGACGAACTTCAGTTCACAGTCGCACTCGGCTTCAAAGGCTTTTTTCACCGCCGGGCCTGGGCCCCAGTCGGCGGCGAAGGAATCGTAGGTGTAAACCGTCAGCGTCGGCTTGGCGAACACCGGCGCGGCACACAGCAGCAATAAGCAGGGCAGATATGTTTTGACCACGTTGCACTCCTGAAAAATAAGGGGGCAAGGGCATCTGAGGGGGCGAGGCGGCGTCGCCGGTTCGCTGGGCTCAAATCCCTCCGCCGGTATTGACCGGATCAGGTTCGACGGGTGTGCTCTCAGCGGAAAATCGGGCTTATCACGCGGCCCGACTTACCGCACCCCGTTGAGACGGCGCTATTGTAAAGATTAACCGACCCGGGCGAAAGGCGCTTATGCCTCCGGCGGGGCAAACCAGGCGGACTTGAAGTCGAACCAGCCGAGGGTGTTCATCCGCACGCCGCGCATGCTGCGCTGGCCGTGCAGCTGCAGCCAGTGGTGGAACAGCGGGTGCAGCTGGTGGTTGCTGACCAGACGCTGGCAGAACTCGGCCAGCGGCAAGCGGTTGGCGCGCCACAGCGCTGCGTCCTGCGCCAGATCTTCGTTCATGCAATGCTGCATCAGCGGCAGTTCGTACAGCGTGGCGAACAGCGAAAACTCCAGCGGCAGATAGAAGTTGGCGCTGCCGAGCCACAGATCGCTGCGCGCGTCGCCCTGGTGCCAGGTGGCGTAATCCACGCTTTGCACGATCAGGCGGATGCCGTGCTGTGCCAGCAGCGGTTCGATCGCCTGGCGAATGGCGTGAAACTCCGAATGTTCATTGAAGTGGGTCATCGTCAGTTCGGTCAGGCCCGCGGGCTTGGGCTGCTGCGCCAGCGTGCGGTTGTGGTGCCAGCGCGGCAGCAGGCCGTACGCCGGCGACCAATAGCGCTGGTAGAGCGGCCCGGCGTGGCTCAGCAGCGAAATGGGGTTGATCAATTCGCACAGCCAACTGCGAATGGCGGGGTCGGCGGCCAGCGGAGAACGCTGATCGAACAGCAGGAAATAGCACCCCTCTTCCAGCCGGCTTTCCAGCTCGCTGTTGCCGGTTTCATCGCCCTGCAGCTGCACGCCGGAGTGCACCAGCTCTTCGGAAAACTCCGGCAGCACCCAGATGTTCACCTCGTCGATCAGCGCCCGGTAGCCAAAATAGTCGTCGAAGGCGTGGATCTTCATCTGGCTGGGATGGTTGCGCACCATGCGGTAGGGGCCGGTGCCGACCGGATGGCGGGCGAAATCCGGCAGTTCACGCCATTCGCGCGGCAGGATCATGGCCTGCACGCTGCCCAGCAGCCAGGGCAGCCAGTGGTCGGGGCTGCGCAGCTGCACGTCGATAACGAACGGCGTCGGCGAGGTGACGCTCTCGATATGCGAGAACAGCGGTTGCGAGGTCAGACGCGAGAGGGAAGTGATGACGTCCGCCATCTCCAGCTCGCGGCCATGATGAAAATGGATCGCCGGGCGCAGGTAAAACCGCCAGTGCAGCGGCGTCAGCGCCTGCCAATGGTGAGACAGATCGGACTCCAGTTCCCCGTTTTCCTCATTTATGCGCGTCAGGCCGTTGAAGATCTGACGCGCCAAATGGGTCTCCGAACGCCGCAGCGCCGAGCCGGGCAGCAGGTTGTACAGCTGCCGGTAGTAGAGCACCCGCAGGATGTGTTTACCCTGGCGGAAGCTGCGCCCCAGCTGCGACAGCAGCATCTGGCGCACCACGTTTTTGTCGCCCACCAGCTGCACCAACTGATCGATGCGGTCCTGTTCCAGCAGCTCCTCGGCCCGCTGTTGCTGCAGCGCCAGGCCGGTGTAGTGGAAGGTTAACCGCGAACGCTTGCCGCGCCCTGACTCCGCCTGCCAGGTGAGCCAACCCTCCCGCTGCATGGCGCTCAGCAGGGAGCGCACGTGGCGCCGCGAGCAGCTCAGCACCTCCGCCAGCGCCTGCAGCGTGGTGTCGGTCGTTTCACCGTGGCAACGTTGCCACAGACGGATGAACTGCTGCTGCAATCGGGACGTGGACATAAAAGAGGAACGCTCCTGCCTCAACTCGTCAATTTTTCTTTCCCTATATTACGCCGATAATTTTCATCAATGAAAGGGGAGGGCGTAATCATGAAAGCTTTCTTATCCAGGCAGTTCTATCAACGCTATTTCAGCGCGGTGCGCCGCCAGCGCGCCGACTGGCTGAGCGTGGTGCCCGAACAGGCGCGGCTGGCGATGCTGGCGCACCTGACGCAATGGGATATCAAAGAGATGACGGACAAACAGTATCGCGAGCACCTGTAAGGCGCTGCGGTATAAAAGTTTCTGAGTAATGGTGCTGTTTCACCAGCCAGTGGGGCGACCCACTGGTTTTTTTATGCATGGTCATGGCGATATGCTTGCATTTTTCTCGCCGTGACCTAAGGTTCATTCTTCTGCTTTAAGGTCAGGGAAGACGATATGCAACGCCTGAGCCGGTTGTCACTGCGCATCAACCCCATCTTTGCCGCATTCCTGCTGATCGCTTTTCTCTCCGGCATCGCCGGCGCGTTGCTGACGCCGACGCTCAGCCTGTTTTTGACCACCGAGGTCAAGGTGCGGCCGCTGTGGGTCGGCCTGTTTTACACCGCTAACGCCGTGGCCGGCATCGTGGTCAGCTTCCTGCTGGCCAAACGTTCTGACACCCGCGGCGACCGGCGCAGGCTGATCCTGCTGTGCTGCCTGATGGCGGTCGGCAACTGCCTGCTGTTCGCCTTTAACCGCGATTACCTGACGCTGATCACCGCCGGGGTGTTGATGGCGGCGATCGCCAACACCGCCATGCCGCAGATCTTCGCCCTGGCGCGGGAATACGCCGACAGCGAGGCGCGTGAAGTGGTGATGTTCAGCTCGGTGATGCGCGCCCAGCTTTCGCTGGCCTGGGTGATCGGCCCGCCGCTGTCGTTTGCGTTGGCGCTGAACTACGGCTTTACCGTGATGTTCCTGATCGCCGCCGCCACCTTCGCGGTTTGCGTGCTGCTGGTCGGATTCATGCTGCCTTCGGTGCCGCGCGCGGCGGATGGCGAAGGGTTGCGGGAAGGCGCTTCCGCGCCGATTGCGCCCGCCAGTGCCTGGCGCAATCGCGACGTGCGCTGGCTATTCATTGCCTCAATGCTGATGTGGACCTGCAACACCCTGTACATTATCGACATGCCGCTGTATATCACCGCCGATCTCGGCCTGCCGGAAGGGCTGGCCGGGGTGCTGATGGGCACCGCCGCCGGGCTGGAGATACCGGCAATGCTGCTGGCCGGTTATTACGTCAAACGCTTCGGCAAGCGCAACATGATGCTGCTGGCGGTGGCGGCGGGCGTGCTGTTTTATCTCGGGCTGATAGTGCTGGCGGCCAAGCCGGCCCTGATCGCGCTGCAGCTGCTCAACGCGGTGTTTATCGGCATCGTCGCCGGTATCGGCATGCTCTATTTTCAAGATTTGATGCCGGGCCGACCGGGCGCCGCCACCACGCTGTTCACCAACAGTATTTCGACCGGGGTGATCCTGGCCGGGGTGCTGCAGGGGGCGCTGGTGGAGAACTTCGGTCATGGTTCGGTGTATTGGATGGCGGCGCTGTTGGCGCTGGCAGCGCTCTGGATGAGCGCCAAAGTGCGTGAAGTGTGAGGTCAAACGGCGGCATTCTTGATGCAAGTCATTGAGAAGGCTGAAACGGACGCCCAAGCTGAAGGCATATGGAGCGCGATCGTTGCGCCCACGCCCGTCTCGCTATTGAGACGCCGCCTTGTTGTTTAGAACAGTGGGAACGTTATGGATAAACTCACACCGCTCAAACCGCTTCCTTCCCTGTGCGCCCTCGCCGCCACGCTGATTATCTGGTTCCTCATTCCCGTGCCGGAGGGCGTTGCACCCAACGCCTGGCAGCTGCTGGCGCTGTTTATCGGCACCATCATCGCCATCATCGGCAAGGCGATGCCGATCGGCGCGGTCTCGGTGATCGCCATCGCCCTGGTGGCGGTGACCGGCGTCACCAACCCCGGCAAGCCGGGCGCCGCGCTGGACGACGCGCTCAGCGGCTTTTCCAACCAGCTGATCTGGCTGATCGGTTTTTCGATCATGATCTCCCTCAGCCTGAACAAAACCGGGCTGGGCGCGCGCATCGGCTACTACTTCATTTCGCTGTTCGGCAAAAAAACGCTGGGTATCGCCTATGCGCTGACGCTGGCGGAAACCACGCTGGCGCCGGTGACGCCGAGCAACACCGCACGCGGCGGGGGGATCATTCACCCGATCATGAAGTCGATCGCCGACAGCTTCGGTTCCAAACCCGAGCTCAATACCTCCGGTAAGATCGGCCGCTATCTGTCGCTGGTGAATTACAACATCAACCCGGTCACTTCGGCGATGTTTATCACCGCCACCGCGCCTAACCCGCTGATCGTCAGCCTGATTGCCAAAGGCACCCACGGCAGCTTCGAACTGTCCTGGTCGATGTGGGCAGTCGCCGCGCTGGTGCCGGGGCTGTGCTCGCTGATCGTGATGCCGTTGGTCATCTATCTGCTGTATCCGCCGGAGGTCAAAAGTACCCCGGACGCGCCGCGCTTCGCGCGCGAAAAACTGCAGGCGCTGGGGCCAGTGACGCTGCCGGAGAAAATCACCCTCGGGGTGTTCGCGCTGCTGTTGGTGCTGTGGGCCGGCATCCCGGCGATGATCTTCGGCCCGGCGCTGGCGGTCAATCCCACCACCGCGGCGCTGATCGGCCTGGCGGTGCTGTTGGCCACCGGCGTGCTGAGTTGGGAGGATGTGCTCAAGCATAAAGGTGCCTGGGACACCGTGGTGTGGTTCTCGGCGCTGGTGATGATGGCCAGCTTCCTCGGCAAGCTGGGGCTGATCGGCTGGCTGTCGCAAACCGTGGGCAACGGCATCGACCATATGGGCATGAGCTGGGTGGGCGGCACGATCTTGCTGACCCTCATCTATTTGTATTCTCACTATTTCTTCGCCAGTACCACCGCGCACGTGACGGCGATGTTCGCCGCCTTCTTCGCCGCCGGCATCGCGCTCGGCGCGCCACCGGCGCTGCTGGGCCTGATCCTGGCGTTCTCTTCCTCGCTGATGATGTCGCTGACGCATTACGGCACCGGCACCGCGCCGATCATCTTCGGCTCCGGCTACGTGACGCTGGGGGAATGGTGGAAAGCGGGGCTGGTGATGAGCGTGGTTAACCTGCTGATTTGGATGCTGATCGGTGGGGCGTGGTGGAAGCTGCTGGGCTACTGGTGAGGAAAAAATTCACCCGCCGGGCGGCGGGTGAAGGGGATTAATTCAGAAACGCCGGCTGCTGCGCTTCGTAGCGGGAGATGTCCGCTTCGTGCTGCAGCGTCAGGCCGATGCTGTCCAGCCCGTTGATCATGCAGTGGCGGCGGAAGCTGTCGATTTCGAACGGATAGCTTTTGCCGCCGGCGTTGACCGTCTGGTTCTCCAGATCCACCACGAACTCCGTCCCCTCGTTAGCGCCGACCAGGTTGAACAGCTCATCCACCTGCTGCTCGCTCAGCGTCACCGGCAACAGCTGGTTATTGAACGAGTTGCCGTAGAAGATATCGGCGAAGCTTGGCGCGATCACCACTTTGAAGCCGTAATCGGTCAGCGCCCAGGGCGCGTGTTCGCGCGAGGAACCGCAGCCGAAGTTCTCGCGCGCCAGCAGGATGCTCGCGCCTTTATAGCGCGGTTTATTCAGCACGAACTCCGGGTTCGGCTGTTGGCCGGCGTCGTCGAGGAAGCGCCAATCGTTGAACAGGTGCTGGCCGAAGCCGGTACGGGTCACCTTCTGCAAAAACTGCTTGGGAATAATGGCGTCGGTGTCGACGTTGGCCGCATCCAAAGGCACCACTAAGCCGGTATGTTGAGTAAATTTAGCCACGTTAGCCCCTTAGTGAATATCACGGATGTCGGCGAAGTGACCGGCGACGGCGGCCGCAGCGGCCATCGCCGGGCTGACCAGGTGGGTACGCCCACCGCGGCCCTGACGCCCTTCGAAGTTACGGTTGCTGGTGGATGCGCAACGCTCACCCGGATTCAGGCGGTCGTTGTTCATCGCCAGGCACATCGAGCAACCCGGCAAACGCCATTCGAAACCGGCTTCGATAAAGATTTTGTCCAACCCTTCGGCTTCCGCCTGGGCCTTCACCGGGCCGGATCCCGGCACCACGATGGCCTGCACGCCGCTGGCGACCTTGCGCCCCTTGGCGATCGCTGCCGCCGCGCGCAGATCTTCGATGCGTGAGTTGGTGCAGGAGCCGATGAAGACTTTATCGATCGGCACGTCGGTCAATTTGATGCCCGGTTTCAAATCCATGTAGGCCAAGGCTTTTTCCGCAGAGGCGCGCTCGACCGGATCGCTGAACGATTCCGGCGCCGGGATCGCCTGATTGACGGCGATCACCTGGCCGGGGTTGGTGCCCCAGGTGACCTGCGGCGCGATCTCTTCGGCGTGCAGCGTCACCACGGTATCGAATTGGGCGTCGGCATCGGACTTCAGCGTGCGCCAATAGGCGACCGCCTGCTCCCAGTTTTCGCCGGTTGGTGCGAACTGGCGCCCTTTCAGGTAGGCGAAGGTGGTGTCGTCCGGTGCGACCAACCCGGCCTTGGCACCCATTTCGATCGCCATGTTGCACAGGGTCATGCGGCCTTCCATGCTCAACGCTTCGATTGCCTTGCCGCAGAACTCCACCACGTGGCCGGTGCCGCCGGCGCTGCCGGTTTTGCCGATCACCGCCAGCACGATGTCTTTGGCGGTAATGCCCTCGGCGGCGTCGCCGGTGACTTCAATCTTCATGGTCTTGGCGCGGCCCTGCTTCAGGGTCTGGGTCGCCAGCACGTGTTCCACCTCGGAGGTGCCGATGCCGAACGCCAGCGAGCCGAAAGCGCCGTGGGTGGCGGTGTGCGAATCGCCGCAGACGATGGTCATGCCCGGCAGCGTCATGCCTTGCTCAGGCCCGATCACGTGTACGATGCCCTGGAACGGGTGATTCAGGTCATACAGCGAAACGCCGAATTCCGCGCAGTTCTTGATCAGCTCCTGCATCTGGATGCGCGCCATTTCGCCGCTGGCGTTGATGTCTTTAGTCTGGGTCGACACGTTGTGATCCATGGTGGCGAAGGTTTTGCCGGGCTGGCGCACCTTGCGGCCCATGGCGCGCAGGCCGTCGAACGCCTGCGGCGAAGTGACTTCGTGCACCAGGTGACGGTCGATATACAGCAACGGCGTTTCGTTCGGCGCTTCGTGCACCACGTGGGCGTCGTACAGCTTCTGGTATAAGGTCTTGGCCATGTTATGCCCCCTGAGCTACAAAGCGAGCGATGATGTCGCCCATTTCATCGGTGCTGACGGCTTTGCCGTCACCGGCCAGATCGGCGGTGCGGTAGCCCTGTTCCAACGCCTGGTTGATGGCGCGCTCCACGGCGTCGGCCGCTTCATCGGCGCCCAGGCTGTAACGCAGCAGCAGGGTGGCGGACAGGATCTGCGCAATCGGGTTGGCGATGCCTTTGCCTGCAATATCCGGCGCGGAACCGCCCGCCGGTTCGTACAGGCCGAAGCCTTGCTCGTTCAGGCTGGCGGACGGCAACATGCCCATCGAGCCGGTGATCATCGCGCATTCGTCGGACAGGATGTCGCCGAACAGGTTGGAGCACAGCAGCACGTCGAACTGGGACGGATCCTTGATCAGCTGCATGGTGGCGTTGTCGATATACATGTGCGACAGCGACACGTCCGGGTAATCCTTGGCGACCTGATTGACCACCTCACGCCACAGGATGGAACTCTGCAGCACGTTGGCCTTGTCGATCGACGTCACCTTGTTACGGCGCTTGCGGGCGGATTCGAAGGCGATGCGCGCGATGCGTTCAATCTCGAAACGGTGATACACCTCGGTATCGAAAGCGCGCTCCTGCATGCCCTGGCCTTCGCGGCCCTTTGGCTGGCCGAAGTAGATGCCGCCGGTCAGTTCGCGCACGCACAGAATGTCGAAGCCGCGGGCGGCGATGTCGGCGCGCAGCGGGCAGAATGCCTCCAGCCCTTGATACAGGCGTGCCGGGCGCAGGTTGCTGAACAGCTTGAAGTGCTTGCGCAGCGGCAACAGCGCGCCGCGTTCCGGCTGCTCGGCCGGCGGCAGGTGTTCCCATTTCGGGCCGCCTACCGATCCGAACAGGATGGCGTCGGCCTGCTCGCAGCCGGCGACGGTCGCCGGCGGCAGCGGGCTGCCGTGGCGATCGATGGCGATGCCGCCGACGTCGTACTCGGCGGTGGTGATGCGAATGTCAAAGCGTTGACGCACCGCGTCCAACACTTTGCGCGCCTGAGCCATTACTTCCGGGCCGATGCCGTCTCCGGGCAAGACGGCAATGTGATAAGTCTTCGTCATGTTCACACCGTTTCCTGATTATTTTGATGTTTGTTTTGCTGCAGGCGCTGCTTTTCTTTTTCTACCTGCTGTGAGCGCCAAATATTGTTCAACACGTGCACCATCGCCTTGGCGGAGGATTCGACGATGTCGGTCGCCAGACCTACGCCGTGGAAGCGGCGGCCGTTGTATGAGACCACGATATCCACCTGGCCCAGCGCGTCGCGGCCATGGCCCTTGGCGGTCAGCTGGTATTTCACCAGCTCGATCGGGTAGTCGGTGATGCGGTTGATTGCCTGATAAACCGCATCGACCGGGCCATTGCCGGTGGCGGCCTCGGCTTTCTCTTCGCCGCCGCAGATCAGTTTCACCGAGGCGGTAGCCATGATGCTGCTGCCGGACTGCACGCTGAAGTAGCCCAGGCTGAAGTGCTCCGGCTCTTCCTGCTGTTTATTGATGAAGGCCAGCGCCTCCAGGTCATAGTCGAACACCTGGCCCTTTTTGTCGGCCAGCTTCAGGAAGGCGGCGTACAGGGTATCCAGGTTGTAGTCCTGCTCCTGGTAGCCCATCTCTTCCATGCGGTGTTTCACCGCCGCGCGGCCGGAGCGGGAAGTCAGGTTCAACTGCACGTCCTTCAGGCCGATCGACTGCGGGGTCATGATTTCGTAGTTTTCGCGGTTCTTCAGCACGCCGTCCTGGTGAATGCCGGAGGAGTGGGCGAAGGCGTTGGAGCCGACGATCGCCTTGTTGGCCGGGATCGGCATGTTGCACAGCTGGCTGACGATCTGGCTGGTGCGGAAAATTTCCTGATGATTGATGTTGGTGTGCACGTTCATGATGTCCTGGCGCACTTTAATCGCCATGATCACCTCTTCCAGCGAACAGTTGCCGGCGCGTTCACCGATGCCGTTCAGGGTGCCTTCCACCTGACGGGCGCCGGCCTGTACCGCGGCGATGGAGTTGCCGACCGCCATGCCCAAATCGTCGTGGCAGTGCACGGAGATGATGGCTTTGTCGATGTTCGGCACGCGGTCATACAAGGTGGTGATGATGCCGCCGAACTGGTTCGGCGTGGTGTAGCCGACGGTGTCCGGGATATTGATGGTGGTGGCACCGGCATTGATGGCGGCTTCGACCACGCGGCACAGATTGTCGATCGGTGTGCGGCCGGCGTCTTCACAGGAGAACTCTACGTCGTCGGTGTAGTTGCGGGCACGTTTGACCGAGCGCACCGCCATCTCCAACACTTCGTCGAACGAGCGTTTCAGCTTCGATTCAATGTGCAGGGTCGAGGTGGCCAGGAACACGTGGATGCGGAACGCTTCGGCGACGCGCAACGCTTCTGCGGCCACGTCGATGTCTTTGTCTACGCAGCGGGCCAGGCCGCAGACGCGGCTGTTCTTGATCTGGCGCGCGATGGTTTGCACCGACTCGAAGTCGCCCGGCGAAGAGACCGGGAAGCCGACCTCCATCACGTCGACGCCCATTCTCTCCAGCGCCAGCGCAATCTGAATCTTCTCTTTTACGCTCAGGCTGGCCTGCAATGCCTGTTCGCCATCACGCAGCGTGGTATCGAAAATAATGACTTGTTGGCTCATCGGTGCATTCCTTATCGTGTTGATTTCACGCTAAGCGGGCAAAAAAAAACCCGCGCAGTAGCGCGGGTTTCTTATGGGTGATCGGCTGAGTCAGCTCCGAACTTCGTCCACAGGCATACCGCGCAAACAAGATGCGTTAAGTAGTAGGCCTAGTAGACGGTGAGTACGGATCATAAGGGTTCAGCTTCTCTTAAATGGGGTGTCTGCCTAATTTGATACGTGATTGCCCTGGCGATGTCAACACCTGATTGAATGCGGGGACAATGCATCGGCGAATCGGCCGAACAGAGGATCATGCGGCAAAAAAGCGACGCCCTAGAGAAAAAACGGGGCCAGTTTGCGTGCTGCTTAGCATAAACGAATCGAATATATACTGCGCTAATTGCTTCTGGATTTCGTTGCGTTAAGATTTGTGATGAAAAAATAAGAGGAATTAATCACGGGGGGCAATAAAATAACATTTTTAATACAAATGATTTAAATTAAATTCATATGATTAATTGATTGTTTTAGTCATAATATAACAAAATAATGCGTTTTTACACAAAGTGAGCGGTGTTTTTAGATGGTTTGATTGCTTATGATGTGTTTCTATAGTTTGTCTCATACTGTGCGGTTAGGTTGTTTAATTGTCTTAATCATTGTTGATACCTAATTATTAGTACCACCCAGGTGGCATTCTTCCCGCTGACGGGAGAAGCTGCTGACATGTATTCCACATACGACTTATATCGTGACGATAACACGAGGTTTTTTATCGGCTGATGGCGGTAATGGCAGGATTTGTCGTGCAAAGATAAGGCAATGCGGCGTTTCATTGTTTGTCGAGCACAAGGATTAGATTATCTACACAGGATTTAGTGGAGTGAAATATGGCTGAATATGATTCAGAAATCGCCATGGTCAAAGAGCCGGCGGAGATTCATTTGCGCAGCGTCGATCTTAATTTGCTGACGGTGTTTGACGCCGTGATGCAAATGCAAAATATTACGCGAGCCGCTAATTCGTTAGGGATGTCGCAGCCGGCGGTGAGCAACGCGGTGGCGCGCCTGAAGGTGATGTTCAACGATGAGCTTTTCGTGCGCTGTGGGCGCGGGATCCAGCCCACCATGCGGGCCAGGCAGCTTTTTGGGCCGGTGCGGCAAGCGCTGCAGCTGGTGCAAAATGAGTTGCCGGGCGCCGAGTTCGAACCGCTGACCAGCACGCGAGCGTTCTCCCTGTCGCTGTGCAGCCCGCTCGATTTGCGTCTGGGCGCCGGGATAATCAATCACGTCAAACAGATCGCGCCGCAGCTTAACCTGCAAATAAAGTCGTACATCAACAATAATATTGAGCATCAATTGCGTTATCAGGACGTCGAGTTTGTCATCGGCTACAGCCGTTTCGAATCGGCGGAGTTTCGCAGCCTGGCGATGTTCGACGACGAATTAGTGCTGGCGGTTGCGCAGGCGCATCCGAGAATAGGCGAGGAAGTGACGCCGGAGCACATGCTGGCCGAGCAGCACGCTGCGGTTTCCCTGGAGAGTTTTGGATCGTTCAGTAAACCTTTTTATTTAGAGGAGCCGATGCTGCGCGCCGTGACGCAACAGTGCACTGATCTCTACAGCGTGTTGAATATGGTGTCGCAAACGGAAATGGTGGCGATTGCGCCCGCTTGGTTGGTGCGACAGCAGAAGGAAGCGTTGAAAATAAAGGCGGTTCCTTTATGTGGCAACGAGAATAAAGCCACCTGCTATCTCTCCTGGCATGAATCCTCCGAGCGGGATAAAGGCCACCAGTGGATGAAATCCGTCCTGATTGAGGCGGGTAACCCAAAGTAAAGCGATAAAGAATGGGAGCCACATAAAGATAATATTCAACTGAGCGTTTTTTTCTCATGATAAAAACTAAGAACTATCTGTGTTTTTATTAAGATGTTTCTTGGTTTTACGGCGATAAAATAACTTATTTTCAGAGTGAGTTTGTTCGTTCAGCAAAAATAATTAATATAAATTAATATTCTGATTTTTACTTTCCGGCTGGTATTTTAAACTAACTCGATGCGGCGGCCCGGATGGGCCGCGTTTTATTGCCATCAGCAAACCTTTTCCTCCCCGTTTTGTCCAACCAATGAAAGTGCGGAAGCCGGACTGAGTTTTGGCTCACACTTCTACGCTGAAATCGCTTTTCCCCCTGCCTGAGACTAGGTAGACTGCGCAGAAAAAAGTAAACACGTGTAAGCTGAGATGAGGGCCGTAAGGCGTCGTTCCGGCTTAACTGTTTGATTCATTTCAGGCTTAGAGCACTATGATCACTAATCTGCTGCAATACCATTTGATCCATCGTATACAGCATCAAATCATCCACCGAGCCGATCGCACAGCTTTTCGCCAATGGTCGCCCAACGGCGAGTTGCAGCTGACCTGGGGAGAGGCCGCCACTCGTATTGACCGCATTGCCGCCGGGCTGCTGGGGCTGGGCGTCGAAGTACAAGAACGCATCGGTATTTT
Source organism: Serratia sp. 4542 (assembly GCF_016805595.1). Classification (NCBI taxonomy): domain Bacteria; kingdom Pseudomonadati; phylum Pseudomonadota; class Gammaproteobacteria; order Enterobacterales; family Yersiniaceae; genus Serratia; species Serratia sp. 4542. The sequence continues at coordinate 305,399 of NZ_RXKV01000013.1, forward strand.
CGCCAATAACACGATGGCCTGGGCGTTGACCGATCTCGCTATCCTTCACCTGCGCGGCATCAGCGTTCCGCTTTATTCCACCAACACGCCGGCACAGGCGGCGTTCGTCACCAACGACGCCGACATCCGTATACTGTTCGTCGGCGAGCAGGCGCAGCTTGACGCCGCCATCGCGCTGCGCGGCGTCTGCCCGCAGCTGCGTCATATTGTCGTCTTCGACGAGGGGGCCGATCTGCGCGGCTGCGAGATCGCACAGCATCTGAGCACCTTCGAGCGCGCTGCCGATCCGGCGGCTTTTGCCGCTCAACGCCAGCAGCGTATTGAAGAGTGCGACCTGCAGGATCTCTTCACCCTGATCTATACCTCGGGCACTACCGGCGAGCCGAAAGGAGTGATGCTGGACTACCGCAACCTGGCGGCGCAGCTCTACCTGCATGATGAAAGGCTGACGGTCGGCGAAGAAGATGTGTCGCTCAGCTTCCTGCCGTTGTCGCACGTTTTTGAGCGGGCCTGGAGCTTCTTTGTGATGCATTCCGGCGCGCAGAACGTTTTCCTGCCGAACACCGACTGGGTGCGGGAAGCGATGGGGCAGGTCCGCCCGACGCTGATGTGTGCGGTGCCGCGTTTCTACGAGAAGATTTTCAGCGCGGTGCACGAAAAAGTGGCGCGCGCCCCTTGGCTGCGCCGTGCGTTGTTCCACTGGGCGATCGTCTGCGGCGAGCGCAAATTCCTGCAGGAGCGCGCCGGCAAACCGTTGGGCAAAGTGTTCGACTTCACCCACCGCTGGGCCGATAAGCTGGTGTTGAGCAAGCTGCGCGGTATCCTCGGCGGCCGGGTGCGCTTTTTGCCGGCGGCGGGCGCCAAGCTGGACGACAATGTGATCCTGTTTTTCCAGGCGATGGGCGTCAACATCAAGTACGGTTACGGCATGACCGAAACCTGTGCGACCGTCTCCTGCTGGGAAGAGGGGCATTTCCGCTTCGGCTCCATCGGTAAACCGCTGCCGGAGGTCGAGGTGCGCATTGGCGAGGAAAATGAAATCCAGGTGCGCGGGCCGATCGTGATGCGCGGCTATTTCAACAAACCTTTGGAAACCGCCGCGACCTTTACCGAGGACGGCTGGCTGAAAACCGGCGACGCCGGGGCGATCGATGAAGAGGGCAACCTGTTCATCACCGAACGCCTGAAGGATTTGATGAAAACCTCCGGCGGCAAATATATCGCGCCGCAGATGCTGGAAGGCACGCTGGCGCAGGATCGCTTTATCGAGCAGGTGGCGATCATCGCCGATGCGCGTAAATTCGTTTCCGCGCTGATCGTGCCGTGCTTTGAGTCGTTGGAAGAGTACGCGAAGTCAGTGAACCTGAAATACCAGGATCGCCTGGAACTGCTGCGCAACGGCGAAATCCTCGAGATGTTCGAAAAGCGCCTGCGCGAGATGCAAAAGGAGCTGGCGCGCTTCGAACAGGTGAAGAAGTTCACGCTGCTGCCGGCGGCCTTTTCGATGGAGCTGGGGGAGTTGACGCCAACGCTGAAGCTGCGCCGTAAAGTGATCCTGCAGCGCTATCAGCGTGAAATCGACTCGATGTACCAGGAACAGGCCTGACGCTGCCGCCGGGCCATGTGCCCGGCCAAAAAATCGGCATATCCTTCACCTGATTTAGTTCTGTAATTTCCCGCCTGTTCGAAACAATGCTTAGCCTGACAACCCCGAGGCTAGCGCATTGTTTTTATAAAGCCGCGATCTCCAGCTGCTTGGCAATAACCCCGCTACCGTTAAGCCATTTTGCCGTTTGCCTGCCCCATATTCTGACGTTATGTTAATTCGATAGCGACAACCCATAAAAACTTTGGGGCATTGCCCCGCAGCAGGCGCTACGTTCCGGCGCCAGAGAAGAATAAGCAAGCCTGGAGGCAAACCCATGGAGATGTTGTCAGGAGCCGAGATGGTCGTCCGATCGTTGATCGATCAGGGCGTTAAGCATGTATTCGGCTACCCCGGCGGGGCGGTGCTCGATATCTACGACGCCCTGCATACGGTAGGAGGGATCGATCATATTCTGGTGCGCCACGAGCAGGGGGCGGTGCACATGGCCGACGGCTACGCGCGCGCCACCGGTGAAGTGGGCGTGGTGCTGGTGACCTCCGGCCCCGGCGCCACCAACGCCATTACCGGCATCGCCACCGCCTACATGGACTCGATCCCGATGGTGGTGCTGTCGGGGCAGGTGCCCAGCTCGCTGATCGGCTACGACGCCTTCCAGGAGTGCGATATGGTGGGGATTTCTCGCCCGGTGGTGAAGCACAGCTTCCTGGTAAAACGCACCGAAGACATCCCGGCGGTGTTGAAGAAGGCGTTCTACCTGGCTTCCAGCGGCCGCCCCGGCCCGGTGGTGATCGATCTGCCGAAAGATATCGTCGGCCCGGCGGTGCGGATGCCTTATGCCTACCCGCAGGACGTGAGCATGCGTTCTTATAACCCGACGGTGCAGGGCCACCGCGGGCAGATCAAACGCGCGTTACAAACCATTCTGGCGGCCAAAAAGCCGGTGATGTACGTCGGCGGCGGCGCGATCAACGCCGGCTGTGAAGCCGAACTGTTGGCGTTGGCGGAGCAGCTGAACCTGCCTGTGACCAGCAGCCTGATGGGATTGGGGGCTTTCCCCGGCACCCATCGCCAGAGCGTCGGCATGCTCGGCATGCACGGCACCTATGAAGCCAACAAAACCATGCACCATGCCGATGTGATCTTCGCCGTCGGCGTGCGTTTCGACGATCGCACCACCAATAACCTCGCTAAATACTGCCCGGATGCCACCGTGCTGCACATCGATATCGATCCGACCTCGATTTCCAAAACGGTGGACGCCGATATTCCGATCGTCGGCGATGCCAGGCAGGTGTTGGTTCAGATGCTGGAGCTGCTGGCGCAGGACGAGAAAGCGCAGGATCACGACGCGCTGCGCGATTGGTGGCAGTCTATCGAGCAGTGGCGTGCCCGCGACTGCCTGGGTTACGACAAGCACAGCGGCACCATCAAGCCGCAGGCGGTGATCGAAACCCTGCATCGACTGACCAAAGGCGACGCCTATGTCACCTCGGACGTGGGCCAGCACCAGATGTTCGCCGCGCTCTATTATCCATTCGACAAACCGCGCCGCTGGATCAACTCCGGCGGCCTCGGCACCATGGGCTTCGGTTTGCCGGCGGCATTGGGCGTCAAGCTGGCGCTGCCGGAGGAAACCGTGGTGTGCGTGACCGGCGATGGCAGCATTCAGATGAACATTCAGGAGCTGTCCACCGCGCTGCAATATAACCTGCCGGTGGTGGTGGTGAACCTCAACAACCGCTATCTGGGCATGGTGAAGCAGTGGCAGGACATGATTTATTCCGGCCGTCACTCGCAGTCCTACATGGATTCTCTGCCGGACTTCGTCAAGTTGGCCGAGGCTTACGGCCATGTCGGTATCGCCATCCGCACGCCGGATGAGCTGGAAAGCAAGCTGACGCAGGCGCTGGCGGAAAAAGAGCGGCTGGTGTTCGTCGACGTGACCGTCGATGAAACCGAACATGTTTACCCGATGCAGATCCGCGGTGGAAGCATGGACGAAATGTGGCTTAGCAAAACGGAGAGGACCTGATCATGCGCCGTATTTTATCTGTCTTGCTGGAAAACGAATCCGGCGCTTTGTCGCGCGTGGTCGGGCTGTTTTCCCAACGCGGTTATAACATCGAGAGCCTGACGGTGGCACCGACCGACGATCCGACGCTGTCGCGCATGACTATCCAGACCGTCGGCGACGAGAAAGTGCTGGAGCAGATTGAGAAACAGCTGCACAAGCTGGTGGATGTGCTGCGCGTCAGCGAGCTGGTGCAGGGCGCCCACGTCGAGCGCGAGATCATGCTGGTGAAGCTGCAGGCCAGCGGCTACGGCCGTGAAGAGGTGAAGCGCTGCGCCGACATTTTCCGCGGCCAGATCGTCGATGTGACGGCGACGCTGTACACGGTACAGCTGGCCGGCACCAGCGACAAGCTCGACGCCTTCCTGAGCGCAGTGCGTGAAGTGGCGGAGATCGTGGAAGTGGCCCGTTCCGGCGTGGTTGGCGTGTCGCGCGGCGACAAAATCATGCGCTGAGCGCGGTCTGGCGGCGAATAATCGGGGGCGCGGCGTGGCTGCGCCCTTTGTTTTTCGGTATTTTTTGCCCGATTGCTGGCACCTTTCGGCAAAAGCGGTTGCTAGGCAGTGTTTTCTGCTGTTAGATCGCAGAGGCTGGATTGAATAACCGTACGGGATGTCATGGTTAATCCGAGCACAGCCTTCACTTCTATTTTCAGCGTCATTAAGGGGTTAATGTGAAACTGGATGAAATCGCGCGTCTCGCGGGCGTTTCGCGCACGACGGCCAGTTACGTCATCAACGGCAAGGCGAAGCAGTATCGTGTCAGCGATAAAACCGTCGAGAAAGTGATGGCCGTGGTCAGGGAGCATAACTATCACCCGAATGCCGTCGCGGCGGGGCTGCGCGCCGGGCGTACCCGTTCTATCGGTCTGGTGATCCCGGATCTGGAAAATACCAGCTATACCCGCATCGCCAACTACCTGGAACGCCAGGCGCGCCAGCGTGGTTACCAATTGCTGATCGCCTGTTCCGAAGATCAGCCGGACAACGAAATGCGCTGTATCGAGCACCTGCTGCAGCGCCAGGTGGACGCCATCATCGTCTCCACCGCCTTGCCGCCGGAGCATCCTTTCTATCAACGCTGGGCCAACGATCCGCTGCCGATCATCGCGCTGGACCGCGCGCTGGATCGCGAGCATTTCATCAGCGTCGTCGGGGCCGATCAGGAAGACGCCTTTGCGCTGGCGCAGGAGCTGCGCACCTTCCCGGCTGAATCGGTGCTGTATCTGGGCGCCTTGCCGGAGCTTTCGGTGAGCTTCCTGCGTGAGCAGGGCTTCCGTCAGGCCTGGCAAGAAGATCCCCGCCACGTCGATTATCTGTACGCCAACAGCTATGAACGTGAAGCCGCCGGCGCGCTGTTTGCCGAATGGCTGAAAACGCACCCGATGCCGCAGGCGCTGTTCACCACCTCGTTCTCGTTGTTGCAGGGCGTGATGGACGTGACGCTGAAGCAACGTGGCCGTTTGCCGACCGATCTGGCGATTGCCACCTTCGGCGACCATGAACTGTTGGATTTCCTCGAGTGCCCGGTGCTCGCGGTGGCGCAGCGCCATCGTGACGTAGCCGAACGCGTGCTGGAGCTGGTGTTGGCCAGCCTGGATGAACCGCGTAAACCCAAGCCGGGTTTGACGCGTATCCGCCGCAATCTGTTCCGTCGCGGCAGCCTGAGCCGCAAATAGTCCGCTCTACAGGAGCCCGCTTTGCCGGGCTCCTGGTTTAGACGTAGCCCGCCACCCGGAACAGCCGCCGGCAATATTCCAGGAAATAGCCATACACCACGCCCATCGCCATGGAGACCAGCGCATTGCTGGTGACCGCCGCCAGCATTTGTTGGCCGTCGGCGCCTACGCTCCACAAAATGGCGGCATAAACCGGCGACTGGAAGCTGACGTAGGCCAGCAGGTCGGCGAGGTTGCGCAGCACGAATTGGCCGCGCGGACAGCGGCGCGCCGTGCGGATAAACAGATCGCGATAGCGGCCGTAAGGCCAGGCGATCAGGATGTTGACCGGGATCGACAGCAGGCGCGAAGAGAGGGATTGCTGGAAGCTCATGCCGGAGATCAACACTTCTATCGCCATGCCGGCGATAAAGCAGTACACCACCAGTGCGAACGTATCGGCAGCGGCGCTACGCCAGTGAGCTACGGGCGAAAGCATGTGTTACCTCCCTTTGGTTAAAATTCTGTTAAATTATAAATTGTTGGTTGTTAAAACTGCTTTTTTGCTTTTTATATAGTGTACTAATCTGCATTGATTTTTTTAACTAGATTTATATTTTTATTTTTAACATTTGCTCGGTTTTTGTCCCGCAGAACCGGGAGAGAGGAGAGGGTAGAGAGATTAAAATCGGTAGTTTAAAATAAATTCATTAAAAACATATGGTTGCGATTTTTGGCGTCGAATGGGGATTTTTTCCGGCAAAAATTGTGGAAATAAGGTGTAAGAAAATGAAACCATAATTGTAAACAGGTATTTTGGGAATAATCTTACCAAATTGATTTAAATCGAAATTACTTCTGCTCGTAATATCCGAACCATTTATTTTTATCGCGGCCGCATCACGGCCGTGCAAATTGAAGTAAAATAGCGCCCGGTTTTACGGTGAATAACGATTGAGCGTTATTAACTCAAGGAGTTATGGCCTTATTCCGCGATCGGCTCGCCCAACGCCGAGCCTTGGCGGGCGCGGCTCGCCAGCGGTTACCGCACTGAGATTGCCGAGCTGAAAAATGAGACATGGCTTGCAGAAGGAAGTAATGAGTTAATTAATCGCCAGTTCGTCAGGTTTTTAATCAGATTCTTTCCGCTTAGAAAATTCTCTCCGTTTATCATGGTGTTAATTTTTAATCGTCGAATAATCAGAGTTTCTTTCGCGAGTCAGCTCCCAAAATGACCAGAGAAATATTGCCAAAGCGCTGGCGCTCTGGCTTGACAAGGTTTTCATACCCTCCGTAAACTCCATTGTGTGGGAATTTGTGGGGTAAAGTGGTGAAAACGGTCACTAAGGGGTAGCTCAGGAATGTTCCGTGGAGCGACGATGGTCAACCTCGACAGCAAAGGGCGGCTTGCCGTACCTACCCGATATCGGGAATTGCTCAACGAGGAATCGCAAGGCCAAATGGTCTGTACCATTGACCTCCATCAGCCCTGCCTGCTGCTTTATCCTTTGCCCGAATGGGAAATTATTGAACAAAAATTATCACGTCTGTCGAGCATGAATCCCGCCGAGCGCCGCGTTCAGCGCCTGCTGCTGGGGCATGCCAGTGAGTGTCAGATGGATAGTGCCGGTCGTTTGCTGTTAGCCAATACGCTGCGGCAACACGCCGGGCTCACGAAAGAAGTGATGCTGGTCGGTCAGTTCAACAAGTTTGAACTGTGGGATGAACAGACCTGGTATCAACAAGTCAAGGATGATATTGACGCTGAACAGTCGACTCAGGAACCGTTGTCTGAGCGGCTACAGGACTTGTCGCTATAAGCATGTTGGAAAACTATAAACACACCACCGTCCTGCTGGACGAAGCCGTCAACGGCCTCAACATCCGCAGCAACGGCATATATATCGACGGTACTTTTGGTCGCGGTGGCCATTCTCGTCTGATTCTGTCCCAGCTGGGGCCGGAAGGGCGCTTGCTGGCGATTGACCGTGACCCTCAGGCGATTGCAGCCGCCAAATCTATTGAAGATCCTCGTTTTACCATCGTACACGGCCCATTCTCCGAGTTGTCGCACTACGTGCGGGAACGTGAATTGGTGGGCAAGATCGACGGCGTTCTGCTCGATCTGGGCGTTTCTTCGCCGCAGCTTGACGACGCAGAGCGCGGATTCTCCTTTATGCGCGACGGTCCGCTGGACATGCGCATGGATCCGTCCACCGGCCTGTCCGCCGCAGAGTGGCTGATGAAGGCCGAAGCGGACGACATCGCTTGGGTGCTGAAAACCTTTGGCGAAGAGCGTTTCGCCAAGCGCATCGCACGCGCCATCGTGGAAAGAAACCGCGTGGAGCCGATGACGCGCACCAAAGAGTTGGCGGATCTGATTGCCGATGCCAGTCCGTTCCGTGAAAAGCACAAGCATCCGGCGACGCGCAGCTTCCAGGCGATTCGTATCTATATCAACAGCGAGCTGGAAGAGATCGAGCGTGCGCTCGACGGCGCGCTGGAAGTGCTGGCCCCACAGGGCCGTTTGTCGATCATCAGCTTCCACTCGCTGGAAGACCGCATCGTCAAACGCTTTATGCGTCACCATAGCCGCGGCGCCCAGGTGCCGGCGGGCATTCCGTTGACCGAAGAGCAACTGCGCAGCATGGGCGGGCGAACGCTGAAAGCGCTGGGCAAAATGATGCCTTCGGAAGCGGAAGTGGCGGACAACCCGCGTGCGCGCAGCTCGGTGCTGCGTATTGCTGAGAGGATGCCCGCGTGATCGGCAACGAACGCCACGGTTTGGTCGGGGTTATTGGCGGCGACCTGCTGCGCAACGCCAAGATCCCCATGATTTTACTGATTGCGTCACTGGTCTCCGCGATTTTCGTGGTGACCACCGCGCACCGCACCCGCCTGCTGACCGCCGAGCGCGAACAGCTGGTTCTGGAGCGCGATGCGCTGGATATCGAGTGGCGCAACCTGATTTTAGAAGAGAACGCCCTCGGCGATCACAGCCGGGTTGAACGTATCGCGACAGAAAAACTGCAGATGCAACACGTTGATCCATCGCAGGAAAATATCATCGTTAAACAATGAATGGTTTAACCGGAATAATGACACGGAGTAGAAAGGAAACGCATGAAAGCAGCGCGCCCCGGTAAGTTGAGACGCCAGGAAGATCAGGCCAGCTTTGTCAGCTGGCGTTTTGCGTTGCTGTGCGGCTGCATTTTGCTGGCGATGGTTGGCCTGATGCTGCGCGTCGCGTACCTGCAGGTCATCAACCCCGATCGTCTGGTGAAAGAAGGCGACATGCGTTCGCTGCGCGTGCAGGAAGTGCCGACCGCGCGCGGCATGATCAGCGATCGCGCCGGCCGTCCGTTGGCGGTCAGCGTGCCGGTCAATGCGGTGTGGGCGGATCCGAAAGAGCTGAACGAGCGCGGCGGTATCACGCTGGACAGCCGTTGGAAAGCGCTTTCCGATGCGCTGAACATCCCGCTGGACCAACTCTCCAACCGCATCAACGCCAACCCGAAAGGGCGCTTCGTTTATCTGGCGCGTCAGGTGAACCCGGCGATCGGCGACTACATCCACAAGCTCAAGCTGCCGGGGATCTACCTGCGGCAGGAGTCGCGCCGGTACTACCCGGCGGGGCAGGTGACGTCGCACATCATCGGCGTGACCAACATCGACGGACAAGGCATTGAAGGCGTCGAGAAGAGCTTCGACCGCTGGCTGACCGGGCAACCGGGCGAGAGAACGGTGCGTAAGGACCGCTTCGGCCGGGTCATCGAAGATATTTCCTCCGTAGACAGCCAGGCGGCGCACAACCTGGTGCTGAGCGTCGATGAACGCCTGCAGGCGCTGGTGTATCGCGAGCTGAACAACGCGGTGGCGTTCAACAAGGCCGAGTCGGGCACTGCGGTGCTGATCGACGTGAACACCGGCGAAGTGCTGGCGATGGCCAACAGCCCGTCTTACAACCCGAATAACATGGCCGGTACGCCGAAAGAGACCATGCGTAACCGTGCTATCACCGATATTTTTGAACCCGGTTCAACCGTGAAGCCGATGGTGGTGATGACCGCGCTGCAAAACGGCGTGGTCAGAGAAAACAGTGTGTTGAACACCATCCCGTACCGCATTCAGGGCCACGAGATCAAAGATGTGGCGCGGTACTCGGAGCTGTCATTGACCGGGATCTTGCAGAAGTCGAGTAACGTCGGTGTTTCAAAGCTGGCGTTAGCGATGCCGTCCTCAGCGTTAGTAGATACTTACTCTCGTTTTGGGCTGGGAAAAGCGACCAATTTGGGGCTGGTCGGAGAAAGCAGTGGCATATACCCAAAAAAACAACGGTGGTCTGACATAGAGAGGGCCACCTTCTCTTTCGGCTACGGGCTGATGGTAACTCCGTTACAGTTGGCGCGAGTCTATGCAACGATCGGCAGCCTGGGCGTATATCGCCCATTGTCGATCACCAAGGTTGACCCTCCGGTCGCCGGCGAACGCGTTTTCCCTGAACCTCTGGTGCGCACCGTGGTGCACATGATGGAAAGCGTGGCCTTGCCGGGCGGCGGCGGCGTGAAAGCCGCCATCAAGGGATACCGTATCGCCATCAAAACCGGTACCGCGAAAAAAGTGGGCCCGGACGGCAAATACGTCAACCGATACATCGCTTATACCGCCGGCGTCGCGCCGGCAAGTAACCCCCGTTTTGCCCTGGTGGTCGTCATCAACGACCCGCAGGGTGGGAAATACTATGGTGGCGCAATCTCCGCGCCGGTGTTCGGTGCCATCATGGGCGGCGTATTGCGCACCATGAACGTCGAGCCTGACGCGTTGCCTACCGGTGACAAAAGCGAATTAGTGATTAACAAGAAAGAGGGTTCAGGTGGCAGATCGTAATTTGCGCGACTTACTCGCCCCGTGGGTGCCGACGGCACCCGGGCGCGCGCTGCGGGAAATGACATTAGACAGCCGTGTGGCGGCTGCCGGGGATCTGTTTGTCGCCGTTGTCGGCCATCAAACGGATGGACGCCGCTATATTCCGCAGGCCATCGCGCAGGGCGTCTCCGCCGTGATCGCCGAAGCTGACGGTCAGGCCGAAGACGGCGCCATCATTGAAATGCACGGCGTGCCGGTGATCTACCTGAGCCAACTGAACCAGCGCCTTTCCGCGCTGGCCGGGCGTTTTTACCACCAGCCGGGCGAGCGTCTGCGTCTGGTCGGCGTGACCGGTACCAACGGCAAAACCACCACCACCCAACTGCTGGCGCAGTGGAGCCAACTGCTGGGCGAAACCAGCGCGGTGATGGGCACCGTCGGCAACGGCCTGCTGGGCCAGGTGTGCCCGACCGAGAATACCACCGGTTCTGCGGTGGATGTTCAACACGTATTAAACGATTTGGCGGAACAGGGCGCGACCTTCGCCGCCATGGAAGTCTCGTCCCACGGTCTGGTGCAACACCGGGTGGCGGCGCTGCCGTTCGCCGCGGCGGTCTTCACCAACCTGAGCCGCGATCACCTGGATTACCACGGTGACATGGCCAATTACGAGGCGGCCAAATGGTCGCTGTTCGCCGCCCACAGCGTGGGGCAGGCGATCATCAACGCCGACGATGAAGTCGGTCTGCGCTGGCTGAGCAAGCTGCCGGATGCGGTGGCGGTGACGATGCAGGGCAACCTGCAGCCGGGCGGCCACGGCCGCTGGCTGAAAACCACGGCGGTCGATTATCACGACAACGGCGCCACCGTTCGTTTCAGCTCCAGCTGGGGCGATGGCGAGATCGAAAGCCGCCTGATGGGCGCTTTCAACGTCAGCAACCTGCTGCTGGCCTTGGCGACGCTGCTGGCGCTGGGCTATCCGCTGGAGGCGCTGGTGGAAACCGGCAGCTGCCTGCAGCCGGTCTGTGGCCGCATGGAAGTGTTTAACGCGCCGGGCAAACCGACGGTAGTGGTGGATTACGCCCACACGCCGGATGCGCTGGAGAAAGCGTTGGAAGCCGCGCGCCTGCACTGCCAGGGGCAGCTGTGGTGCGTGTTCGGCTGCGGCGGCGATCGCGACAAGGGCAAGCGTCCGCTGATGGGCGGCATCGCCGAGCAGTTCGCCGATCGCGTGGTGATCACCGATGACAACCCGCGTACCGAAGAGCCGCGCGCGATTATCAACGATATCCTGACCGGATTGCTGGACGCCGGGCAGGCGTTGGTGATCCACGGCCGCGCCGAAGCGGTGACCAGCGCCATCATGCAGGCGCAAGAACAGGATGTGGTGTTGGTGGCAGGCAAAGGCCACGAAGATTATCAGCTGGTGGGCAACCGCCGCCTGGATTACTCCGACCGCACGACGGTCGCCCGACTGCTGGGGGTGCTGGCATGATCCCTGTCTCTCTTCAGACACTGGCTGAGGTATTGAGCGCTGAATTGATCGGCGCCGATTGCCAAATTGTCGAGGTGACGACAGACACCCGCAAGGTGACCGCCGGTTGCCTGTTTGTGGCGCTGAAAGGCGAGCGTTTCGACGCTCACGACTTTGCAGCGGATGCCGTAGCCGCAGGTGCCGGGGCGCTGCTGGTCAGTAAGCGCTTATTGGTGGACGCGCCGCAGCTGGTGGTGCAAGACACCCGTCTGGCGCTGGGGCAGCTTGGCGCCTGGGTGCGTCAGCAGGTGCCGGCGCGCGTGGTGGCGCTGACCGGTTCCTCGGGCAAGACCTCGGTGAAAGAAATGACCGCCACCATTCTGCGCGAATGCGGCGAAGTGCTGTATACCGCCGGCAACTTCAATAACGACATCGGCGTGCCGCTGACGCTGTTGCGTCTGGAGCCGCAGCATGATTTTGCCGTGATAGAGCTGGGCGCTAACCATATTGGCGAAATCGCTTACACCACCGCACTGACGCGTCCGCAGACCGCTTTGGTGAACAACCTGGCGGCGGCGCACCTGGAAGGCTTCGGCTCGCTGGCCGGCGTCGCCCAGGCGAAAGGTGAAATCTTTACCGGCCTGCCGGCCGACGGCGTGGCGATCATCAACGCCGATAACAACGACTGGCCGCACTGGCAGAGCATGCTGGGCGGCAAAACCGTCTGGCGCTTCTCGCCACAGGCTGCCGCAGGCGTGGACTTCTTCGCGGATAACGTGCGGGTGAACGGTGCAGGCACGCAGTTCACGCTGCACAGCCCGTTCGGCACCGCCGAGATCGCGCTGCCGCTGCCGGGGCGCCACAACGTGGCCAATGCGCTGGCGGCGACCGCGCTGGCGACGTCGGTAGGCGCCACCCTCGAAGCGGTGCGTCAGGGGTTGAAACAACTGCAGGCGGTGCCGGGGCGTCTGTTCCCGGTGGCGCTGGCCGAAGGCAAGCTGCTGCTGGACGACAGCTATAACGCCAACGTCGGGTCGATGACCGCGGCGGCGCAGGTGCTGGCAGAGATGCCGGGCTACCGCGTGATGGTGGTCGGCGATATGGCCGAGCTGGGCGCGGAAGCGGAAGAGTGCCACCGTCAGGTGGGCGAAGCCGCCCGTCTGGCCGGCGTCGACAAGGTGATCAGCGTCGGCGGTTTGAGCCGCGTGCTGAGCGAAGCGTCCGGCAACGGCGAACATTATCAAGACAAGACAGCAGTGATCGCGCGCGTGGCGGAATTACTGTCGGAACATGCGGTCATTACCGTGTTAATCAAAGGTTCACGTAGTGCCGCAATGGAGCAGGTAGTACGCGCGTTACAGGAGAAAGCACCATGTTAGTTTGGCTGGCCGAGCATTTGGTCAAGTATTACTCAGGCTTCAACGTCTTTTCTTATCTGACGTTCCGAGCCATTGTCAGCCTGCTGACCGCACTGTTCCTGTCGCTGTGGATGGGCCCGCGGGTGATCAAGCGCCTGCAAGAAATGTCCTTCGGCCAGGTGGTGCGTAACGACGGCCCCGAGTCGCACTTCAGCAAGCGCGGCACGCCGACCATGGGCGGCATCATGATCCTGACCTCCATCACCATTTCGGTGCTGATGTGGGCCTACCCGTCCAACCCGTATGTCTGGTGCGTGCTGTTCGTGCTGGTGGGTTACGGCATCGTCGGCTTCGTCGACGACTACCGCAAGGTGGTGCGTAAGGACACCAAAGGGCTGATCGCCCGCTGGAAGTATTTCTGGCAGTCGGTGATTGCGCTGATTGTCGCATTCGCCATGTACGCCGTAGGAAAAGACACGCCAGCCACCGAGCTGGTTGTGCCGTTCTTTAAGGACGTGATGCCGCAACTGGGCCTGCTGTACATCCTGCTGGCCTATTTCGTGATCGTCGGCACCAGCAACGCGGTCAACCTGACCGACGGCCTGGACGGCCTGGCTATCATGCCGACGGTATTCGTGGCGGCCGGCTTCGCGCTGGTGGCCTGGGCGACCGGTAACATGAACTTCGCCAACTACCTGCATATTCCGTATCTGCGTCATGCCGGTGAGTTGGTGATCGTGTGTACTGCCATCGTCGGCGCCGGCCTCGGGTTCCTGTGGTTCAACACTTACCCGGCCCAGGTGTTTATGGGCGACGTCGGTTCGTTGGCGCTGGGCGGCGCGCTGGGCACCATCGCGGTGCTGCTGCGTCAGGAGTTCTTGTTGGTGATCATGGGCGGCGTATTCGTGGTAGAGACGCTGTCGGTGATCCTGCAGGTGGGATCGTTCAAGCTGCGCGGGCAACGCATTTTCCGCATGGCGCCGATTCACCACCACTATGAATTGAAAGGCTGGCCTGAGCCGCGCGTTATCGTGCGCTTCTGGATCATTTCGCTGATGCTGGTGCTGATTGGCCTGGCAACGCTGAAGGTGCGTTAATCATGGCAGACTATCAGGGTAGAAAAGTCGTCATCATCGGGTTGGGCCTCACCGGCCTGTCCTGCGTCGATTTCTTCATGGCGCGCGGCGTGACGCCGCGCGTGATGGATACCCGTATCGCGCCGCCAGGCTTGGACAAACTGCCTGAGAGCGTGGAGCGCCATCTGGGCGATCTGAATCAGGACTGGCTGCTGGCGGCGGATCTGATCGTTGCCAGCCCGGGCGTCGCGCTGGCGACCCCGGCATTGAGCGCCGCGGCGGATGCCGGCGTGGAAATCGTCGGCGACGTCGAACTGTTCTGCCGTGAAGCGCAGGTGCCGATCGTGGCGATCACCGGCTCCAACGGCAAAAGCACCGTCACCACCCTGGTGGGCGAGATGGCGAAAGCCGCCGGTTGGGCGGTGGGCGTGGGCGGCAATATCGGCCTGCCGGCGCTGAGCCTGCTGCGTCAGGAATGCCAGCTTTACGTGCTGGAGCTGTCCAGCTTCCAGCTGGAAACGACGTATAGCCTGCGGGCGGCGGCGGCGACCATCCTGAACGTGACCGAAGATCATATGGATCGCTATCCGTTCGGCCTGCAGCAGTATCGCGGCGCCAAGCTGCGCGTGTATGAAAACGCCGCCGTGTGCGTGGTGAACGCAGACGATGCGCTGACCATGCCGGTGCGCGGCGCCGACGAGCGCTGCGTCAGCTTCGGCGCCGACGTGGGCGACTATCACCTGAACCGTCAGCAGGGGGAAACCTGGCTGCGGGTGCGCGGTGAGAAAGTGCTGAATACGCGCGAGATGAAACTGACCGGCCGCCACAACTACACCAACGCCCTGGCAGCGTTGGCGTTGGCGGATGCGGTCAATATCCCGCGCGCGTCCAGCCTGAAGGCGCTGACCACCTTCACCGGCCTGGCGCACCGCTTCCAGCTGGCCTGGGAGAACAACGGCGTGCGTTGGATCAACGACTCCAAAGCCACCAACGTCGGCAGCACCGAAGCGGCGCTGAACGGCCTGCAGGTAGACGGCACGTTGCATTTGCTGCTGGGCGGCGACGGCAAGTCCGCCGATTTCTCGCCGCTGGCGCGCTATCTGCAGGGCGACAACGTGCGTCTGTACTGCTTTGGCCGCGACGGCGCCCAGCTGGCACAGCTACGGCCGGAGGTGGCGACGCTGACCGAGACCATGGAGCAGGCGATGCACACCATCGCCGGCCGCGTACAGCCTGGCGACATGGTATTGCTGTCGCCGGCCTGCGCCAGCCTCGATCAGTTCCGTAATTTTGAAGTGCGCGGCGATGAGTTCGCCCGCCTGGCGCAGGAGCTTGGCGGATGAAACTACGCTTGCCGAACTTCGGGCTGACAGAACGGCTGAAAGACTGGGTGACCGGCGCGCGCGACAACGACGCGGTCAACATGGTGCTGTACGATCGCACCCTGCTGTGGCTGACCTTCGGGTTGGCGATCATCGGCTTCGTGATGGTGACCTCGGCGTCGATGCCGATCGGCCAACGCCTGGCGGACGATCCGTTCCTGTTCGCCAAACGCGACGCGCTGTACCTCGGCCTGGCGTTCGGCCTGTCGCTGGTGACGCTGCGCGTCCCGATGGAGATTTGGCAGCGCTACAGCAACGTGATGCTGCTGATGTCGATCGTGATGCTGCTGATCGTGCTGGTGGTGGGGAGTTCGGTGAACGGGGCCTCGCGCTGGATCGCGCTTGGCCCGCTGCGTATTCAGCCGGCGGAGCTGTCCAAGCTGTCGCTGTTCTGCTACCTGGCGAGCTATCTGGTGCGCAAGGTGGAAGAGGTACGCAGCAACTTCTGGGGCTTCTGCAAGCCGATGGGCGTGATGGTGGTGCTGGCAGTGCTGCTGCTGGCGCAGCCGGACCTCGGTACCGTGGTGGTACTGTTCATCACCACGCTGGCGATGCTGTTCCTGGCCGGCGCGAAAATGTGGCAGTTCCTGGCGATCATCGGCTCTGGCGTGTTCGCCGTGGTGCTGCTGATCATCGCGGAACCGTACCGTATGCGCCGCGTGACGTCGTTCTGGAACCCGTGGGCCGATCCGTTCGGCAGCGGCTACCAGCTGACCCAGTCGCTGATGGCGTTCGGCCGCGGCGAGTTCTGGGGACAGGGGCTCGGCAACTCGGTGCAGAAACTGGAGTATTTGCCGGAAGCACACACCGACTTCATCTTCTCCATTTTGGGTGAAGAACTGGGCTATATCGGTGTGGTTTTAGCCCTGTTAATGGTATTCTTCGTCGCTTTTCGCGCGATGTCCATCGGGCGCCGCGCGCTGGAGATCGACCAACGCTTCTCCGGCTTCCTGGCCTGCGCGATCGGCGTATGGTTCAGCTTCCAGGCGCTGGTTAACGTCGGCGCCGCCGCGGGCATGCTGCCGACCAAAGGTCTGACGCTGCCGCTGATCAGTTACGGCGGCTCGAGCTTGCTGATTATGTCGACGGCCATCGTGCTGTTGCTGCGAATTGATTATGAAACGCGCCTGACCAAGGCTCAGGCGTTTGTGAAGAGGTAAGGGATGAGCGGGAAACCTAAGCGTTTAATGGTGATGGCAGGCGGTACCGGCGGGCACGTGTTCCCGGGGCTGGCGGTCGCGCATCATCTGATGGCGCAGGGCTGGCAGGTGCGCTGGCTCGGAACCGCAGACCGAATGGAAGCCGATCTGGTGCCGAAGCACGGGATCGAGATTGATTTTATCCGCATCTCCGGCCTGCGCGGCAAAGGCCTGAAGGCCCAGCTGACTGCGCCGCTGCGGATCTGGCAGGCGGTGCGCCAGGCGAAAGCCATCATGCGCAGCTATCAGCCGGACGTGGTGCTGGGGATGGGCGGTTACGTGTCCGGCCCCGGCGGCCTGGCAGCCTGGCAGTGCGGCATCCCGGTGGTGCTGCACGAGCAGAACGGCATTGCCGGCTTGACCAACCGCTGGCTGGCGCGCATCGCCGCCAAAGTGATGCAGGCCTTCCCCGGCGCATTCCCGAACGCCGAGGTGGTGGGCAACCCGGTACGTACCGACGTGTTGGCGCTGCCGTTGCCGGCGGAGCGGTTGCAGGGGCGCGAAGGCCCGATCCGCGTGCTGGTGATTGGCGGAAGTCAGGGCGCGCGCGTGCTGAATCAGACAGTTCCTGAAGTCGCGGCGCGTTTGGGCGATAGAATTACGCTCTGGCATCAGGTTGGCAAGGGCGCGCTGGAAACGGTGCTGCGCGACTACGAAAGGGTAGGGCAGACGCAGCACAAGGTGACCGAGTTCATCGACGACATGGCCGCCGCCTACGCCTGGGCCGACGTGGTGGTCTGCCGCTCCGGCGCGTTGACCGTCAGCGAAATCGCGGCGGCGGGGCTGCCGGCGATCTTCGTGCCGTTCATGCACAAGGACCGTCAGCAGTACTGGAACGCGCGTCCGCTGGAAGAAGCCGGCGCGGCGAAGATTATCGAACAGCCGCAGTTCAACGCCGATGTGGTGGCTGAACTGCTGGCGAGCTGGGATCGCAAGACGCTGCTGGCCATGGCCGAGAAAGCGCGCGCGGTCGCCATTCCGGACGCCACCGAGCGCGTGGCGGCGGAGCTGGTGCGGCTCGCCAAGTAACGAGTGCAGGGGTTCGGTGCGCCGAACCTGAATAAAAGCAATGTGATGTAGGGCCGGGGTACCGGATCCGGATTAGAGAGAGTGATGAATACACAACAACTGGCGAAACTACGTACTATCGTGCCCGAGATGCGTCGCGTCCGGCACATTCACTTTGTCGGCATCGGTGGCGCCGGCATGGGTGGTATCGCCGAAGTGTTGGCAAACGAAGGGTATCAGATCAGCGGCTCCGACCTGGCGCCGAATCCGGTCACCCAACAGTTGAGCGCGCTCGGGGCGACGATTTATTTCAATCACCGTCCGGAAAACGTGCTGGATGCGAGCGTAGTGGTGGTGTCTACCGCCATCTCCGCCGACAACCCGGAGATCGTCGCCGCTCGTGAAGCGCGCATCCCGGTGATCCGCCGCGCAGAAATGCTGGCGGAGCTGATGCGTTTTCGCCACGGCATCGCTATCGCCGGCACGCACGGCAAAACCACCACCACGGCGATGGTTTCGAGCATTTACGCCGAAGCCCGCCTGGACCCGACCTTCGTCAACGGCGGGCTGGTGAAGGCGGCGGGCACCCACGCGCGACTGGGGTCCAGCCGTTATCTGATCGCGGAAGCGGATGAGAGCGATGCGTCGTTCCTGCATCTGCAGCCGATGGTGGCCGTGGTCACCAACATCGAAGCCGACCATATGGACACTTACCAGGGTGACTTCGAGAACCTGAAGCAGACGTTTATCAATTTCTTGCACAACCTGCCGTTCTACGGCCGTGCGGTGATGTGCATCGACGATCCGGTCGTGCGCGAGCTGTTGCCGCGCGTGGGTCGCCACATCACCACCTATGGCTTCAGTGAAGATGCCGATGTGCGCATCGAAGACTACCGGCAGATTGGGCCGCAGGGGCACTTTACCCTGAGCCGTCAGGACAAACCGTTGCTGACGGTGACGCTGAACGCGCCGGGCCGCCACAATGCGTTGAACGCGGCGGCGGCGGTGGCGGTGGCAACCGAAGAAGGCATCGACGACGAAGATATCCTGCGCGCGCTGGCGGGCTTCCAGGGCACCGGGCGTCGCTTCGATTTCCTCGGCGAGTTCCCGCTGGAGCCGGTCAACGGCAAAGCGGGCAGCGCGATGCTGGTGGACGACTACGGCCACCATCCGACTGAGGTGGACGCCACGCTGAAAGCGGCGCGCGCCGGCTGGCCAGACAAGCGTTTGGTGATGATCTTCCAGCCGCACCGTTATACGCGCACCCGCGATCTGTACGACGATTTCGCCAACGTGCTGTCGCAGGTGGATGTGCTGCTGATGCTCGACGTGTACGCCGCTGGCGAAGCGCCGATCCCGGGCGCGGACAGCCGTTCGCTGTGCCGCACCATCCGCAGCCGCGGCAAGCTGGATCCGATCCTGGTTTCCGATGCCGATACCGTGCCGGAAACCCTGGCGCAGCTGCTGCAGGATGAAGACTTGGTGCTGGTGCAAGGCGCCGGCAACGTGGGCAAAATCGCCCGTAAACTGGCCGAGCTGAAGCTGCAGCCGCCGAAGAAAGAGGAGGAGCACCATGGCTGATAAAGTTGCAGTTCTGCTGGGCGGCACCTCCGCTGAACGTGAAGTCTCCCTGCAATCCGGTGCCGCGGTGCTGGCCGGGTTGCGTGAAGCCGGTATCGATGCGCACGGCGTCGATACCCGCGATTTCCCGGTGACCCAGCTGAAAGAGCAGGGGTTCACCAAAGTGTTTATCGCGCTGCATGGCCGCGGCGGCGAGGACGGCACCCTGCAGGGGCTGCTGGAGTTCCTCGAACTGCCTTATACCGGCAGCGGCGTGATGGCCTCGGCGCTGACCATGGACAAATGGCGCACCAAAATGGTGTGGCAGTCGATGGGCTTGCCGGTGGCGCCTTACGTGGCGCTGAATCGCCAGCTGTACCTCGGCGGCGAAAAAGCGGCGCTGCTGGCGCGCGTGGCGGATCTCGGCCTGCCGCTGATCGTCAAGCCGAGCCGTGAAGGCTCCAGCGTCGGCATGAGCAAGGTCACCGAAAGCGCCACGTTGGAAGCCGCGTTGGAAGAGGCCTTCCGCCATGACGACGACGTATTGGTGGAGAAGTGGCTGAGCGGCCCGGAATATACCGTGGCGATGCTGGGCGACCAGGTGCTGCCGTCGATCCGTATCCAGCCGGCCGGCGTGTTTTACGACTACCAGGCCAAGTACATTTCGGACGACACGCAGTACTTCTGCCCGAGTGGTTTGAGCGCCGAGCAGGAAGCCGAGATGGCGGCGTTGGCGCTGCGCGCCTATCGCGGCCTGGACTGCAGCGGCTGGGGCCGCGTCGACGTGATGCAAGACAGCGATGGCAGCTTCTATCTGCTTGAGGTGAACACCTCTCCGGGCATGACCAGTCATAGCCTGGTGCCGATGGCGGCGCGCCAGTTTGGATTAAGCTTCTCGCAGTTGGTGGCGAGAATTTTGGAGTTGGCCGACTGATATGTCGCAAGCTGCCCTGAATGCGCGCGATCGCGAGGTGGATAACGGCCCGCGCCGCAGCAATGGAACCCAGTTGGCGGGAATGATTTTCCTGCTGATGGTGTTGGGAACGGTCGTGTGGAGCGGTTGGGCGGTGCTTGGCTGGATGAAAGACGCCAGTCGCCTGCCGCTCTCAAGGCTGGTGGTGACCGGCGAACGCCACTACACCACCAACGATGATATTCGTCAGGCGATCCTGGCGCTGGGCGCGCCCGGCACCTTTATGACGCAGGATGTGGACGTCATCCAGCAGCAGATCGAACGTCTGCCGTGGATCAAGCAGGCCAGCGTGCGCAAACAATGGCCGGATGAGCTGAAGATCCATCTGGTGGAGTACGTCCCGGTGGCGCGCTGGAACGATTTGCACATGGTGGACGCCGAAGGTAAAGCGTTCAGCGTGCCGGCGGAGCGGGCGGGCAAACAGAAGTTGCCGCTGCTCTACGGGCCGGAAGGGAGCGAGCAGGATGTGCTGGAAGGCTATCGGGCGATGAGCGCCACGTTGGCGGCCAGCAAATATACGCTGAAAATGGCGGCGATGACCGCGCGCCATTCCTGGCAGCTGGCGCTGGACAACGATGTCCGGCTTGAGCTGGGGCGCGATGACCGCAACGGGCGTTTGCAGCGGTTTATCGAGCTTTACCCGGTATTGCAGCAGCAGGGCCAGGCGGAGAGCAAGCGTGTCAGCTATGTCGATCTGCGCTACGAGTCTGGCGCTTCGGTAGGGTGGGCTCCGGTGTTGGTCGATCCGCAGGCGCTTGGCGGTCAGCAAAACAGTAATCAGCAACAGAATCAGGCACAGGCAAAACAACAATGATCAAGTCGACGGACAGAAAACTGGTAGTTGGACTGGAGATCGGTACTGCAAAAGTCTCCGCGTTGGTAGGGGAAGTTCTGCCCGATGGCATGGTCAACATTATCGGGGTGGGCAGCTGCCCGTCTCGCGGCATGGATAAGGGTGGCGTAAACGACCTGGAGTCGGTGGTGAAGTGCGTACAGCGCGCCATCGATCAGGCCGAGCTGATGGCGGACTGCCAGATCTCCTCGGTGTACCTGGCGCTGTCGGGCAAACACATCAGCTGCCAGAACGAAATCGGCATGGTGCCGATCTCGGAAGAGGAAGTGACGCAGGACGACGTGGAGAACGTGGTGCACACCGCCAAATCGGTGCGCGTGCGCGACGAACACCGCATTCTGCACGTGATTCCTCAGGAATACGCCATCGATTATCAGGAAGGCATCAAAAACCCGGTTGGGCTGTCCGGCGTGCGCATGCAGGCCAAGGTGCATCTGATTACCTGCCATAACGATATGGCGAAGAACATCGTCAAGGCCGTGGAACGTTGCGGCCTGAAAGTTGACCAACTTATTTTCGCCGGTCTGGCCGCGAGCTACGCGGTGCTGACTGAAGATGAACGCGAACTCGGCGTTTGCGTGGTGGATATCGGCGGCGGCACCATGGATATGGCGGTGTACACCGGCGGTGCGCTGCGCCACACCAAAGTGATCCCTTATGCCGGGAACGTGGTCACCAGCGATATCGCCTACGCCTTCGGCACGCCGCCGACCGACGCGGAAGCGATTAAAGTTCGACACGGCTGTGCGCTTGGGTCGATTGTTAGCAAGGATGAGAATGTAGAGGTGCCTAGCGTCGGGGGACGTCCTCCGCGCAGTCTGCAAAGACAGACGCTGGCTGAAGTCATTGAGCCACGCTACACCGAACTGTTGAATCTGGTTAACGATGAAATTTTGCAATTGCAGGAGCAACTGCGTCAGCAAGGGGTGAAGCATCATCTGGCAGCCGGTATCGTGCTGACCGGTGGCGCCGCCCAGATTGATGGCCTGGCAGCCTGTGCGCAACGGGTGTTCCACACCCAGGTACGCATCGGCCAACCCTTGAACATCACGG
The DNA here is from genome assembly GCF_016805595.1 of Serratia sp. 4542. Lineage (NCBI taxonomy): Bacteria > Pseudomonadati > Pseudomonadota > Gammaproteobacteria > Enterobacterales > Yersiniaceae > Serratia > Serratia sp. 4542. The sequence goes on from NZ_RXKV01000013.1 coordinate 327,538, forward strand.
GTCTGACGGATTATGCGCAGGAGCCTTACTACTCTACAGCGGTAGGTCTGCTGCACTATGGAAAAGAGTCTCACCTGAGCGGTGAGACGGAAGTAGAAAAACGCGCCTCGGTGGGCAATTGGTTTAAACGCATCAATAGCTGGCTGAGAAAAGAGTTTTAATGTTTCAACAAAGAGATCATGCTGAGTAATCTTTTTATGATCTCGCAGCGACAGGCACAAAACGGAGAGAAACTATGTTTGAACCAATGGAACTAACCAATGACGCGGTGATTAAAGTCATCGGCGTCGGCGGCGGCGGTGGCAATGCCGTTGAACACATGGTGCGCGAGCGCATCGAAGGTGTTGAATTCTTCGCTGTGAACACGGACGCCCAGGCGCTCCGCAAAACGGCGGTTGGCCAAACCATCCAGATCGGTAGCGGTATTACCAAAGGTCTGGGTGCGGGCGCGAACCCGGAAGTGGGTCGCAATTCAGCGGAAGAAGACCGCGAAGCCCTGCGCGCAGCGCTGGACGGCGCAGACATGGTCTTCATCGCGGCCGGCATGGGCGGCGGTACCGGTACCGGTGCGGCGCCAGTGGTGGCTGAAGTGGCTAAAGATTTGGGTATTCTGACCGTGGCCGTGGTGACCAAGCCTTTCAACTTCGAAGGCAAGAAGCGCATGGCATTCGCGGAGCAGGGTATCGCTGAGCTGTCCAAACACGTGGACTCGCTGATCACCATCCCGAACGATAAATTGCTGAAAGTTCTGGGTCGCGGCATCTCTCTGCTGGACGCGTTCGGCGCGGCCAACGACGTGCTGAAAGGCGCGGTGCAGGGTATCGCCGAGCTGATCACCCGTCCGGGCCTGATGAACGTCGACTTCGCCGACGTGCGCACCGTGATGTCCGAAATGGGCTACGCGATGATGGGTTCCGGCGTGGCTTGCGGTGAAGACCGTGCCGAAGAAGCGGCCGAAATGGCGATCTCCAGCCCACTGCTGGAAGACATCGACCTGTCCGGCGCGCGCGGCGTGCTGGTCAACATCACCGCCGGCTTCGACCTGCGTCTGGATGAGTTCGAAACCGTGGGTAACACCATCCGTGCGTTCGCGTCCGACAACGCTACCGTGGTTATCGGTACCTCGCTGGATCCGGAAATGAACGACGAACTGCGCGTAACCGTGGTTGCAACCGGTATCGGTATGGACAAACGTCCTGAAATCACCCTGGTGACCAATAAGCAGGCCAGCCAGCCGGTGATGGATCACCGTTATCAGCAGCACGGCATGTCGCCTCTGCCGCAGGAAGTGAAACCTGCCGCCAAGGTGGTCAACGACCAAGCTGCGCAGCCGAATAAAGAGCCCGACTATCTTGATATTCCAGCCTTCCTGCGTAAACAGGCAGACTAAGAATATCCTGAGAATTTGGAATCTCCGCTCTTTGTGCTAAACTGTCCCGCCGGCCATGCTGTATGCTTGGCTGGTAGGATGGATAACATTGCGAGATAAAACGATGATCAAACAAAGGACATTAAAACGTATTGTTCAGGCGACTGGCGTCGGTTTGCATACCGGCAAGAAAGTCACGCTGACAATGCGCCCAGCGCCGGCTAATACCGGGGTCATCTATCGTCGCACTGACTTGAATCCACCGGTTGATTTTCCGGCTGATGCAAAATCCGTGCGTGATACCATGCTCTGTACTTGCCTGGTGAATGAGCATGACGTGCGTATTTCGACCGTTGAGCACCTCAACGCCGCGCTGGCTGGGTTGGGCATCGACAACATCGTCATCGAAGTCGACGCCGCTGAAATCCCAATCATGGACGGCAGCGCCAGTCCGTTCGTGTTCTTGCTGCTGGATGCCGGCATCGAAGAACTGAACTCGGCGAAGAAATTCCTGCGTCTGAAAGAGACCGTGCGTGTTGAAGATGGCGACAAATGGGCCGAGCTGTCCCCGCATAACGGGTTCCGCCTGGACTTCACCATCGACTTCAACCACCCGGCTATCGACGCCAGCTCTCAGCGCTATCGTCTCGATTTCTCGGCTGAGTCGTTCGTGCGTCAAATCAGCCGCGCGCGCACCTTCGGGTTTATGCGCGACATCGAATACCTGCAGTCCCGTGGCCTGGCCCTGGGCGGCAGCTTCGATTGCGCTATCGTGGTAGATGACTACCGCGTGCTGAACGAAGACGGTCTGCGTTTCGAAGACGAATTCGTACGTCACAAAATGCTGGACGCCATCGGCGACCTGTTCATGTGCGGCCACAACATCATTGGCGCGTTCACCGCGTTCAAGTCTGGCCACGCGCTGAACAACAAACTGCTGCAGGCCGTGCTGGCCAAGCAGGAAGCGTGGGAATACGTGACCTTCCAGGACGAAGCCGAAATGCCGTTGGCATTCAAGGCACCGTCCACCGTATTGGCGTAAGGTCTGAATTCCTCGCCTGCTGCGAATAACGGCAGGCGCATCCTCTGGGAGCCTGAGAACTCAGGCTCGTGATGCGATCTGATGTTTTGCAGCTGTGTCGCTGATTACTTATCACGACTGGTTGTGTTGGTACCCTCTCCGGCCAATGCAGCCAGCCGTTCCAATATCTTGCGCAGTTTCTCCGGGCTACGGCTCGCCAATCCTCTCAGTTCTTCCGCACTTTCCAGACTCAAATGCCGCATCGGCACGGGTTTTTCCGGCGCTTTCTCTGCGTTTTGCACCTGGTGGCTGCCTTTCGCCATCAAGGCCGGATTAATCCTGATGTCGATCGACGACAATGATGGTAGAATTTGCGCTCGTAGTGCAGACAGCAAAGCGGGTTGTTCGTAGCGCAAGCGCATCATCCAACTGGCATTTGCCGTTTCGAGCACTAAAATACCCTGTCGGAAATTCGCGACGCGGCACCAGGGATGCAGGGGAGCAGGCAACAGGCCCTTCACTGCACGGTTAAGCTTGAGCAGCGCCACCGCGCGTTGCTGGACGTTATGCAGCGGCCCTTTGCTGCCGGCAGACGCGTCGTCGAACAGGACATCTAATAATTGTGGACGGCTATCGCGCATAATGGGCTCCGGCGGATTATAAACTCGTGATCGGTATTCTAAATCGTTGGCGACAATTTGGCAGACGTTATTTCTGGCCCCATCTCCTGTTAGGGATGGTTGCGGCCACGCTTGGCGCGTCTTCCAATTTGCCCGGCGCCCCCGATCAGGCCGCACTGCCGAATACGTCGTCCAGCCTTAACCGGCAAAATTCAGCCAACGGCACCTTCAACAGCCTGGCCCTGCTGCAGGACGCGCACCGTCGCCCTACCTTCAGCGTAGATTACTGGCAGCAACATGCGCTGCGCACCGTCATTCGTCACCTCTCTTTCGCGCTGGCGCCGCAGGCGGTTTATGCGCGGGTGCAGGAGAGCGAAGCCGAAGCCGAACCGCCTTTGCAGGTAGCGCAACTGGCGCTGCTTTCTACCCTCAACGCGCTGCTGACGCACGAGCCGAAGCCGCCGACCATCATTCGCCATACCCACCTTGAGGTGCTGCCAACGCTGGCACGGCACCAGACCGGCCTGTGGGTGGCGCAGGTACAGGGCATTCGCGCCGGGCCTGCCGCGCTCGTCTGACTCCGCCCTCAGGGCACAAAAACCATAAATAATAGCAAGTTGACTGCCGTATTCGGCCGTCATGACAGAGATATCAAACATCATGTTAGTGAAATTATTAACCAAAGTTTTTGGCAGCCGTAACGATCGTACCCTGCGCCGCATGCGCAAAGTGGTTGAGCAGATCAACCGCATGGAACCGGACATGGAAAAACTGTCCGATGACGAACTGAAAGCGAAAACCAACGAGTTCCGTGCGCGCCTGGAGAAAGGTGAGTCGCTGGAAAGCCTGATCCCGGAAGCCTTCGCCGTAGTGCGTGAGGCGAGCAAGCGCGTGTTCGGCATGCGTCACTTCGACGTGCAGCTGCTGGGCGGCATGGTGCTGAACGACCGCTGCATCGCCGAGATGCGTACCGGTGAAGGTAAAACCCTGACCGCGACGCTGCCGGCCTACCTGAACGCTCTGAGCGGCCGCGGCGTGCACGTCGTGACCGTCAACGACTATCTGGCGCAGCGTGACGCCGAAAACAACCGTCCGCTGTTCGAGTTCCTCGGCCTGAGCATCGGCATCAACCTGCCGGGCATGCCGGCGCCGGCCAAGCGTGAAGCTTACGCCGCTGACATCACCTACGGCACCAACAACGAATACGGTTTCGACTACCTGCGCGACAACATGGCGTTCAGCCCGGAAGAGCGCGTGCAGCGCAAACTGCACTATGCGTTGGTGGATGAGGTGGACTCCATCCTGATCGATGAAGCGCGTACGCCGCTGATCATCTCCGGCCCGGCTGAAGATAGCTCCGAGATGTACATCAAGGTCAACAAGCTGATCCCTAAACTGATTCGCCAGGAAAAAGAAGACTCCGACACCTTCAAGGGTGAAGGGCACTTCTCGGTGGATGAGAAGGCGCGTCAGGTCCACCTGACCGAACGCGGCCTGATCCTGATCGAAGAGATGCTGGTGGAAGCCGGCATCATGGATGAGGGCGAATCGCTGTACTCGCCGACCAACATCATGCTGATGCACCACGTTACCGCCGCGCTGCGCGCCCACGTGCTGTTCACCCGCGACGTTGACTACATCGTGAAAGACGGCGAAGTGATCATCGTCGACGAACACACCGGGCGTACCATGCAGGGCCGCCGTTGGTCCGACGGCCTGCACCAGGCGGTGGAAGCCAAAGAAGGCGTGGAGATCCAGAACGAGAACCAGACGCTGGCTTCGATCACCTTCCAGAACTACTTCCGTCTGTACGAGAAGCTGGCCGGGATGACCGGTACCGCCGATACCGAAGCCTTCGAATTCAGCTCGATCTACAAGCTGGACACCATCGTGGTGCCAACCAACCGTCCGATGATCCGTAAGGACATGCCGGATCTGGTGTACATGACCGAGAAAGAGAAGATCGGCGCCATTATCGAAGACATCCGCGAGCGTACCGCCAAAGGCCAGCCGGTGCTGGTGGGTACCATCTCAATCGAGAAATCCGAAGTGGTTTCCCATGAGCTGACCAAAGCGGGCATCGAGCACAAGGTGCTGAACGCCAAATTCCACGCCATGGAGGCGGACATCGTCGCCCAGGCCGGCCAGAGCGGTGCGGTAACCATCGCCACCAACATGGCGGGCCGTGGTACCGATATCGTGCTGGGTGGCAGCTGGCAGGCCGAAGTGGCGTTGTTGGAAGAGCCGACCGAAGAGCAGATCGAAGCCATCAAAGCGGCCTGGAAAGTGCGCCATGACGCGGTGCTGGCGGCGGGCGGCCTGCATATCATCGGCACCGAGCGCCATGAATCGCGCCGTATCGATAATCAGCTGCGCGGCCGTTCCGGTCGTCAGGGCGATGCCGGTTCATCCCGCTTCTACCTGTCGATGGAAGATGCCCTGATGCGTATCTTCGCGTCGGATCGCGTGTCCGGCATGATGCGCAAACTGGGTATGAAAGAAGGCGAAGCGATTGAGCACCCGTGGGTGACCAAGGCGATCGCCAACGCCCAGCGCAAGGTAGAGAGCCGCAACTTCGACATCCGTAAGCAGCTGCTGGAATACGACGACGTCGCTAACGATCAGCGCCGCGCCATCTACAGCCAGCGTAACGAATTGCTGGACGTGTCCGACGTGAGCGAAACCATCGCCAGCATCCGCGAGGACGTGTTCAAGAGCACCATCGACAACTACATTACGCCGCAGTCGCTGGAAGAAGAGTGGGACATTCAGGGGTTGGAAGAGCGCCTGAAGAACGACTTCGATCTGGAGATGCCGATCGCACAATGGCTGGACAAAGAGCCGGAGCTGCACGAAGAGACGCTGCGCGAACGCATTCTGGAGAACGCCAAAGAGCAGTACCAGCGTAAGGAAGAAGTGGTCGGCAGCGAAATGATGCGCAACTTCGAGAAGGGCGTGATGCTGCAGACGCTGGATTCCCTGTGGAAAGAGCACCTGGCGGCGATGGACTACCTGCGTCAGGGTATTCACCTGCGCGGCTATGCGCAGAAGGATCCTAAGCAGGAGTACAAGCGTGAATCCTTCAACATGTTCGCCACTATGCTGGAATCGCTGAAATATGAAGTGATCAGCGTGCTGAGCAAGGTTCAGGTGCGGATGCCGGAAGAGGTGGAAGCGCTGGAACAGCAGCGCCGTGAAGAGGCCGAGCGCCTGGCGCAGCACCAACAGCTGAGCCACCACGACGAGAACGCGCTGGTGACCGAAGATCCGAACGCGCCGGCGACCGCCGAGCGTAAAGTGGGCCGCAACGATCCGTGCCCATGCGGCTCCGGAAAGAAATACAAGCAGTGCCACGGCCGCCTGCAGTAATGCCGGCTGCGATTAATCGATAATACCCAGGGGTTCAGCTTGCTGAGCCCCTGTTTTTTGACACCCATCAGGAGGGTGAGATGAAACATCTGAATATCGCCGTGGGCATCATCCGTAATGCGCAACGGGAGATCTTTATTACCCGCCGCGCCGCCGACGCGCACATGGCCGGATTTTGGGAGTTCCCCGGCGGCAAGATCGAACAGGGTGAAACACCGGAACAGGCGCTAAGTCGCGAGCTGCGGGAAGAGACCGGTATCGAAGCCGAACGTGCCGAACTGTTGGAGGTGGTGGAGCACCGCTTCAGCGATCGCATCGTGACGCTGAATTTTTATCTGGTGGAAGCCTGGGCGGGCGAGCCGTTCGGCCGCGAGGGGCAACCGATGCGCTGGGTTAAACAGGCGGAGCTGCGTGAAGACGAGTTCCCGGAAGCCAACACCGGCATTATTCAGCTGCTGGTGGCGCAGGCGAACGCCGCGCAATAACAAGGTTGGCCTGGCGGGCACCAGGCCAATTGCGGACGATCAACGATCGTCCATTTCACTCCAGTCTTCGCTTTCCGACAGATCGCTGTTGCTCGGAATACGCTTCTCTTCATCGGCCCACTCGCCGAGATCGATCAGCTGGCAGCGCTTGCTGCAAAACGGCCGGAAGGGGCTAACTTCACCCCAAACCACGCCGGTGCCACAGGTTGGGCATTTTACTACGGTCGTCATAACGGTTCCTTACGCCTTCTATCAGTGCTGAGAAGGCTTTCTTGCACAAGTTCAACAACAGGCCAGTTCGAACGTCAGGCGTTCAGGCACCACGCCATTTTCGCTATCCAGCGGCAGGAAACGAATGGCATAGCGGGTCTTGTGGCCGGAAATCTGCGGATAAAGCTGCGGCGCCAGATGGAGGCGCAGGCGCAGCAGATCCGCCCCTTCGGCGTTGTCCTGGAAAAAGCCGTTCAGGCTGATCTGATTGCGGAACGGCCCCGACTGACGGATCAGATCCAACACCATGATCAGCGCCTGGTTCAGCGGATCCAGCGACTGCAGCCAGGTGGCGACGTCGGCATCGCGATCCTGCTGCGGCGCGTGCATCCACATGTGCAGGGTCGGCAGATCGAAGCTGCAGCAGCCGCCGGGAATATTCAGCCGCTGGCGCACCAGGCCGATCAGCCGATCTTCGCGCAGCGCCTGGCCGAGGCGCGGCGCCGCCATCAGCGCCGATGAGCGCGACTTCAACTGGCCGCGCAGCTGGTCGATCAGCGCCATATCCACGCCCGGCACATCGGCCCAGGCCAACAGTTTCTGCTGCTGGCGCTCCAGCTCTTTGAGCAGTTCGGTGCGTACTTCGCCGCGCTCCAGCACGTCCAGCAAGTCGGAGACGGTGCGAAAGAAGGTGAGGGCGATGGCGGTTTCACTCAGGGCGCGTTGGCCGTGCAGCTGTTGCAGCAGAAATTCGATGCGTAGCCAGGTACGCATTTTTTCGTTCAGCGGGTGTTCAAAGAGAACGGTTGGGGAAACATCACTCATGCAGTTTAATCCTGTTGGGGCGCTGTTGCCGCCAGTTCAAGGTAGCGACGATGCAGTGCGGCGACCTGTGGCTCTATCCCCTGAGCGGCGCCGCTGTTGTCAATAATGTCATCCGCCACGGCGAGGCGCTGCCGGCGCGTGGCCTGGGCGGCGAGAATGCTCTGCGCTTGCTCACGGCTGACGCCGTCGCGCGCGATGGTGCGAGCCAGCTGAGTTTCGGCGTCGACGTCGATCACCAGCACCCGATCGGCGCGATCCTGCAGACTGTTTTCCACCAGCAGCGGCACCACCCACAGCACGTACGGGCTGGTGGCCTGCGCCAGTTGGCGCTGGGTTTCACGGTGTATCAGCGGATGCAGCAGCTGGTTCAGCCAGGTTTTGTCATCGGGATGGCTAAAGATGCGCTGACGCAGCGCAGCGCGGTTCAATGCGCCGTCCGGCAGCAACATTTCATTACCAAATCGCTCGGCGATCGCGGCCAAAGCAGGGGTACCCGGCTCGACGACCTGACGGGCGATCACGTCGGCATCGACGAGGGTTGCGCCGTGGCGCGCAAAGGCGTTCGCGACGGTCGTCTTGCCGCTGCCTATGCCCCCGGTCAACGCAACAATGTAGGCCATGGTGTTAGGTGCATCCGATGTTCATAAAAAAATAATAGTCGAATCATAAAGCGATCGCGCAGAAGTGCAAGTCGGCAGGCGGCGCTTGCGCGTCGGCACCGATCGGACGGCGAGAAAAAGCGCAGCGGCACGGCAAAAATGAGCGGGCAATCACACTGCGGTTATGCAGGTAAATTTGTCGGATTGTAGCGTAAATAAAGGCGAATTCGCAGTCTTGTTCGGCGATTATTAGCGCGTATTATAACGTCACTGGAACTGGCATTAATCTCGCCGCCGTCTTTTTGCGCCACTGGAAAGCCGTCGGGCAGAGGTTCGAATATCCTCCTTGCGATCCGTCGCCATTAACCAGGAAATCATAAGTCATGCGTATTGAAGAAGATTTGAAGTTGGGCTTTAAAGACGTGTTGATCCGCCCTAAGCGCTCCACGCTGAAAAGCCGCTCCGAGGTTGAACTGGAACGTCAGTTTACCTTCAAGCATTCAGGTTGCAGCTGGTCCGGCGTGCCGATTATCGCCGCTAACATGGACACGGTGGGCACCTTCCGCATGGCCGAGGCCCTGGCTTCTTTCGACGTTCTCACCGCGGTACACAAACATTACAGCGTCGAGCAATGGGCTGACTTCGTGCAGCGCATGCCGGAATCGGTGCTGCGCCACGTAATGGTGTCCACCGGCACCTCCGAAGCCGACTTCGCCAAAATGCAGCAGATCCTGGCCCTGTCTCCGGCGCTCAAATTCATCTGCATCGACGTGGCCAACGGCTACTCTGAACATTTCGTCGCCTTCCTGCAGAAAGCGCGCGAAGCCTGCCCGAATCACGTGATCTGCGCCGGCAACGTAGTGACCGGCGAGATGGTGGAAGAGCTTATCCTCTCCGGCGCCGACATCGTTAAGGTCGGCATCGGCCCGGGTTCAGTCTGTACCACCCGCGTGAAGACCGGCGTGGGCTACCCGCAGCTGTCGGCGGTGATCGAATGCGCCGATGCGGCCCACGGGCTGGGCGGCCAAATCGTCAGCGACGGCGGCTGCTCGGTGCCGGGCGACGTCGCCAAAGCCTTCGGCGGCGGTGCTGACTTCGTGATGCTGGGTGGCATGCTGGCCGGCCACGACGAGTGCGAAGGCACTGTGGTGGAAGAGAACGGCGAGAAGTTCATGCTGTTCTACGGCATGAGCTCCGAGTCGGCGATGAAACGCCACGTCGGCGGCGTGGCGGAGTATCGCGCGGCCGAAGGCAAAACCGTCAAGCTGCCGCTGCGTGGCGAGGTGGAGTTTACCGTGCGCGATATCCTCGGCGGCCTGCGCTCCGCTTGCACTTACGTCGGTGCCGAGCGCCTGAAAGAGTTGACCAAGCGCACCACCTTTATCCGCGTGGCGGAGCAGGAAAACCGCGTCTTCGGCAGCAAATAAGCCGCACCTTGCATTCGGGCGCAGCGCACAGCGGCGCCCGCTATCCTCTTTTTTATCCCAGCACGCTGCCCAGTTGAAAAATAGGCAGGTACATGGCGATCACCAAAGCACCGACAATCCCGCCCACCACCAGCATCAGCAGCGGCTCCAGCGTTTGCGCCAGCGTATCGGCCAGCTCGTGCGTCTGCCGTTCGTACCACTGCGCCAATTTATCCAGCAAGGCGTCCAGCGAACCGGATTCTTCGCCCACCCGCACCAGCTGCCGGCACAGCGGCGGAAACAGCGATTGCAGGCCCAGGGCATGATGAAACGCCTCGCCGTCGGCGATCTGCCGCTGCACCTGCTCCAGCGCCTGTCGGTACAGCAGATGATCCGCCGCCAGTGCCGCCGCGTTCAACCCTTCCACCAGCGTCAGCCCCGCGCGTTGGGTCATGGTCAGAATACGAAAGGTTTGGCTCAGCGCGCCGCCGCTCACCAGCCGGGCGATCAGCGGCAGGCGCAGCAAGGCGGCCTGTTCACGTCGGCGCCATGGCGGGCGTGGATGCAGCCAGCGGCAATAGCCGAGCAGCAATGCGCCGAGCAGCAGCGCCAAATAGGGGCCAACGGCGATCAGCAGCGCGGACACCCCCAATAACCCTTGGGTAAACCAGGGCAGCGGCGCATCGAACGACTGATAAACCTTGGCGAATTCCGGCAGCACCATCACCAGCATCAGCACGCTGACCAGCAGCGCCGCCGCACAGATGAAGAGGGGATACCGCAGCGCTTTGGTCACTTTGCGGCGCAGCATCAGCTGGGCTTCCTGTTGTTGTGCCAGCTGCAGGCAGCAGCGATCGAGGTTGCCGGTCAGTTCGCCGATGGCGATCAGTTGGCGATAGATAAGTGGAAAAACGCCTGGCTGCGTGGCAAGGGTTTCGGAGAGCGGCTGCCCTTCGCGCACCTGTTCTGCCAACTGGCGCAACAGGCAACGCCAGGCTGCCGAAGGGTGCTCTGCCGCCAGCAGCTGCAACGTATTGACCAGCGGCAACCCGGCCTGCAACAGGGTGGCGAGTTGGCGGGTGAAGTGGATTAAGGGTTCTCCGCGCCACTGGCCGGGCGTGATGCGTTTGCCGTGCCCAATCCGCCAAGGCTGCAGGCCTTGTTCGATCAGCAACCGGCTCACCTGCCGTTTTTCATCGCTCATCAGTTCGCCGCGGCGCAAGGCGCCCTGGGCGTCGAAAGCCTGCCAAAGGAACAGCCGGCGCGCTTTCATGGCGCGGTTACGCCGAGCTGGACGACGTCGATCACGCGGTACAGTTCTTCCAGCGAGGTCGTGCCTTCGCTGGCCAGTGCCAGCCCGGCCTGCAGCAACGAAAGCTGCCCCTGCTCGCGGGCGACATCCGCCAGCAGGCTGGGCGCGGCGTTCGCCAGCAACGCCGCCTGTATTTCCGGCGTAATGGCCAACAGCTCATACACGCCGATGCGCCCATAGTAGCCGCCGAAGCAATGCTCGCAGCCGTCGGCGCGCCAGGCGGTCAGCGGCTCCGGCCAGACCGAGGTAGGAAAATGCGTCGGCTGGCTGTGCGGGTAGCGGCAGTGGCGACACAGCCTGCGCACCAGCCGCTGTGCGATGACCAGCTTCAGGCAGCCGGCGAGCAGGTAGCCGGGGATACCCATGTGCATCAGGCGCGTCAGGGTTTCGCCGGTGGAGTTGGTATGCAGTGTCGACAGCACCAGGTGGCCGGTTTGCGCGGCCTTGACTGCGATCTCGGCGGTTTCCGCGTCGCGGATCTCGCCGATCATGATGACATCCGGATCCTGGCGCAGCAGGGCGCGCAGCACCCGGGCGAAACTCAGCTCGGTTTTGGCGTTGATCTGGGTTTGATTGACGCCGAACAGCGGTATCTCGATCGGATCCTCGACGCTGCACAGGTTGCTTTGCGCATCGTTCAACTGACGCAGACCGCTGTACAGCGTGACCGTCTTGCCGCTGCCGGTTGGGCCGGTCACCAGGATCAAACCTTGCGGGCAGGCCAGCGCCGTCGCGTAGCGCGCCAGATCCGCTCGGCCCATGCCCAGTTGATCCAGCGGCAGCTCCTGCTGCTCACCTTGCTGAACGCGCAGCACCACCTTTTCGCCGTGCAGCGTCGGCAGGGTGGCGATACGCATGGCATAGCGCGCGCTGTCCAGCGTCAGGCTGAGTTGCCCGTCCTGAGGCTGACGGCGCTCGGCAATATCCAACTGGCCGAGGATCTTCAGCCGGGCGATGAGGCGCGCGGCCAGCTGCGGCGGCGGTGAGGCGAGGGTTTGCAGCACGCCGTCGATGCGCAGGCGAATGCGAAAATGCTGCCGAAAGGGCTCGAAGTGGATATCCGAGGCGCGGCGCTGGATGGCCAGACGCAGCGTCTGGTTGATGAACTGCACCACCGGTGCATCGCCGTCGTCGGGGTAGGCGATGTCGGCGGTGTCTTCTTCGGCTGCCAGCGGCGCCGGCAGCGATTCGTGGCGTTGGTTCAGCGCCTGCTCCAGCCTGGCCGCCGGCCAGTGTTCCAGATGGATGCGCTTGCCGGTGGCGAAACGCAGCGCCGCCAGCAGCCCCTGCGGCGCTTCTTCGTTGAGCGCGATCGTGAGAGTGGTCGGGTCTTCGTTCAGCGCCAGCGCCTGATAGCGCCGGCACAGGGCGTGAACCTCTTCGCTGATTTGCGCGTTCATCGCCGTTACTCCGCCGCGTTGTCGAAGCGGAAGACTTCCTGGCACACCTCAACCAGCGTTGCGTTTTCGCTGCTGCACAGCCGGCTCCAGCGGGTCAGCCCATCGGCGTTCGCTTTGGGGGTTAATGCCACCGCCAGCCCCTGCAGCGTTTGGGTGCCGGTCAGCGTGATCACGCCTTTGGCGACTTTCACCCCGCTGACGTAACGCGACGTGCCGCTGGTGGGAATGCCTTTGCTGCCGGCCTCACAGCCGGTGGGGGCGCCTTCGTCCAGCACGCATAGCTCGACCGCCAGTTTATACGGCGCCATGGTTTGCAGCATGTCGGTCATTGCCGCTTTCTGGATGTAGCGCTGGTAGGCAGGGATGCCGATGGCGCTGAGGATGGCGATGATGGCGATCACCACCATCAGTTCTATCAGGGTAAAGCCGCGTTGCGTTTCCATGCGTTGTTTTCTCCATTGGGGTGTGGAAGACAACGGTAGCGGCTTGCTCGGGGGCTCGGCGAGGGGCTTTTGCGCGTTTCTCGGCGCGCTTCCATCAGTAATGATGTCGTTTGCAGCGGTGAAAAAAACGGTGAGAGGAGGTTCGCAATTTTACGGTAACGCCCCCGACAGCGGCCGGGGGCGAGAGGGATCATTTGAAGCGCATCGACAGATCGAGTGCAGTGATGTGCTTGGTCAGCGCGCCGACCGAAATGTAATCCACGCCGGTCTCGGCAAAGCTGCGCAGCGTCTCGCTGGTGACGTTGCCGGACACCTCCAACTGGGCGCGGCCCTGGGTTTGAGCGACCGCCTGACGCATCATCTCGACGCTGAAGTTGTCCAGCATGATGATATCGGCACCGGCATCCAGCGCCTGCTGCAGTTCATCGAGCGATTCGACTTCCACTTCCACCGGCACGTCGGCGTGCAGCCAGAAGGCTTTTTCCACCGCGTTCTTGATAGAGCCGGAGGCGATGATGTGGTTTTCCTTGATCAGGAAGGCGTCGGACAGCCCCAGCCGGTGGTTGCTGCCGCCCCCGCACAGTACGGCGTATTTCAGCGCGGTGCGCAGGCCGGGCAGGGTCTTGCGGGTATCGAGCAGGCGAGTCCGGGTGCCTTCCAGCAGGGCCACGTAGCGGTTGACCTCGGTCGCCACGCCGGAGAGCGTCTGCACGAAGTTCAGCGCGGTGCGCTCGCCGGTCAGCATCACCCGCGCGGGGCCGCGCAGCCGGCAAAGCGGTTGGTTCGGCGTCAGGCGGTCGCCGTCCGCCACCAGCCACTCCACCTGCACCTGGTTGCCCAATTGAATAAAGACCTCATTCAGCCAGCGGCGGCCACAGAATACGCCGGCTTCGCGGGTGATGACGGTGGCTTCGGCCTGCTTGTCCGCCGGTAACAATTGCGCGGTAATATCGCGCCCGGCGTCGACTTCACCCCCCAGGTCTTCGCGCAGCGCCTGGGCGACGGCATAGGGAATATCACTTTCAATTCGTTCAAGAAGCTCGGTGCGGCGACGGTCGGCACTGTAGCGGCGTGTCGGCATGGAAAACTCCGAAATGGACGGTTAGATCGTAGGGGAACATGCTACTCTGTTGCAGGAATAAGTACCACCGCAGAGAGGTGTCTGATGCAGTTGGAAAATGGCTGGATTGTCGGGGTGACGCGAGTGCTCTCGCCGCACTGCGATCGGCGCCCGGATGACGAGCCCCCCTCGCTGCTGGTCATCCACAACATCAGCCTGCCGCCCGGCGAATTCGGCGGCCCCTATATCGACCAGCTGTTCACCGGCACGCTCGATCCCGCGCAGCACCCCTATTTCGCCGAGATCCATCAGCTGCGGGTGTCTGCGCACTGTCTGATCCGCCGCGACGGGGAGATCGTGCAGTATGTGCCCTTCGACCAACGCGCCTGGCACGCGGGCGTTTCCCTGTATCAGGGGCGCGATCGGTGCAACGATTTCTCGATCGGCATCGAGCTGGAAGGCACCGATCTGTTGCCTTACACCGAGGCGCAATACCGCACGCTGCAGGCGGTCACCGCGCTGCTGGCCGAACATTATCCGCCGCTGGTGGCCAATATCGCTGGGCATTGCGATATCGCCCCCGGCCGCAAGACCGATCCCGGGCCGGCGTTCGATTGGGATCGCTATCTGGCATCTCTGGAACAACGCGATGCGCCCGTCGACGCTATGCTTGAGACAAGAAAAAGGGAGAGGAATCGCTAATGACGCTGTTTACGCTGTTGCTGGTTTTGGCCTGGGAGCGCCTGTTTAAGCTGGGAGAACATTGGCAGCTGGACCACCGTCTCGAAGTGGTGTTTCAGCGGCTGCATCGGGTTTCGCTGGCGCAGACGCTGGCGATGACCGCCGCCTGGATGGTGATCGTCTGGGGCGTTCTGTGGCTGTCTCACGGGTTGTTCTTCGGCGTGGTGACGCTGCTGCTGTGGATCGTCATCGATCTGCTGTGCGTCGGCGCCGGCATCAAGCGCAAACACTACCGCGCCTACCTCAAAGCGGCGCGGCAGGGCGATACCCACGCCAGCGATCAGATGGCGGAAGAGCTGGCGTTGATCCACGGTTTGCCGGTGGACTGCAGCGAAGAGCTGCGCCTGCGCGAGCTGCAAAACGCGCTGCTGTGGATCAATTTCCGCTATTACCTGGCGCCGCTGTTCTGGTTCGTGGTCTTTGGACCTTACGGGCCGATCGCGTTAGCGGGGTATGCCTTCCTGCGCGCCTATCAAACCTGGCTGGCGCGTCACAATACGCCGCTGGAGCGTTCGCAGTCGGGTATCGATCATCTGCTGAACTGGCTGGACTGGATCCCGGTGCGTTTGGCCGGGGTGGCCTACGCGCTGTTCGGCCACGGCGAGCGTGCGCTGCCGGCCTGGTTCGCCTCGCTGGGGGATCGGCATTCGTCGTCGTATCAGGTGTTGACGCGGCTGGCGCAGTTCTCGCTGGCGCGCGATCCGCATATGGACCCGGTGCAAACGCCGCGGGCGGCGGTGACGCTGGCTCGCAAGGTGACGATGATCATCGTGGTGGTAGTGGCGCTGTTGACCATTTACGGCACGCTGCTTTAAGCGGCAGCGAAAAACAAAACGGGCGCCGAGGCGCCCGTTTTTTTGGCCATTCGGCCGGGATTACAGCTTGGCGAAGCAGCGACGCGCGGCGTCGATGGTGCGCTGAATGTCTTCCTTGCTGTGCGCCACGGACATGAAGCCCGCTTCGAAGGCGGACGGCGCCAGATACACCCCTTCCTCCAGCATCAGGTGGAAGAAGCGTTTGAAGCGTTCCACGTCGCACTGCATCACGTCCTGATAGCTGGTCACTGTCGGCGCGTCGGTGAAGAACAGGCCGAACATGCCGCCGACGTTGTTGACTACCAGCGGGATATTCTCTTCCTGCGCCGCATGCAGCAGGCCTGCGGCCAGCATTTCGGTCAGTTCGGTCAGCGTCTGGTGCACGCCTACCTGTGATACTTCGGTCAGGCAGGCATAGCCCGCCGCCATGGCGATTGGGTTGCCGGACAGGGTGCCCGCCTGGTAGACCGGGCCGGTCGGCGCCAGCGCGTCCATCACGTCGCGGCGGCCGCCGAAGGCGCCCACCGGCATGCCGCCGCCGATGATTTTGCCGAGGCAGGTCAGATCCGGCTCGACGCCGTAATAGGACTGTGCGCCGGCCAGCGCCACGCGGAAACCGGTCATCACTTCATCGATGATCAAGAGCGCGCCGTACTTGTCGCACAGGGCGCGCAGGCCCGGCAGGAATTCCGGCAGCGGCGGCACGCAGTTCATGTTGCCGGCAACCGGCTCGACGATGATACAGGCGATCTCGGACGGGTACTGCTCGAAGGCGGCCCGCACCGAATCCAGGTCGTTATAGGTGCAGGTCAGGGTGTGCTTGGCGAAGTCGGCCGGCACGCCCGGTGAATTCGGCTGGCCGAGGGTCAGCGCACCGGAACCGGCTTTCACCAGCAGGCAGTCGGCGTGGCCGTGGTAGCAGCCTTCGAACTTGATGATTTTGTCGCGGTTGGTGTAGCCGCGCGCCAGACGGATGGCGCTCATGGTGGCTTCGGTGCCCGAGTTCACCATACGCACCATGTCCATGGTAGGCACCAGTTCGGTGACCAGCTGCGCCATTTTGACTTCCATCTCGGTCGGCGCGCCGAAGCTCAGGCCGCGCTGCGCCGCTTCGATCACCGCGTCGCGGATCGCCGGGTGGTTGTGCCCCAGCACCATCGGCCCCCAGGAACCGACATAGTCGATATAGGCCTTGCCGTCGGCATCGAACAGGTAAGCCCCGTCAGCCCGCTCGATAAACAGCGGCACACCGCCTACGCCGGTGAATGCACGCACCGGAGAGTTCACCCCACCGGGGATCAACTGTTGCGCCTGGGCGTACAGACTTTCGGACTTGCTGTGTAGGCTCATAAATCGGCTCCTGGATTCTCTTTTGAATGATTTGACCGCGCTATTCTAGAGGAGAGCGCCGCGTTATGAAACGATCACAGTCAGATACCATTAACGGCAGCGCCCGCCACCGGGTTGGGGTAGAATAACCGCCTTGCCTATTTGTATTACAAATTACCTGACGAATTACTCGCGATGACGGAATCACAATCACAGCCAGTCGGGACGTTGAGCCCGCGTCTTAGCCGCAGCGATGCGGTGCGTCAGTTTATTCGCCGCGATAAGACCCCGGTGGCGATCCTGGTGATGGCCGCGCTGGTGGGGACGCTGGCCGGTTTGCTCGGCGTGGCCTTCGATAAGGCGGTGGAGTGGGTGCAGCAGCAGCGGCTGGCTTCGCTGGCGCAGGTCGCCGACTCCTGGCTCCTGGTGTGGCCGCTGGCGTTTATCCTGTCCGCCGCGCTGGCGGCGCTGGGCTATTACCTGGTGCGGCGCTTTGCGCCTGAGGCGGGCGGCTCGGGCATTCCGGAGATCGAAGGCGCGCTGGAGGAGCTGCGGCCGGTGCGCTGGTGGCGCGTGATCCCGGTGAAATTCATCGGCGGCATGGGCACGCTGGGGGCGGGCATGGTGCTGGGCCGCGAAGGCCCCACGGTGCAAATGGGCGGCAACGTCGGGCGCATGGTATTGGACGTGCTGCGCATTCGCGGCGCCGAGGCGCGTCATACGCTGCTGGCGACCGGGGCCGCCGCCGGGTTGTCCGCCGCGTTCAACGCGCCGCTGGCCGGCATCTTGTTCATCATCGAAGAGATGCGGCCGCAGTTCCGCTACAACCTGATCTCGATTAAAGCGGTGTTTATCGGCGTGATCATGTCGAGCGTGGTATTCCAGCTGTTTAACGGCCAGGGATCGGTGATCGCGGTCGACAAACTTTCTTCGGCGCCCATCAATACCCTGTGGCTCTATCTGGTGCTGGGGGCGATATTCGGTGCGGTGGGCGTGGGGTTCAACGCGCTGATTTTCCGCACTCAAGACATGTTTGCGCGCCTGCACGGCGGCAGAATGTGCAATATCTTGCTGATGGGCGGGCTGCTCGGCGGCGTGTGCGGCATTCTGGGGCTGATCCAGCCGGAGGCGGCGGGCGGCGGCTTTGGGTTGATCCCGATCGCCGCGGCGGGCAATTACAGCGTCGGCATGTTGATGTTCATCTTTATTACCCGCATCTTCACTACGCTGCTGTGCTTCGG
Source organism: Serratia sp. 4542 (assembly GCF_016805595.1). Lineage (NCBI taxonomy): Bacteria > Pseudomonadati > Pseudomonadota > Gammaproteobacteria > Enterobacterales > Yersiniaceae > Serratia > Serratia sp. 4542. The sequence goes on from NZ_RXKV01000013.1 coordinate 345,783, forward strand.
CTCCGGCGCGCCGGGCGGCATCTTTGCGCCGATGCTGGCGTTGGGCACGCTGTTCGGCACCGCCTTTGGGCTGGCGGGGGCGCATCTGTTCCCGCAGTACGGCATCGAGGCGGGCACCTTCGCCATCGCCGGCATGGGGGCGCTGTTCGCCGCTACGGTGCGCGCCCCGCTGACCGGCATCGTGCTGGTACTGGAAATGACCGACAACTACCAACTCATTTTACCGATGATCATCACCTGCCTCGGCGCCACGGTGGTGGCGCAACTGCTCGGCGGCAAGCCGCTGTATTCGTCGATCCTGGCCCGCACGCTGCAAAGGCAGGAGGCGCAGCTGGCGCGGGAAGCGGCGGAGAAAACAGGTAAGGAAAATACAACAAATGCGGTGAATACTTGAACGCAACACTCAGGTATCGGATAATCGTTAATATTAATCAGGCAGCCATAGTCGCGATCTGATGCTGAACAATGTTGGGAGTAAAGAGTATGAGTGATCAAACGGCACTGCCCCTGCAATTTACCGAGGCAGCAGCAAGCAAGGTTAAGTTCCTGATTGCTGACGAAGAAAATCCGAACCTGAAGTTGCGGGTTTACATTACCGGCGGCGGCTGCAGCGGATTCCAGTACGGCTTCACTTTTGACGACAAGGTCAACGATGGCGACATGACCATCGAGAAGCAGGGCGTGGCGCTGGTGGTCGATCCGATGAGCCTGCAGTATCTGGTCGGCGGCTCGGTGGACTACACCGAAGGGCTGGAAGGGTCGCGCTTCGTGGTGACCAACCCGAATGCCAAAACCACCTGCGGTTGCGGTTCGTCGTTCAGCATCTGAGTTTGCCTGCAGAATAGCAACCCGCTCGCCTTCCGGCCGGCGGGTTTTTTTTATGCCTACCATTCCACGAGGATCACTTCTGCACCATTCTCCTGTGCCGGTGGGCTGTGGATGATGTTCGGCTGCGCCGTTGCGTGGCTGCATTCGGCCTGTGGGGCGGCGGCCTCGAGGCGCACGGTGCATTGCGGTTCAATGGTCAGGGTTACGCCGATCTGGCCGCTGACGGCATCGGCATACGCGGCGCCACTCAGCAGGGTGCCACAGCAGGCAAGCAGAATTTTTTTCATCATTGCGGGAATAGTCATCCGTAAGCCATCTTGTGATGACTTATCGGCAAAAAGTTAAAAAGTTTTAACAGCGCGGGAAAGGAATTAACCTGCGGATAACAGAATTTTACATCGTCACTACGCTATTTTTCGGTCGAAAATAATACCATCAACCCCGTTAATAGTCTAATAAATCACCAGGTGCGGCGTTGCAAAGCGTCGCCCCGCAGGGCGACGGCTCAGCGTTCGAGAATAAAGGCGGGCAGTTTGAGGTGCCAGCGGATGGCTGCGAGGCGAATGGCCAGGGTGATGATCATGCCCAGCATCATGGCCTGTTGCAGCGGCATGTGGAAGGTGTAAAACGCCGTGGCGTGCACGATGCCGCCGATGATGCAGGCGGTGGCGTAAATTTCGGTGCGCAGGATCATCGGGATCTCGCGCGCCAGCACGTCGCGGATAATGCCGCCGCCGACGCCGGTGATCACCCCCATGCAGATTGCCACCAGCGGGCCGGTGCCGGCTGCGAAGGCCTTGTTGACGCCGATGCCGACGAACACCGCCAGCCCGACGGCGTCCAGCACCGGCAGCACCCACTTCGGCAGCCGGCGCGGCTGGCGCACCAGCAGCAGCGTCAAGACGCAGGTGATCATCGCCACCACCAAATCGGTGGGATCCTTGACCCAGAACACCGGGCCGTTGGCCAGCGCCATGTCGCGGATGGTGCCGCCGCCGACCGCGGTGACCACACCCAAGACCAGCACGCCGAACGGATCCATGCGCAGCTTGCCGGCCAACAGCACGCCGGAGACGGCGAACACCGCGGTGCCGAGAATATCCAACCAGAACACCAGCATCAGCGGATCTCCGCCAGCTGGCGGCACAGCTGCTGCGCCGCCAACGCAATGCGCGGCCCGCCGCGGTTGAACCAGTCTTCGTTCAGCGCGATCACCGGCACCTGCAGCTGCGGGGCCCAGAAGGCTTTCACACTGGCGGCTTCTTTCGCGCCCCCGGTGATGACGATGGCCTGCGGCTGGCGCGCCAACACCTGCTCGCGGCTGATCTGCGGCCAAGGGGTGCGGCTGTCGGCGAAGACGTTCTGCCCGCCGCACAGCGCCAGCACCTGGCTTTGCAATGTGGCGCCGGCGCTGGTGAACAGTGGCTGGGTGCCGAACTGCAGCAGCACGCGCCGCGATGGGTTAGCGGCATACTGTTGTTTGAGAGCGGCGAACTGGCGGCGAAGGCCCTCCGCCGCCTGATGCGCCTGCTCCGGGTGCGGGCTGTATTGCGCCAGCTGGTCCAGCAAACCGGCGATCCCTTCGAGGGTGTCGGCGTCCGCATAGAAAATCGGGATGCCGAACGCGGCGAGCTGATCCAGCACGCGCTGCGGATTGCCGCCGCGCCAGGCGAGGATCAGGTCCGGCTTGAGCGCCAGCACCCGCTCCAGATTGATGCCCTGCCAGGAGGCTACCTGCTCCAGCTTGGCGGCCTGCGGCGGATAATCGGAATAGGCGCTCGCCGCCACCAGCACATCGCCCATGCCGGCGGCATAGGCGAGTTCGGTCGCGTTGGGCGCCAGGCTGATCACCCGCTGAGCGGCGCCGGCCGGCATGGCCAGCCAGAGCGCCAACAGACAGAGCATCGAGGTGAAGCGCAGCCTCACATCAACCGCGCTTGGCCAGGGTTTGCAGCATGGCGTTGACCATCAGCGTAGACTGCTTGGCCGCTACCACCAGGAACTCGTCAAAGCTCATGTGCGATTCGCTGTCGGCGACGTCGGAAATGGCGCGCACCACCACGAACGGCGTGCCGAACAGATGGCAGACGTGGGCGATCGCTGCGGCTTCCATTTCCACGGCGGCGACGCGCGGGAAGGTGGCGCGAATGCGCGCCAGCGGCTCGGCGCCGTTGATGAAGGCGTCACCGCTGCAGATCAGGCCGCGCACCGCGTGCAGATCCAGCTGTTTGATGCAGCTTTCCGCCAGCGCGATCAGCGCGTCGTCGGCGACGAACGCCGCCGGGCAGCCGGCCATCTGGCCCGGCTCGTAGCCGAAGGCGGTGACGTCGGCGTCGTGGTAGCGCACTTCTTCCGACACCACGATATCGCCCACGCGCAGGGTGCTGGCCAGGCCGCCGGCGGAACCGGTGTTGATCACCAGATCCGGGCTGCAGTGTTCCAGCAGCAGGGTGGTGCCCATGGCCGCCGAGACTTTACCGATGCCGGATTTCAGCAGAGCCACGTCAACGCCGCCGATCTGGCCGGTGTAGATTTCGCAGCCCGCACGCTGGATGGTTTGACGGTTTTCGATTTGATCGCGCAGCAGGGTGACTTCCTGCTCCATTGCGCCGATGATGCCTACTTTCATAAATAACACTCGCTGATTGGCCGTGAGAATTGCGGCATAGTCTATCATGGCTGTGTATGAGAGATAATGCGTTGCATCCGCTGCCGGGAATTGTTATCACGGGGGCAGGGCGCAACGGCGGAGAAACAGATGTCCGGGATCGACTTCAAGCAAAAAATCAGCTTCCAACGGCCTTTCAGCAAACCGATCGAGGCCGAGGAAGAGTACGACATCGTGCGGCAATTCGAGAGCGATCGCGGGCGCATCGTCAACTCGGCCGCCATTCGCCGTCTGCAGCAAAAAACCCAGGTGTTTCCGCTGGAGCGCAACGCGGCGGTGCGCAGCCGCCTGACGCACTCGATGGAGGTGCAGCAGGTTGGGCGCCACATCGCCAAAGAGATCCTCAACCGCTTCAAACAGGCGGGGAGAATTGATGAGCTCGGCCTGACCCGGCTGCTCGATCCGTTTGAAAGCATCGTGGAAATGGCCTGCCTGATGCACGACATCGGCAATCCGCCGTTCGGTCACTTCGGCGAGTCGGCGATCAACGACTGGTTTGCCCAACGGCTCGATCCCGCCAGCTGCGGCAGCGAGCCGGGCAGCCACGATCGCTGCCAGGTGGCGACGCTGCGCCTGCATGAGGGGGAGAGCGATCTGAACCGGCTGCGCAGCCGGATCCGTCAGGATCTCAGCCACTTCGAGGGCAATGCCCAAGCGATCCGCATGGTGTACAGCCTGCTCAAGCTCAACCTGACCTACGCGCAGGTCGGCTGCATTTTGAAATACACCCGCCCGGCCTACTGGGCGAGCGACATCCCCGCCAGCCACAGTTACCTGATGAAAAAGCCCGGCTACTATCTGGCGGAAGAGGCCTTCGTCGATCGGCTGCGGCGCGAGCTGCACATGGGCGAGTTCGATCGTTTCCCGCTGACCTATATTATGGAGGCCGCCGACGATATCTCGTACTGCGTGGCCGATCTGGAAGACGCGGTGGAGAAGAGCATTTTCACCGTCGAGCAGCTGTATCAGCACCTGATTCAGGAGTGGGGCGAGGTGGTGCCGGGCGATCTGTTCGACAAGACCGTCGCCAGCGCGTTTCGCAAGATCGATCGCGGCGGCGCGCGGCGCAGCGCGGAAGATCAGTTCTTCATGTATCTGCGGGTGTTTACCGTGGCGCGTCTGGTGCCGCACGCGGCGCAGCGCTTTATCGACAATCTGGATGCGGTCTATCAGGGCAGTTTCAATCAGGCGTTGCTGGAGGACTCCAGCCCGGCGTACCGGCTGCTGAAAATATTTAAAAATGTGGCGTTCAAGCACGTGTTCAACCACCCGGAGGTCGAGCAACTCGAGCTGCAAGGCTACCGGGTGATCAGCGGCCTGCTGGACATTTACAGCCCGCTGTTGGCGATGTCGCTGGCGGACTTCAGCCAGCTGGTGCGCGAGGACAGCCATCGCGCTTACCCGATCGAAACGCGCCTGTTCCACAAGCTGTCCACCAAGCATCGGCTGGCGTATGCGGAGGCGGTAGAGGGGCTGCAGCATTTATCGCCGGAGCAGCAAGCCATTCGGGAATATTATTTCCGCGCGCGTTTATTGCAGGACTATATCAGCGGAATGACCGACCTTTACGCCTATGACGAATATCGTCGATTGATGGCGGCGGAATAATTACGCTGAAGAATAATTTTAGCAATTCCAATCGGTTGGCTGTCTCGAGTTTTGTAAAGACGGACAATATTTGTTTACTATTGCCAATCATCTGTGCCGGAACTTCGGGCTATTAATTAACTCTGAATAAGCACGCAAGACAGCCATTCTTTTTGAACGACTTTATAAGAGACACACAGATGAAAAAAACCGCATTAGTTCTGAGCGCACTGGCATTCAGTATCGGTATGGCGATGGGCCCGGTCACGGCCAGCGCCGCTGAAACCGCCTCTTCCAGCACACAACAGCTGCCGAGCCTGGCGCCGATGCTGGAAAAGGTAATGCCTTCCGTGGTGAGCATTAACGTTGAGGGCAGCACCACGGTCAATACGCCGCGCATGCCGCAGCAGTTCCAACAGTTCTTCGGCGAAGATTCACCGTTCTGCCAAGACGGCTCGCCGTTCCAGGGCTCGCCGATGTGCCAGGGCGGCGAACAGCCTGGGCCGGATGGCCAGCCGCAGGGCACGCAGCAGAAATTCCAGGCGCTGGGCGCCGGGGTGGTCATCGATGCCGCTAAGGGCTACGTGGTGACCAATAACCACGTGGTGGACAACGCCAACAAGATCCAGGTGCAGCTGAGCGACGGCCGCCGTTTCGACGCCAAGGTGATCGGCAAGGATCCGCGTTCCGATATTGCGCTGATCCAGCTGAAAGACTTCAAGAATCTGACGGCGATCAAGATGGCGGATTCCGATCAGCTGCGCGTCGGCGATTACACCGTGGCGATCGGCAACCCGTACGGGCTGGGTGAAACCGCCACCTCGGGCATCGTATCCGCCCTGGGGCGCAGCGGCCTGAACATCGAAAACTACGAAAACTTTATCCAGACCGATGCGGCGATCAACCGCGGTAACTCCGGGGGGGCGCTGGTTAATCTCAACGGCGAGCTGATCGGCATCAACACCGCGATCCTGGCGCCGGACGGCGGTAACATCGGTATCGGCTTCGCCATTCCGAGCAACATGGTGAAAAACCTGACGGCGCAAATGGTCGAATATGGTCAGGTGAAACGCGGCGAGCTGGGCATCATGGGTACCGAGCTGAACTCTGAGCTGGCCAAGGCAATGAAGGTCGATGCGCAGCGCGGGGCCTTCGTCAGCCAGGTGATGCCGAAGTCTTCCGCGGCGAAGGCGGGCATCAAGGCCGGCGACGTGATCGTCACCATGAACGGCAAGGCCATCTCCAGCTTCGCCTCGTTCCGGGCGGAGATCGGCACGCTGCCGGTCGGCAGCAAGATGTCGCTGGGCATTATTCGCGACGGCAAGCCGGTGACGATTGACGTCACGCTGGAGCAAAGCGCGCAGACCCAGGTGGCCTCGGGCAATATCTACACCGGTATTGAAGGCGCCGAGCTGAGCAATACCCAGGTCGGCAACGTGAAGGGCGTCAAGGTTGACAGCGTGAAAGCCGGCAGCGCCGCGGCGCGCATCGGCCTGAAAAAGGGCGACGTGATCCTGGGCGTGAACCAGCAGCCGATCCAGAACCTGGGTGAGCTGCGTAAAATCCTCGACAGCAAGCCGTCGGTGCTGGCGTTGAATATTCAGCGCGGCGAGAGCCAGCTGTACCTGCTGGCGCAGTGATAGGCGTCAGGCGTTAAAAACAAAGGCACGCTGCGGCGTGCCTTTTTGCGTTATGGCCTGAGGATTCAGGCGGGTTGCGCCAGATGCGCGCGCGCCGCGTGGATCACCAGTTCAATCTCATCCAACAGCTCCAGCCACTCCGGCTCCAGTTCGTCGTTGGTGATGCCCTGACGCAGCTGCCGCTCGAGGTAGAAACACAGCTGCTTGAGGCGCGGCACGCCGCTGTAGCTGCAGCTGCCGTGCAGCTTATGGACCAGATCGAGGATCTCGTCGTCATGCTGGCCGTCGAGCAGCGCCTGTACCCGTTCGCGCACCTGCGGCAGGAAATCGAGCAGCATTTGCAGCAGATCGCGCGCCAGATCCGGTTTGTTGGCCGCCTGACGCAGCGCCAGCGGCCAGTCGAGCGACAGCGGAGCGTCGTCGGCGATGGCGTTTTCCACGTCGCCGCTGTGGTAGCGCGACAGCACGCGGGTCAGCATTTTCTCGTCGATCGGTTTGGCCAGATAGTCGTCCATCCCGGCCTGCAGCAGGTGCTCGCGCTCGCCGCTGGCGGCATGGGCGGTAACGGCGACGATCGGCGTGGAGTTGTGATGCGGCAGCTGGCGGATCAGTTCGCTGGCGTGAATGCCGTCCATCTTCGGCATCTGAATGTCCATCAGGATCAAATCCAGCACGTTGTCGCGCGCTAGCGCCAGCGCTTCCTCACCGCTCTCGCACAGCAGGGTTTTTTCTACCTGTTCCCCCAGCAGCGTGCCGATCAGCTTCAGGTTGGCCGGGTTGTCGTCAACCGCCATCACCGTCAGCGGCAGGCGTTTACGCTCAGGCTGCGCGGTGAGGCGTGCCGGCGCTTCCATCCGGAGCAGAGGGAACAGTCGGGTGCTGGTGATCGGCTTGATCAGACAGCCGAGCGCGCCTTGTTGTTTAAGCAGCTCGGCGTCGATCTGCGCCTGGCACGGCAGCGCCAGAATCACCCGATCGGCCAGCTTCAGCGAGGCCAGCAATTTGTCCTCGTGCTGCGCCATGTTGTCGCGGAACGGGATGGGCACGCCGGCCAGCAGGAAGTCATAGTGGCCTGGCGGCAACTGGCCCAGCGTCGGCGAGTGGGTGATCACCAGCTGCGTGATGCTGAGCATGTTGAGCGTCGCCTGCGCCGCCGTCGGGTTGGACTCGATATAGGCGAGCGTTTTGCCGCTCAGGTCCGGCAGGCTCGGCGCCAGCGACAGCATGCCCTCGTTCAGATCCAGCGTGATGTGGAACCAGAAGGTCGAGCCGCGGTTCAACTGGCTGTGGAAACAGATATCGCCCCCCATTTCTTTCACCAGTTTTTGCGTGATCACCAGCCCCAGCCCGGTACCGCCGTGGCGGCGGGAGATGCTGGCGTCCGCCTGACGGAACGCCTGGAACAGCTGCGACTGCTGGCGTTCGGAGATGCCGATGCCGGTGTCGTGGATCTGCACTTCCACCTCCACCCGGCGATCCAGCTGTTTGCGCAGCTCGACGCGAATGTCGATATTGCCGGTTTCGGTGAACTTGATGGCGTTGCCCAGCAGGTTGGTGATGATTTGCTGTAGGCGCAGCGAGTCGCCGATCACCTGCTCCGGCACGTCGTTGTGCACATCCAGCGTCAGCTCCAGCCCCTTGTCGTGGGCGCTGGGTGCCAGCAACACTACCACTTCGTCCAGCGTTTCACGCAGGGCGAAAGGAATATGCTCCAGCACCAGCTTGCCGGCTTCCAGCTTGGAGAAGTCCAGCACGTCGTTGATGATGGTCAGCAGGTTGTTGGCCGAGCGTTCGATGGTCTGCAAATAATCGGTCTGGGTCGCGCTCAGATCGGTTTTCAGCATCTGGCGGGTGAAGCCGATCACGCCGTTGAGCGGTGTACGCAGCTCGTGCGACATGTTGGCCAGGAATTCGGACTTGATGCGCGCCGCCTCCTGCGCGCGTTTTTTCGCCAGATCCAGCTCGACGTTCTGGATCTCCATCTGCTCCAGGGTTTCACGCAGGTCGGAGGTGGCCTGATCGATGTTCTGCTGCATCTCTTCGTGATAGGCGGTGAGCGACATCGCCATCGAGTTGATGCCATTCTTCAGCATGTGCAGCTCGCCGAGCATGTAGCCCTCCACGCGGCTGTCGAGCTGGCCACGGCGAATGCGGTCGACGGTGTTCACCATGTTGCGGATCGGGCCGGTCACGTCGCGCATCAGGCGGTAAGCGAACAGGATGGCGATGCACATGCACAGCAACAGCAGCAGGGTGGAGACGAAGACCTCTTTATATTGCTGCAGCCGCACTGACTGCAGATCCAGCTCGATCGCCACATAGCCCAGGTTGTTGTCGGGGTGGCTGCCGCCGTCGGCGGTTTCATCCGGATACTGGCTTTCCGACAGGATCGGCGTGCGCAGGATCAGCGAATCGCCGCGTCGGGTGAGCATCAGCTCGGTGGGCAACGGCACGCCTTTCGGCAGCTGCAGCTGAGCGAAGTTGTGATGATAATTGGAGGTGACGAACAAATTATTCTGCGCATCGAACACGGTGATCGAACGCACGATGTCCGAATGGCGGCGGTGCAACAGACTGACCAGCTGCCTGACCGATTCGCGGCTGCGGAACGTCATGCCGTACTCGCTGGCCACCGCCAGCGGCTCGATGATGCTGGCGCCGGCGTCGACCAATTGCTCCTGCAGCTCGTTATAGCGGTGCACCACGAAGAAGGTGCTGAGCAGCAAACCAATCAGCAAGGTCGGGGCCAGAATCAGGATCATCATGCGCGCACGCAGGCTGTATTTGGTCATGGGATTCCAATGTGGGAGAATTGACAGCTGACACTAGCTTAATGAACCAGCACACAATCGACAAATATGGCGCAATTCTACTCTCCCAAACGCCGCGTGACGACCCGGCAGAGCTCACAAATCTTCACCGTGACGGTGAGCGATCTCGATCCTTTCGGCCAGGGCGTGGCGCGCCACGACGGCAAAGCGGTGTTCGTGCCGGGCGTATTGCCGGGCGAGCAGGCGGAAATCCAGCTGACCGAAGACAAGCGCCAGTTCGCCAAAGGCAAGCTCAAACGCTTGCTGAGCCGTAGCCCGCAGCGGGTGACGCCGCGCTGCCCGCATTTCGGCGTCTGCGGCGGCTGCCAGCAGCAGCATGCGGATGAAGCGCTGCAGCAGCAGAGCAAGGCGGCGGCGCTGGTGCGCATGATCGCCCGCGAAACCGGGGTGACCCCGCAGCAGGAACCGGTGATCGCCGGCCCGGAATACGGCTATCGCCGCCGCGCTCGCCTGAGCCTGGCATGGCAGCCGAAGTTGCAGCGCCTGATGATGGGTTTTCGACAGGCGGCCTCCAACGAGCTGGTGGCGGTGGAGCACTGTCCGGTGCTGCGGCCGGAGCTGGAACAGCTGCTGGCGCCGGTGCGCGCCTGCCTGAGCGGGCTGCAGGCGGTACGGCGGCTGGGGCATGTGGAGCTGGTGCTGGCGGACAACGGCCCGCTGCTGGTGCTGCGCCATCTCGACGCGCTGAAAGAGGCGGATCGGCAGGCGCTGTTGGCGTTTGGCGAGCGGGAAAACGTCGCCGTCTATCTGGCGCCGGACAGCGATCGCGTGGAGAAACTGTGCGGTGACACGCCGTATTATCAGGTTGACGGGCTACGCTTAGACTTCAGTCCGCGCGACTTTATTCAGGTCAATGACGCTGTAAACCAACAAATGGTGGCACAGGCCCTTGAATGGCTCGATATTCAACCCAATGATCGGGTGCTGGACCTGTTCTGCGGCATGGGTAACTTCACCCTGCCGTTGGCGCGCCGCGCCGCTGCGGTGGTGGGCATCGAAGGTGTTGCCACGCTGGTAGCGAATGGGCAATATAATGCACATAAGAATAAGCTGAATAATGCATCGTTCTTCCACGAGAATCTGGAGGACGACGTTGCGCGGCAACCTTGGGCAGCACAAGGGTTTGATAAGGTGATGCTGGATCCCGCCCGTGCCGGTGCGGCCGGGGTGATGTCACACATTGTAAAACTGGCGCCGGCGCGGGTGGTGTATGTTTCCTGTAACCCCACCACGCTGGCTCGCGACAGCAAAGTGCTGTTGAGCGCCGGTTATCGTCTTGCGCGCGTGCGGATGTTGGATATGTTTCCGCACACGGGGCATCTTGAATCAATGGCGCTGTTTATCAACGAGCGCGCGCCAGAGGTCGCTGCAAAGTAGGGAGAAGTTATGGTTGCGGTAAGAAGTGCACATCTGAATACGGCGGGTGAATTCGCTCTCGATGAGTGGATCGCTGGCTTGGGGCTACCTAACCCGCAGTCATGTGAGCGATTGGCCGCAACCTGGCGTTATTGTGAGCAGCAGACCCAGAACCATCCCGACGCCTCGCTGCTGCTGTGGCGCGGTCTGGAGATGGTGGAAATCCTCTCGACGCTGAGCATGGACAACGACAGCATGCGCGCCGCGCTGCTGTTCCCGCTGGTGGACGCCGGCATCGTGCAGGAAGAGACCCTGACCGAAGCGTTCGGCAAGGGCATCGTCGCGCTGGTGCACGGCGTGCGCGACATGGACGCCATTCGCCAACTGAAAGCCACCCAAAACGATTCGATGGCCTCCGAACAGGTCGACAACGTGCGCCGCATGCTGTTGGCGATGGTGGAGGATTTCCGCTGTGTGGTCATCAAGCTGGCGGAGCGCATCGCCCATCTGCGCGAGGTGAAAGACGCGCCGGAAGACGAACGCGTGCTGGCGGCGAAGGAATGTTCCAACATCTACGCCCCGCTGGCCAACCGGCTCGGCATCGGCCAACTGAAGTGGGAGCTGGAGGATTTCTGCTTCCGCTACCTGCATCCGGAAGAATACAAGCGCATCGCCAAGCTGTTGCATGAGCGCCGCATCGATCGCGAACAGTTCATCGACGATTTCGTCGCCGGGCTGCGTACCGAGATGGCCAGCGAAGGCATTCGGGTGGAGATCTACGGCCGGCCGAAACACATCTACAGCATCTGGCGCAAGATGCAGAAAAAGCACCTGGCGTTCGACGAACTGTTCGACGTGCGCGCGGTGCGCATCGTGGCGGAGCGCCTGCAGGATTGCTATGCGGCGTTGGGCATCGTGCATACTCATTTCCGCCATCTGCCGGACGAGTTCGACGACTACGTCGCCAACCCGAAACCCAACGGCTACCAGTCGATCCACACCGTGGTGCTGGGGCCGCGCGGCAAAACCGTCGAGATTCAGATCCGCACCCGGCAAATGCATGAAGACGCCGAGCTGGGCGTGGCCGCGCACTGGAAGTACAAAGAGGGCGCGGGCGTGACCGTGCGCTCCGGCTACGAAGAACGCATCGCCTGGCTGCGTAAGCTCATCGCCTGGCAGGAAGAGATGGCGGACTCCGGCGAGATGCTCGACGAAGTGCGCAGCCAGGTGTTCGACGATCGGGTCTATGTGTTTACGCCGAAAGGCGACGTGGTGGATCTGCCGGCCGGCTCCACGCCGCTCGATTTCGCTTACCACATTCACAGCGACGTCGGTCACCGCTGTATCGGCGCCAAGATCGGCGGCCGCATCGTGCCGTTTACCTATCAGCTGAAGATGGGCGATCAGATTGAGATCATCACCCAGAAGCAGCCGAACCCGAGCCGCGACTGGCTGAACCCGAACCTGGGCTATGTCACCACCAGCCGCGGGCGCTCGAAGATCCATAACTGGTTCCGCAAGCAGGATCGCGACAAGAACATCCTCGCCGGTCGTCAGATGCTGGACAACGAACTGGAGCATCTCGGCATCAGCCTGAAAGAGGCCGAGAAGCTGTTGATCCCGCGCTACAACATGAACTCGCTGGACGAGGTGTTGGCGGCGATCGGCGGTGGGGACATTCGCCTGAACCAGATGGTGAATTACCTGCAGGGCAAGTTCAACAAGCCGAGCGCCGAAGAGCAGGATCGCGAGGCGCTGCGCCAGCTGGTGCAGCAGAAAGCGCCGCCGCCGGCCCGCAACAAGGACAATGGCCGGGTGGTGGTGGAGGGCGTGGGCAACCTGATGCACCACATCGCCCGCTGCTGCCAGCCGATCCCGGGCGACGACATCGTCGGCTTTATCACCCAGGGGCGCGGTATTTCGATCCACCGTGCGGACTGCGATCAGCTGGTCGATCTGCAATCGCACGCGCCGGAGCGCATCGTCGACGCGGTATGGGGTGAAAGCTACTCCAGCGGTTATTCGCTGGTGGTGCGCGTGATGGCCAACGATCGCAGCGGGCTGCTGCGCGACATTACCACCATTCTGGCCAACGAAAAGGTCAACGTACTGGGCGTCGCCAGCCGCAGCGACACCAAGAAGCAGTTGGCCACCATCGACATGGATATCGAAATCTACAACCAGCAGGTGCTGAGCCGGGTGCTGGCGAAGCTGAACCAGCTGCCGGACGTGATAGACGCCAAGCGTCTGCACGGCAACTAAGCCCACATCGCCTTTCGGGCCGTATCGATAGCGGATGCGGCCCGAAATCCATGAATTCGGCGGGCGCTCCCCTGCGCCCCCATGCTTTCTCAGAGATTTTTTATGACCCAATCCACTCCGCTGCAGCGTCTGCTGAACATCATGAAAACGCTGCGCGACCCGCAGATCGGTTGCTCGTGGGACCGCAAGCAAACCTTCGCCACCATTGCGCCTTATACGTTGGAAGAGACTTACGAAGTGCTGGACGCCATCGAGCGGCAGGACTACGCCGATCTGCGCGACGAGCTGGGTGATTTGCTGTTTCAGGTGGTGTTCTACGCGCAAATGGGGCAGGAGCAGGGGCTGTTCGATTTCGATGAGGTGTGCACCGCCATCAGCGACAAGCTGGAGCGCCGTCACCCGCACATCTTCGGCGACGCCGAGGGCGGAGACAGCGAAGCCGTGGCGGCGCGCTGGGAGCAGCTGAAGGCCGGTGAGCGCGCCGAGAAAGCGCTGCACTCGGTGCTGGACGATATTCCGCAGGCGCTGCCGGCGTTGATGAAAGCGCACAAGATCCAGAAACGCTGCGCCTCGGTCGGCTTCGACTGGAATACCCTGGGCCCGGTGCTGGACAAAGTGTACGAAGAGATCGACGAAGTGATGCACGAAGCCCGCCAGGCGGTGGTCGACGAGAGCAAGCTGGAAGAGGAGATCGGCGATCTGCTGTTCGCCACGGTGAACCTGTCGCGCCATTTAGGCCACAAGGCGGAGAACGCGCTGCAGGCGGCGAACCGCAAGTTCGAGCGCCGCTTCCGCCAGGTGGAAGAGATTGTCCAGCAAAGCGGGCTGCGGCTTGAAGACGCCACGCTGGAGCAGATGGAAGAGGCCTGGCAGCAGGTGAAACGTCAGGAAAGTTGAATCGCCGCGACAATGTTGATCGCCGACAAGGTTCGCTCAAGCTGAAACGGTTAAGCTTTCGGTCAGGTTAGAGGCGCATGGCTGCCGGCGGCAGCAAAAGGGCAACAAACTGAAATCTAAGGCGTTTTATCGCTCCTGAGGGGCGGTAAAAAGAAATTTTCTCTGCTAACTCTTTGTTTTACCTGGAGGGTTTAGGCGGCGCCGGCGGAGTAAACCCTGATGAACACGGGAGGGCGGCCGAGATGATGGACAGCAAAACGATCGTTTGTAGGTCAGGAGAGGTTCGGGTATACTACTTTCCCGTCCTGGTTCTTCCATCGTCTTTAAACCTAAACTCTCAGGTTCAGCATGACAACTAATTATATTTTTGTGACCGGCGGGGTCGTATCCTCTCTGGGTAAAGGCATTGCCGCAGCCTCTCTGGCGGCTATTCTTGAAGCCCGTGGCCTCAACGTTACCATCATGAAACTGGACCCGTACATCAACGTGGATCCGGGCACCATGAGCCCGATTCAGCATGGGGAAGTTTTCGTCACCGAAGACGGCGCAGAAACCGATCTGGATTTGGGTCACTACGAGCGCTTCATCCGCACCAAAATGTCGCGTCGCAACAACTTCACCACCGGCCGCATCTACTCCGACGTGCTGCGTAAAGAACGCCGCGGCGACTATCTGGGTGCGACCGTGCAGGTCATTCCGCACATCACCAACGCGATCAAAGAGCGCATCATCGAAGGTGGCGAAGGCCACGATGTGGTGCTGGTGGAAATCGGCGGCACCGTCGGCGATATCGAATCGCTGCCGTTCCTCGAAGCCATCCGTCAGATGGCGGTGGAAGTGGGCCGCGAGCACACTCTGTACATGCACCTGACGCTGGTGCCGTACATGGCGGCAGCTGGTGAAGTGAAAACCAAGCCGACCCAGCATTCCGTAAAAGAGCTGCTTTCCATCGGTATTCAGCCGGATGTGCTGATTTGCCGTTCCGATCGCGCGGTTCCTGCTAACGAACGCGCTAAAATCGCGCTTTTCTGCAACGTGCCGGAAAAAGCGGTTATCTCTCTGAAAGACGTTGATTCTATTTATAAAATCCCAGGCCTATTGAAATCTCAGGGGCTGGACGATTATATTTGTAAACGATTCAGCTTGAACGCACCGGAAGCCAACCTGGCCGAATGGGAACAGGTGATCTACGAAGAAGCCAATCCGGGCGGCGAAGTGACCATCGGTATGGTCGGCAAATACGTTGAGCTGCCGGACGCCTACAAGTCGGTGATCGAAGCGCTGAAGCACGGCGGGCTGAAAAACCGTCTGACCGTGAACATCAAACTGATCGACTCGCAGGACGTGGAAACCCGCGGCGTGGAAGTGCTGAAAGGGCTGGATGCGATCCTGATCCCGGGCGGCTTCGGCTACCGCGGCGTGGAAGGCAAAGTGATGACCGCACGCTATGCGCGCGAGAACAACATTCCTTACCTGGGCATTTGCCTGGGCATGCAGGTGGCGTTGATGGAGTTCGCTCGCAACGTGGCGGGCATGGAAAACGCCAACTCCACCGAGTTTATGCCAGACTGTAAGTACCCGGTGGTGGCGTTGATCACCGAATGGCGCGACGAAGACGGCAACGTCGAAGTGCGCAGCGAAGAAAGCGATTTGGGCGGCACGATGCGCGTAGGTGGCCAACAGTGCAACCTGAGCGACAACAGCCTGGTGCGTCAGCTGTACGGCGAACCGACCATTGTCGAGCGTCACCGTCACCGTTACGAAGTTAACAACATGCTGTTGAAGCAGATCGAAGCCGCAGGGCTGCGTGTCGCCGGTCGTTCCGCCGACAACAAGCTGGTCGAGATCATTGAACTGCCGAATCACCCGTGGTTTGTAGCCTGTCAGTTCCACCCGGAATTTACGTCTACGCCGCGTGATGGGCATCCGCTGTTCGCCGGCTTCGTGAAAGCCGCAGGCGAGCATCAGAAGCGCCAGGTGAAATAAAATATTTGGTAGGCGGCGCGCGGTGAGAACCGCGCGCTGTTTGTCTGGAGTTTTAGTTTAACTTGTACTGAGGAAAACCTAATGTCCAAAATCGTTAAAGTCATCGGTCGTGAAATCATCGACTCCCGCGGTAACCCGACTGTTGAAGCCGAAGTTCATCTGGAAGGCGGTTTCGTAGGCCTGGCTGCTGCGCCGTCAGGTGCTTCTACCGGTTCCCGCGAAGCGCTGGAACTGCGTGACGGTGACAAGTCTCGTTTCCTGGGTAAAGGCGTACTGAAAGCCGTTGCTGCAGTAAACGGTCCGATTGCTCAGGCAGTACTGGGTAAAGATGCCAAAGACCAGGCGAACATCGACAAGATCATGATCGATCTGGACGGCACCGAGAACAAATCCAACTTCGGCGCCAACGCCATTCTGGCGGTTTCCCTGGCAGCAGCGAAAGCGGCCGCAGCCTCTAAAGGCATGCCGCTGTACGAGCACATCGCTGAACTGAACGGCACCCCAGGCAAATTCTCCATGCCACTGCCGATGATGAACATCATCAACGGCGGCGAGCACGCTGACAACAACGTCGACATTCAGGAATTCATGATTCAGCCGGTTGGCGCGAAAACCCTGAAAGAAGCGGTGCGCATCGGTTCTGAAGTGTTCCACCACCTGGCGAAAGTTCTGAAAGCCAAAGGCATGAACACCGCCGTGGGCGACGAAGGCGGCTATGCACCAAACCTGGGTTCCAACGCCGAAGCGCTGGCGGTTATCGCTGAAGCGGTAAAAGCGGCAGGCTACGAGCTGGGCAAAGACGTGACTCTGGCGATGGACTGTGCGGCTTCCGAATTCTACAAAGACGGTAAATACGTGCTGGCCGGCGAAGGCAACAAAGCCTTCACTTCCGAAGAGTTCACTCACTTCCTGGAAGATCTGACCAAACAGTACCCAATCGTGTCTATCGAAGACGGCCTGGATGAATCCGACTGGGCGGGCTTCGCTTACCAGACCAAAGTTCTGGGCGACAAAATCCAGCTGGTGGGCGACGATCTGTTCGTGACCAACACCAAGATCCTGAAAGAAGGCATCGAGAAAGGCATCGCTAACTCCATCCTGATCAAATTCAACCAGATCGGTTCTCTGACCGAAACCCTGGCTGCTATCAAGATGGCGAAAGACGCTGGCTACACCGCGGTGATCTCTCACCGTTCCGGTGAAACCGAAGACGCGACCATCGCCGACCTGGCGGTAGGGACTGCGGCTGGCCAGATCAAAACCGGTTCCATGAGCCGTTCTGACCGCGTTGCCAAATACAACCAACTGATCCGTATCGAAGAAGCGCTGGGTGACCGTGCGCCGTTCAACGGCCTGAAAGAAGTTAAAGGCCAGTAAGTTCGACCGATTCGGTTGTTAAATAAAAACCCGCTGCGGCGGGTTTTTTTATGGCCGGCGTTTGGCCAAAAGCGCAATAAAAAACCCGCCGCAGCGGGTTTTATCAGAAGCGAGCGTTACATCTGCTGCGTTGCCGCGCTCACCGGCGAGCCGCCGCCTTTCTTGCGCACCCACAGCCAGTAAGCCACGGTGAGTAAAGCGATCCACACCAGCCCGACGTACAGCGCGATGCGGCTCTCTTCGAAGTAGCCGAGCAGGCCGATGACAAATGCCATAAAGGCGGTCGCCAATGCCGGCGCCACTGGCCACCACGGCACCGGGAAGCTCAGCTGACGGGTTTCCTCCGGCGACAGCGTGCGGCGCATGACGATCTGCGACAGCAGGATCATCAGCCACACCCAGACGGTGGCGAAGGTGGCGATCGAGGCGATGATCATGAAGACTTTCTCCGGGATCAGGTAGTTGAGCACCACCGCCAGCAGCAGAGCGACCGACATCACCAGCACCGTCATCCAGGGCACGCCGCTGGCGGTCAGTTTGGTGAAGCTGCGCGGCGCCTGGCCGTCCTGCGCCATGCCGTACATCATGCGGCCGGCGCCGAAGATGTCGCTGTTAATGGCCGAGATGGCGGCGGTGATCACCACCACGTTCAGCACGTTGGCGGCGGAGCTGATGCCGAGGTTGCTGAAGATCTCCACGAACGGGCTGCCGTTCTGGCCGATGCTGTTCCACGGATAGATCGCCATCAGCACCGTCAGCGTCAGCACGTAGAACAGCAGGATGCGCACCGGCACGGCGTTGATCGCTTTCGGCAGCACTTTGGCGGGGTCTTTCGCCTCGCTGGCGGTAATGCCGATGATCTCGATGCCGCCGAAGGCGAACATCACCACCGCCAATGACGCGACCACGCCGCCGATGCCGTTAGGCATAAAGCCGCCGTGCTGCCACAGGTTACTGATACCGGTGGCGTGCTGGGTTTGGCCGAAGCCGAACAGCATCACCGCCGCGCCGCCGACGATCATCGCCACGATGGCGGCGACCTTGACCAGCGACAGCCAGAACTCCAGCTCGCCGAATACCTTGACGCTGCACAGGTTGAGCGCGCCGATAAACAGAATGATGCTGAGTACCCAGACCCACTGGGCGACCTCCGGGAACCACAGCCCCATATAAATGCCGAAGGCGGTGACGTCCGCCAGGGCGACGATCACCATTTCGAAGGTGTAGGTCCAACCGGTGAGGAACCCGGCCAGCGGGCCGAGATAGTGGCTGGCGTAGTGGCCGAACGAGCCGGAAACCGGCTGATGTACCGCCATTTCACCCAGCGCGCGCATTACCATGAACACCGCCGCGCCGCCCACCAGGTAGGCCAGCAGCACGGCCGGGCCGGCCAGCTGGATGGCGCCGGCGGAGCCGTAGAACAGGCCGGTGCCGATCGCCGAGCCGAGAGCCATGAAACGGATGTGCCGCGCGTTTAGTCCGCGTCTGAGTTGTGTCGTTTCGTTACGCATGTTGCTTCCCGTTAAGTGTTTGCCGAACAGGCACGCGCTGCCCGCGCCGGGTGGAACGCACCCGGCGGGGCAGAACAAACTGCGTGATTCAGAGTGTGATGATTATGCCTGGCTAGGCAGCAGCGCCGCAGGCAGCAGCGATGTCAGGTGACCGGCCGCCAAGAGTTGGCTGGCGGCTTCAATGTCGGGGGCGAAGAAACGATCCTTGTCGTAGAAACTGACATGCTCGCGCAGCAGACGGCGCGCCTGCTCCAGACCTTCCGAGGTCTTCAGGCCGTTGCGGAAATCCAGGCCCTGGCAGGCGGCCAGCCATTCGACCGCCAGAATGCCGCGCACGTTGTCCGCCATGCTCCACAGGCGGCGGCCGGCGGCCGGCGCCATGGAAACGTGGTCTTCCTGGTTGGCGGAGGTCGGAATGCTGTCGACGCTCGACGGGTGCGCCAGCGCTTTGTTTTCGCTGGCCAGCGCCGCGGCGGTCACCTGGGCGATCATGAAGCCGGAGTTCACGCCGCCGTTCTCCACCAGGAACGGTGGCAGCTGCGACATGTGCTTGTCCATCATCAGCGAGATGCGGCGTTCGGACAGCGAACCGATTTCGGCAAACGCCAGCGCCAGGTTATCGGCGGCCATCGCTACCGGTTCGGCGTGGAAGTTGCCGCCGGACAGCACGTCGCCCTGTTCGGCGAACACCAGCGGGTTATCGGAGACGGCGTTGGCTTCGATTTCCAGCACCTCAGCGGCCTGGCGGATCTGCGTCAGGCAGGCGCCCATTACCTGTGGCTGGCAGCGCAGGGAGTAAGGATCCTGCACTTTTTCACAGTTGCGGTGCGAGTCGGAGACTTCGCTGCGCGCGCCGAGCAGGTGGCGATAGGCGAGGGCGGCGTCGATCTGGCCGCGCTGGCCGCGCACCTCGTGGATACGCGCATCGAACGGGCTGCGAGAGCCCAGCGCCGCTTCCACCGTCAGGCTGCCCGCCACGGTCGCGGCGGCGAACAGATCTTCGGCATCGAACAGGCCGCGCAGCGCGAAGGCGGCGGAGACCTGGGTGCCGTTCAGCAGCGCCAGGCCCTCTTTCGCCGCCAGCGTCAGCGGTTTCAGGCCGGCTTTGGCCAGCGCTTCGGTCGCCGGCAGCCATTGGCCCTGATGGCGCGCCTGGCCTTCGCCCAGCAGCACCAGGCTCATGTGCGCCAGCGGCGCCAGGTCGCCGGAGGCGCCGACGGAGCCTTTCAGCGGAATATGTGGATAAACTTCGGCGTTGACCAGCGCGATCAGTGCCTGAATGACTTCCAGACGAATGCCGGAGAAGCCGCGCGACAGGCTGTTGATCTTCAGCACCATGATCAGGCGCACCAGGTTGTCATCGGTCGGCTCGCCCACGCCGGCGGCGTGTGACAGCACGATCGAACGCTGCAGGTTTTCCAGATCGTCGCGGGCGATGCGCGTCGAAGCCAGCAGGCCAAATCCGGTGTTGATGCCGTAAGTGGTGCGGTTTTCTTCAACGATGCGTTCCACGCAGGCCACGCTCTGCTGGATTGGCGCGTAGGCGTTGTCGTCCAGCGTCAGCGTCACCGGGTGTTGATAGACGTCGCGTAGCTGGGCCAGCGTCAGTTTGCCTGGGCGAATAGTCAGCGCTTTCATGCTTTTTCTCCTTGGGTCGCGGCAACCATCGGCAGGTTCAGGCCTTGCTCACGGGCGCAGTCGATAGCGATATCGTAACCGGCGTCGGCGTGACGCATGACCCCGGTAGCCGGGTCATTGTGCAGGACGCGGGCGATGCGCTCGGCGGCCTCGTCGGTGCCGTCGCAGACGATCACCATGCCGGAGTGTTGGGAGAAGCCCATGCCGACGCCGCCGCCGTGGTGCAGGGAAACCCAGGTGGCGCCGCTGGCGGTGTTCAGCAGGGCGTTCAGCAACGGCCAGTCGGAAACCGCATCGGAACCGTCTTTCATCGCTTCGGTTTCACGGTTCGGGCTGGAAACGGAGCCGGAATCCAGGTGGTCGCGGCCGATGACGATCGGGGCGGACAGTTCGCCGCGGCGCACCATCTCGTTGAACGCCAGGCCCAGCTTGGCGCGCTGGCCAAGGCCAACCCAGCAGATGCGCGCCGGCAGACCCTGGAAGCTGATGCGCTCGCGCGCCATGTCCAGCCAGCGGTGCAGGTGTTCGTCATCCGGGATCAGCTCTTTCACCATGGCGTCGGTTTTGTAGATGTCCTGCGGATCGCCGGACAGCGCCGCCCAGCGGAACGGCCCGATACCGCGGCAGAACAGCGGACGGATGTAGGCCGGCACGAAGCCCGGGAAGTCGAAGGCGTTGTCGACGCCGGTTTCTTTCGCCATCTGGCGAATGTTGTTGCCGTAGTCGAAGGTCGGCACGCCCATCTGCTGGAACGCCAGCATGGCTTTGACGTGATCGGCCATCGACTGTTTGGCGGCGGCGACCACTTTAGCCGGCTCGGTCTGGGCGCGCTGGCGATACTCTTCCCAGCTCCAACCCTTCGGCAGGTAGCCGTTCAGTGGATCGTGGGCGCTGGTCTGATCGGTGACCATGTCCGGGCGCACGCCGCGGCGAACCAGCTCCGGTAGAATTTCCGCCGCGTTGCCGCACAGGGCGATGGAGATGGCTTTGCCTTCTGAGGTGTATTTTTTGATGCGAGCCAGCGCGTCATCCAGATCGTTGGCCTGCTCATCGACGTAGCGGGTTTTCAGGCGGAAATCGATGCGGCTCTGCTGACATTCGATGTTCAGCGAGCAGGCGCCCGCCAGCGTCGCGGCCAGCGGCTGCGCGCCGCCCATGCCGCCCAGGCCGGCGGTCAGTACCCAGCGGCCCTGCAGGCTGCCGTCGTAATGCTGGCGGCCCGCTTCGACGAAGGTCTCATAGGTGCCCTGAACGATGCCCTGGCTGCCGATGTAGATCCAGCTGCCGGCGGTCATCTGGCCATACATGGCCAGGCCTTTGGCGTCCAGTTCGTTGAAGTGTTCCCAGGTCGCCCAGTGCGGCACCAGGTTGGAGTTGGCGATCAGCACGCGCGGGGCGTTGCTGTGGGTTTTGAAGACGCCGACCGGCTTGCCGGACTGCACCAGCAGGGTTTCGTCTTCTTCCAGCGTTTTCAGGGTTTCGACGATCTTGTCGTAGCAATCCCAGTCGCGTGCGGCGCGGCCGATGCCGCCGTACACCACCAGCTCGTGTGGGTTCTCCGCAACTTCAGGATCGAGGTTGTTCATCAGCATGCGTAACGGCGCTTCGGTCAGCCAGCTTTTTGCGTTTAATTGTGTGCCGCGTGGCGCGCGTACATCGACATTGCGAACTTTGTTATTTGTAGTCACAGCAGTTTCCTCAAACAGTATCGGTGCAGATTCCATGCCGCGGTGGGGATGAGTACCACGGCATAACAATGCGTAGGGCTTATTAACATATACTTGTATGTACAAGCATATGCAACACTGACCAGTTGCCGCTGAAAAGTGGCATAAGAAAAAGTTATTTTCTTTTTATATCAGGTTGATATGCGATTTTTCATCGCCGGCTTCATGTACGAAAAGCCGGAGAAAAGTGAGCTGTTCGGCAAAAATGAATTAAAAATGACTCATTTTTGGGCGGCTAGTCACAATATTTTTACAGACTGATTACAGTTGGCGGCGGAGGATAAACAAGCCCTATCACCGCGGGAAGAAAGCCCGCCGTGGGCGGGCTTGCCAGGCTCAGGCGGCCGGTTGCAACATCGGCTTGCGGCTCATCTTGCACACCGTGGCGATGGCGGCGATCAGCGCCGGAACGCACAGGAACATCAGGATGCTCTGCACTTCCCACTGCATCGCCAGCAGTTGGGCGCCCATCATGGTGCCGGCGACGCCGCCGAAGCGGCCGATGCCCTGCATCCAGGCGATGCCGGTGGCGCGGCTGTGGGTGGGGTAGAAGGTGGCCGCCAGCGTTTGCAGCCCGGACTGCGCACCGTTCATGGTGACGCCCATCAGGAAGATGAAGGCGCCCAGCAATACGATCTGCTTGTCTTCGGTCGCCATCGCCACGATCAGCAGGGCGGTGACGACAAAGCCGCTCGAGACGACCTTGTGCGCATTCCAGCGATCCATCAGCCAGCCGGCTACCAGGATGCCGAGCGTGCCGCCGAAGGTGAACAGTGAGGTGAGCATCGCCGACTGTTCCAGCTGATAGCCCAGCCCCTGCATCAGGATTGGCATCCAGCTCAGCAACACGTAGTAGATCACCAGCCCCATGAAGTAGGTCACCCACAGCATCAGCGTGCCGAGCAGGTAAGGGCGGCTGAACAGCAGGCCGACGCTGGTCTTGGCCTGCGTCAGCTTCTCTTCGTACAGATAAAAACGCGTCACGCCGTCAAGGCTCTGGCTGACGAAGCGTTGCGCGATGCGCTTGATCTTCGCCGCATCCTGCCCGCGGTTGACCATATATTTGACCGATTCCGGCAGCAGCAGGATCAGCAAGACCGTCAACGCCAGCGGCGCAATGGCGCCGAGCAACAGCACGCTGTGCCAGCCGTAGCTCGGGATCAGCCACGATGAAATGGCACCGCCGCCGGCCGCGCCCAGCGGAAAGCCGCAGTACATGGTATTGATCGCCAGCGAACGGCAGCGCTGCGGCGCGTATTCGGAGATCAGCGTGATGGCGTTGGGCATCGCCGCTCCCAGCCCGAGGCCGGTGAGGAAACGCCACAGCGTCAGGCTATTGAGCGAGCCGGCGTAGGCGGTGGCCAGGCTCGACAGGCCGAAGAACAGGCAGGAAAACACCAGCACGCGCTTGCGGCCGATGCGGTCGGAGATTGGCCCGGCGATCAGCGCGCCGAGCGACAGCCCCAGCAGCGCGGCGCTCAGCACCGGCCCCAGATCCTGTTTGACGATGCCCCAGTCTTTGGCGACCGAGGGGGCGATATAGCCCATGGCGGCGGTATCAAAACCGTCGATGGCGAGGATCAGGAATCCGAGAATGATCAGGGTCCAGTGAAACAGCGAAAACTTGCTGTCGTCGATGGCCTGCTGAATGTTCAACTCGCTGGTGGAATGAGTCATGGCACCCTCTAAACGCAGATGTAGTCGTGATGGATGGAACGTGGCCGAAACTGGCGCTCGGCTTGTGTTTGCTTGTATATACATCTGCGCGTCGGCGCTTTATGTCAAATATAATTATCTTATTTGTTAACTGCGTGTTGTTTTCTGTGGAGCAGGTTGCACCGCGGATGAAAGGCCAAAGCACGACTCACAAATTAAATGAGCGCCATTGGCGGTGGGATATGCTGGCGGCGGCGCGGAGAATAAAATTTAATACAATTTTGGCCGTTTGGTCGGCGGGCCGGAATCTGCGATAATCGCTTTTTACTTTTCCAGATTGAGAAACCGATGCAGTACCCGATCAATGAGATGTTCCAAACCTTGCAGGGCGAAGGCTTTTTCACCGGCGTGCCGGCCATTTTTATCCGCCTGCAGGGCTGCCCGGTAGGGTGCAGTTGGTGCGATACCAAACATACCTGGGAAAAGGAAGCCAATCGGGAAGTCGACCTGCAACGGATCCTGGTCAAAACAGAGGAAAGCGACGCCTGGGGCAATGCCGGCGCCGAGCAGCTGCTGGCGGTGATGCGCCAACAAGGTTACACCGCGCGCCATGTGGTGATCACCGGCGGCGAACCCTGCATCTACGATCTGACGCCGCTGACCGAGCTGTTCGAACAGCATGGCTACGGCTGCCAGATTGAGACCAGCGGCACCCACGACATTCGCTGTTCCGCCAAAACCTGGGTGACGGTTTCGCCGAAGGTGAATATGCGCGGCGGCATGAAGGTGTTGGATCAGGCGCTGCGGCGCGCCGACGAGGTGAAGCATCCGGTGGCGCGCGAGCGCGACATCGAGGCGCTGGACGCGCTGCTGGCGACGCTGCAGGACGACAAGGCACGGATTATTGCGCTGCAGCCGATCAGCCAGAAAGAAGAGGCGACCCGCCTGTGCATCGAAACCTGTATCGCGCGCAACTGGCGGTTGTCGATGCAGACCCACAAGTATCTGAACATCGCCTAAAACCAGGGCGCCTTTGCGGCGCCCTTTCTTTTAACCTTTATATACGCATCCCGCAGTACAGGTCTCTTTCACCATCACCGCAGTCAGTTCCGGCAACTGGGGCTTGAGCTGCTGCCAAATCCAGGCGGCGAGCACTTCGCTGGTGGGATTTTCCAATCCTGGAATATCGTTCAGATAATGGTGATCCAACCGCTCCCAGATCGGGGAAAACACAGCCTTGAGCTCGGCGAAATCCATCACCCAACCGGTGTGGGGATCCACTTCACCGGTCACTTCCAGACGCACCATAAACGAATGCCCATGCAGGCGGCCGCATTTATGGCCCTCCGGCACGTGCGGCAAACGGTGTGCGGCTTCAAACTGAAAATCTTTAAACAGCGTGGTTGCCATTATTACGGCCTCATTGACTCAAAAACCGCCGCATAGTACCGGAAAGCGCGTCTGCTTGCCATTTATACCGTTATGGTCTAGCGCCGCGATAACTGCGCCCGGTTAACACTTTTTTTGTTTGGTGTTTGCGGCACCTATCGGCTGGGGTAATGAGCCGAAATGTTGAACGGTGAAAAAACGATGAAAAAAAGCGCTTTAATTTCATCTGGATAAAAAACTTTGTTTAACGGTTTAAGCGTTATCCCTTACCAGAAAAACAGCTTAGTCATTTTGGTTATGATTTATTGCTATCCCTTATTTAATCGTTGCTATTCTGCTCGGTAACCTTACAAACTCTCCTGATCTTTTCCGCACACCCGACGCAGCGAAGAGACAGCGACTGACACTGGCGCGCGCCTGGCAGGAAAGGCGCTAAGTATAGGAAATAAGTACAGCAATGACGACTCAGGCTCCTCCAACATCTTTGCTCCCGCTGACGCCCGAACAGCTGGCGCGCCTGCAGGCGACGATCGGCGACTATTCGCCGACGCAGCTGGCGTGGCTGTCCGGCTATTTTTGGGGCATGGTCAATCAACAGCCCGGAGCCGTGGCCATTGCGCCTGTCGCCCCTGCGGCTGCCGCCAGCATCACCATCATTTCCGCTTCGCAGACCGGCAATGCGCGCCGCCTGGCGGAGCAGCTGCGCGACGATCTGCTGGCCGCCAATCTGAGCGCCACGCTGATCAGCGCCGGCGACTACAAGTTCAAGCAGATAGCTCAAGAGCGCCTGCTGGTGATCGTCGCCTCGACGCAGGGGGAGGGCGAACCGGCGGAAGAAGCGGTGGCGCTGCATAAATTCCTGTTCTCGAAGAAGGCGCCGAAGCTGAATGATACCGCTTTTGCGGTGTTCGGGCTGGGCGACACCTCTTATGAGAATTTCTGCCAGTCTGGTAAGGATTTCGACGGCAAGCTGGCCGAGCTGGGCGCCGAGCGCCTGGTGGAGCGCGTGGACGCCGACGTGGAGTACCAGGAACTGGCCGCCGCCTGGCGCAAACAGGTGGTATCGGTGCTGAAGGCGCGCGCGCCGGCGGAAAGCGCCGCGCCGGGCGTGTTGGCCAGCGGCGCGGTCGATCTGATCGACAGCAGCCCGTACAGCAAGGAACAGCCGCTCACCGCCCAACTGGCGGTCAATCAGAAAATTACCGGCCGCGCGTCGGATAAAGACGTGCGCCATATCGAGATCGATCTGGGCGACTCCGGCCTGCGCTATCAGCCGGGCGATGCGCTCGGCGTATGGTTCGACAACGATCCGGCGCTGGTGGACGAACTGGTGCAGCTGTTGTGGCTGAAAGGCGACGAGCCGGTCGAGGTGGAAGGGCAAACCCTGCCGCTGGCGCAGGCGCTGCGCAGCCATTTCGAACTGACGCAGAACACCACGCCGATCGTCGATAAATACGCCGCGCTGTCGCGCGACGAAACGCTGATCGGCCTGTTGGCGGATAAAGCCGCGCTGCAGCACTATGCGCACAACACGCCGATCGTTGACATGGTGCGTCAGGCGCCGGCGGACCTGAGCGCCGAACAGCTGGTCGGTCTGCTGCGCCCGCTGACGCCGCGCCTGTACTCCATCGCCTCTTCGCAGGCGGAGAACGAAAGCGAAGTGCACATCACCGTAGGCGTGGTGCGTTACGACATCGACGGGCGCGCCCGCAGCGGCGGCGCCTCCGGCTTCTTGGCGGATCGCCTGGAGGAGGACGGCGACGTGCGGGTGTTTATCGAACACAACGACAACTTCCGCCTGCCGGCCAATCCGGAAGCGCCGGTGATCATGATCGGCCCGGGCACCGGCATCGCGCCGTTCCGCGCCTTTATGCAGCAGCGCGACGCCGACGGCGCCGGCGGCAAGAACTGGCTGTTCTTCGGCAACCCGCACTTTACCGAAGATTTCCTGTATCAGGTCGAATGGCAGCGCTATGTGAAAGACGGCCTGCTGACCCGCATCGATCTGGCCTGGTCCCGCGACCAACAACATAAAATATACGTACAAGACAAACTGCGCGAACAGGGCGCGGAAGTGTGGCGCTGGATTCAGGAAGGCGCGCACATTTACGTCTGCGGCGATGCCAATCGCATGGCGAAAGACGTGGAAAACACATTACTGGAACTGGTGGCCGAGCACGGTGGCATGGATACCGAGCAGGCGGATGAATTTTTAAGTGAGCTGCGCCTTGAGCGCCGTTATCAGCGAGATGTTTACTGATGAGTGATAAACACCCCGGGCCTTTGGTAGTCGAAGGCAAACTGGCCGATGCGGAGCGCATGAAGAAGGAGAGCCACTTCCTGCGCGGCACCATCGCCGAAGATTTGAATGACGGCCTGACCGGCGGCTTCAACGGCGACAACTTCCTGCTGATCCGTTTTCACGGCATGTATCAGCAGGATGACCGCGATATTCGCGCCGAACGCGCCGAGCAGAAGCTGGAGCCGCGCCACGCCATGATGCTGCGCTGCCGCCTGCCGGGCGGCATCATCAGCCCGCAGCAGTGGCTGGGCATCGACAAGTTCGCGCAGGAGAGCACGCTGTACGGCAGCATTCGCATCACTAACCGCCAGACGTTCCAGTTTCACGGCATTCTGAAAGGCAACGTCAAACCGGTGCACCAGCTGCTGAACCGCCTGGGGCTGGACGCGCTGGCGACCGCCAACGACGTGAACCGCAACGTGCTGTGCACCTCCAACCCGGTGGAGTCCGAGCTGCATCAGGAAGCCTACGAGTGGGCGAAGAAGATCTCCGAACACCTGCTGCCGCGCACCCGCGCCTACGCCGAGGTGTGGCTGGATCAGGAGAAGGTGGCCACTACCGACGAAGAGCCGATTCTGGGGCCGACCTACCTGCCGCGTAAGTTCAAAACCACGGTGGTGATCCCGCCGCAGAACGACGTCGATCTGCACGCCAACGACATGAACTTCGTGGCGATCGCCGAAAACGGCAAGCTGGTAGGCTTCAACCTGCTGGTGGGCGGCGGGTTGTCCATCGAGCACGGCAACAAGAAAACCTACGCGCGCCAGGCCAGCGAGTTCGGCTACATTCCACTCGAACATACGCTGGCGGTCGCGGAGGCCGTGGTGACCACGCAGCGCGACTGGGGCAACCGCACCGATCGCAAGAACGCCAAAACCAAATACACGCTGGAACGTGTCGGGGTGGACGTTTTCCGCGCCGAAGTGGAAAAGCGCGCCGGCATCACCTTCGCGCCGATCCGGCCGTATGAATTCACCGGCCGCGGCGATCGCATCGGTTGGGTGAAGGGCATCGACGATCAGTGGCACCTGACGCTGTTTATCGAGAACGGCCGCCTGCTGGACTATCCGGGGCGCCCGCTGAAGACCGGCATGGCGGAGATCGCCAAGATCCATAAAGGCGACTTCCGTCTGACGGCGAACCAAAACGTGATCATCGCCGGCGTGCCGGAAAGCGAGAAGGCAAAGATCGAAGCCCTGGCGCGCGATCATGGCCTGATCGACGACGAGATCAGCGAGCAACGCAAGAACTCGATGGCCTGCGTATCGTTCCCGACCTGCCCGTTGGCGATGGCGGAGGCCGAGCGCTTCCTGCCGCAGTTCGTCACCAAGGTGGAAGGGATCATGCATCGGCACGGGGTGGGCGACGAGCATATCGTGCTGCGCATCACCGGCTGCCCGAACGGCTGCGGCCGCGCGCTGCTGGCGGAGCTGGGGCTGGTGGGCAAGGCGGTCGGCCGCTATAACCTGCATTTGGGCGGCAACCGCGAAGGCACGCGCATTCCGCGCATGTACCGCGAGAACATCAACGAAGACGAGATCCTGAGCGAGATCGACCTGTTGGTGGGGCGCTGGGCGAAGGAGCGCAACGCCGGCGAAGGCTTCGGCGACTTCACCGTTCGCGCGGGCATCGTCAAACCGGTGCTGGATCCGGCGCGAGATTTCTGGGAGTGAGGCCGGGCGGTCCCTGGGCAGAGGGGCCGCACAGGTAATTTCAAGTAGCAGGAGAGACAACATGGCTGAATTCGATCTGGCGGCGCTGAACGCGTTGCCCAAATCCGGGCAGGCGCTGGCATTGGCGGTGGTCAACGGCCAACTGGAGACCCTCAGCGCCGAACAGCGCGTTGCATGGGCGCTGGAGCATCTGCCCGGCGAGTTCGTACTCTCGTCCAGTTTCGGCATTCAGGCGGCGGTGTGTCTGCACCTGGTGACGCGCATCCGGCCGGATATCCCGGTGATCCTGACCGACACCGGTTACCTGTTCCCGGAAACCTACCGCTTTATCGATCAACTGACCGACCAGCTGAAGCTGAATCTGCAGGTGTTCCGCGCCGAACAGTCTCCCGCCTGGCAAGAGGCGCGCTACGGCAAGCTGTGGGAACAGGGCGTGGAAGGGATTGAAAAGTACAACCAGATCAACAAGGTTGAGCCGATGAACCGCGCGCTGGAGACGCTGGGGGCACAGAGCTGGTTCGCCGGCCTGCGGCGCGAGCAGTCCGGCAGCCGCGCCAATCTGCCGGTGCTGGCGGTGCAGCGCGGGGTGTTCAAGATCCTGCCGATCATCGACTGGGACAACCGCAAGATTTACCAGTATCTGACCGAGCACGGGTTGAGCTATCACCCGCTGTGGGAGCAGGGCTACCTGTCGGTAGGCGATACCCACACCACCCAGAAGTGGGAACCGGGCATGAGCGAGGAAGAGACGCGTTTCTTCGGGCTGAAGCGCGAGTGCGGCCTGCACGAAGGCTAAACGAGGCGAATCACACGACAGGGCTCAGCAATGCTGGGCCCTGTTTTTTTGCGGGCTACTTTTTCTTCTGTGCTTTCGGCGGGTGCGCCTGTGCCAGCTCTTTGATCAGCGGCAGCAGGATCTGCACGCTGTCGCGGCTGCGTTTGTCGATCCGCCCCGGCAGGTAGCGATCCAGGTACTGCAGGTTGTCATACTGCGGGCGGTGCCAGGTAATGCCCTGCGGGAAGTGCGGGCTGACGGCGCGCTGCTGGTAGCCGTCTTTATCGCCCAGCGACCAGTTGGTGGCCTCCACCGACAGCACCGGGATGCCTGCGGCGTCGAATACCTCTTGATCGGAGCAGCAGCCGGTGCCCTTCGGATGCTGTGCGCTACCCGGATTGCTGGCGGCGGCGATGCCGTAGCGATGGGCGATATCCAGCGCGCGATCGCGGGAGCGTTTCGCCACCTGCGGCGGCGTGTTGCGCCCGGCGTTGAAGTACAGACGATCGCCGGTGATCAGGCTGTCGAGGTTGATCACCAGCACGGTGTTGCTTTTCTCTTCCGCGCTCATGCGTTGCAGGTAGTTCTGTGCGCCCAGCGAGCCGAGCTCTTCGGCGCTGGTGGCGACGAAGCGCAGGCCGTAGGCGGTGGGGATGCTTTTCAGGCGCTCCGCCAGTTCCAGCATCACGCCGATGCCGGAGGCGTTGTCGTCGACGCCCTGCAGCGTCAGGCCGCCGAGGTTGTTATCCAGATCTTCGTCGCTCTGCGGCGTGTAGGTGTCGAAGTGGGCGACGATCACTATCTGTTTCGGACTGTCGCCGTTGCGGGCGGCGATCACCGAGCTGGCGGTGACGTTGTTCCAGTTCTTCTTGCCGTCTTTGCTGGTGTAGAGATAGCGCGTGTTGACGCTGCGAATGTCGCTTTGGTAACCCATCTTGCCGAACTGCTGCTTCAGGTAGTCGGCGGTGAGCAATTCGGCCGGGCTGCCCGCCATGCGGCCGGGGAAGTAAGTGGCGATGTGGCGGGTCTGTTCGGCGGCGAAACGGCCCATTGGCGCGTCTTTTGCGGGCTGTGCGGCACAAACGCTGAAGACGCCGCCGAGTGCGAGGGCCAGCAGGCTGGTCTTCAGGTAAAAACGGGAAAACATACCGAAAAATCCTTCTTTGCTATCGGCGCTGCCGATCATTTTTCTGCGGCACCCAGTATGAGACGCCGGGCGGCATTACACAATTTCCCCGTCTCTTAATTTTCGCGCGAATGCGCAAACCGCCGTGCGATTATCACCGTTTGCCTCCTGCGTTGCGGCCTATATTCCATAAAGGAACTAATCATTCCTTTTCGTCATTTCAGAGGCTAAATCTCAGCCCGTATAGTCACACTATCTTTCTGTTATATGAAAAGGCTGTTGTGGACTATCTACCAATATTCGCCGATCTGAAACAACGTCCGGTGCTGGTCGTTGGCGGCGGTGACGTGGCTGCGCGCAAAGTCGATCTGCTTCAGCGCGCCGGGGCTGAAATACGGATAGTTGCGCAGTCGCTCTCACCGGAACTGGAACAACAACGTCAGCGAGGGCAACTGCTCTGGCTGGGGAAAACCTTTGACCCGCCGCAACTGGACGACGTGTTTCTGGCGATCGCCGCCACGGACGACAACGCGCTGAACGCCGCGGTGTTTGCCGAAGCGGATAAACGCCGGGTGTTAGCCAACGTGGTGGACGACCAGCCGCGCTGCTCGTTCATCTTCCCGTCGATCATCGATCGCTCGCCGCTGGTGGTGGCCGTATCGTCCAGCGGCCAGGCGCCGGTGCTGGCGCGGTTGCTGCGCGAAAAGCTGGAGGCGCTGCTGCCCGCCAGTTTGGGGCAGATGGCGCAGGTGGCGGGCCGCTGGCGCGGCCAGGTCAAACAGCGGCTGGCCTCGATCGGCGAGCGTCGCCGTTTCTGGGAGAAAACCTTCGGCGGCCGTTTCGCCACGCTGGTGGCCAACGGCCAGACGGCGCAGGCGGAGCGGCAGCTTGAGCAGGATTTGCAAAGCTTCGCCGCAGGCGATGAAGGCGCGCAGGGTGAGATAGCCTTGGTGGGCGCCGGGCCGGGCGACGTGGGGCTGTTGACCCTGCGCGGGCTGCAGGTGATGCAGCAGGCGGACGTGGTGCTGTATGACCATCTGGTCAGCGGCGAGATCCTCGATCTGGTGCGCCGCGACGCCGAGCGCATCTGCGTGGGCAAGCGCGCCGGCGCGCACTCGGTGATCCAGGAAGAGACCAACCGGCTGTTGGTGGCGCTGGCGCAGCAGGGCAAACGCGTGGTGCGCCTCAAGGGCGGCGACCCGTTCATCTTTGGCCGGGGCGGCGAAGAGCTGCAGGTAGCCGCCGCCGCCGGCATTCCGTTCCAGGTGGTGCCGGGCGTCACGGCCGCCGCGGGGGCGACCGCCTACGCCGGCATTCCGCTGACGCACCGCGACCACGCGCAGAGCGTGACCTTTATCACCGGCCACTGCCGCCCCGACGGCGATGGCCTGGACTGGGCCGATCTGGCCCGGGCGCGGCAGACGCTGGCTATCTACATGGGCACCATGAAGGCGGCGGACATCAGCCAACGCCTGATCGCCCACGGCCGCGCTGCCGATACGCCGGTGGCGGTGATCAGCCGCGGCACGCGCGCCGATCAGCAGGTGCAGATCGGCGCGCTGTATCAACTGGAACATCTGGCCCAACGGGCGCCGCTGCCGGCGCTGCTGGTGATTGGCGAAGTGGTGGAACTGCACCATCAAATCGCCTGGTTCGGGCATCAATCGCAGACGGAAGGGGCCGCGCGCCCGGCCGTCGTGAATTTGGCATAGGCAAGGCTTTTAAGGACCTGTTATGGACGAAAAACGACTCACTCATTTGCGGCAATTGGAGGCGGAGAGTATCCATATCATCCGTGAAGTCGCCGCTGAATTCGCCAACCCGGTGATGCTGTATTCCATCGGCAAAGACTCTTCCGTGATGCTGCATTTGGCGCGCAAGGCGTTCTTCCCCGGCACGCTGCCGTTCCCGCTGCTGCACGTCGATACCGGCTGGAAGTTCCGCGAAATGTACGAGTTCCGCGATCGCACCGCGAAAGAGTACGGCTTCGAGCTGCTGGTGCATAAAAATCCGGAAGGGGTGGCGATGGGCATCAACCCGTTCGTGCACGGCAGCGCCAAGCATACCGACATCATGAAGACCGAGGGCCTGAAGCAGGCGTTGAACAAGTACGGTTTCGACGCCGCCTTCGGCGGTGCGCGGCGCGACGAGGAGAAATCGCGCGCCAAAGAGCGCATCTATTCGTTCCGCGATCGCTTCCACCGCTGGGATCCGAAAAACCAGCGGCCGGAGCTGTGGCACAACTACAACGGCCAGATCAACAAAGGGGAGAGCATCCGCGTCTTCCCGCTGTCGAACTGGACCGAGCTGGACATCTGGCAGTACATCTTCCTGGAAAAGATCGACATCGTGCCGCTGTACCTGGCGAAACCGCGCCCGGTGGTGGAACGCGACGGCATGCTGATGATGGTGGACGACGATCGCATCGATCTGCAGCCGGGCGAAGTGATCAGCCAGCGCATGGTGCGTTTCCGCACCCTGGGGTGTTGGCCGCTGACCGGCGCAGTGGATTCGCAGGCGCAAACCCTGCCGGAGATCATCGAAGAGATGCTGGTCTCCACCACCAGTGAACGCCAGGGGCGGATGATCGACCGCGATCAGTCCGGCTCGATGGAGCTGAAAAAGCGTCAAGGGTATTTCTAAGGAGCCGCCGGATGAACAACGCAATTGCACAACAAATCGCTGACCAGGGCGGCGTCGAATCCTACCTGCACGCGCAGCAACACAAGAGCCTGCTGCGCTTTCTGACCTGCGGCAGCGTCGACGACGGCAAAAGCACCCTGATAGGTCGCCTGCTGCACGATACCCGCCAGATCTACGAGGATCAGCTGTCGACGCTGCACAGCGACAGCAAACGCATCGGCACCCAGGGCGAGAAGCTCGATCTGGCGCTGTTGGTGGACGGCCTGCAGGCCGAGCGCGAGCAGGGCATCACCATCGACGTGGCCTATCGCTATTTCTCGACCGAAAAACGCAAATTTATCATCGCCGATACCCCAGGGCATGAGCAGTACACCCGCAACATGGCCACCGGCGCCTCCACTTGCGATCTGGCGATCTTGTTGATCGACGCGCGCAAAGGGGTGCTGGACCAGACTCGTCGCCACAGTTTTATCGCAACCCTGCTGGGCATTCGCCATCTGGTGGTGGCGGTGAACAAAATGGATCTGGTGGACTACCAGGAAGCGGTGTTCGAGCAGTTCAAACAGGATTACCTGACCTTTGCCCAGCAGCTGCCAGGCGATCTGGATATCAAATTCGTGCCGCTGTCGGCGCTGGACGGCGACAACGTGGCGAGCGAAAGCGCCCATATGCCGTGGTACAGCGGCCCGACGCTGCTGGAAGTGCTGGAGAGCGTTGACGTGGTCAGCGAGCGAGAAAACCAGCCGCTGCGCTTCCCGGTGCAGTACGTCAACCGCCCGAACCTCGATTTTCGCGGCTATGCCGGTACGCTGTCCGCCGGCATGGTGCGGGTGGGGCAACGGGTCAAGGTGCTGCCTTCCGGCGTGGAGTCCAGCGTGGCGCGCATCGTGACCTTCGACGGCGATCTGCAAGAGGCGGTCCCGGGCGAGGCGATTACGCTGGTGCTGAAGGATGAGGTGGACATCAGCCGCGGCGATCTGCTGGTCGACGCCGGCGAAAGCCTGCAGGCGGCGCAGAGCGCGCTGGTGGACGTGGTATGGATGGCCGAGCAGCCTCTGGTGCCGGGCCAGAGCTACGACATCAAGATCGCCGGTAAAAAGACCCGCGCCCGCGTGGAGAGCATCCGCCATCAGGTGGAGATCAATACGCTGGCGCAGCACCCGGCAGACACGTTGCCGCTTAACGGCATCGGTCTGGTGGAGCTGACCTTCGACGAGCCGCTGGTGCTGGACAGCTATCAGAGCAATCACGACACCGGCGGGCTGATCTTCATCGATCGCATGAGCAACGTCACGGTAGGCGCCGGTCTGGTGCGCGAAACGCTGCAGGCCACCCCGGCGGCGCACGGCGAGTTCAGCGTCTTCGAGCTGGAGCTGAATGCGCTGGTGCGCAAGCACTTCCCGCACTGGGGCGCACGCGATCTGCTCGGTGGTCGATAAGGTGGCCGCCGAACTGAGGGCGACCGGGCCGGACGATGAGAACGTGGTTTGGCATCCGCACGCGGTGACGCGCGCGGATCGCGAAGCGCGCAACGGCCATCGCGGCGCGGTGTTGTGGTTTACCGGGCTGTCCGGCTCGGGCAAATCCACCGTCGCCGGCGCGCTGGAGCAGGCGCTGCACGAGCTCGGCGTCAGCACCTATCTGCTGGACGGTGATAACGTGCGCCACGGCCTGTGCCGCGATCTCGGCTTCTCTGACGAGGATCGGCGCGAGAACATCCGCCGGGTGGGGGAAGTGGCCAAACTGATGGTGGATGCCGGGCTGGTGGTGCTGACCGCGTTTATTTCGCCGCACCGCGCCGAGCGGCAGATGGTGCGCGAAATGCTCGGCGACGATCGCTTTATCGAAGTGTTCGTCGACACGCCGTTGGCGATCTGCGAGGCGCGCGATCCGAAGGGATTGTATAAAAAAGCGCGCGCCGGCGAGCTGCGCAATTTCACCGGTATCGACGCGGTTTACGAGGCGCCGCAGCAGCCGGAAATCCACCTTGATGGCCAACAATTGGTAACAAATTTGATTGCGCAATTGTTAGACGTGTTGCGTGGTCAGGCTATTATCAAACCCTGAATTCAAAAAAAGCGTGTGGCGTTTTTCGCCATGCGCTTTTTACTCTAAGCCGCCGCAGAGCGAGCCGAATAACCAGGGATCACTATGCAAAATGTCACGCCTATCTTGATCGACTCCAAGCAGTCAAAACAGGAGAGAGAGGAGCCTTCTTATTCTTTCCTGGGCGGCGTCAGCGGCTTTGTTTTCTACTGGCTGGCGTTCGCGTTGCCGTTCCTGGTTTACGGTTCCAACACGCTGTTTTTCCTGCTCTATACCTGGCCGTTCTTCCTGGCGCTGATGCCGCTGTCGGTGCTGATCGGCATCACCCTCAGCATGCTGTTGCGCGGCCGTCTGATCCTGACGCTGCTGCTGACCGGCGCCATCGTGCTGTGCCTGTTCTGGCTGGTGTTCAGCTTCTTGACCGGGTGGTGAGAGAGCGGGCGCCGCTGCCGGCGCCCGAAGGATTGCAAAGCGGTGCCGAAGGTTACAAAACTTTGCTCAGAAACGCCTGTGTGCGCGGATTGGCCGGATGGCTGAAGATCTGCTGCGGCGCACCTTCCTCCTGAATGATCCCCTGATCGATAAACAGTACCCGATCGGCCACCTCGCGGGCAAAGCCCATCTCATGCGTGACCACCACCATGGTCATGCCCTCGTGTGCCAGCGATTTCATCACCGCCAACACTTCGCCCACCAGCTCCGGATCGAGCGCGGAGGTGGGTTCGTCAAACAGCATGATCTTCGGCTCCATCGCCAGCGCGCGGGCGATCGCCACCCGCTGCTGCTGGCCGCCGGACAGGCTGTTGGGGTAGGCGTCTATCTTGTCGAGCAGCCCGACCTTGTGCAGCAGTTGCTCGGCTTGCGCGATGGCTTCGGCGCGCGGCCGTTTCTTCACGCTCACCGGTGCCATGATGATGTTTTCCAACACCGTCATGTGCGGGAACAGGTTGAAGCGCTGGAACACCATACCCACGCTTTCACGCATCTTGTTCAGGTCGGTTTTTTGATCGTGGACGGCGAAGCCGTTGACCTCGATCTCGCCGCCGGAGAGCGTTTCCAGCGCGTTGATGCAGCGCAGGAAGGTGCTCTTCCCGGAGCCGGAAGGGCCGATGACGCACACCACTTCGTTGGCGGCGATCCGGCAGGAAATGCCGCGCAGCACGTGGCTCTCGCCGAACTGTTTTTGCAGGTTATGTACGCGAATCACTTTTACCGAACCTCTTTTCCATGTGTTGCACCAGCAGCGAGAGCAGGAAGGTGATGACCCAATAGACCAGCGAAATGGTCAGGTAGGGCTCCCAATAGGTGGCGTAGGCGCCGGAGACGGTGCGGGCGGCATAGGCCAGATCCGCCAGGCCGATGGCGGAGGCCAGCGACGAATCCTTGACGATGGCGATGGCGTTGTTGCCCAGCGGCGGCAGCATGCGGCGGAAGGCCTGCGGCAGGATCACCTGGCGCATGGTCTTGCCGTAGCTCATGCCCAGCGAGCGCGAGGCCTCCATCTGGCCGCGGTCAATCGACTGGATCCCGGCGCGGAAGATCTCCGACACATAGGCGCCGGCGTTGAGCGTGATCGCCACTACGCAGGAGAGAAAGGCACCGTAGTCGGCGCGCAGCGCGCGGGCAAAATCGACGCTCATCAGGCCGCTGGTGACCAGCAGGCCGTCGCGCGGGTTGATGAACAGCGGCACCAGCGCGAAGTGTACCACCATGATCTGCACGAACAGCGGCGTGCCGCGAAAGGCGCTGATGTAAATGCGCACCGGCCACTGAACGCCGTAATGCAGGATGGGTTTCCAGATGCCGTGCGGCGCCTGCGCCAAACGGCCCAGCCCGAGGATCAATCCCCAGGTGGTGCCCAGCAGCACGCAGATGATGGTGCATTTGATGGTCATCCAGGCACCTTCCATAAACAGCGGCGCGTATTCCTGGATGATCTCCCAACGGAAGTTCAAAAGGTATTCCTTCTTGGTAGGCTGAAACGGGGGGGCGCCGACGGCCTGGCGGGCGCCGGCGACAGGGTATTATTCCGCCGGCAGCGTCGGTACGTTGCTGTCGAACCAGGTTTGGTAAATCTTGGCGTAGGTGCCGTCGGCGACGATTTTCTTCAGGCCGGCGTTGATCTTGTTGCGCAGCTCATCGTTGCCTTTGGCGACGGCGATGCCGAAATACTGGCGCTCGAACTTGGCGTCGGGTACCAGCTTGAAGGCTTTCTCAGGGTGGGTTTTGATATAGAACTTGGCCACGCCGACGTCGCCGACCGCCGCGCCGATGCCGTCTTCATACAGCTCCTGCAGCATCAGCGGGGTATTGTCGAAGCGCTTGATGGCGGTGCTGTTTTTGCCCAGCACGTCGGACACCACGATGTCGCCGGTGCTGGAGTTCACCACACCGACCTTCAGCGCTTTCAGCGCGGCGATGGAGTCTACCGTCGAGTCCTGCGGCACCACGATAGCCTGCTCGGCCGGGAAGTAAGGCGCCGAGAAATCAACCATTTGTTTGCGCTTGTCGGTGATGGTGATGCCGGAAATGATGATGTCTCGATCGCCGGAATTCAACGTGGCGAAGATCCCCTCCCACGGTGTATTGATCAGTTTGATTTGGAAGCCTTCGGCCTTGGCCACCGCTTTGATGATGTCGATGTCGAAACCTTCCAGCTGTTTTTGGCTGTTTTCAAATTCGAACGGCCGATAGGTGCCGCCGGAACCGACGACGTAGGTAGGTTCAGCCGCCAACGCGGCGGTGGAGAAGGTGGCGGCCAGGCAGGCGCCGATCAGAACTAAACGTTTTAACATCGCGATCCCCGATAATGAAAGGTTATATATTGGAATTATTTATGCACTAGTAGTGCATAAAAATAAGCTTCAATGAATGAAAGTACAACCCCTGCATAAGGATTATTCTTTCTATGGTGGTAAATATTCACTTTTTGCGTTGCGGCGGAGTAAGCGATGGGGTAGAAAGCGGCGGTGCAGTGGTTCTTGCTGCATAATGGGTGAAGGGCAGTGTGTACCTCATTGGAAAACGCGTCGTGCGCATCCGGTGTAAGGGGCTTTTTTTGCCGCTTTCGCCGCGGAATTGGGCGATAAACTCGGGAACCCTTCATCCGTATTCTGAATTTGGCGTTGAAATGCCGCTCTCAGTGTGGAGTCCAACGAAAAGTTGTGGGATGATTGGTCGGTTTTTCAGGGGGCGGAGATGGGAAAACTTACGCTGCTATTGCTGGCATTGCTCGGTTGGTTACAGTATTCACTGTGGCTGGGCAAAAATGGTATTCACGATTACGTGCGAGTCAATGAAGACGTTGCGGTCCAACAGGGCAACAACGCCAAGTTGAAAGCGCGTAACGATCAGCTGTTTGCCGAAATCGATGATTTGAACGGCGGTCAGGAAGCGATCGAAGAGCGAGCGCGTAATGAGCTGGGCATGATCAAGCCCGGTGAGACTTTCTATCGTCTGGTTCCTGACCAATCCAGACGCAACGCGGCGTCTTCCTCGCAAAATAACGCACAAAAATAACGCATGAATCACTCCGCAGGCACCTTTCCCTCGGTGATTGCCGTCCTGCCCGCTGCCGGTATCGGCAGCCGCATGCAGGCGGAATGCCCGAAGCAATATTTAACCATCGGCCGGCACAGCATCGTCGAGCACGCCATCCACGCCCTGTTGCGTCATCCGCGCATTGAGCGGGTGATCGTGGCGATCGGCCCCGAAGATCGCCAGTTCGAACAGTTGCCGATCGCCCAGGATCCGCGGGTGATCGTCACCGAGGGCGGCAGGCAGCGCGCCGATTCGGTGATGGCCGGGCTGAAGCTGGCGGGCGATGCGGACTGGGTACTGGTGCACGACGCTGCACGCCCCTGCCTGCACGCCGACGATCTCGAGCGCCTGCTGGCGATCACCGCACACAGCAAGGTCGGCGGCATTCTCGCCGCCCCGGTGCGCGACACCATGAAACGCGCCGAACCCGGCCGCGAAACCATCGCCCACACCGTCGAACGCCAGGATCTGTGGCACGCGCTGACGCCGCAGCTGTTTCCGCTGCCGCTGCTCAAGCAGTGCCTGCAGCGCGCGCTGGATGAAGGTGCGAACGTCACCGACGAAGCCTCGGCGCTGGAGCATTGCGGTTATCATCCGCAGCTGATCGCCGGCCGGGCGGACAACATTAAAGTAACGCGGCCGGAGGATTTGGCGCTGGCGGCGTTTTATTTGACTCAGTTGGACAATTAAGGAGCGCATCATGCGTATCGGTCACGGTTTTGACGTACATAAATTCGGCGGCGAAGGCCCGCTGGTGATCGGTGGCGTTCGCATCCCTTACGACAAAGGTTTGCTGGCCCACTCCGACGGCGACGTCGCGCTGCATGCCGCGACCGACGCCCTGCTGGGCGCGGCGGCGCTGGGCGATATCGGCAAGCTGTTCCCCGATACCGATCCGGCGTTCAAAGGCGCCGACAGCCGCGAACTGCTGCGCGAAGCCTGGAAACGCATCCGCGCCAAAGGATACCGCCTCGGCAACCTCGATATCACCATTATCGCTCAGGCGCCGAAAATGGCGCCGCACATCCCGCAGATGCGCGTCTTCCTGGCGGAAGATCTGCAGTGCCATATGGATGACGTCAACGTGAAGGCCACCACCACCGAGCAGCTCGGTTTCACCGGGCGCGGCGAGGGTATCGCCTGCGAAGCGGTCGCCTTGCTGATCAAGGAATAACCGCATGGATATGGCGAATCTGACCTGGCTGCATGGCCGGCCGCAGAGCACCGGGGTGTTGAAAGCCAATCCGGAAGATTTCGTGGTGGTGGAAGACCTGGGCTTTGCACCGGACGGTGAAGGCGAGCACGTACTGGTGAACATCCGTAAAAACGGCTGCAATACCCAGTTCGTGGCCGATTACCTGGCGCGCTTCGCCGGTATTCACGCCCGTTCCGTCAGCTATGCCGGCTTGAAGGATCGCCACGCGGTGACCGAGCAGTGGTTCTGCCTGCATATGCCGGGTAAGGACACGCCGGATTTCTCTCGGTTTACGCTGGAAGGCTGCGAGGTGCTCTCGTACGCCCGCCACCTGCGTAAAATGCGCATCGGCAACCTGAAGGGCAACCACTTTACGTTGGTGCTGCGCCAGATTTCCGACCGGCAGGACGTGGAACGCCGCCTGCAGGCCATCGCCGCGCAGGGCGTGCCGAACTACTTCGGCAGCCAGCGTTTCGGCCGCGGCGGCAACAACCTGGTGATGGCGCGCCGCTGGGCGAATGACGAAATTCGCGTCAAAGAGCGCAGCAAGCGTAGTTTCTACCTGTCCGCCAGCCGCAGCGCGCTGTTTAATCTGGTCGCGAGCAGGCGCCTGGCCGACGACCTGCAGCGCACCGTGCTGGAAGGTGACGCCCTGCAGCTGAGCGGCCGCGGCAGCTGGTTTGTCGCCAAAGCCGATGAGCTGGAGACGCTGCAACAGCGCCTGGATGCCGGCGAGCTGGTTGTCACCGCGACGTTGCCGGGCGACGGCGAGCCGGGTACTGCCGGCGATGCGTTGGCATTTGAACAACAATGCTTGGCGGAGCAGCCGGAATTGCTTACGCTTTTAAAGCGCGAGCGTGTCGAACCCGCTCGTCGGGCCCTGCTGTTACAGCCGCAAAATATGCTGTGGAACTGGTGGGATGACGTTACCGTGGAACTGCGCTTCTGGCTGCCGGCAGGCAGCTTCGCCACCAGCGTAGTTCGCGAGATCATGCAGCAGGATGACAGTGATGCGGATATTGCTGAGTAACGATGACGGCGTCAGCGCTCCGGGCATTCAGGTGCTGGCGGCGGCGCTGCGGGAATTCGCCGAGGTGCAGGTCGTGGCACCGGATCGTAACCGCAGCGGCTCTTCCAATGCGCTGACGCTGGAATCGCCGCTGCGCACGCAGACGCTGGCCAACGGCGATATTGCGGTGCTGCAGGGGACGCCGACCGACTGTGTCTACCTTGGCGTCAACGCACTGATGCATCCGGCACCGGATATCGTGGTCTCCGGCATCAACGCCGGGCCGAATTTGGGCGACGATGTCATCTATTCCGGCACCGTCGCAGCGGCGATGGAGGGCCGGCATTTGGGGCTGCCCGCATTGGCGGTGTCGTTGAACGGCCACCAGCACTATGCGACTGCCGCCGTCATTACCTGCCGTATCCTGCGCGCGTTGCGGCGAGAGCCGTTGCGTACCGGAAAAATCCTGAATATCAACGTACCGGATCTGCCCCTGGCGGAGATTAGAGGCCTGCGCGTTACCCGCTGCGGCAGCCGCCATCCCGCCGACAAGGTGTTCTGCCAGCAGGATCCGCGCGGACAAAATCTCTACTGGATCGGGCCGCCTGGTGATAAATTTGATGTCGGGCCGGATACCGACTTTGCGGCGGTGGAACAAGGCTATGTGGCGATCACGCCGCTGCAGGTGGATTTGACCGCCTACGCGGCGCAGGAAGTCGTGAAAACATGGTTAACCAAGGCAGAGGTTAGCGGGGAATGGTGAACAAGCGTATGCAAACATTGCTGACGCAGCTGCGGCAGCAGGGGATCCGGGACGAAAAGCTGCTGCGGGCGATCGAAGCGGTGCCGCGTGAGCGTTTTGTCGACGAAGCGCTGGATCATAAGGCCTACGAAAACACCGCGCTGCCGATCGGCTCCGGCCAGACCATTTCCCAGCCTTATATGGTGGCGCGGATGACCGAGCTGCTGAATTTGAAGCCCACTTCACGGGTGCTGGAGATCGGCACCGGTTCCGGTTATCAGACCGCTATCCTGGCACATCTGGTGCAACACGTTTGTTCCGTCGAGCGCATCAAGGGGCTGCAGTGGCAGGCCAAGCGCCGCCTGAAGCAGCTCGATCTTCATAATGTTTCCACCCGCCACGGCGACGGCTGGCAGGGCTGGGCATCGCGCGGTCCGTTCGATGCGATCATCGTCACCGCCGCACCGCCGGAGATCCCGCAGGCGCTGGTGGAACAATTGGACGACGGCGGCATTTTGGTGCTGCCGGTGGGCGAGCAGGCCCAAACCCTCAAACGCATTCAACGCCATGGCAACGAGTTCGTTGTCGATGCGGTGGAAGCGGTGCGTTTTGTCCCGCTGGTGAAAGGCGAATTGGCCTAGCGATTGTCTGATTTTTCGACCGTCTGCAAAATCTGTTGCACTTTCATCACGTCCGGATAAGGTTTTCTCGTTCCAATCAGGCTAATTT
The DNA here is from genome assembly GCF_016805595.1 of Serratia sp. 4542. Lineage (NCBI taxonomy): Bacteria > Pseudomonadati > Pseudomonadota > Gammaproteobacteria > Enterobacterales > Yersiniaceae > Serratia > Serratia sp. 4542. Next base: position 388,916 of record NZ_RXKV01000013.1, read on the forward strand.
TCACTAGAATTGGCCTTTCTACGTAGTTGTCTTATGGTGCGGCAACGCCAATGTGGTTAGCATTGGCGCGCGTTTTGATGCTCCGGCGGGAGATGACCTGGCGTTCAGGGATCGGCCGGCGGCGCCTTTACATCGCAGGGACTGGGAAGTGGCAAAAGCTCGGCTACGATGTAAAGGGTATTTTGGATATATCACTGATATTGCTGTCATGGGGGAAGCATGAGCACGGGAAGCCCAATGATTACGTTACGCCGGGTAGCGGTGTGTACGATGGTAAGTTTGTGGTTGGCGGGTTGTACGAACAATGCCTCGACGTCGGCCCCTATCAGCAGCGTGGGTGGCGGCGGTGCCGTTCCATCCGGCAATAATAATGGCGGGGCGCAGCAGGTCAGCCCCGAGGGCCGCATTGTCTATAACCGCAGTTATAACGCTATCCCTAAAGGGAGCTACAGCGGCGGTGAAACCTATACGGTCAAGCGCGGCGACACGCTGTTTTATATCGCCTGGATCACCGGCAACGATTTCCGCGACCTGGCGCAGCGCAACAATATTCCCGAGCCATACAGCCTGAATGTTGGCCAAACCATTCAGCTTGGTAATGGTTCTGCCAACGGCGGCGGCGGCATGCTGGCGACGACAGATGCAACCAAAGGCGGCGTTCCGAAGCCACCTTCCAGCTCCCAGATCCAGACGGCAACGGTTGATTCTCAATCAACTAACGCGTATTCTGAAAACTCGGGTAAACAGAATGTAGGTAAGATGTTACCTGCAGCAGGTGCCGCAGCGGTTGGGACCGCGACTGCGCCTGTTACCGCACCGGAAGCCGCTCCACCCGTGAGCAGCACCGTCAGCAACAGTTCTCCGGTCAGTACCTGGAGATGGCCGACTGACGGTAAGATTATTGATAACTTTTCCTCATCAGAAGGTGGGAATAAGGGCGTCGATATCGCCGGTTCCCGTGGGCAGCCTATCTTCGCTACCGCCGATGGCCGCGTAGTGTATGCCGGCAACGCTTTACGGGGTTACGGTAATCTAATCATCATCAAACACAATGATGATTACCTGAGCGCCTACGCTCATAACGACACAATGCTGGTCCGGGAACAACAAGAAGTGAAGGCGGGTCAAAAAATAGCCACCATGGGTAGCACCGGTACCAGTTCAGTACGTTTGCATTTTGAAATTCGTTACAAGGGGAAATCCGTAAACCCGCTGCGTTATCTTCCGCAGCGATAGATTGGGCAGAATACGCTGAGATTCTGCTCGCGGTATCACGGGTAGGAGCAGCATATGAGCCAAAATACGCTGAAAGTTAACGAGTTACATGATGATGCGGATTTCGACGAGAATGGAGCTGAGGCTGAGTCGTTTGATGAAAAAGCGCTGGTAGAAGAAGAGACCAGCGAGAACGATTTAGCGGAAGAAGAGCTGTTGTCTCAAGGCGTTACGCAACGCGTATTAGATGCGACGCAGCTCTATCTGGGTGAGATCGGTTATTCACCTCTGCTGACCGCAGAGGAAGAAGTCTATTTTGCGCGGCGTGCTCTGCGCGGTGACGTGCCGTCCCGCCGCCGCATGATTGAAAGCAACCTGCGGCTGGTGGTGAAAATCGCCCGCCGCTACAGCAACCGCGGTCTGGCGCTGCTGGATCTGATCGAAGAGGGTAACCTCGGTCTGATTCGCGCAGTGGAAAAATTCGACCCGGAACGCGGTTTCCGCTTCTCCACTTACGCAACCTGGTGGATTCGTCAGACGATTGAACGGGCGATCATGAACCAAACACGTACCATTCGTTTGCCTATCCATATCGTCAAAGAACTGAATGTCTATCTGCGCACCGCGCGCGAGCTTTCCCACAAGCTGGATCATGAACCGAGCGCTGAAGAGATTGCCGAGCAACTCGACAAGCCGGTGGATGACGTCAGCCGCATGCTGCGTCTGAATGAGCGCATCACCTCGGTGGATACGCCGCTGGGCGGGGATTCGGAGAAAGCGCTGCTGGACATTCTGGCCGACGAGAAGGACAACGGGCCTGAAGACACCACGCAAGACGACGATATGAAGCAAAGCATCGTCAAATGGTTGTTCGAACTGAACGCCAAACAGCGTGAAGTGTTGGCGCGCCGTTTCGGCCTGCTGGGCTATGAAGCGGCGACGCTGGAAGACGTAGGCCGGGAGATTGGCCTGACGCGTGAGCGCGTCCGTCAGATTCAGGTTGAAGGCCTGCGCCGTCTGCGTGAGATTCTGCAGATGCAGGGCCTGAGCATTGAGGCGCTGTTCCGCGAATAACGCCGATTGTTGAACCGCATCAAATAAAAACGGTGAGCATGATGCTCACCGTTTTTTTATGCCCGCGTTTGGCACCAGACTACACCATATTTTTCAGCCGGTAGATCCATTCCAGCGCCTGGCGTGGCGACAGGGAATCCGGATCCAGCGCCTCCAGGGCTTCTACCGCCGGCGAGGTCTCTTCCTGCAGCAGCGTCATCTGGGTGGCATCGACGCTGCCCGAGGCGGTGTGGCTGGAGATAGACTCCAGCTCGCGCAGCTTCTGACGGGCGCGCTTGATGACGTCGCGCGGCACGCCGGCCAGCGCGGCGACCGCCAGGCCATAGCTTTTGCTGGCAGCCCCGTCCTGCACGCTGTGCATGAAGGCGATGGTATCGCCATGTTCGAGCGCGTCCAGATGCACGTTGACCACGCCTTCCATTTTCTCCGGTAGCGTCGTCAGCTCGAAGTAGTGGGTGGCGAACAGCGTCATCGCCTTGATGCGGTTGGCCAGGTTCTCGGCGCAGGCCCAGGCCAGCGACAGGCCGTCGTAAGTGGAGGTGCCGCGGCCGATTTCATCCATCAACACCAGGCTGTGCTCGGTGGCGTTGTGCAGAATGTTGGCGGTTTCGGTCATCTCCACCATGAAGGTAGAGCGGCCGGAAGCCAGATCGTCCGCCGCGCCGACGCGGGTGAAGATGCGATCCACCGGGCCGATGGTGGCCTTGGTGGCCGGCACGTAACTGCCGATGTGCGCCATCAGCACGATCAGCGCCGTTTGCCGCATATAAGTGCTTTTACCGCCCATGTTCGGGCCGGTGATGATCAGCATGCGGCGCTGTGGCGACAGGGTGAGCGGGTTGGAGATAAACGGCTCACTCAGCACCTGCTCTACCACCGGGTGGCGGCCTTCGGTAATGCGGATCCCCGGCTGTTCACTCATGGTTGGGCAAGCGTAGTTCAGGGTATCGGCGCGCTCGGCCAGGTTGGCCAGCACGTCCAGCTCGGCCAGTGCGGCGGCGCTTTGCTGCAGTTCCGCCAGGTGCGGCAGCAGCAGATCAAACAGCTCGTCGTACAGGCTTTTCTCGATCGCCAGCGCCTTACCCTTGGAGGTGAGCACTTTGTCTTCGTACTCTTTCAATTCCGGGATGATGTAGCGCTCGGCGTTTTTCAGCGTCTGGCGGCGCACATAGTGGATCGGCACCAGGTGGCTTTGGCCACGACTGACCTGAATGTAGTAGCCGTGTACGCCGTTAAAACCGACCTTGAGCGTATCCAGCCCCAGTTTTTCACGCTCGCGGATCTCCAGCCGATCGAGGTAGTCGCTGGCGCCGTCGGCCAGTGCGCGCCACTCGTCCAGTTCGCTGTTGTACCCGGGGGCGATCACGCCGCCGTCGCGCACCAGCACCGGCGGCGATTCAATGACCGCGCGTTCCAGCAGCTCACGCAGCTCGTCGAACTGGCCCACCTGTGACAGCAGCTGCTGCACGTGCGGGGTGTCCACGTCTTGCAGCAGCGCGCGGATGTCCGGCAGTTGCTGGAAAGCATGGCGCATGCGCGCCAGATCGCGCGGCCGCGCGGTGCGCAGCGCCAGACGCGCCAAAATTCGCTCCTGATCGCCCACCTGGCGCAGAGAAGGCTGCAGATCGGTGAACAGGTCCTGCAATGCGCCGATCGCCTGTTGGCGGGCGGTGAGAACCTTGATATCGCGGGTCGGCATGTGCAGCCAGCGTTTCAGCATACGGCTGCCCATCGGCGTGACAGTGCGATCGAGGATCGCCGCCAGCGTGTTGTCGCTGCCGCCGGACAGGCTTTGCGTCAGCTCCAGATTGCGGCGGGTCGCGGCGTCCATGATGATGCCGTCCTGCTGGCGCTCCATGGTGAGGCCGCGAATGTGCGGCAGTGAAGTGCGCTGGGTATCTTTGACGTACTGCAGCAGGCAGCCGGCGGCGCGTAGCGCCTGGTGCGCCTGCTCGACGCCAAAGCCGGTCAGATCGCGGGTGCCGAACTGCAGGTTGAGCTGCTGGCGTGCGGTCTCCAGTTCGAATTCCCACAGTGGGCGGCGGCGCAGGCCGTGGCGCTGTTCTATAAGCGCCATTTGTTCGAAGGTTTCCGGGTAGAGCAGCTCGGCCGGATTGGTGCGCTGCAGCTCGGCAGCCATGGTTTCCAGATCCTGCGGCTCGGCGACGCGGAAGCGGCCGGAGCTGACGTCCAGGGTGGCGTAGCCGAAACCGCGCGCGTCCTGCCAGATCGCCGCCAGCAGGTTGTCCTGACGCTCTTGCAGCAGCGCTTCGTCGGTGATGGTGCCGGGGGTGACGATACGCACCACTTTGCGTTCGACCGGCCCTTTGCTGGTGGCCGGATCGCCGATCTGCTCGCAGATGGCGACGGACTCGCCGAGCTGCACCAGCTTGGCCAGGTAGTTCTCCACCGCGTGGTGCGGCACGCCGGCCATCGGGATCGGTTCACCCGCCGAGGCGCCGCGTTTGGTCAGCGAGATATCCAGCAGTTGGGAAGCGCGCTTGGCGTCGTCGTAAAACAGCTCGTAGAAGTCGCCCATGCGGTAGAACAGCAGGATTTCAGGATGCTGGGCCTTGAGGCGCAGGTACTGCTGCATCATTGGCGTGTGCGAATCGAGTTTATCGGTGCTATTCATGCGATTATTTTTCCAATCCATTGAATGTAAAGGTCACTGTGATTTTCATTGTCATCATTCGCTATCACATTGTTTCAGCAGGCGCCGCCCCCTTTAGCGCTTGCCGGGCGGCGCAAATCAAATCATCAAAACGCCAGACGGCGCGCTCAAACCCGAGGTTTGCACAGACGCTTATACTAGCCTAGCGGGCAATCGGCTGTCACAGGTAAAAATGGGAAGCGCTGCGCAAGGCCGGTTTGTAACGCAGCGAGATTGTTGTTCGCCTGCGGGCAACAACGCAAGTCGCCGCCCGCAGTGGTGGTGGAAAGGTTATTGCGCGGCGGTGAGAGGCAAAGGCAGTTGATAGAGGCGGAAGCTGTCGGGCACTTCGGTTTCATGGCCGGGCAGCAGGCGGTGGCGGATGCGCGATTCGCTGACGAAGGCGCAGCCTTGTGGCGTGATAGTCAGGTTGACCGGCGATTCCATGCCTTCGCGCAAGATCTCAATCCGGTGCATGCCTGCCGCCTTGGGGGAAGGGATTCGCAGGATCCGCCCCTGGCCGCTCTGGATCCCGTTTTCCAGCACGATCAGCGCGCCGTCCGGTGCCAACCCCATCCCGTCCGGGTTTTTGATGAGGCGCGGCAGCTGCATTTCCGTCAGCTGCGGCTTTGGATCGTTATAGCTGAGGGCGTAGAGCTTACCGGTGCCGAAATTGGCGACTGCCATCAGCCGGTCGTCGAGCAGCACGATCCCGGCGGCCCCCAACCCGCTGGGAGCCGCCAATTGCGGATCCCGATACAGCGTACTGAAGGTCGTTTCGCCCGGCCGCAGGCGCAGGATGCCGCCGCCGCGGGTTTCCGTCACGTACACCGTGCCGTCTGCGCCGAGCACGATATCGTTGCCCATTTCCCCCGCCGGCAGCGCCAGGCTGCGGTTGAGGGTGCCATCCGCGACGTTCAGCGCATAGATGCGGTTGGCGCGCGTTTTGCCGCCGGAGAGAAAGTCCGGCGAGTTCCCCCACAGCAGCCCGCGCCGTTCGTCCAGCCGCAGCGCGTTTGAGGCGAACACCGTGTCAGCGCCGGGGAAGAAGGTTTCCCACGCCTGACCCGGCCGTTTGCGCAGCACGTTGCCGCTGGTGATCAGCCCGACATACAGCGTACCGTCCGCCGCGCGGGCGATGCCGTTGGGGTAACGTGCGCCGGGCGGCAGCGTTATGCTGCTTTCCGTGCAGTCTGCGCTGACGGCGGCCTGCGCCGGCGCGCTAAGGGTGAATGCGGCAGCGAGGGTGAACAACGCCGCTCGCGCGGTAACAGCGTATGACATGTTTCTCTCCGGGAATGAGGGAAAAGGGGCTACCAGCGCTCGGGGCGGGCAGCGTGTGCCATTGGCGCCTCCAGCGCGGCCACGTCTTCCGGCGATAGCCTGAGGTCGAGCGCCGCCAGCGCATCCTGCAGATGGTGTGGCTTGGACATGCCCACCAGCGGCGACGCTACGCCGGGTTTGGCCAACAGCCAGGCCAGCGCGATCTGCGCCGGTGGAACGCCGTGCACGGCCGCCACCTCCGCTACGGCAGCGACGGTGCATTCCACCTCGTTTCTGCCGCCGTACCAACGGGGCGCCTGTTCGTCGGTGGCGGCGCGCAGCGTGCCGCCACTGGCGGAGCCGGCCAACACGCCGCGGGCCAGCGGTGACCAGGGCGTCAGGCCAAGACCTTCCTCCAGGCACAGCGGGATCAATTCTTCTTCGTCTTCACGCGTTACCAGGTTGTATTGGCTTTGCAACGAAATAAACGGCGCCAAGCGGTGCTGACGTTGAAAGGCCAGCATTTTCATCAGGCGCCAGGCGTGCAGTGAAGACGCGCCGAGATAGCGGATCTTGCCCGCCCGCACCAGGCCGTCGAGGGTGTCGACAGTTTCTTCGATCGGCGTTTCGGTGTCGAAGCGGTGCAGGACGAACAAATCGAGGTAATCCGTTCCCAGCCGCTGCAAGGAGGCATCGACGCTGTGCAGCAGGTGCTTGCGCGACAGCCCGCGGCTGTTCGGCTGCGCGTCCATCGGAAAGTAGGCTTTGGTGGCGATCACCACGTCTTCACGACGGGCGAACGCCTTCAGCGCGCGGCCGAGAATGCGCTCGCTTTCTCCGCCGGAGTAAATGTTGGCGGTATCGAAAAAATTGATGCCCGCCTCCAGCGCCTCGCGGATAAAGGGGCGCGCTTGCTCTTCTTTCAGCACCCAGGGCCGCCAGGCCGGATCGCCGTAGGTCATGCCGCCCAGACAAAGGCGGGACACCTGCAGGCCGCTGTCGCCAAGCCGAACGTAGTTCATGGCGTCGCCCCCTCAACGCATGCCGGCGATGGTGTAACCGCCGTCCACCAGCAGGCTTTGGCCGGTGATGAAGCGGGCTTCGTCCGTCGCCAGCCACAGCGCCACATCGCCGATGTCTTCCGATTCGCCCAGGCGGCCGGCGGGCGTGTGGGCGATAAAGGGCGCGAACGCCGCGCTGTCAGCCACGCTGCCGCGCGCCATCGGCGTGTCGATGATGCCGGGGTTGATGTTGTTGACGCGGATGCCCTGGCCGCTGTATTCGAGCGCCACCGCGCGGATCATCGCATCGAGCGCGCCTTTGCTGGCGGAATAGCTGGATGAGCCGGCGAGCGCGCCGTGGGTCAGCCAGGAGGAGGTGTTAACGATCACGCCGCCTGAATGTTGCGCCAGGAAGGTTTCAATCTCGTATTTCATCGCCAGCCAGACGCCACGGAGGTTAATGGCGATCACGCGGTCAAAATCCTCGCTGCTCTGTTCGGTGATGGGGGCGAAGTTGCCGATGATGCCGGCGTTGTTGAAGGCGACGTCGAGCCGGCCGTAGTGGGCGGTCACCGTGGCGAGCAGCCTGCGGATGTCGTTTTCCTGGGAGACGTCGGCCACGATGGGCAGGGCGTCGCCGCCGGCGAGCGCGATGTCGCGCGCCGTGGCTTCGATTTCCGCCGCACGCCGGCCGGCCAGCGCCACTTTTGCGCCTTCGCGGGCATAGGCCAGCGCGGCTGCGCGGCCGATACCGGTGCCGCCGCCGCTCACCAGCACGACTTTGTCAGCCAGACGGCGCGGCGTTTCATGAGTTGGGGCTGTAGTATTAATCATCGCATCGATACCTGGTAATGGGTTCGATCGCAATGCTATGTTGTTAGATGACGGATAACTATCCGCTAAAAATTCATCTCACTATTAGATAATTTATATTAATAGCATGAAGAAACCCGAACTGTCCGGCCTGGCGGCCTTCGTGGCTATCGCCAGTGAACGCAGCTTCCGCCGCGCCGCCGCCCGACTGGGCGTGACGCCGCCGACGTTGACCCACACCCTGCGCGAACTGGAAGCGCAGGTGGGCATTCGCCTGCTGAACCGCACCACCCGCAACGTCTCGCCGACGGAGGCCGGTGAGCATCTGTTGGCGCAGCTGATGCCGGCCTTTACCGATATCGACGCCGCGCTGGAGAGCCTGAATGTGTTTCGCGAAGGGCCACGCGGCCTGGTGCGCATCAACGCGCCGCGTTCGGCGATCGATCTCGCCATCGTACCGCATCTGGGGCGGTTGGCCAGCGAGTACCCCGGCATTACGCTGGAGGTAGTGGCGGACGAAGGGTTTGCCAACATCGTCGAGCAAGGCTTTGACGCCGGTATTCGGCTCGGCGAGGATCTGCACAACGATATGCGTGCGGTGCGCCTGACGCCGGATCTGCGTTTTGCCATCGTCGCCACGCCGGACTATTTTCAACGGCACGGCGAACCGACGCATCCACAGGATTTGCTGCAGCACCGCTGCATCGGTTGGCGCAAGGCCTCTTCGGGCGAGCGCTACAAATGGGCATTTCAGCAGGGCGAGCAGCGATTTTCCGTGGCGGTCAACAGCCCGCTTATCGTGGATGACGCCAGGCTGTTGCTGCAGGCGGCGTTGGCGCACGTCGGCATCGCTTTCGCCATCGAACAGGAGGTGGAAGAACACCTCGCGAGCGGGCGGCTGCGGCGGGTGTTGGCCGACTGGTGCGCGCCGTTTCCCGGTTTTTACCTCTATTATCCCAACCGCAGGAATCATTCCGTGGCGCTGACCACAGTGATCGAGTTGCTGCGTCTGCCCACCTAATCTTCTTTACCGGCCATCGCGTTCGGATGGCAAGTAAGCGAATCAAGCTTGAACTATTTTTATTCCCCCTTCGTTTGTTCGGGCGCAAATAATCCCTTAAATTCCCGGCGAGTTTATAACTGGCTGTTTATAATTGCTATTTGAGTATTTATTGCGAATATTCCGAGTTTTTATCGGTTATTTGAGAGCCCGGTCACACTATTTTTTTATGTGAAATGTGAAGAGGGTCAAGCCAGTAGGTCAAGGAGAGACGGTTATTATCCTAGCTGGCTTACCGATCCGTTTTTCATGCTCCGTATACTGTCTGCAACCAGGGCAACGTGACGGAAATTTTCATAAGGAATGTGCGTGAAGCAATCGTGATTGCATCTGGCATACAAATAACACGGGGTTTTTTTGATTATCTGAGGTGCTTGGTATGGAAAAGAAAAAAATCTATCTGTTTTGTTCTGCCGGTATGTCCACTTCCCTGTTGGTATCAAAAATGAAGGCGCAGGCCGAGAAATACGAAGTACCGGTGATCATCGCCGCCTATCCGGAGGCGCTGGCCGCGGAGAAAGGCATTGAAGCGGATCTGATCCTGCTGGGGCCGCAGATCGCCTACACCTTGCCGGAAGTGCAAAAACAGCTGCCCAACAAACCTGTTGAAGTCATCGATCCGCTGCTGTACGGCAAGGTCGATGGGCTGGGGGTGCTGAAGGCCGCGGTGGCCGCCATCAAGAAAGCCAATCAATAACAGGAGGCCGCCGTGAATACCCTCATTGCCTCGCTCGAGAAGGTTATCCTGCCTTTCGCCGTAAAAATCGGTAAGCAGCCCCACGTTAACGCCATCAAGAACGGCTTTATCCGCCTGATGCCGCTGACCTTGACCGGGGCGATGTTCGTGTTGATCAACAACGTGTTCCTGAGCTTCGGCGAAGGATCGTTCTTCTATTCGCTGGGCGTGCGCCTGGATGCCTCCACCATCGAGACGCTGAACGGGCTGAAGAGCATCGGCGGCAGCGTTTACAACGGCACGCTGGGGATCATGTCCCTGATGACGCCGTTCTTTATCAGCATGGCGTTGGCCGAAGAGCGCAAGGTCGATCCGCTGGCTTCGGCACTGCTGGCGGTGGCGGCCTTTATGACCGTCACGCCGTTTAACGTCGGCGAGGCCTATGCGGTGGGCGCCAACTGGCTGGGCGGCGCCAACATCATTTCCGGTATGGTGATCGGGCTGGTGGTGGCCGAGATGTTCGCTTTCATCGTGCGGCGCAACTGGGTGATCAGCCTGCCGGACAGCGTGCCGGCTTCGGTGTCGCGCTCCTTCTCGGCGCTGATCCCCGGTTTCATCATCCTCTCCATCATGGGGCTGGTGGCGTTCGCGCTGGCGCACTGGGGCACCAACTTCCACCAGATCATCATGGACGGCATTTCGGCGCCGCTGGCCAAGATGGGCAGCGTGGTGGGCTGGGTGTACGTGCTGTTCTCTTCGCTGCTGTGGTTCTTTGGGGTGCACGGCTCCATGGCGCTGGCGGCGCTGGACAGCGGCATCATGACGCCGTTCGCGCTGGAAAACGTGGAGCTGTACAACAAATACGGTTCGGTCGAAGCGGCGGTGGCCGCCGGCAAAGAGTTCCATATGTGGGCGAAGCCGTTTGTCGACTCCTACATCTACCTCGGCGGCACCGGCTCGACGCTGGGCCTGATCATCGCCATCTTCATCGCCTCGCGCCGCGAAGATTACCGCCAGGTCGCCAAGCTGGCGACGCCGTCCGGCATCTTCCAGATCAACGAACCGATTCTGTTCGGCCTGCCGGTGATCATGAACCCGGTGATGTTCATTCCGTTCATCCTGGTGCAGCCGGTACTGACCATCATCACCTCGCTGGCTTATTACTCCGGGCTGATCCCGCCTATCACCAACATCGCGCCCTGGACCATGCCGGTCGGCCTGGGGGCGTTCTTCAACACCAACGGCAGCATCATGGCCCTGTTGCTGAGCCTGTTCAACCTGGCGGTCGCCACCGTGATTTATCTGCCGTTCGTGGCGATCTCCAACAAGGCGCAGAGCCAGATCGACGCGGCGACGGAAAGCGAAGAAGACATCGCCAAGGCGCTGAAATTCTAACAGTGGAACGGGGCGGCGTGGCCGCCCCGCGAGGGACGCGAGTATGGAATATCAATTTGCCGACGGGTTCTGGTGGGGCAGCGCCACCTCCGCGCCGCAGTCTGAAGGGGCGGCCGCACGGGACGGCAAGAGCCGCAACATCTTCGACTATTGGTTCGAGATCGCGCCCGAGCGCTTTCACGATCGGGTGGGGCCGGGCGAGGCCTCAACCTTTTACGACCATTTCCGTACCGATATCGGGCTGCTCAAAACGCTGGGCCACAATACCTTTAGAACGTCGATCTCGTGGTCGCGGCTGATCCCGGACGGCGACGGCGAAGTGAACCCGCAGGCGGTGGCTTTCTATAACGCGATGATCGACGAGCTGCTGGTGCAGGGCATCACCCCGTTTATCAATCTCTACCACTTCGATATGCCGCTGTGCATGCAGCAGCGCGGCGGCTGGGAAAGCCGGGCGGTGGTCGAAGCCTATGCGCGTTACGCCGATACCTGTTTCGGTCTGTTTGGCGATCGGGTCACCCACTGGTTCACCTTCAACGAGCCGATCGTGCCGGTGGAGGCCGGCTACCTGAATGACCTGCACTACCCTTGTGTAGTGGACTTCAAACGGGCGGTCACCGTGGCGTATCACAGCGTACTGGCGCATGCCATGGCGGTGCAGCGTTTCAGAGCGCGGGAGCTGCCGGGGAATATCGGCATTATTTTGAACCTGAGCCCGACCTATCCGCGTTCCGATGCGCTGGAGGATCGGCAGGCCGCGCACGATGCCGATCTGCTGCTCAACCGCAGTTTCCTCGATCCGGTCGCCAAAGGGCGTTATCCGGCGGCGTTGCTGCAGCTGCTGGAGCGGCATGGGCTGATGCCCCACTGCGAGCCGCAGGATGCGCAGCTGATTGAAGACGGCGTGGTGGACATCCTCGGCGTCAACTATTACCAACCGCGCAGGGTGCAGGCGAAAGAGGGGCGCCGTGCCGAGGGGCCGATCGCATCGCCGGAGGATTTGTTCAGTTACTATGCAATGCCGGGCCGCAAAATCAATCCGCACCGCGGCTGGGAGATCTACGAAAAGGGGCTGTACGACATCCTGATGGATCTGAAAGAGAACTACGGCAATCTGCCTTGTTATATTTCGGAAAACGGCATGGGCGTTGAAGGCGAAGAGGCGTTTATCGGCGTCGATGGGCGGGTGGAGGACGATTACCGCATCGACTTTATTCGCGAGCACCTGAAATGGCTGCACCGCGCGCTGGCGGAAGGCTCGCAGTGCAAAGGCTATCATCTGTGGACCTTTATCGACTGCTGGTCCTGGCTGAACGCCTACAAGAATCGTTATGGGCTGGTGCGGCTGGATCGGGCGGATCAGCGCCGTACCATAAAGAAAAGCGGCTACTGGTTTGCCGAGGCGGCCAGACGCAACGGATTTGACTAACGGGAGGCCGGCGCCGTGTCCGACAACCGAATTTCGCTGAGTGCGAACGACGTGAAGCTGATTCGCGAGCAGGATTTTTTTAACTGCAAAGATTTTCACCTGTTTATCTACAACAAGGTGGAAAGCGCCACCGGGCTGCATCAGCACGACTATTACGAGTTCACCATCGTGCTGAGCGGCAAGTGCTATCAGGAGATCAACGGCAAGCGGGTGCTGCTGGAACGCGGGGATTTCGTCTTTATCCCTATCGGCTCCTATCACCAGAGCTTTTACGAGTTCGGCGCGACGAAAATCTTCAACGTGGCGGTCAGCAAAGCGTTCTTTGAAGAGCACTATTTGCAGCAGCTGCCGCGCTGCTTCGTCGCCTCGCAGGCCTACAGCCTGAGGAGCGAGTTTTTGGCCTATATCGAATCGGTGGTGAGTTCGCCGCAGTTTCGCGAGGATGATTTCGCCGAATTTCTCGAAACGCTGACTTTCTATGTGATCAGCCGCATTCGTCACTATAAGGAAGAAAACGACGGCGGCGATGATATCCCGCAGTGGCTGAAGAACACCCTGGCCGGCATGCATGACAAGGCGATGTTCGGCGAAAGGGCGTTGGCGAACATGGTGGCGCTGTCGGGGAAGACCCAGGAGTATCTGACCCGGGCGATGCGGCGTTACTACCATAAGACGCCGATGCAGGTAATCAATGAGATCCGCATCAATTTCGCCAAGACGCAGCTGGAGGTCACCAACTCTTCGGTTTCCGATATCGCCTTTGATTCCGGCTATGGCGATGTCAGCCTGTTCATTAAAAACTTCAAGCGGCTCACCGACGTGACCCCAGGCAACTACCGAAAAAAGTGTTACGGCCCTCTTTAGGGCCGCTCCCGATCAGTATCAACGCCGATATGCCGATGAGCTTCAGGCCGCCGGCCGGTTAATCATTCGATTTTTACCTTAGCGAAGGGGAATGCCGCGTCGGTCGGTCGGGCTTTCCTTGCCAAAAATCCATCTCGCGGGAGCCACTATGGAAAAACTACTGATCGTGAATGCCGATGACTTCGGCCTGAGTAAGGGGCAAAACTACGGCGTCATCGAGGCGTATCAGCATGGCGTGGTTTCCTCTACCACGGCGATGGTGAACGGCGGCGGCGCCCAGCACGCGGCGGCGCTCAGCCGGCAATATCCGGGATTGCCGATCGGGCTGCATTTCGTTTTGACTCATGGCAAGCCGCTGGGCGCCATGCCTTCGCTGGTCAACGAGCATGGCGAACTGGGGAAATGGCTGTGGCGCCGCGCCGAGGCCGGCGAGCTGCAGCTGGACGAGATTCAGGAGGAACTGCAGCGCCAGTTCGCGCGGTTTGTGACGCTGTTCGGCAGGCCGCCGACGCACATCGACAGCCACCACCATGTGCATATGCAGCCGCAGATTTACCCGCTGGTGGAGGCGTTTGCGCAGGCACAGGGTCTGCCGCTGCGCCTCGATCGCGAAGAGGCGAAACGGCGCGATATTACGTTGCAGACACCCTGTAGCACCGACGCGTTTGACGCGGGATTCTACGGCGAGACGATTTCCGAAGCCTTGTTTTTACAGAGGCTGGCGTGCGCCGACGAGCAGGGCGTAGAGTCATTGGAAATGATGTGCCACCCGGCGTTCCTCGACGCGACGATCCTGCAGAGCAAATACTGTCATCCGCGCCTCGTCGAGCTGGATGTGTTGACCGCGCCGACGCTGAAAGCGGCGATCGCCGAACGCGGTTTTATGCTGGGCTCCTTCCAGGATCTGTAGCGCCGCCGTTTACAGCATAGCGTGCGCCTTTTTCAGGCCGGTATCCTCTTGCGGATCGGCCCCCTGAGGCAGGGGCTCCGCCTCCTGTTCCTCGGGCTGCGGCTCGTCGACATCGGGCGCCGCTTCCGGCGGCGGCATGGTGTCGTGAATGATCTGCTCATCGAAGGTCGGATTGAGCGCCGGCGACAGCGGCGAGCTGGCGAGGCTGTCCGGCAGCGGAATATGCGGCACCGGTGCGTCCTGCGCCAGCTGAGGTTCCTCCGCTTTCGCCGTGCGGCTGAGGGCTGCCAGCAGCACGCCGCACAGGGCGAAGAAGGCGTACAGGATATTACCGCCAAGCGGTTCGATCAGCGCGCCGACCGCCAAGGGCCCGATGCTGGCGCCGACGCCGAACGCCATCAGCAGGCAGGCGGCCAGTGAGACGCGGCGCTCCGGCTCAATCAGATCGTTGGCCAGCGCCACTACCAACGGGTAAAGCGTAAACTGCAGCATGCTGACGACAAAGCCCACCGCCAGCAGCAGCGGGAAGTCGATGTGCGGCAGCAGCGCCAGCGGCAGCGCCGCCACGATCAGGAAAATAGCGTTGAGTCGCATCAGCAACGGGCGGCTATAGCGATCTGACAGCCAGCTGAGTGGGAACTGCGCCACCAGCCCGGCGAAGATGGCCAGTGCCATGAACAGGCCGGTTTGTTGAGTGGTTAAGGACTGCAGGCTGGCATAGACCGGCGCCAGCCCGTAAAACGAGCCCACCACCATGCCGATCACCAACGTGGTGGCCAGCACCTTGGGAATGGCGCCGACAAAGTAGCGCAGCTCCATCGGCGCCGGCGACATGTGGCGCGCATTGGTGCGGGTGGTGAGGGCGATGGGCACCAGACAGAGCGCGAAGCACAGCGCGATCACCAGCAGCGTGGTGATGCCCAGGTTGCTTTGCAGCATCAGCACGATCTGGCCCAGCGACATGCCGAGATAGGTCGCCGCCATATAGAAGCCGAACACCATGCCGCGCTGGTTGGATTCCGCCTGGTCGTTCAGCCAGCTTTCCAGCACCATGTACTGACACATCATGCACAGCCCGATCACCAGGCGCAGGGCGACCCAGGCGGGAATGAACTCCGTTAGGCCGTGCCCCAGCACCGCAGCGGTAATGATGCCGGCGCAGGCCACGTAGGCGCGGATATGCCCGACGCGGGCGATGAGAAAGTGGCCGACCTTGCCACCGATCACCAACCCGATGTAGTTGGCGGCGATGATGGCGCCGATCAGCGCGCTGCTGACGTGGATGGAGGCCAGCCGCAGCGAGACGTAGGTGGTGAGCAGGCCCGAGCCCAACAGCAGCAGCAGGGTGGTGGTGTACAACGGCAAGAATACGCCCAACGTTTTTTTCACGCTATCATCCTAATCTCTTCTGGTGCGCCCTGAGGCCGCCGCCGCAGCGTGCCGCCTCCGTGATGTTCCTTGTGCTGGTGCGCCGCCGCTCGCTGGGGCGCTTCTTTTGATACTAGCAGCTTGGCTGGGCGCTTAAAACCGCACCTCCTGCGAGGCGCTGCGCATTTCCACGCGTCGGCCGCCGCATCGCCTTGATAAATGCTACTATCGGGCGCATATACCTGAATTCGCGAGGGAGAGGTTATGAGTGAAAACCAACTGCGTCGGCTCAGCGTGCTGGTGGGGGAAAAACTGAAGGCACAGGGCCGCTGGATCACCTGTGCGGAATCCTGCACCGGCGGCGGTATTGCCAAGGCCATTACCGATATCGCCGGCAGCTCCGCCTATTTCGATCGCGGTTTCGTCACCTACAGCAATGCGGCGAAGCATGACCTGCTAGGGGTGAGAGAAGCCACGTTGGCGGCGCACGGCGCGGTCAGCGAAGAGGTGGTGCGTGAGATGGCGATAGGGGCGCTGCGGGCGGCGCAGGCCGATCTGGCGCTATCGGTGAGCGGCATCGCCGGCCCGGACGGCGGCAGCGCGGAAAAGCCGGTCGGTACCGTGTGGTTCGGCTTCGTCGGCAGCGATGGCCGGGGGCTGTCGCGCATGATGCAATTCGAGGGCGACCGCGACGCGGTGCGGCTGCAGGCGACGATTTTCGCGCTGCAAACCGCCATCGACGAATTTTTGTAAATTAGGCTTGATACTGTATGACCATACAGTATAATTAGTGACATTTCCTGCACAACATACATTCAGTGGCAGTGTGGGGTAACACCGGCATTGCGAAACGAAGGAGCAAAAATGGCTATTGATGAGAACAAGCAAAAGGCGTTAGCTGCGGCACTGGGCCAGATTGAGAAACAGTTCGGCAAAGGCTCCATCATGCGCCTGGGTGAAGACCGCTCCATGGACGTGGAAACGATCTCCACCGGCTCACTGTCACTCGATATCGCTCTGGGCGCCGGCGGCCTGCCGATGGGCCGCATCGTTGAAATCTACGGCCCGGAATCCTCTGGTAAAACTACCCTGACGCTGCAGGTGATCGCCGCTGCGCAGCGCGAAGGCAAAACCTGTGCGTTCATCGATGCCGAGCACGCGCTGGATCCTATCTATGCGAAAAAGCTGGGCGTCGATATCGACAACCTGCTGTGCTCCCAGCCGGACACCGGCGAGCAGGCGCTGGAAATCTGTGATGCGCTGACCCGCTCCGGCGCGGTTGACGTCATCATCGTCGACTCCGTGGCAGCGCTGACGCCGAAGGCGGAAATCGAAGGTGAAATCGGCGATTCGCATATGGGCCTGGCGGCACGCATGATGAGCCAGGCGATGCGTAAGCTGGCCGGCAACCTGAAAAACGCCAATACCCTGCTGATCTTCATCAACCAGATCCGTATGAAAATTGGTGTGATGTTCGGCAACCCGGAAACCACGACCGGCGGTAACGCCCTGAAGTTCTACGCTTCGGTGCGTCTGGATATCCGCCGCATCGGCGCCATCAAAGAGGGCGACGAAGTGGTGGGCAGCGAAACCCGCGTGAAAGTGGTGAAGAACAAAATCGCTGCGCCGTTCAAGCAGGCTGAGTTCCAAATCATGTACGGCGAAGGCATCAACAGCCGTGGCGAGCTGGTCGATCTGGGCGTGAAGCACAAGATGATCGAAAAAGCCGGCGCCTGGTACAGCTATAACGGCGAGAAGATCGGTCAGGGCAAGGCGAATGCCTGTAACTTCCTGAAAGAAAACCCGGCTATCGCCGCTGAGCTGGATAAGAAGCTGCGTGACCTGCTGCTGCACAGCGGCGGTGAACTGGTGGCCGCTTCCGGTGACGACTTCGAAGACGACGAAGCGGAAACCAGCGAGCAGTTCTAATCGCTGAAGATATGCGCCGCCGTTCGTGTGGCGCATATCCCATAAATTCAGGCTTGAATGATGAATGACTTGCTAAGCCGCGCCATGCGCCTGCTGTCGCAACGCGATCATAGTGAAGCTGAACTGCGCCGCAAACTTGCGGCGCAGCCGTTTGTGGCGAAAGCCCGTTTTGGCGGCAGGGGGCCACATGCGCCGGCATCATCGCCGGGGGCTGAAGAGCCGGTGGATCCTGCGCTGATCGAGCAGGTTATTGCCTACTGTTACCAGCATAATTGGCTAGACGATAAGCGTTTCGCTCACAGCTACATCGGCAGCCGCAGCCGCAAAGGTTACGGTGCGCAGCGTATCCGCAGTGAACTGATGCAAAAGGGTGTCGACAAAGCGCTGGTGCAGGACGCGCTGGCGGAATGCGACATCGACTGGTGCGAACAGGCGAAACAGGTGGCGCAGCGAAAATTTGGCGATGCGTTGCCAACCGACTGGAAAGAGAAAGCCAAAGTGCAGCGCTATCTGCTCTATCGCGGCTTCTTCCAGGAAGAAATTCAGTCAATTTACCGTGATTTTGCGCAATGAGCGCACACGGGGTTTTACTTCCCTCTGAAGAAAATTTATCTTATCCCCACTTTTTGTTCGTGAGCTGGTTGTCATCGTCGGGATGACGCGTCACCGGCTCACGTGTCGTTATTCTAGCCTTTCCAGGAAAATTATGAGCAAGAGCACCGCTGAGATCCGTCAAGCGTTTCTCGATTTCTTTCATAGTAAGGGTCACCAGGTTGTAGCGAGCAGCTCCCTGGTGCCTAACAATGATCCGACATTGCTGTTTACCAATGCCGGCATGAACCAATTTAAGGATGTTTTCCTGGGGCTGGACAAACGCGCCTATTCCCGTGCCACCACCTCGCAGCGCTGCGTGCGCGCAGGCGGCAAGCACAATGACCTGGAAAACGTCGGCTATACCGCCCGTCACCACACCTTCTTTGAAATGCTGGGCAACTTCAGCTTCGGCGATTACTTCAAGCATGACGCGATCAGCTACGCGTGGGAACTGCTGACCGGTGAAAACTGGTTCAACCTGCCGAAAGAGCGACTGTGGGTCACCGTGTATGAAACCGATGACGAAGCGTTCGACATCTGGCAGAAGCAAATCGGCGTACCGGCCGAGCGCATTATTCGCATCGGCGACAACAAGGGCGCGCCTTTCGCTTCCGACAACTTCTGGCAGATGGGCGACACCGGCCCATGCGGCCCGTGCACCGAGATTTTCTACGATCACGGCGATCACATCTGGGGCGGCCCTCCTGGCAGCCCGGAAGAAGACGGCGACCGCTATATCGAGATCTGGAACATCGTTTTCATGCAGTTCAACCGTCAGTCCGACGGCACCATGCTGCCGCTGCCGAAACCTTCGGTGGATACCGGTATGGGCCTGGAGCGCATCGCGGCGGTGTTGCAGCATGTGAACTCCAACTACGAAATCGATCTGTTCCGTACCCTGATCTCCGCCGTGGCAAAAGTGACCGGTGCAACCGATCTGGACAACAAATCCCTGCGCGTTATCGCCGACCACATCCGTTCCTGCGCCTTCCTGGTGTCGGATGGCGTGATCCCGTCTAACGAAAACCGCGGCTACGTGCTGCGCCGCATCATTCGTCGCGCGATCCGCCATGGCAACATGCTGGGCGCGAAAGACACCTTCTTCTACAAGCTGGTGGCGCCACTGATCGAAGTGATGGGCCCGGCGGCCGACGAACTGAAACGCCAGCAATCGTTGGTGGAGCAGGTGCTGAAAACCGAAGAGGAGCAGTTTGCCCGCACGCTGGAGCGTGGCCTGGCGCTGTTGGACGAAGAGCTGGCCAAGCTGCAGGGCGATACCCTGGACGGCGAAACCGCTTTCCGTTTGTACGATACCTACGGTTTCCCGGTCGATCTGACCGCTGACGTCTGCCGCGAGCGCGGTCTGAAAGTCGATGAAGCGGGCTTTGAAGAAGCGATGGAAGCGCAGCGCCGCCGTGCGCGCGAATCCAGCGGTTTCGGCGCCGATTACAACAGCCTGATCCGCGTGGACGGCAGCAGCCAGTTCAGCGGTTACGATCACGACGAGCAGCAGGCAACTGTCATCGCGCTGTTCCGCGACGGCCAGCCGGTCGATCGGATCAACGCCGGCGAAGAGGCGGTGGTGGTGCTGGATGAGACGCCGTTCTACGGTGAATCCGGCGGCCAGGTCGGCGATAAAGGCGTGCTGAAAGCCGCCGGCGTAGAGTTTGTGGTCAACGACACCCAGAAATACGGCCAGGCTATCGGCCACCAGGGCAAACTGGCGCAGGGCTCGCTGAAGCTGAACGATCGCGTGGATGCGCAGATCGACGCTGAGCGCCGCAACAGCATCCGTCTGAACCACTCCGCGACTCACTTGCTGCACGCCGCGCTGCGCCAAACGCTGGGCGACCACGTCGCGCAGAAAGGCTCGCTGGTTAACGACAAATATCTGCGTTTCGACTTCTCGCACTTCGAAGCGATGAAGCCGGAGCAAATCCGCGCGGTGGAAGATCTGGTGAACCAGCAGGTGCGTCGTAACCTGCCGGTACAGACCGAGCTGATGGCGTTGGAAGATGCCAAAGAGAAGGGCGCGATGGCGCTGTTCGGCGAGAAGTACGATGACAACGTGCGCGTACTGACCATGGGCGACTTCTCCACCGAGCTGTGTGGCGGTACTCATGCCAGCCGCACCGGCGATATTGGCCTGTTCCGCATTCTGAGCGAGTCGGGCACCGCGGCGGGCATTCGTCGTATTGAAGCGGTGACAGGCGCAGGCGCTATCGCCACGCTGCACCAGCAAAGCGATTTGTTGCAAGACGTTGCGCAGCTGGTTAAGGGCGACAGCAACACCCTGACCGATAAAGTGCGCTCGGTGCTCGATCGCACCCGCGCGCTGGAAAAAGAACTGCAGCAGTTGAAAGATCAGCAGGCGGCGCAGGAAAGCGCGTCGCTGTCCAGCCAGGCAAAAGTGGTTAACGGCGTGAAGCTGTTGGTCAGCCAGTTGGACAATGTCGAAGCCAAAATGCTGCGCACCATGGTGGATGACCTGAAAAATCAATTGGGTTCAGCCATCATCGTGTTGGCAACGACGGCTGATGACAAAGTCAGCCTGGTTGCAGGCGTGACCAAGGATCTGACTGACCGCGTGAAAGCCGGCGAGTTGATTGGCAACGTGGCGCAGCAGGTAGGCGGCAAGGGCGGTGGTCGTCCTGATATGGCGATGGCGGGGGGGACGGATATCAACGCCCTGCCAGCGGCGTTAAACAGCGTAGAAGCCTGGGTGGCCTCGAAGCTGTGAACATAAATAAATAGCACGCACAAACGCCATAATACTTTGTTGATTATGGCGTTTTCATACTGTGCTAACACAATTTAGTTACAATTGCGGGAACAAAGTTTTTCAGGTCGGCTAAACTTACCATTATCTGAGGTGGGACCAAGTCTGCTTACACTTATTGTGGGTTGCGCGGCTTACGTTTTCACCACATATGATGGATAATGACGGGGAAACTGAGAGACCCGACTCTTTTAATCTTTCAAGGAGCAAAGAATGTTAATTCTGACTCGTCGAGTTGGTGAAACCCTCATGATTGGCGATGAGGTTACGGTCACTGTGCTAGGGGTAAAAGGCAACCAGGTGCGTATTGGTGTGAACGCCCCCAAAGAGGTTTCGGTTCACCGTGAAGAAATCTATCAGCGCATTCAGGCAGAGAAGTCTCAGCAGACGACTTACTGATTCCGAAGCAGCGTCTCGTTGCCAGACGAGACGCTACTGCATCGTTTTACCCACTTCTTTCGTTCTCCCCTCTCTTTTTCGTGATTATTTTCCCGGTTAGTTTTCTGCTTTGTTGCTACAGACGCTGCGGTTGCCTGTTGATAAAACGCCCTTTTTGCCGTGAAATCGCCCATGTTGGGTGCGAATTGTGCAAACGCGCATGAGTTGGGAAAAATTGTTTGACTTAAAAGTCGGAGAAAGTAATATGTGCGCCACGCAGTGCCGATGAGCTTCTCTAAAGCAAGTTAGGCGCAATTCGAAAGAAGCGTTTGGTGAGGTGGCCGAGAGGCTGAAGGCGCTCCCCTGCTAAGGGAGTATGCGGTCAAAAGCTGCATCCGGGGTTCGAATCCCCGCCTCACCGCCATTTGCATCCGTAGCTCAGCTGGATAGAGTACTCGGCTACGAACCGAGCGGTCGGAGGTTCGAATCCTCCCGGATGCACCATATTAGCCGTATGGTAGAGTTGGGAACAAAGTACCATAGGGTATCAAAGAATTACTGTGCATCCGTAGCTCAGCTGGATAGAGTACTCGGCTACGAACCGAGCGGTCGGAGGTTCGAATCCTCCCGGATGCACCATTCTTTAAGTCTGGCTTCATTAGCGAAGCAGGCAAGCAGTAAAAATAGTAATGCATCCGTAGCTCAGCTGGATAGAGTACTCGGCTACGAACCGAGCGGTCGGAGGTTCGAATCCTCCCGGATGCACCATCTAAGAGAAACCCGCTTCGGCGGGTTTTTCGCTTTTCAGCATTTAGCCATTCTCTCTCCCCCGTCCTCCTTTGCGCCCGATCGGGCACAGCACATTCCGTTATGACGCAGTCAGCGACAACCCAACGGCTTTACGCTAAAGTAGTTTTCTTTCCTCAACGATCATGGAGTAACGATGTACGACCGCTATCAGGGTCTTATTTTCGACATGGACGGCACGATTCTGGACACCGAGCCAACGCACCGCAAAGCGTGGCGTGAAGTGCTGTCCCGTTATGGCATGACGTTTGATGAAGCGGCCATGGTGGCGCTGAGCGGTTCACCGACCTGGCGCATCGCCCAGGCGATTATCGCCAGCCATCAGGCCGATCTCGATCCCCATCACCTGGCCGCGGAGAAAACCCGCGCGGTGGAAGCGATGCTGTTGGACAGCGTGCGTCCATTGCCGCTGATCGAGGTGGTGAAGTCCTATCACGGCCGCCGTCCGATGGCGGTCGGTACCGGCAGCGAGCACCGCATGGCGGAAATGCTGCTGCGTCATCTCGGCCTGTTCAACTGCTTCGACGCGATCGTCGGTGCGGACGACGTGCAGCGCCACAAACCGGAGCCGGACACCTTCTTGCGCTGTGCCGAACTGATCGGCGTGCCGCCGGAAAAATGCGTGGTGTTTGAAGACGCCGATTTCGGCATTCAGGCGGCGAAAAGTGCCGGTATGGCTGTGGTAGACGTCCGTACGCTGTGAGTAGTACGCTAGCCGTAATATCGTTATTTGGCAGTAGCTTCCTCAGTGCGACGCTGCTGCCGGGAAATTCAGAAATCGTTCTGGTCGCCTTGCTGACCCAGGGTCGCGTCTCGCCGGAGTTGCTGGTGCTGGCCGCGACCCTGGGCAATACGCTGGGTGGCTTGACCAATGTCATTATCGGGCGCCTGTTACCGGCGTTGAAACCACAGCGGGGGCTGGCAACGGCGCTCGGGTGGCTGCAACGCTTCGGCCCGGCTGCGCTGCTGCTCAGCTGGGTGCCGGTGGTGGGCGATTTGTTGTGCGTGTTGGCAGGTTGGCTGCGCATGCCCTGGGGCTCTGTCGCGCTGTTTCTGTGTATCGGAAAGGCGCTGCGTTACATCGTTTTGGCTATGATAACGGTACAGGGTATCGCCTGGTGGCAGTAACCAAGTGAATATAACTCAATATTCTCTCGGGTGCGGATTCAGTATGCTTACGAGTTATTGTTTTTAGAAGCGGGAGGTCAATTTGATCCCGGACGTATCACAGGCGCTTTCTTGGTTGGAAGCCCATCCCCAGGCATTAAAAGGCATTCGTCGCGGCATCGAGCGTGAAACGCTGCGGGTCACGCCGAACGGCACCTTGGCGACCACCGGGCATCCGGAAAAGCTGGGCGCGGCATTGACGCACCACTGGATCACCACGGATTTCGCCGAAGCGCTGTTAGAGTTCATTACGCCGGTTGATGACAACATCGATCACCTGCTGACGTTCCTGCACGATATTCATCGTTACGTGGCGCGCAATATCGGCGATGAGCGCATGTGGCCGCTCAGCATGCCGTGCTTTATCGAAGCCGAGCAGGATATCGAGCTGGCGCAGTTTGGTTCGTCGAACATCGGCCGCATGAAGACGCTGTACCGCGAAGGGTTGAAGAATCGCTACGGCGCGCTGATGCAGACCATTTCCGGCGTGCACTACAACTTCTCGCTGCCGCTGGAGTTTTGGCAGGCCTGGGCCGGGGTGCAGGACGCAGAAAGCGGTAAAGAGCAGATCTCGGCGGGGTATTTCCGCCTGATCCGCAACTATTACCGTTTCGGTTGGGTGATCCCGTATCTGTTCGGCGCATCGCCGGCCATTTGTTCTTCGTTCCTCAAAGGGCGTGAGACCAATCTGCCGTTCGTGCGCACCGAGCAGGGGATGTGCTACCTGCCGTACGCCACCTCGCTGCGTCTGAGCGACCTGGGTTACACCAACAAGTCGCAGAGCAATTTGGGTATCACCTTCAACGATCTGCACAGCTATGTGGCCGGTCTGAAGCGGGCAATTGCGACGCCTTCTGAAGAGTTCGCCAAGCTGGGCGTGAAAGAGGGCGATCGCTACCTGCAGCTGAACAGCAACGTGCTGCAAATAGAGAACGAGCTGTATGCGCCGATCCGGCCGAAGCGCGTGACCCAAAGCGGCGAGACGCCGTCGGACG
The DNA here is from genome assembly GCF_016805595.1 of Serratia sp. 4542. NCBI lineage: Bacteria > Pseudomonadati > Pseudomonadota > Gammaproteobacteria > Enterobacterales > Yersiniaceae > Serratia > Serratia sp. 4542. The sequence continues at coordinate 413,286 of NZ_RXKV01000013.1, forward strand.
CGCTGCTGCGCGGCGGCATCGAATATATCGAAGTGCGTTCGCTGGATATCAACCCGTTCTCGCCAATCGGCGTGGACGCGGTGCAGGCGCGTTTCCTGGATCTGTTCCTGGTGTGGTGCGCGCTGGCCGATGCGCCGGAGATGAGCAGCGATGAACTGCTGTGCACGCGCAAGAACTGGAACCGGGTGATTCTGGAAGGGCGCAAGCCGGGCCAGACCATCGGCATCGGCTGTGGCGCCAGCCATGAACCGCTCGAAAAAGTGGGTAAGGCGCTGTTCGCCGATCTGCGTCGGGTGGCGGAAGTGTTGGACGGCGAAGCCGGCAACCGTCAATACCAGCAGGTGTGTGATGAGCTGGTTGCCGCGTTCGACGATCCTGAGTTGACATTCTCTGCGCGCATTCTGAAGGCGATGAAGGCGGAAGGCACCGGGCGCGTCGGGTTGCAGCTGGCGGAGCAGTATCGTAAGACGTTGCTGGAAGAGCCGTTGGAAATCCTGAACGAAGCCGAGCTGGATAAAGAGCGGGAAGCCTCGTGGCAGCGCCAACGCGACATAGAAGCTAATGATACGCTAAGCTTTGAAGCGTTCCTGAAGCAAAACGGCGGAAGCTGAAAAAGAAAAAGGCCACATCAATGTGGCCAAATATGCATCTCTGATGACAGGGATGATGATAACAAATGCGCGTCTTTCACATACTCAGACTCGCAGGGTTGGAAAAGGTTTCCCGGTTAGGAAAAAAAGTTTCGAAATAAATGCTCTTTTACGAGGAGGTAGCGAAATGCCATTGCTGGATAGCTTTACCGTCGATCATACCCGTATGGCAGCTCCGGCTGTCCGCGTTGCGAAAACCATGAAAACGCCTCATGGCGATACCATCACGGTGTTTGATCTGCGCTTTTGCCGCCCGAACCTGGAAGTGATGCCCGAGCGTGGCATTCACACGCTGGAACACCTGTTCGCCGGCTTTATGCGTGACCACCTGAACGGCCAGGGCGTGGAGATTATCGACATCTCCCCAATGGGCTGTCGTACCGGTTTCTACATGAGCCTGATCGGCGTGCCGGAAGAGCAGCGCGTAGCCGATGCGTGGAAAGCGGCGATGGCCGACGTGCTGAAAGTAACCGACCAGCGCAAAATCCCTGAGCTGAACGAATACCAGTGCGGCACTTACCATATGCACTCGCTGGAAGAAGCGCAGGAGATTGCCAAGCACATCCTGGATAACGACGTGGTGGTTAACCACAACGACGAGCTGGCGCTGCCGAAAGAGAAGCTGCAGGAACTGCATATCTAGCCGCGAGTTTCCCGCAGAGATAAAAAAAGACGCGATTTAGCGTCTTTTTTACTTTCAGACTGGCGGTCAGTGATGGCCGACGCTGGACTGCAGCGAGGTGATCGGCGTGACTCGCACCTGTTTGATCATGTTGCCCTGCACGTCGAGAATGTCGATATCGTAATGGCCGATACGCACCCGGGTGCCGGTTTCAGGGATCTCTTCCAGCTCTTCGAGCAGCATGCCGTTGACGGTGCGGGCCTCGCTGGCCGGCAGGGTCCAGTTGAAGGCTTTGTTCAGTTCGCGCACGTTGGCGGTACCGTCGATCAAGACCGAGCCATCGCTCTGCGGCGTGACCTCTTCCGCCAACGTTGGTGACATCGAGGTGGTGAAGTCGCCGACGATCTCTTCGAGAATGTCTTCTACCGTGACCAGGCCCTGAATGTCGCCGTACTCGTCGACCACGATGCCGACCTTCTCTTTGTTGCGCTGGAACTTCACCAGCTGCACGTTGAGCGGCGTGCCTTCAGGCACGAAGTAGATCTCATCGGCGGCGCGCAGCAGGTTCTCTTTGTTGAACTCTTTTTTCTCGGTCATCAGGCGGTAGGCTTCGCGCACGCGCAGCATGCCGATCGCGTCGTCCAGCGAGCTGCGATACAGCACGATGCGGCCGTGCGGCGAGTGGGTCAGCTGGCGCATGATCGACTTCCAGTCGTCGTTGACGTCGATGCCGACGATCTCGGTGCGCGGCACCATGATGTCGTTAACCGTCACCTTTTCCAGATCCAGCACCGAAATCAGCATGTCCTGGTTGCGTCGGGAGATTTGCGACTGGGATTCGCGCACGATAGTGCGCAGTTCATCCTTGCTGACGGCGTCGCTGATGCGCACGTTGGTGCGGATGCCGAACAGGCGCAAGGTCAGGCTGGTGATGCCGTTGAGCAGCCAGACCAGCGGGAACATCACCTTTTGCAATGGGGCCAGCAGGACGCTGCTGGGGAAGGCAATACGTTCCGGATAGAGGGCGGCGAAGGTCTTTGGCAGCACTTCGGCGAACAGCAGCACGGCGAAGGTCAGTATGCCGGTCGCGATCGCCACGCCGAGATCGCCATACAGCCGCATGCCGACGATGGTCGCCAGCGCCGAGGCGAGGATGTTGACCAGGTTGTTGCCGATCAGCACCAGGCCGATCAGCCGATCCGGTTTTTGCAGCAGCTTCTCCACCCGACGCGCCGAGCGGTTGCCCTGTTTGGACAGGTGACGCAGGCGATAACGGTTGAGCGTCATCATGCCGGTTTCGGAAGCGGAGAAGTAAGCGGAGACCACGATCATGATCACCAGGATAATGATGAGGGTCCCCGTCGACACATGCTCCAATGCAGTATTCCTTATAGAGAGGGAGAATTGAGCCGGGCTGGCTTAGCGGACCATCACCTGCTGAATCAGACGGCTGCCGAAGTAGGCGAGCGTCAGCAGGAAAGCGCCGGCGAAGCTGAACCAGACGACGCGGCGGCCGCGCCAGCCTTCATGGTAATGGCCCCACAACAGCACGATATACACGAACCAGGCCATGATCGACAGCACGGCTTTATGCACGTTCTCTTTGCTGAACAGATTATCCATGTACAGCAAGCCGGTGCACAGGGTGAGCGTCAGCAGCACCACGCCGATCTGGGTGATATGGAACATCTTGCGCTCGATGCTCATCAGCGGCGGCATGTCGGCGCTAAAGGTCAACTTCTTGTTTTTCAGAAGGTAATCGAGCCAGGCGAGCTGCAAGGCGTAGAGCGCGGCGATGATCAGGGTAGCGTAAGAGAACAGCGCCAGGCCGATATGCACCATCAGTTCCGGGCTGGCTTCCAGGTGAGTGATGAACTCGCCGGGCATGAAGCTGGCGAAGGCCAGGTTGATCATCGCGAAGCTGTAGACGATCGGCAGCAGGAACCAGCCGCGGTCGCGCGAGGCGACGAAGGTCATCACCGAGCAGATGATCAGGCTGACGATGGAGCCAATGTTCAGCAGGCTGAGATTCTGCCCGGCGCTGACGTCAAAGATGCGCTGCTGCAGCGCGATGGCATGGCAAATCAGCGCCACCACCGCCGAGACGAGGGCAAGCCGACGGTATGCGCTGTTCTTCCGCAACAAGCTGGGAATGATCAGTCCAAGGCTGAGCAGGTAGGCCATCAAAGCCACAATGGAGAAAACTGGCATAGCGTTTAATTTTGCTTCGGCGTGGTTAATTGGAGTGTCAGTATAACGTTGCGCGCGTTTCACTCCAACCTATCTCCAACGCTGAGGCAGAGATCCGCCGCGCTTCGTGTTATCATCGGCGCAATTGTGTCGCCGGAGCGGCCTGTCATTACACGTTGAGCATGAGACGATGTTTGAAAATTTAACCGATCGATTGTCGCGCACGTTGCGCAATATCAGCGGCCGCGGGCGGCTGACCGAAGAGAATATCAAGGAAACCCTGCGTGAAGTGCGCATGGCATTGCTGGAAGCGGACGTTGCGCTGCCGGTGGTGCGCGACTTCATCAACCGCGTCAAAGAGAGCGCGGTCGGTCATGAAGTCAACAAGAGCCTGACGCCGGGGCAGGAGTTCGTCAAGATCGTCAAGGGCGAGCTGATCGCCGCGATGGGCGAAGTCAACACCGAGCTGAATCTGGCGGCCCAGCCGCCGGCGGTGGTGCTGATGGCGGGCTTGCAGGGTGCCGGTAAAACCACCAGCGTCGGTAAACTCGGCAAATTCCTGAAAGAAAAACAGAAGAAGAAAGTGTTGGTGGTTTCCGCGGACGTTTATCGCCCGGCGGCGATCAAACAGCTGGAAACGCTGGCGGAAGGCGTCGGCATCGATTTCTTCCCGTCTGACGTCAAAGAAAAACCGATCGACATCGTCAATCGCGCGCTGCAACAGGCCAAGCTGAAATTCTACGACGTACTGATCGTCGATACCGCCGGCCGTTTGCACGTTGACGAAGCGATGATGGACGAGATCAAACAGGTGCACGCGGCGATCAAGCCGGTGGAAACCCTGTTCGTGGTCGACGCCATGACCGGCCAGGACGCCGCCAATACCGCCAAGGCGTTTAACGAAGCGCTGCCGCTGACCGGCGTGGTGCTGACCAAGGTCGACGGCGACGCGCGCGGCGGTGCCGCGCTGTCCATCCGTCATATCACCGGCAAGCCGATCAAATTCCTCGGCGTGGGCGAGAAGACCGAAGCGCTGGAGCCGTTCTACCCGGATCGCGTGGCATCGCGCATCCTGGGCATGGGCGACGTGCTGTCGCTGATCGAAGATATCGAAAGCAAGGTCGACCGCGAGCAGGCGGAGAAGTTGGCCAACAAGCTGAAGAAGGGTGACGGTTTCGATCTGACCGACTTCCTGGAGCAGCTCAAGCAGATGCGCAACATGGGCGGCATGGCCAACATGCTGAGCAAGCTGCCGGGCGCCGGCCAGCTGCCGGACAACGTCAAGTCGCAGATGGACGATAAAGTGCTGGTGCGCATGGAGGCGATCATCAACTCGATGACGCTGAAAGAGCGCGCCAAACCGGAAATCATCAAGGGCTCGCGCAAGCGCCGCATCGCGATGGGGGCCGGCATGCAGGTGCAGGACGTCAACCGCTTGCTGAAGCAGTTCGACGAAATGCAGCGTATGATGAAGAAGATGAAGAAAGGCGGTATGGCGAAGATGATGCGCGGCATGAAAGGTATGATGCCGCCGGGCTTCCCAGGCCGCTGATGGGCCTCCGCACGCCGAGTGTGGGCGCTTTCAGCATTCGCCGTTCGCGGTGAAAACCGCCCGAAATTTGACAGGCAGCAAAAGTTGTCCCCTGCGATCGACGCTTTAGATTGCTTTTTGCGCCAAAATGAGTAAAATTTTCGGGCTTTTTATATTGCAACCGGGCCCCGTCCCTCAATGGGGCCCGGCTGTTTTATTAACTAAAGAGGATGTTATGGTAACAATTCGTTTGGCACGTGGCGGCGCTAAAAAGCGTCCGTTCTATCAAGTAGTAGTGACCGACAGCCGCAACGCTCGTGATGGTCGTTTCATCGAGCGCGTAGGCTTCTTCAACCCGATCGCTTCCGGTCAGGCTGAAGCACTGCGTCTGGACCTGGACCGCATCGAGCACTGGGTTGGTCTGGGTGCAACCGTTTCTGATCGCGTTCACGCGCTGATCAAAGACGCTAAGAAAGCAGCTTAATCTGTCGCGGTGGTGGCAATGAGCAAGCAACTCAAACCGGTAGCGCCTAAGCAGCCGATTGTACTCGGTAAAATGGGGTCCGCTTACGGCATTCGTGGTTGGCTCAGAGTGTTTTCATCCACCGAGAACGCCGAAAGCATTTTTGACTATCAGCCGTGGTTTATCCAGCAGGCGGGTCAGTGGCAGCATATCGAGTTGGAAGACTGGAAGCGCCACAGTCAGGATCTGATCATCAAGGTCAAAGGCATTGACGATCGGGACGCGGCGAATCTGCTGACTAATCGCGAGATTATGGTGGATTCTGAGCAACTTCCTCCGCTGGAGGGTGACGATTACTACTGGAAAGACCTGATGGGCTGCCAGGTAGTCACCACCGCCGGCTACGAGCTGGGTAAAGTCATCGATATGATGGAAACCGGCTCGAACGATGTGATGGTTGTGAAAGCGAACCTGAAAGATGCGTTCGGCATGAAGGAGCGGTTGATTCCGTTTCTTCATGGGCAGGTTATCAAGAAAGTCGATCTCACTGCCCGCGTGATCGAGGCAGATTGGGATCCTGGTTTTTGACCCCCGGATCAAACGGTCGAAGCAAGTGGAATAACGGTAAGGGGATTGGCTTGTGTTCATCGGTATTGTAAGCCTGTTTCCTGAGATGTTCCGCGCTATCACCGATTACGGGGTGACTGGCCGGGCAGTAAAAAATGGCCTGCTGAGCGTGCAGTGTTGGAGTCCTCGCGACTTCACCTACGACCGGCATCGCACCGTGGACGATCGCCCTTATGGCGGCGGCCCGGGAATGCTGATGATGGTGCAACCTTTACGGGAAGCCATTCATGCGGCGAAAGCAGCGGCAGGCGAGGGAGCAAAGGTGATTTATCTGTCACCTCAGGGGCGCAAGCTGGATCAAACCGGCGTGTGCGAACTGGCGGCCAATCAGAAGATGATTCTGGTGTGCGGCCGTTACGAAGGGATAGACGAGCGCGTAATCCAAACCGAAATTGACGAAGAGTGGTCAATCGGCGATTACGTTCTCAGCGGCGGGGAACTGCCGGCGATGACCCTGATTGATTCAGTCGCCCGTTTCATACCGGGTGTGCTGGGCCATCAGGCCTCAGCGGAGGAAGACTCCTTCGCCGACGGATTGCTGGACTGCCCGCACTATACCCGCCCAGAGGTGTTGGAAGGGATGGAAGTACCGCCGGTTCTACTGTCGGGCAACCATGCCGAGATACGTCGCTGGCGCTTAAAGCAGTCGCTGGGCCGAACCTGGCTTAGAAGACCTGAACTTCTAGAAAGCCTAGCTCTGACTGACGAGCAAGCGGTGTTGCTGGCTGAGTTCCAACGGGAACATCAGGCCAGGCAACAGGACTATGAAGGAAACGTCTGACATCAGACGGGACCGATATATCAGTTTACCTAGGGTAAGAGACATATTATGAGCAACATTATTAAGCAACTTGAACAAGAGCAGATGAAACAAGACGTACCTGCATTCCGTCCGGGTGATTCCGTGGAAGTGAAGGTATGGGTCGTTGAAGGTAGCAAAAAACGTCTGCAGGCATTCGAGGGCGTGGTTATCGCTATCCGTAACCGCGGTCTGCACTCTGCATTCACTGTTCGTAAGATTTCCAACGGCGAAGGTGTTGAGCGCGTATTCCAGACTCACTCCCCAGTAATCGACAGCATTACTGTTAAACGTCGTGGTGCCGTTCGTAAAGCTAAACTGTACTACCTGCGTGAACGTACTGGTAAGGCTGCTCGTATCAAAGAGCGTCTGAACCGCGTTAACTAACGCTGCATCCAAAAGTTAATAGTTATCAGGGGTTGGCCTATGCCAGCCCCTTTTTTTATCTGAAAATCCAGCTGCGTTGCATTTGCGAGATTTGGCCACGTTGTAGCGACATTAAAAAGCCTGCATCAGCAGGCTTTTTGCATTACAGCGCGGCGGCGCTTTGTTTATGCTGATTCTCCGGCGGGTGCGGCTGCGCCGGGACAATGTCATCGCCGGGCTTGACGATCACCCGTGCAACGGATTCGTGCGTGGCGAACGTGCAGCTGCAGTTGATGTTGCGGCATTGATGGTAACGCTCTTTGGTCGATTCGCTCAGATAGCGACTGGAGCGAGTGTGGGCCACGTGACCGCATAGTGGACAGTGCATCATAAGAACCCCCCTTGAACAAATTAAGTGAAATTGTTGTGGCATCACCACTTAGGCGAGCGAGCCCGTCATGATGAGGCAATGCCTTGCAAGCACAGTGCGCGTTCCGTGGCGCGTCGCTGTTCCAGCCCCTTGTTTTTCTTTCCGTTTACGTAAACCCATCGTGGCAACTGATCGCAAGCCTGTTGCCACTGGCGCTGCTGCAGCAGCGTGACCAGCGTGGAGTGGCAGGCGGCGCTGATGCCCACGTTGAAGGCGAAGGCGATCACCGCGTCATAGGTTTCTTGTGGGAGCGTTTGCGGCAGGCAGGCGGCCATGCCACGCTCGGTGCGGCGAACATCGTCTACCAAATCCACAGCGGCTTGCCGCTCATCGATAGCCTGGCCCGGGATGACGCCGGCGGTGTGTCCAATGCCCTGTGTCCACACTCCGGCGCTGCACTGGTAAGGCGACAGGCGGCAACCTTCGAGATCGGCGATCAGCCTGAGGCCGGCTTCTGAGGTTTGCAGCTCGCCAAATGACGGTAACAGCACGGCGATGGCCAAAACGGCGGCGACGCTGCAGCGCTTAACGATTGCACTCATCGTAAATTTTCCTCCGTGATGCCGCATTGCGCTCAATAGCCTTCAAGATCTGCAGGCTTTTACGTCGGTAGTACCAGTTCACCAGAAACGTGCCGATTCCTACCGCCGCACCGACTAAAAAGGCAATGTCCTGCGGAGAGAGCCTGCCGAGCCAGGCGAGAAACAGCGCCATGGCGTAGGTGATGAATGAGGTGATTTTCTCCATAGCTTATGCTCACTTTGTTTACAGTCTCTCGGAGCTGGGGGTTATCGATGCGTTGTTGGCCACTCGCTATCGAAATCCATCATGCCACGAGGCTGTATAATAATTACTGTATATGCATACAGTATTAAGCTATTTGCTAAAGTCGTCAATGGGCGAGATGAATATTTTTAGCAGATTGTGCAAGAGAGAGCGGCGGGTATAAAAAAAGCCCATCGATGATGGGCTTCGAGAGATTCTGGGCGGGGGGAGGTTACAGGCCGTAGACCAGCGTGACCGAGGTGGTGGTATCGGTGTTTTTCGGTGCGGAGGCCGGCGGTTTGCTGTTGTAGGTCACGGTGTAGGCCACGCGCAGTGAGAAGCGATCGTTGATCGCCACGTTCAACGCGCTTTCCGAGTTCAGCGTGGTTTCCTCGTTCGCCAGCGCGGAAACGCCCTGAATGAACTTGGTGTTGTCGGTCAGCTGATAGGAATAGTTGGCCGCACCGTAGGCCAGCCCTTTGGTCGAGCGGCCGCCGCCGTGGTATTCGTCATGGCGTACGCCGGGACCAAATTCCACCCGCAGATCGCTGAGCGGCCCGTTGAGGAGTTGGCGGCCGTAACCGCCGGTCAGCGTGGAGCGCGAGTCATAACCGTTGAAACGGTCGCTCAGCCAGCTGGCCTGGCCGAACAGGTAGTTGCGATCGGTCAGGTTATAGCGCGTACGGCCACCGGCCTGGTACTTTTCGGACGAGCGCACGTTGGAGGAGGTGGTGTTGTTGGCCGCCCCCCACAGGCTATATGCCGCGTCGGTATTGAACCAGGTCATATTGGTGTTGGCCAACAGGGTGGAGCTTTGCGAGTTGCCGGACTGGGCGTTGTAGCCCGCCTGCACGTTGCCTTCGAACGGTTTCTTGGCGGTGGCCGGATCGTCCATCGCGGTGAAAAGCGTATTGTCGGCAAGGGCTGAAACACTGGTGAAAGTCGTTAAGCAACAAATATACAGCGGAAAAGCGCGACGAGCGCGAGAAGAGAGCATCTTGGATCCAGTTGTTAAGGGTGGTTATTGTTGATGACGGTCACATTATATCGGTTCACTTCGGCGACAAAAATAGCCGCCATTAGCTTAAGTTTTTAATTTTTATTCCTCATTTATTCGCTTTTCTTCTACTTAAATTCATCGCTTTCGGCGGCATTTCGTGCTGAGCCTGACGGTATCCGCTACTGTCCGTTCGTGGGCGCCGAGACGGGCGGTGTATCTTCCCTGTAAAACTAATTGTACAAATATGTTTACGATTGGGTGTTTTGGTTCGCAGGGTGCCTAGGCGCGTTCTGATGATCCTGTAATTTTATTATATTATTGATTTAAATGAATTTAATTGTATTTTACTGATGTTTTTATACATGTTTTTTTATAAGCAAAAGCACGGTAATTTTTTATTTACGGAAATTGGATTGAAATCTTTACATCGCGTGATAAGGTAGAGCCCTGAAACGCTCAATGTTCCATTTCAACGCATAACGCCAAACGACAGGAATAGCATCATGCAAAAAGACGCGCTCAATAACGTACATATCAGTGCAGAACAGGTTCTCATCACGCCGGAGGAGCTGAAGAACCAGTTCCCGCTTAGCGCCGACGACGAAAATGAAATCGCCACCGCGCGCAACACCATCGCCAACATTTTGCAGGGGCGCGATCATCGCCTGTTGGTGGTGTGCGGGCCTTGTTCGATCCACGATCCGGATGCGGCGCTGGATTACGCCCGTCGTTTGAAAACCCTGGCGGCTGACTTGAGCGATCAGCTGTATATCGTTATGCGCGTCTATTTTGAAAAACCCAGAACCACTGTCGGCTGGAAAGGTTTGATCAACGATCCGTACATGGACGGTTCGTTTGACGTTGAAGCAGGCTTGCATATCGCGCGTCGCCTGTTGCTGGATCTGGTGGGCATGGGCTTGCCGTTGGCTACCGAAGCGTTGGATCCGAACAGCCCGCAGTACCTGGGGGACTTGTTCAGCTGGTCGGCGATCGGCGCGCGCACCACCGAATCGCAGACCCACCGCGAAATGGCTTCCGGCCTGTCGATGCCGGTCGGGTTCAAAAACGGCACCGACGGCAGTCTGGGCACCGCCATCAACGCCATGCGCGCCGCCGCTATGCCGCACCGCTTCGTCGGCATCAACCAGGCGGGCCAGGTTTGCCTGCTGCAGACGCAGGGCAACCCGGACGGGCACGTGATCCTGCGCGGCGGCAAAACCCCGAACTACAGCGCCGAGCACGTTGCGGCCTGTGAAAAACAGATGCTCGAGGCGGGACTCCATCCGTCCTTGATGATAGATTGCAGCCATGGCAACTCGAATAAAGACTATCGCCGTCAGCCGGCGGTGGCCGAGTCCGTGGTGGAGCAGATCAAAGCGGGCAACCGTTCGATCACCGGCATTATGCTGGAGAGCCATCTGCATGAGGGCAATCAGTCTTCCGAACAGCCGCGTGCAGACATGCGTTACGGTGTGTCCGTCACCGACGCCTGCATCGACTGGGAGAGCACGGAAACGCTGCTGCGTCATATGCATCAGGAACTCGGCGCTGCGCTGACGGCACGCACGGGAGAAAAGTAAGTTATGGTGGCAGAACTGACCGCGCTGCGCGATCAAATCGACGAGGTGGACAAAGCGTTGCTGGATCTGCTGGCAAAACGCCTGCATCTGGTAGCGGAAGTGGGGGAGGTGAAAAGCCGCCACGGTTTACCGGTTTATGTGCCGGAGCGCGAGGCGGCGATGCTGGCCTCGCGCCGTCAGGAGGCGGAAAACCTCGGGGTGCCGCCGGATTTGATTGAGGACGTCTTGCGCCGCGTGATGCGCGAATCATACGTCAGCGAGAACGATAAAGGCTTTAAAACCCTGTGCCCACAGCTGCGGCCGATCGTCATCATCGGCGGCAACGGCCAGATGGGCCGGCTGTTCAACCGTCTGCTGACGCTGTCGGGTTATCAGGTCAGGGTATTGGATCAGGAAGATTGGCCGCAGGCGGAACAGCTGTTGGCCGACGCCGGCATGGTGATCGTCAGCGTGCCGATTCATGTGACAGAGCAGGTGATAAGCCGCCTGCCAACGTTGCCCGACGACTGTATTCTGGTGGATTTGGCGTCGGTGAAGAACCGTCCGCTGCATGCGATGTTGGCGGTGCACAACGGCCCGGTGGTGGGGCTGCACCCGATGTTCGGCCCGGACGTGGGCAGCGTGGCGAAGCAGGTAGTGGTTTACTGCGACGGCCGCCAGCCGGAGGCTTACCAGTGGTTGCTTGAGCAGCTGCAGGTGTGGGGCGCGCGGCTGCATCGCATCAGCGCGGTCGAACACGATCAGAACATGGCGTTTATTCAGGCGCTGCGGCACTTCGCCACCTTCGCCTACGGGTTGCACCTGGCGGAAGAGAACGTGCAACTGGAGCAGTTGCTGGCGCTCTCCTCGCCGATCTACCGGCTGGAGCTGGCGATGGTTGGCCGCCTGTTTGCGCAGGATCCGCAACTTTACGCCGATATCATCATGTCGTCGGAAGAAAACGTGGCGCTGATTAAGCGTTACTACCAGCGCTTCGGCGAGGCGATAAAGCTGTTGGAGCATGGCGACAAACAGGCGTTTATCGACAGTTTCCGCAAGGTGGAGCACTGGTTCGGCGATTACGCCCAGCGCTTCCTGGTGGAGAGCCGCACGCTGTTGCGGCAGGCTAACGACAGCCGGCAGTAAAACGCGGGTGGTAAACGTAAAGGTAAGGGGTTCGGCTTGGCCGAACCCTTTTTTTATGGTTTCAGGATGGGTTGACCGGCACCACGGTGTCGCTCGGGTAACAGCCCAGTACCTTCAGCGAGCGGGTGATTGGTGCCAGATCGCGCAGCGCTTTTTGCATCGCGTCGGCACGCAGATTGGCCTGCACATCGATATAAAACATCTCTTCCCACGGATTGCCGTTGATCGGGCGTGACTCCAGCTTGGTCATGATGATGCCGTTGTCGCGCAGAACCAGCAGCGCTTCGACCAGTGCGCCGGATTGCTGGCCGGTCGCCATGATCAGCGTGGTTTTGGCCGGCACCTGTTCGGAGACGTCAATCGCTTTACGCGCCAGGACGATAAAGCGGGTGATGTTCTGCTGCTGGTTGGCAAGGTTGTGTTCCAGCACCTGCAGCCCGTACAGGGCGCCGCCGGCTTCGCTGCCCAGCGCCGCTACCTTCGGTGAATTCAGCTTGGCGACTTTCTCCATCGCGGCGGCGGTGCTTTCGGTGTATTCGATTTTCCAGTGCGGGAAGCGGTTCAGGAACTGGCTGCACTGCTGGAACGGCTGCGGGTGACTGTAGACGGTTTCAATCTGGCTCAAATCACTGTCGCCGGCAATCAGAACGCAGTGGTTGATCGGGTTAGTCAGCTCGCCGACGATCGACAGACTGGTGTGTTGCAGCAGATCGTACACCTCGTTAATCGAGCCGGAGCTGGTGTTCTCGATCGGCAGTATCGCGTAGTCCGCCTGGCCGGTTTCCACCTGGGTGAAGATATCCTGAAACTTCTGGCAGCCGCATTCGATCAGCTGATCGAAATGGCGGGCGGCGTATTGACGCGCCGCCAGATGTGAATAAGAGCCTTTCGGGCCGAGGAAGGCGATGCGGGCGGAGTGCTGGCTGACGGGGTTGAGCTGGTGCTGCAGCAGCGCCTGTTGGGTCAGAACGGAGTCTTCAATGATCAGTTGGAACAGGCGGGTGACGTAGAAGCCGTCCAGATCGTAAGGTTTGGCGGCGGCGATCAGCGCGTCCAGCAGGTCGCGCTCGCGTTCTTTATCGCGGATCGGGCGGTGAGAGTGCAGCTTGGTCTTGCCGACTTCGATCGCCAGCTCACGGCGTTCCGCCAGCAGGGCCAACAGTTTCAAGTCCAGTGCGCTGATGCGCTCGCGCAGCACCAATAACGGGTTGTCAGTCATAATCAGCTTCCGCCTTCAGTTCTTATTCGTTGTAAAATAGCCATAAAAAAAGCCCCCTGTTTCCAGGAGGCCTTGTTGTTCGTCTTCGCATTCTTTCTCACACGACGAAACGCCTCCCAGTCAGGGGAAGGTAAAAAAGAATGCGAAGAAAAACGGTGTGCGTGGCATGGTCTACCTAAGGTTAATGCGATCAGGTTTTAAAGTAACCGCTGGCCTTTACCCCGTCAACAAAAATACCCGACAAAAAACGCGCCCTCGGGCGCGTTTGATGCGGCAATCGCTGTCGGACGGTTATTCTTGCTCTTGCGTGACTTCCGGCACGATGTCTTTCACGCTGGCATTGCAGCGGCGCGCTTCGCCTTTGTGCTGCACCTTGTTCAGCTGGCGCTCCAGCTTGGCGATCAGCTCATTAACGGCGGTGTACATGTCATCATGTTTGGCGCTGGCGACCAGCGGGCCGTTAGGCGTGGTAATGGTAGCGTCGGCGACAAACCCCTGCGGTTCTTTAGATAAGACGATATGTGGGTTTATCAGCTGGGTCTGCCATTTTTCCAGTTTGGTGAGACGGTCTTCGACGTGATTGCGGATTGCGGGAGTGATATCCATTTGTTTGCTGGTAATGTTCAATGTCATATAACTTACCTCTCTGTCTTTCCGTCTTGGTGAATCCAGCATACCCCGCTTTTTGTTTAAATGCGTGATGTAAATCACGATTTTTTGTCACTTTTTGCAAAGTTAGTTCAATCTGTGATTCAGCATCTGAATTGGTTATCTAATGCTTGAGAGTTGCCGCCGGATGGCGCATTATCGATGAGTTGACCGGTGAGGGGCGCTAGCTAACACCGTGTTTTTACTTGTGTATTTCTCCAGTAAAAAACCGGTCCACGCCAATGAAAACGGCAGCCGAGGCTGCCGTTTTGTTTTTCTGTCGTTGCCGACGCGCGGTTATTGCGGGTTGGCGGCGATCACTTTGGCCACTTTGTCAGCCTGGCCGTTCAGCTGCAGCTGCTTGTAGGCATTTTCCATCAGCGGCAACACGTCGTGCGTCGCTTTGGTATCCGGGAATTCACGCAACATCTGCTCGGCGCGATTAACGACCGCGACGTAAGCACCGCGTTTAGTGTAGTATTCCGCCACCGAAAGCTCATACTTGGCCAAGCGGTCTTTCAGATACACCAAACGCTTGTTGGCGTCGGTCGCGTATTGGCTGTTCGGGTATTGCTGAATCAACTGGCTGAAGTCGCGGAACGCAGCGCGAGCGTGCTGAGGATCGCGGTCAGAACGGTCAACCCCGAAGAAGCCCTGCAGTGCGCTGTCATCGAGCGCCATGTCGGTCAGGCCGCGCATGTACATCACGTAATCGATGTTCGGGTGCGTCGGGTTCAGACGCATGAAGCGATCGATGGATGCCTGAGCCATCGGCAAGTCGGCAGCCTTATAGTAGGCGTAAATCAAATCCAGCTGGACCTGCTGGGAATACGGCCCGAAAGGATAGCGGTTATCTAACGCTTCGAGTTGCGTAATCGCGCCCTTGAAGTTACCGTCCTGCAGTTTTTGCTGCGCGGTAGCATAGATTTCCGAAGGTGGGTTGTCGGGAACCGCATCCTTGGATGTGGAGCAACCTGCCAGCGCCAGGCTCAACGTGGCTGCCGCCACCAGATATTTCATACGCGTCATGACGTTTTGATTATCCTCAGGGTGTTATTCCGGGAGACTGTCCGTTAAGCTCCCGACAAAGACCAGGTACAATAGCACATTATATTAAACGGCATCGCCGTGAAAACCCAACGTTAACGAAGAAGCTGCATATGGCACAACAAGTACAACTCACCGCAACGGTGGCCGAATCTCAACTCGGACAACGTTTAGATCAGGCTTTGGCCGAATTGTTCCCTGATTATTCACGATCTCGCATAAAAGAGTGGATCCTGGGCGATCGGGTGAAGGTCAATGGCAAAACGTCAAATAAACCGAAAGAGAAGGTGCTGGGCGGAGAGACCGTCGCCATCGATGCACAGATTGAAGAAGAGGCGCGTTGGGAGCCACAGGATATCGCGTTGGATATCGTCTATGAAGACAGCGACATCCTGGTGATCAACAAACCGCGCGATTTGGTGGTGCATCCTGGCGCCGGTAACCCGGACGGCACGGTGCTCAATGCGTTGCTGCATCATTACCCGGAAATCGCCGACGTGCCGCGTGCCGGCATCGTACACCGTCTGGATAAAGACACCACCGGCCTGATGGTGGTGGCGAAAACCGTGCCGGCGCAAACCCGGCTGGTGGAAGCGCTGCAGGCGCGTGAAATTACCCGTGAATACGAAGCGGTGGCGATCGGCACCATGACCGCCGGCGGCACGGTAGAAGAGCCTATCGCGCGTCACTCTACCAAGCGCACCCACATGGCGGTGCACCCGATGGGTAAACCGGCGGTGACGCACTACCGCATTATGGAACACTTCCGTGCGCACACCCGCCTGCGCCTGCGCCTGGAAACCGGCCGTACTCACCAGATCCGCGTACACATGGCTTACATCAGCCATCCGCTGGTGGGCGATCCGCTGTACGGCGGCCGTCCACGTCCGCCGAAAGGCGCTTCGGAAGCCTTCATCAACACGCTGCGCGGCTTTGACCGCCAGGCGCTGCACGCCACCATGCTGCGTTTGTATCATCCGATCAGCGGTATCCAGATGGAGTGGCATGCGCCGCTGCCGCAGGACATGGTCGATCTGATCAACGCGCTGAAGGCGGACACCGAAGAATTCAAAGATCAGATGGACTGGTAATGAATTCGCTCATTCTGCCCGACTGGCCGTTGCCTTCCGGCGTTAAGGCCTGCAGCACCACGCGCGGCGGCGGCGTCAGCCTGCTGCCTTATGACTCGCTGAACCTCGGCACCCACGTCGGTGACGAGGAGCAAGCGGTGAAGCGCAATCGGGAACGGTTGGTTACCGCCGCCGGCTTGCCGCAGATGCCGGTGTGGCTCGAGCAGGTGCACGGCACCCGCGTGGTGACGTTGACGGGGCAAGCGCCCGCCGATCTGCGGGCGGATGCGGTGTACAGCAACGTGCCGGGGCAGGTGTGTGCCGTGATGACGGCGGATTGTCTGCCGGTGCTGTTCTGCTCGCAGAACGGCGATGAAGTGGCCGCCGCCCACGCCGGCTGGCGTGGGTTGTGCCACGGCGTGCTGGAACAAACCGTGGCGGCGTTCAGCGCCGCACCGGGCCAGATCCGCGCCTGGCTGGGGCCGGCGATCGGCCCGCAGCAGTTTGAAGTCGGGCCGGAGGTGCGTGCCGCCTTTATCGCGGAAGACGCCGAAGCCGCGGCGGCGTTTATGCCGCACGGCGATAAGTTTTTGGCTAATATCTACTTACTGGCGCGCCAACGTTTGTTGCGGGCAGGCGTGCAGGCCATCTATGGTGGCGACCGCTGCACGGTTAACGAAAAGAGTCATTTTTTCTCCTATCGACGCGATGGAATAACCGGACGTCTGGCAAGTTTAATCTGGCTGATATAACCTATTGAATTAGGACGATCCAACGACGCATGGCGTTGTACCGAAAATTTAGCGTCGAGATAACCTTGAAAATTTGAGGGATGACCTCATTTAATCTCCAGTAGCAATTTCGACCCATCTTGGAGGTGTTATGCGTCTGGATCGTCTTACCAACAAATTCCAGCTTGCCCTCGCCGATGCCCAGTCACTAGCCCTTGGGCACGACAACCAGTTTATTGAACCGCTACATCTGATGAGCGCCCTGCTCAATCAGGAAGGGGGCACGGTTCGTCCACTATTAACTTCCGCAGGTATCGATGCCGGGCGCGTGCGCACCGAAATCGAACAGGCGCTGTCCCGTTTACCGCAGGTAGAAGGCACCGGTGGCGACGTTCAACCGTCCCACGAGCTGGTGCGCGTCTTGAACCTGTGCGACAAGCTGGCGCAGAAGCGCGCGGACAAATTCATTTCTTCCGAGCTGTTTGTGCTTGCGGTGCTGGAAGACCGCGGCTCGTTGACCGACTTGTTGAAAGCGGCCGGCGCAACGGCCGACAAAATCAGCAAAGCCATTGAACAAATGAGAGGCGGTGACAGCGTGGAAGACCAAGGCGCCGAAGACCAACGGCAAGCATTGAAGAAATACACCATCGATCTGACCGAACGCGCCGAGCTGGGCAAACTTGACCCGGTAATCGGCCGTGACGAAGAGATACGCCGCACCATCCAGGTGCTACAGCGCCGTACCAAAAACAACCCGGTGCTGATCGGCGAGCCTGGCGTGGGTAAAACCGCCATCGTCGAAGGCCTGGCGCAGCGCATCATCAACGGCGAAGTGCCTGAAGGGCTGAAGCACAAGCGCGTATTGTCCCTCGATATGGGCGCCTTGATCGCCGGCGCCAAGTATCGCGGCGAGTTTGAAGAGCGTCTGAAAGGCGTGCTCAACGATCTGGCCAAGCAGGAAGGCAGCGTTATCCTGTTTATCGACGAACTGCACACCATGGTTGGCGCCGGTAAGGCGGATGGCGCGATGGATGCGGGCAACATGCTCAAACCGGCGCTGGCGCGCGGCGAGCTGCACTGCGTCGGCGCGACTACGCTCGACGAGTATCGTCAATATATAGAGAAGGATGCGGCGCTCGAACGTCGTTTCCAGAAAGTGTATGTGGCGGAGCCGAGCGTGGAAGACACCATCGCTATCCTGCGCGGCTTGAAAGAACGTTACGAACTGCACCACCACGTGCAGATCACCGACCCGGCCATCGTGGCGGCGGCAACGCTTTCACACCGTTATATCGCCGATCGTCAATTGCCGGACAAGGCTATCGACCTGATCGACGAAGCGGCGTCCAGCATTCGTATGCAGATGGATTCCAAGCCGGAATCGCTCGACAGGCTTGAACGCCGCATCATTCAGTTGAAGCTGGAACAACAGGCGTTAAATAAAGAGTCTGACGACGCCAGCAAGAAACGCCTGGACATGCTCAGCGACGAGCTGGGGCAGAAAGAGCGCGAATATTCGGAGCTGGAAGAAGAGTGGAAAGCGGAAAAAGCCTCGCTCTCCGGTACTCAGAACATCAAGGCCGAACTCGAGCAGGCCAAAATCACTCTGGAGCAGGCGCGCCGCGTCGGCGATCTGGGGCGGATGTCGGAGCTGCAGTACGGCAAAATTCCTGAGCTGGAGAAACAGCTCGCCGCCGCCACGCAGGCCGAAGGCAAGAGCATGAAGCTGCTGCGCAACCGGGTGACCGATGCGGAGATTGCTGAAGTGCTGGCGCGTGCGACCGGGATCCCGGTTGCCAGAATGCTGGAAGGGGAGCGTGACAAACTGCTGCGCCTGGAGCAAGAGCTGCATTCGCGGGTTATCGGCCAGGACGAAGCGGTCAGCGCGGTCTCGAATGCTATTCGCCGCAGCCGCGCCGGATTGTCCGATCCTAACCGGCCGATCGGTTCGTTCCTGTTCCTCGGCCCGACCGGGGTGGGGAAAACCGAGCTCTGCAAAGCGCTGGCTTCGTTCCTGTTCGACAGCGACGACGCCATGGTGCGTATCGACATGTCCGAGTTTATGGAGAAACACTCCGTTTCTCGTCTGGTCGGCGCGCCTCCGGGTTATGTCGGCTATGAAGAGGGCGGTTACCTCACGGAGGCCGTGCGCCGCCGGCCTTATTCGGTGATTCTGCTGGATGAAGTCGAGAAAGCGCACCCGGACGTATTCAATATTCTGTTGCAGGTGTTGGATGACGGCCGACTGACCGATGGTCAAGGCCGTACCGTCGATTTCCGCAATACTGTGGTGATCATGACGTCCAACCTGGGCTCAGATCTGATCCAGGAGCATTTCGGTCAGATGAACTACGCGCAGATGAAAGAGTCGGTGATGGAGATGGTGAGTCACCACTTCCGTCCGGAGTTCATCAACCGTATCGACGAAGTGGTGGTGTTCCATCCGCTGGGCGAGAAACACATTGCTGCAATTGCCAAGATTCAGCTGTCGCGTCTCTACAAGCGTTTGGAAGAGCGCGGTTACGAAGTGACCATGACCGAACCGGCCCTGGCGCTGTTGAGCAAAACGGGTTACGACCCTGTATATGGTGCGCGTCCGTTGAAACGCGCTATTCAGCAGGAGATCGAGAACCCGCTGGCGCAGCAAATCCTGTCCGGTAAGCTGATCCCCGGCAAGCTGGTCACGTTGGATGTGGAAAACGACCATATCGTTGCACGCCAATAACGGCAATCGAGCGTAATAAAGATGAAAGGGAGCGGGTGACCGCTCCCTTTTCTTTATCTTCGTTTGTCCCTATTTACAGGGTTTGCCGCTATTACTGTGCTAAAAGTGGTATTTTTTGACTAATAAACATCCTAAAAAGGCATTTCGGGTGATTATTTGAGCGATTGAAAAGTTTTTTGCAATTAGGGGTTGCGGCCCGCCGAGAACTCCCTATAATGCGCCTCCACTGACCGGGAACAACGACTGACAAGCCGCCGGGTCAGCGAGAGAAAAGCGAAATAAACGCTTGAC
>NZ_RXKV01000014.1:0-2950 GCF_016805595.1 Serratia sp. 4542
AAGGCCCAGGGAAGACTCATCTTGAGGCAAGTTTCGCGCTTAGATGCTTTCAGCGCTTATCTTTTCCGCACTTAGCTACCGGGCAATGCCATTGGCATGACAACCCGAACACCAGTGGTGCGTTCACTCCGGTCCTCTCGTACTAGGAGCAACCCCTCTCAATCTTCCAACGCCCACGGCAGATAGGGACCGAACTGTCTCACGACGTTCTAAACCCAGCTCGCGTACCACTTTAAATGGCGAACAGCCATACCCTTGGGACCTACTTCAGCCCCAGGATGTGATGAGCCGACATCGAGGTGCCAAACACCGCCGTCGATATGAACTCTTGGGCGGTATCAGCCTGTTATCCCCGGAGTACCTTTTATCCGTTGAGCGATGGCCCTTCCATTCAGAACCACCGGATCACTAAGACCTACTTTCGTACCTGCTCGAGCCGTCACTCTCGCAGTCAAGCTAGCTTATGCCTTTGCACTAACCTCACGATGTCCGACCGTGATTAGCTAACCTTCGTGCTCCTCCGTTACTCTTTGGGAGGAGACCGCCCCAGTCAAACTACCCACCAGACACTGTCCTCACCCCGGATCACGGGGCCGAGTTAGAACATCAAACATTAAAGGGTGGTATTTCAAGGATGGCTCCACGCAGACTGGCGTCCACGCTTCAAAGCCTCCCACCTATCCTACACATCAAGGCTCAATGTTCAGTGTCAAGCTATAGTAAAGGTTCACGGGGTCTTTCCGTCTTGCCGCGGGTACACTGCATCTTCACAGCGAGTTCAATTTCACTGAGTCTCGGGTGGAGACAGCCTGGCCATCATTACGCCATTCGTGCAGGTCGGAACTTACCCGACAAGGAATTTCGCTACCTTAGGACCGTTATAGTTACGGCCGCCGTTTACTGGGGCTTCGATCAAGAGCTTCGCCTTGCGGCTGACCCCATCAATTAACCTTCCAGCACCGGGCAGGCGTCACACCGTATACGTCCACTTTCGTGTTTGCACAGTGCTGTGTTTTTATTAAACAGTTGCAGCCAGCTGGTATCTTCGACTGGCTTCAGCTCCATCCGCAAGGGACTTCACCTACATGCCAGCGTGCCTTCTCCCGAAGTTACGGCACCATTTTGCCTAGTTCCTTCACCCGAGTTCTCTCAAGCGCCTTGGTATTCTCTACCTGACCACCTGTGTCGGTTTGGGGTACGATTCAATGTTACCTAGAGCTTAGAGGCTTTTCCTGGAAGCAGGGCATCAACTACTTCTGCACCGTAGTGCATCGTCATCACGCCTCAGGGTTAGTATGTAACCGGATTTACCAGGTCACACCCCCTACACGCTTAAACCGGGACAACCGTCGCCCGGCTAGCCTAGCCTTCTCCGTCCCCCCTTCGCAGTAACACCAAGTACAGGAATATTAACCTGTTTCCCATCGACTACGCTTTTCAGCCTCGCCTTAGGGGTCGACTCACCCTGCCCCGATTAACGTTGGACAGGAACCCTTGGTCTTCCGGCGAGCGGGCTTTTCACCCGCTTTATCGTTACTTATGTCAGCATTCGCACTTCTGATACCTCCAGCAACCCTCACAGGCCACCTTCAACGGCTTACAGAACGCTCCCCTACCCAACAACGCCTAAGCGTCGCTGCCGCAGCTTCGGTGCATGGTTTAGCCCCGTTACATCTTCCGCGCAGGCCGACTCGACCAGTGAGCTATTACGCTTTCTTTAAATGATGGCTGCTTCTAAGCCAACATCCTGGCTGTCTATGCCTTCCCACATCGTTTCCCACTTAACCATGACTTTGGGACCTTAGCTGGCGGTCTGGGTTGTTTCCCTCTTCACGACGGACGTTAGCACCCGCCGTGTGTCTCCCGTGATAACATTCTTCGGTATTCGGAGTTTGCATCGGTTTGGTAAGCCGGGATGGCCCCCTAGCCGAAACAGTGCTCTACCCCCGAAGATGAGTTCACGAGGCGCTACCTAAATAGCTTTCGGGGAGAACCAGCTATCTCCCGGTTTGATTGGCCTTTCACCCCCAGCCACAAGTCATCCGCTAATTTTTCAACATTAGTCGGTTCGGTCCTCCAGTTAGTGTTACCCAACCTTCAACCTGCCCATGGCTAGATCACCGGGTTTCGGGTCTATACCTTGCAACTAATCGCCCAGTTAAGACTCGGTTTCCCTACGGCTCCCCTATACGGTTAACCTTGCTACAAAATATAAGTCGCTGACCCATTATACAAAAGGTACGCAGTCACACCACGAAGGTGCTCCCACTGCTTGTACGTACACGGTTTCAGGTTCTATTTCACTCCCCTCGCCGGGGTTCTTTTCGCCTTTCCCTCACGGTACTGGTTCACTATCGGTCAGTCAGGAGTATTTAGCCTTGGAGGATGGTCCCCCCATATTCAGACAGGATGTCACGTGTCCCGCCCTACTCATCGAACTCACGACCTGTGTATTTTAGTGTACGGGGCTATCACCCTTTGCTGCGCGACTTTCCAGACGCTTCCACTAACACACAAGCCGATTCAGGTTCTGGGCTCCTCCCCGTTCGCTCGCCGCTACTGGGGGAATCTCGGTTGATTTCTTTTCCTCGGGGTACTTAGATGTTTCAGTTCCCCCGGTTCGCCTCATGCCACTATGTATTCATGACATGATAGTGTGTCGAAACACACTGGGTTTCCCCATTCGGGTATCGCCGGTTGTAACGGTTCATATCACCTTACCGACGCTTTTCGCAGATTAGCACGCCCTTCATCGCCTCTGACTGCCTAGGCATCCACCGTGTACGCTTAGTCACTTAACCTCACAACCCGAAGATGTTTCCATCGTTCGCGCTGCAAACATTTGAGAGACTCTATGACAGGTTACTCTTTATCCCAGTACATCTACGGAGGGATAAATTTCAGCCGTCATGTTTCAATTTTCAGCTTGTTCCAGATTGTTAAAGAGCAA
>NZ_RXKV01000015.1:0-1683 GCF_016805595.1 Serratia sp. 4542
ATCAGACAATCTGTGTGAGCACGCCACTCGAATCAATATCTTTAGGTAAGGAGGTGATCCAACCGCAGGTTCCCCTACGGTTACCTTGTTACGACTTCACCCCAGTCATGAATCACAAAGTGGTAAGCGCCCTCCCGAAGGTTAAGCTACCTACTTCTTTTGCAACCCACTCCCATGGTGTGACGGGCGGTGTGTACAAGGCCCGGGAACGTATTCACCGTAGCATTCTGATCTACGATTACTAGCGATTCCGACTTCATGGAGTCGAGTTGCAGACTCCAATCCGGACTACGACATACTTTATGAGGTCCGCTTGCTCTCGCGAGGTCGCTTCTCTTTGTATATGCCATTGTAGCACGTGTGTAGCCCTACTCGTAAGGGCCATGATGACTTGACGTCATCCCCACCTTCCTCCAGTTTATCACTGGCAGTCTCCTTTGAGTTCCCGGCCGAACCGCTGGCAACAAAGGATAAGGGTTGCGCTCGTTGCGGGACTTAACCCAACATTTCACAACACGAGCTGACGACAGCCATGCAGCACCTGTCTCAGAGTTCCCGAAGGCACCAATCCATCTCTGGAAAGTTCTCTGGATGTCAAGAGTAGGTAAGGTTCTTCGCGTTGCATCGAATTAAACCACATGCTCCACCGCTTGTGCGGGCCCCCGTCAATTCATTTGAGTTTTAACCTTGCGGCCGTACTCCCCAGGCGGTCGATTTAACGCGTTAGCTCCGGAAGCCACGCCTCAAGGGCACAACCTCCAAATCGACATCGTTTACAGCGTGGACTACCAGGGTATCTAATCCTGTTTGCTCCCCACGCTTTCGCACCTGAGCGTCAGTCTTCGTCCAGGGGGCCGCCTTCGCCACCGGTATTCCTCCAGATCTCTACGCATTTCACCGCTACACCTGGAATTCTACCCCCCTCTACGAGACTCTAGCTTGCCAGTTTCAAATGCAGTTCCCAGGTTGAGCCCGGGGATTTCACATCTGACTTAACAAACCGCCTGCGTGCGCTTTACGCCCAGTAATTCCGATTAACGCTTGCACCCTCCGTATTACCGCGGCTGCTGGCACGGAGTTAGCCGGTGCTTCTTCTGCGAGTAACGTCAATTGATGAACGTATTAAGTTCACCACCTTCCTCCTCGCTGAAAGTGCTTTACAACCCGAAGGCCTTCTTCACACACGCGGCATGGCTGCATCAGGCTTGCGCCCATTGTGCAATATTCCCCACTGCTGCCTCCCGTAGGAGTCTGGACCGTGTCTCAGTTCCAGTGTGGCTGGTCATCCTCTCAGACCAGCTAGGGATCGTCGCCTAGGTGAGCCATTACCCCACCTACTAGCTAATCCCATCTGGGCACATCTGATGGCAAGAGGCCCGAAGGTCCCCCTCTTTGGTCTTGCGACGTTATGCGGTATTAGCTACCGTTTCCAGTAGTTATCCCCCTCCATCAGGCAGTTTCCCAGACATTACTCACCCGTCCGCCGCTCGTCACCCAGGGAGCAAGCTCCCTTGTGCTACCGCTCGACTTGCATGTGTTAAGCCTGCCGCCAGCGTTCAATCTGAGCCATGATCAAACTCTTCAATTAAAAGCTTGATTTGCTTCCACTCGAGAAGCGATGCTCAAAGATTTACTGCATGAATTTTACTTCAGTTAGTCACTCTTCAAGACTTGATATTTTTT